>CAKVNM010000002.1 GCA_934777505.1 uncultured Clostridia bacterium | reverse complement strand
CTTTACAAAGAATGAAATAATAGTTAAAGACACAACAACTTTATAAAAAGTTGGAGTGTATAAAGGTACACCTTTTTGGACAGAAAAAGGCTCCCGCTTTTAAAGTGGGAGTCTTTTTTGTTTGGTATAATTCTATAGAGGTGATTATATGAAATATGGTTATGTACGTGTTAGCACAAAAGAACAAAATATAGATAGACAACTTGTCGAGATGTATACACAAGGATTAAATGATAAAACAATATTTATTGACAAACAAAGTGGTAAGGATTTTGAAAGAAATGAGTATCAAAAATTAAAGAAAATACTTAAATCTGGCGACTTGCTTATAATCAAAAGCATTGATAGACTCGGAAGAAATTATGATATGATTATTGATGAATGGCGAACACTTGTGAACGATATGAATGTTGATATTCAGGTTTTAGATATGCCACTTTTGGACACTCGGACCGAAGGCAAAAACCTGGTCGGTAAATTTATAAGTGATATAGTTTTACAAATTCTATCTTTTGTAGCCGAAAATGAAAGAGAAAACATAAAAAAGCGTCAAGCCGAAGGAATAAGAATAGCAAAAGAAAAAGGCAAACACCTAGGTCGCCCTAAACTAAAACTTCCAAAAAATTTTACAATAATAGCAAATCAATATAAGAAAAAAGAGATAACATTAGCCGAAGCCCTGTCATCTCTTAAAATGAATAGGAGTACATTTTATAAAAATTTGAACTTATTTAATAAATTTTCTACTCTTTGAAATATTGTATTAGTTTATCATTTATAATATAATCACTTATATGGAGAAATATACTATGGATAAAACATCTTTAAGTAACATAAGAAAACTATATAATAATGTTGTTTGGACTCATAAAATTCAAGAAAAAGAAAGTGATATCTTACATAAAAAACAAGTTATTTTTAATGTATTATCAATTATTTTATTATCTTTAACATCTTCTGGGATTTTAAGCACTATTTTTATAAATGAAATTGCACTAAAAATCATAAGTGCCATTGATTATGCTTCTATCTCTTGCCGACAACTTGTCGGTTCTTGACCACACTTCGCCGAACAACACATCATCATTCAATTCCGCAAACTTTGGAGCGATATCTCCAAGTCCTTTTCTGCCTGCTGTTTGTTTTTCCATATTTTTCTCCTTACTACAAAAGATTTTTTATCTCGTCAACTATTTGATTTGGCGTCATATTCAAAGTTTCTAGCAATTTTTCTGGGTCGTATCTATCATAAAATTCCTTGTTTAAGCCATAGTTTTTTATGTCCAACATTGAACAAATCGTGTTCGCTCTCGCTTGGATTTGTGTAGCCCGAGTCGCTAGCAAACGAGTTATAATCTGTGTAGCCTTTTCGTCTGCCTGTTAGCATTTTGTGTGGATAACTTTGATGCGACACATCAAACACAAATTTATCTTTTGGCAATGAGAAAACATAGTGCATGGCAATTTCGCACTCGACAATTCCATAGTTTGGACCACAATGTCCACCAATCTTTGTTAGCCTGTTAAAAAGCACTTCTCTAATATCTCCCGCTAGTTGTTTCAACTCACTTCTGTTTAACTTTTTAACATCTTCTGGCGAATTGATTTTCATTTTTTTAAATTTTTTACAATTTTTTGGCAATTTTTTGTATTTTTTTAGAGATTTTCAATAAATTTTATATGTTCGCTGGCATTTTTATTGAAAAGTCCTTGCTTAACATTTAGGAACTTGTCTATTTTTTTGAAGTCGTTTAAAGAATTCTTGGCATAGGCTAGGTCGTTTGTGTAACTGTTTTCAAACAATATGATTTCGCCTTTATAGCCCTTTAACGCTTTGGCTACACTTCCAATTACCATTGGGAAAGAGTACCACCAGATTGTGAAAAACAGCAAAATTCTGTCGTAGTTTAACACATCTTTATCTAGTCCCACAAACTTTGGAAATTCACGATTTTGCCACTCGTCCTTTGCTTCCTTGTAGGCACAAGTATTATAGTCGGGCGAATATGGAACTTCCCTGTTAATCCTAACGCAGTCGTAGTTAAAATGTTTGTTAGTTTCGGCAACAAGCCTTTCGGTATTACCTGAATAAGAAAAATAAATAAATCAAGTTTTTCATGTGTTTACTCCTTTTGTTTACATTGCACTTTTTTAATGCCAATATAATTTTAAAACTCGTGAGTTACTCACGGTTAAGTAGTTTTGACGCAAATTTGAAACTTTTAGGAGAAAATTATGTATTCAATGCAAGAATGTTGCAAACTAACAGGGCTAAAATATGACACCTTGAAATACTATTGCAACGAAGGCTTATTCCAAATGTAAAGCGAGATGAATATAGCAACTATCGATGTTTGATGATACCGATATTGGCTGGATTAAAAGTTTGATATGTTTGAAAAAATGCGACTTTCCCATTCAGGAAATAAAGGAGTATATCAAACTGTGCGAAGACGGCGAGTCGACAATTTTGGAGCGTAAGCATATGCTAGTTAATCATCGCAAAGAGATTGAAAAGAAAATTGATAGCCTTAATGACACGCTTGCCTTTATCGACTACAAAACAAATCTTTACGACGAATTTTTGTCCAAAAAACTTGATTATTATTCGTATTTTACAAAAAAAGATACAAAATAACACACAAAAAAACACCAAGAAAATTGGTGTTTTTTTGTTGAAAATGTATTTCTATTCGCAAACCAAGGTGTTAATCTTAGCAAGTTTTTCGGCAACTGGAAGGTCGGCTTCTGCCCAGTCGAATGAAAGCATATCTTGTGGCTTAACCCACTTGATATCCTTATGAACATTCATTTTAAAGTTATGGCTGAGCATTTTGCATTCATAGAGTGCCATTGACAAATGAAAATCTGGATAGTCATGTTCCACTTGATAGAATTTGTCCAAAATTTCCACCTTGATTTCCAATTCTTCTCTTAACTCTCTTTCTAGCGTTTTAATTTCGCTTTCGCCCTGCTCCATTTTTCCACCTGGGAACTCCCATTTATATGACACATACGCATACTTGCCTGCGTCCCTTTTTGTGCATAGAATTTCTCCTTTTTCGTTGTAAATAATACCTGCAACTGTTGTTATCAACTTCATAACATTTATCTCCTTTGTTAAAATCGAAAACATTATATCACACAGTTTTTAGTTTGTAAATAGTTTTTTTAAGTTTTTTTAAGTTTTTTAAAGTTTTGCCAAATTTTTATTAGTTTTTTGATATTTTCGCTAAAAACTATTGAAAACTTTTTGCGTGGTTGATATAATTATGTATATATATTTTATATAAAACTTTATTGAATTAACAAAGGTGGAAATATGACTGACGAAATCGCTCTTTTAAAAGACAAAATAGCAAGTTTGGAAACTAGGCTTTTTGCGCTAGAAGAAAAACTTGGGCTTAATAGCACAAGTGTTAAAAATAACACAAATCAGCCAAGCAAAACTTTGCAATCGTCCAACAGAGATAAAACAAAATATGTGTTTAGAAACAAGATTTTGCCAAAAAACAGGCTGGTGTTTGCGATAGTTAGCGACTACATTAAAACTCACAATGACCTAACTTTGCAAGACTTACAAAACATATTTGACAAATCTTCGCAAGGCTCGTTGCAGGTGATTGAAGACTACGACAAAGTAGTTCAAATCAAAGACTACACCAAAAGATATTTTTGTGCTGAGAACGAACTACTAACACTGAGTGACGGCAAAACGGTTGCAATCTGCACTCAATGGGGAATTTTTAACATCAACAAATTTTTGACTATCGCAAGGCAACTAGGCTACGAAGTCGAAGAAATTTAGGCAAGGAATTTTATATGGAAGAAATAACAAATTTTGACGAACTACAATCAAATATAACAAATAACGAAGTTACAATCTCGCTACTAAATGATTCTAAAAGCGAATATTCTAGCGAAAAATTTGAACTTTTAAAGCAAATAAGCACTCGCAAAGACGAGTTAAAAAATCTTAAAACTCTCAATGTGGCAATTCTAAACGAACGCATACCTTTTAACGAATTTTCGCAAATAAAAAAGTTTTACGACCAAACAAAAAATATGTTTGACCTAAAACTAATCGTAGCCCACAAGTTGCTTGGCCGCAACGAACAATATGTTGAAAAATTATGGGACATGGAAACAATCATCAAAGCAAACAGTTATATCAATCAAGTGTGCAGTGAAATTAAAAGTAAAAATATGTCGCCAGCCGAAGCCGTGGCTTTTATTCACTTTAAAACTTCGTCTATCTCAAAATATTGTGCTTCAACGAGTCAGTCATGGAGCAGTAACGACCAGTTTTTTGCGGGTGCATTTATGAAAAACCCAGAGTTTGTTTGTGCAGGCTGTTCTTCACTATTCAAGGAGATTGTTGACACGCTTGATATGCCCGAACTCAAATGCGATATGATTTCTATGAGCGTGTATGACCTTGAAAAAAGTGAAACTTCTTGGCATTGCAGATTAAGACTCAACATTGTCGACAAAAAGTACGGAATAGATGGCGAATTTTATGATGACCCAACTTGGGATTTCTACGAGTTTAACAACTGTTACAACTATTGCAACTTGTTAATGCCAAGTGATATTCACGAAGACAACAAATCAAAATATGACTTTCGATATTACTCGATAAACAATAAAAATTCAAACGGCGATGTTTCGTCAAAAGACTTCTACCCCGACAGCGAATGGTCGTGCGATGATGTTACTCCACTAGCACAAGAAACAGTGGAAAAACTGGCTTTCTATGCCCTATCAAACATTGAAAACAAAGACTTTGCTAGCACATATCAAACAATGCAAAAAATGGCAAAACTGTCTTTTGACGACCAAGTTAGAAGAAGATATAAAAGCACGCTCTCTTCTCCAACACTTTGTTTGAGCAAACAACAAGCCGAAAAGATTTTTTACTCCACACAAGAAAACGCCGAAGAACTAGCGTGTTAAGTAAACTTGGAGAAAACAAAAAATTGGAGCAAATAGATTAAAACTATATAATTAACAATTGTTTAGAATAATAAAAAACTTGCAGACTAAGTGCAAGTTTTTTTGTGAGTAAATTAACTGCTATATAAAAATAATTTATCAAAAACCTTATTGAGTAATATTAAGAAAATAAAAATATTTACTCCTTTAAATAATAGTTTTTGAGTCACATCAAATAATGTTTATTGAGCATTAAAAGAATTAAATCAACAGATTGCCACCGCTAACTTCCAAACTTTCGCCAGTGATAAACGAAGATTCTTCGCTTAGAAGGAAAAGCACTGCGTTGACGGTGTCTTCAATCTCGCCGACTCTGCCAAGTGGGTTTTGCTTGGAAAAGGCTTCGATTTCCTGTTTGGAATACTTTTTTAAAGATAGCGGAGTGAGTGTTAGTGCTGGGCTAACGGCGTTGACTCTAATTCCGTAGTGAGCGAGTTCGAGTCCCGCACATTTTGTAAGCATCAAAATGCCTGCTTGAGAACAACAATATGCACTACTATTTTTGATTGGCTTTGTGCCGAGTCTTGACGAAGTGTTAACAATCCTAGGACTATCACTCTGTTTTAAAAGTGGAATTGCGTGCTTGATGCAAAGCATTTTGCCCATCAAGTTGACTTCCAAAACCTTATCCCAAGTGCCTTGAATATTATCTTCTAGCGAATTGTTAATGGCAATGCCCGCATTGTTGCAAAGATAGTCGAGTCTGCCAAACTCCTTTTTGATTGTTTCAAACATTTGTTTAACCTGATTTTCCTTGCTAACATCGGCAAATATTGGAAAAACTTTGTAGCCCTTTTGCTTGAACTCGTCAAAAGTCTGTTCTAGCATTGGGTCGGTTTCTACGCTATTTAAAATTACGGTTGCACCCGCCTGACAAAGCGCCTCGGCAATGCCTTTACCTATCCCCGAACTAGAACCAGTAACGAGTGCCACTCTGTTACTAAAATCATATTTTATCATATAAATTCTCCTTAATATAATATTAGCAAAAAGCAGAATTTTACTCAAACAATTTGACGGCATAAAACAATTTTGTGTGCTTATTCATACAATATTATAGGCGAGAAAATCGCTAATCAAAGGAGAAAACTATATGAGTTGTTTTTTTGATTTATTCGGGTTTGGAACAACTTGCAACCGATGTAACAGGTGCAACAGATGCAACCGAACCAGTGCAAACTTTACGAGTATCGTCTATCCAACAGGCGTGATTGTAGGTCCAACGGGTGCTACCGGCGCTACGGGAGCAACAGGACCAACGGGCGTTACTGGTGTGACTGGTCCAACTGGACCAACTGGCGCAACAGGGGCTACTGGCCCTACTGGGGCTACGGGTGCAACTGGTCCTACTGGTCCAACAGGGGCTAGCACAATAACAACAGCAGAATTTACGAGTGCAAGTGCAACCAACACTCAACCAGTGTTAACATTACTAAGAGAATATCCAACCGACCAAGAGGATATTGTTTTAAACACTGGTGAAAACACGGTTACACTGGAAACAGGCTTCTACCTAATTCACTACGGCTCGCAAATTACAAGCACTGGTGCAGGAGATAGTCCAAGCGTTGTGCTTTCGATTAACTCCACACCAGAAGCACAAACAAGGTTAACGGTTAGTGGAAATACAACAACGAGTGTTAACGGCAACTTTTTGTACGAAGCAGAAACCCCAGCCGAGATTGGCATTACAACAACAGCGTCTGCAACAACAACCTATACTAACACCTACTTGGTTATTCAAAAAATGGGCGAACTTGAATAAGTTAATGATAATATGTTTCAACAAAAAAGTCAGGACTAAACCTGACTTTTTTGCTAATGAAATTAGCCTACTTATCACTAACATCGTTTGGCTCACTAGATTCTTCTTTGATTTGAGAATTAGTATCAGTAACTTCTATTTTCTCTTTTTCTTCTGCGTCTTTTTTGTTCTTTTTTTCTTGTCTATATGTTTTGGCTTGAACAAAAATTTGATGAACACCAGTTGCCGACAAACCACTTGCTCCGCCAATAAAGATGGCTTCTAGTAAGTTTTCTGCTGGAATTAGTTTTGGGATTGTGTAGAAAATCGCAAGTCCCATAACCACTCCAAGCAAAGCACAAATTAGAGGAATAAATCGGTCAAAATCATCAGTCTTTTTTATAGCATGTCTAACAAGTGCAATTACGGTTGTCACAACAGTTGTAATCACAGGCACACTGACAATTTCCAAACTATTCATAAGTTTATCTCCCTTTTTATAACTTAATTTTTTGTAAAAACTAAGTCACTTTATTTTATGATAGTGGCTGAATTAGTGTTAAACAACAAACAGTCAAAAAAGGTCAAAGTTTTTAACTAAAACTTTCCAAATGTTAAAAGCAGTAAAAGTTTTAACATAATATTACAGTCACATCGTGGCAAAAAATTGCAATCATCTTTTACAGCCACGGTTATTTTTGGCTTGTCAATCACAAAGATTTCGAGTGCATTACTTTTATATGACTTTTCAATTCCGTTTTGTTTGCAATTTAACATCGCCTGCGATGATATTTTTTTCATATTAATCTACCTTAACTTCAAATGTGACAGTGATTTCGCCATTTGGGTTTAAGTCGTCAAGATTAAATCCAACTGCTGGGTCGAAATCCGCTTTTTCTTCTTGGTTAACCTTTACGCTACCCGTAACAAAAGTTGTGCCTTCTGGGATTGGGTCTTTGAAGAACAGATTTGTGTTTATGATGTCGCCTTCGTTTTTGATGACATTTTGGAACATAATTGTTTGACCAGAAATAACAGCCGTAACATTTGATGTTTTTTTGATTGTAATGTTTTCGGTTTCGATTGCTATCGTAACTTTGTTTGACTGCTCGGTTAGGTCGGTGACTTCGTTGATAGAATAAGTCACGCTGGAAATTGTGTCGACCGACTGAACAGAAACTGCTTCGTCAATCGTGATTGTATACATGATTGTAACCGAACTGTTTGCCGAAATGTTATTTTCTAGCGTGATGGTTGCTGTTGGGTCAAGGTCGGGTTTTGTTTCTCCGTCTATGCTAACAGTGCCTTGTTTGAATGTTGCACCTTCGCCGATTGTATCGGTTATGCTTACATTAAAGATATCGTATTCGGTGTTGTTGGTTAAAACCAGAGTTTGCAAAAGTTCATCTTTTGCAAGTCCAAAATCTTTTGACGAAGAACGCTCTTTTAAAAACTCAGTTGTCATGTTGAGCGTTGTTGAAACATTGCTGAGTGTTGTGTTTTCTTTTTCCGAGCCGTCTGGCAGGCTATATTTTGATGTTAAAGTGGATTGATTAGTAATTTTTGACATATTTTTCTCCTTTATCTTTGGCACTACGCCTAATTCATAATATGAATAATTCGGGGCAATATGATAATTTTAATATTGACAAAAATTGTGTAATTTTATAAAATAATAATAAGAGGTGATATTATGGCTTTTTTAACAAAAGATGTTTTTAGTGTAAGATGCATTAAAAAACTCGATAGCACCGAAGAAAGGGAAGTCGCCAGAATTAATGACGAAAACTATATTGACAATGGTGGGCAACTTAGATGCTACGGCGTTTTGCCTTATGACTATGCTCTGCTTGCAAAATGCGGAACAAAAGTTATCGGCTACGCACTTGTTGCAAAAACTGGGCTACTATTAAACAGCGTTTATGTTATGCAAGTTGCGGTCGACAATCACTACAAGCACATGGGCGTTGGCAAGGCACTTTATTCGTTTCTTGGTCAGCACAGCAAGGGCTTTGACTACATTACAAGCAATGTTCATGTTGGAAACACTGTTTCCGAAAACTTCCACAAAAAAATGGGCTTTAAACCAATCAAAGAACCTTTCTTTGATTCTCACAACCTTGCGTTGAAAGTTGAACACGCACCCTACAATTTTAACGAAGCCCCAAGAAAAGAATACAAATTTGACTATCACGAAGACTTAAACGCACTAGTTGAATAACAAAAAATCCGTCTCGAAAATGTTGACGGATTTTTTTAATATTTTTTTATACTTACAAGTTATCATGTTTTATGTATGTTAAGATTTTTTATGCATAATTAGTATTGCTAAATAAGTAATCGATTTTTGAAATTTTAGCGGAGATTCAATAATCTCAACTGTTATATTATCTATTCATGACTTTATGGCTGTTTGATTGGTTGTTCTCTGCTTGCAACTAATACAACATGATTACAGCGCAAAAGTTTGGTCGTAGTTGTCACAATAAATTTCAATGCCCTTTTTGTGTAGTTGATAAATTCGTTTGGTGGAGTAATTCATTTTTAGAGCAATCTCATCAAAAGTTTTAAGGCTTATATACTTTAAAAAGAAGATATTTTTGTAAGGCTGAGGCAAATTTTCAATGTTCTTTTCGATTTTTTGCTTTTGAGCCAGAATGGATAGCAAAGCGTTTTCTTCTTTTGACTGTTTGTCTAAAATAATCTTTATTTGAGCATTTAAGTCGTTAACATCAAAATCTGTTTGTTTGAGTTCCCTAAGTCTAGCAAACGATTTTTGGATTTCTTGCTTTAACTTTTCAATCTCTTTGGATTTTTCAATAAAATATTGATATTCGTATTTGTAATCTTCCAATTCTTTGATTAGTTCTTTTTTCATAAGTACCTCGCAAATAATATTTAGCACAATACAAAAAAATAACAAAACGATTTTATTATATTTTGTATAATTTATTACATTTTGTTGCAATTTTTAATAAAAATAGGCTTTTTTTGGTGTTTTTGTTGCATTCTTTATTACAATCTGTTATAATTTGATTGTAAATAAATTTTTAGAGGTACTTATGAAAATTGGCGAAAAATTAAAAATGCTTAGGCAACAAAATCAGTTAACCCAATCAAAATTAGCCGAAACACTGGGGGTGTCCACTGGTGCTATTGGACTGTGGGAACTGGACAAGCGAGAGCCTGACTATGACATCTTGCTAAAAATCTCAAACTTGTTTCATGTTTCAATCGACTACTTGCTTGGCAACGACAATTCAAACACAATAACAATCATTGGCAGAAACGGTTCATACACAAGTTTTGCTTTGACCGAAGACAAACTCGAAGCCATCTATCATCTTGCCGAAACATTGGTTTCTAGCGAAGAAAAATAATGATTATTGGACGAACAAGTACTAGTGCAGAAACAAACAGCAAATTCAACTATCTCTCCAAACAAAAATACTTTCTAATCAGTCACATTGCAAGAGATTTTATAATCGAAAACACTATTTCCACTCTGCCGGTCAACTTGTCTAAAATTGTTCAAAACAACTGCTGGAAAACCGTGCGATATTCAAAATTAAAAGACCTAAATTTTAGCGAATACGATTCTATCATGGAACTTAATCACGGATTTACTCAACAACTAGGCACAGACAACTACATAATTTTTTACAATGACCAAATTCCAATGAGCGTCCAAAGATTTACAATTGCTCACGAAATTGGTCATATTGTTCTAAACCACTTTAATGTTCCAATTGAAAATCGTGAGCAGGAAGCAAATATGTTTGCTGCAAGACTTTTAATGCCCATGTGCGTTTTGCTAGAATGCAAAATTTCGAGCGAACAAGAACTTTCATCGCTCTGCCATGTTAGCGAAATTTCGGCTCACTATCGCTATGAAAGATTGCAAATGTTAAAAAAGCGAAACAAATTCTACACCGACCCAAACGAAATCAAATTAAAATCTCAGTTTGACGCCTTTATACAAAACTACCTTAAAAATAAAAACGCAAAGAAATAGTAGTAACCTAAACTAAACTTAAAACACCAACTAATGATTAAACCGCAAGAATTTCTCGCTTTAAACTAGCACACAACTCTAATCTTTCGTCACAATCCAATGTCATAAAAAATCAGCTGAACCTTTTTGGTTGTTCAACTGATTATACTTACTGGTGCGCCGTGAGGAGCTCGAATCCCCAACCTTTGGTTCCGTAGACCAACGCTCTATCCAATTGAGCTAACAGCGCATATTAAATTAAACTTGCGATTGAATGACCGTGAAATTTTTTTAGCAATCATTCAAAACTTTGTTAGTATATATCTTTTTTTTAAATTAGTCAAGTGTTAAACAAAAATTGCTTGTAAACAATATTAAAGCCTTGCTTAAAGCAAGATTTTGACAAACAAAATTTGGAAAAATCATGGGCAAAAATTAGAGAAAAAATAATTTAAAATTTTTAGAACAAATGTTTGACAGATGGATTTTTGATGTGCTATATTCTCTTTGGAGGTAACCGAAAATGACAAAAAACGAAAGATTAGAAATGTATGACGAGGCAACAAATTTATGGGGGCTTTCTGCTCAATACGACCAATGTATTGAAGAAATGGCAGAACTCACTGTTGCGATTAACAAGTACAAAAGAAAGGTGCTTTGCGGAGAGTATGAAGGCAACGAAATGATTATCGAAAACTTAGTGGAAGAATATGTTGATGTTAACATCTGCATTGAGCAAATGTGCCACTTCTTTGAAAAGTACGATATGGAAAAATTGATTGAAAATCAAAAAGCATTTATGAATATTGACGAAGGCAAATTTAAGTATGACAGATGCATTAGGAACATGGCAAATCTTACTTCTGCAATCATCAACTACAAAGTTTGCACTTTACTACATGATGACGAAAACATTAATACAAAGGCTGAAAAAGTTGCAGAAGATGTTGCTAGCGTTTATGTTAGTCTTGAAAGCCTAAAAAATCAACTAAAAGACCATAACATTGACGAAGTTATGAACAAGAAACTCACAAAGTTTGCTGGTCAAATTAACGCAATGAGAGAACTTAAAAAGTAAAGATTAACAAAAAATAATTGATACATTGTATCAATTATTTTTTTATATGTTTAGTTTTCTAATCTTGACATTAATTTACTTTAATAATTTCACATAAAATAACTATTTTTTACTATTTTAACTGCAAAATTTAAAAATATTGTTAATGAGAATATATCTTAATAACTTTCGATATTGTCTTGTTCGTCTTGGAATTTCAAACTTGGAATGCTTGCAACAATTTCTCTGTTTTCAATATCAACACTGTCAAGTCTAAACTTTACTTTTTCACCGAGTTTGAGTTGTTTTGATGAGTTTGTAAATTCGATTGAAAGTTCGTCTTGGCTGGTTACAAAATCTTCAAATAATGGCACTTGAATGTCGATTGCGTTATGTCTAATGGTTAGGTAGTCGCTACTAAACCAAATGATAGTGCCTTCCTTTTCTTCGCCAATATGATTTTTTGCCCACAAGCACGCAAGGAACTGATTGCTTTCAATCTCCGCCTTGTTCGCTTGCCTTTCTTGATAGTTTATGTGGTTACAAAATTGTTCAATATGGCTGGACTTTATGTTCGACTTTTTCTGCACTAAATACTGGCTAATAATTCTGTGAGCGATAAGGTCGCTATATCTCCTAATTGGAGAAGTAAAATGTGTGTAGCCAGTTGACGCAAGACCAAAATGTCCTTTGTTCACGCTGGAATATTTGGCTTTTTTCATCGAAAGCAAAATGATATCTTCAAGATATGCATCGGCTGGATGAGTTTTTACAAATTCCAACAGAGCACTGATATCTTTGTTGTTTGCTCCAACAAAGAACGGAACATTGAGTGACGCCAAAATGTTTTTAAGTTTTTGAATTTTTTGAGCGTCTGGCTTTTCGTGAATACGATATATTCCGTCAAGTTTGTTGTCAATGAAAAATTGTGCGGTGGCTTCGTTGGCAAGCACCATAAACTGCTCAACGACCATGTGTGATTTTTCAATGTTATTTTGAATGACATCTTCAACTCTATTTCGCTCTTTATTAAATCTAAAAAGTGGCTCAACGCTAGAAAAGTTAATTCTGTTTCTGTTATCAAGTTTTGTTGCCAAAACTTCTGCAATCTCGTACATCAAGTCAACATAAGACTTGGCTTCACTACACTCAATATGTTTGTTGTCTTGACACAAATGTATTTTTTCGGCTAGCGAATAGTCGATTGATTTTTTAATATTGATTACGGCTTTTTTGAAGTCATAGTTCAAAATTTTTCCGTTTTTGTCGATATCTATAATCGCACAAAGGCTGAGTCTTTCAACGCCTTCGTTTAGCGAGCAAATTCCGTTTGACAATTCTGGTGGAAGCATTGGATAAACGCCAGAACCAAGATAGCAACTAGTGGAACGGCTGAATGCTTCTTTGTCGATAGCCGAACCCATTTTAACATAGTGGCTAACATCAGCAATGGCAACATACACCTTGTAACCGTCAACGGTTTTTTCGGCGTAGATTGCATCGTCTTTATCCTTGCACTCAATATCGTCCCAAGGCATGAAATACTTGTCAGTCAAGTCAAGTCTTG
Organism: uncultured Clostridia bacterium; assembly: GCA_934777505.1. GTDB lineage: Bacteria > Bacillota > Clostridia > Christensenellales > UBA1242 > CAKVNM01. The sequence goes on along the minus strand of CAKVNM010000002.1, from coordinate 188,569 downwards.
ACTGCTTTTCTGCTTCGGTTACAAACTGCGGAATTTGAGAAACTTCGTTCATAACTTCTTCTGGATATGATGTTGTAAAGCCATGTTCGTAGGCTATCGCAGTGTTTTCGCTGATTGGGTCGTCAACAATTCCAAACACTCTTTCGATACTAGCCGAATATGCTCCGCTTTTGTTAACGGGCTTTATAACACAACACGCCCTTTTGCCGACAGCACTTTTTGCTAGTTCGTTTTGAATTAAAATAATGCTTTCCCCGTCAAAATTGATTGGGACAAAAACGGCTAAGCCTTTTTCCTGTTTGACTGTGCCTAGCACACGAACTTCTTTTTCTAACAAACTTTGTTTTTCCATTTATCTTCCGCCTATAACTAATAGTAGCATACAAAAATCCGTTTTGCAATATCTGTCGAAAAATAAAATATATTTTTTCAGTTTCTTGTATAAAAAAAGTTTAAAAGATGTTTTGTTGAATTTATAAAAATAGAGAGCCAAACTGGTTCTCTATGTTTTTACTTTTTTTCCTTTGTGCTGGAACAATACTCGCACACATACTTTACGCCGTCAAACACCATTTGACCGCCACAACTGTCGCACTTGATTTTGTCCACATTTTTTGCGGTTTGTTTTTTGTTGGTGTTAAGATACAAAACGCCGTCCTTAAAGATATAGCCTTTTAAATAGCCTTGAACAATAAGCGTGTTGATGTTTTGAGTCACTACATTTTCGTTTTGAGCAATTTGGCTTGCGATATCGCTAACGGTGTACAAGTTCTCGTTTAAAATCAAATCCAAAATTCGTAGCAAACTTTTTTGATTGGCGTAGTTAATCCACAAAATTGGTGCACCATAAAATCCAAACACAACGCCGATAATTCCTAAAATAAGAACTAGCGTTGACTTGCCTGCACCCATGCAAATTGCGACAATGCCGACTGGAAAAAATATTGTCAAAAGTATTGCAAACACAAGTTTTATGGTTATGCTTTTCTTTAATTTATCCATATATAAACTCCTTATATACATTATTATATCACAAATTTTTGATTGTGAAAAGTTTGTTAGTATTTGTTAGAAGGACTATCAATATAAATTTTGTCGTTAAGCAAAAGGTCGAAGTAGTGGATTAATTCTTCCTTGGAGCAAGGGCTAGTGGATTGAAGCCAACTGAGTCCCATGCTTGTTATGCCACCGCTCAAAAAGTCTATCATAACGCTGGCAGGAAGTTTGTACTGCATTTTGTATTCGTTTTTGCTGGTTAGATAGCGAATACTACGCCTAACGGTTGTTAAAATCAGTCCAAAAACTTGTTCGTAGTTGTTGTTTTTGATGATTAGTAGCAGTTTGTCACGATACTCATCAATAAAATCGGTCACTCTGCTAATAAGCGACATATACATTTCCTTTGGCGAAGCAAATTTTTCGCCACCGATTGTTGCGTTGAACAAATCTTCCTTGATTTCGTCAATGGCGTATTCAAGTAGGTGTTCTTTGTCTTCAAAGTGATTATAGAAAGTTGCCCTATGCACTATGGCTTCGTGGCAGATGTCCATAACCGTGATTTTTTCAAACGGCATTTTTTCAAGGAGCGCAAAAAGCGACTTGCACAGAAGTGTGCGAGTCCTAATCACTCTTAAATCTTCTTTGTAGTCGTCCATATCTTCTCCCAATCAAAATTTTTAGACACTTTTCAAAATTTGTCAAAAAGATTAACACTTCAAAAAAACTGTAAAAACAACTTTGTTGAAATTAAAAAAAGATTATCATATAATACTCCCGATGTCAATTAATTATACATTTGTCGAATATTTTTAAGGAGGAGAAATGGCAAAAATAGAAGTAAATCATTTTACAAAAGATTATGGTCATGGCCGTGGCGTTTTTGACATATCTTTTGCAATCAATCAAGGCGAAGTTTACGGATTTCTTGGCCCAAACGGAGCGGGCAAATCCACGACAATAAGACACCTGATGGGCTTTTCAAAGCCAGACAGCGGGAACACTAAAATTTTGGGACTAGACAGTTTTGAAAACTACGACAAGTTTATGGAAAAAGTTGGCTACTTACCCGGCGAAATTGCTTTGCCAGACGGACTAACTGGATTTGAGTTTTTGGACATGATGAAAAAACTAAAACGAGTCAAAAACGAAGAATACCTAAAATATCTTGTTGACTACTTTGAACTTGACCCAAGTGGCGAAACAAAGCGAATGAGTTTGGGTGTTAAGCGAAAACTTGCTGTTGTAACGGCGTTTATGAACGACCCAGACATATTAATTCTTGACGAGCCAACAAGCGGACTCGACCTGAAAATGCAACAAAAGTTTATTGAGTTTATAAAACAAGAAAAAAAGCGTGGCAAAACAATCTTGCTTTCCAGTCATATTTTTAGCGAAGTGGACGCCACTTGCGACAGAATTGCAATCATCAAAGACGGAAAAATTGTGGACGAATTTGTGGCAAACGACCTAAAACACAACAATAACAAAAACTATCTTGTGGAGTTTGACAGCAATAGTTCGCTTGAACAATTTGAAAAATCAAACGCACAAAATAGCAATTTTAAACTAAGCAAAGTTGACAGCAAAAAATTGATTGTGAATGTTGACGATAAAAACATAAACGAACTGATTTTGGCGATATCAAAAAGCGATATAACAAGTTTTGTTCACCTAAAAGAAACGCTTGAAGACTACTTTATGAAGTACTACAAAGAAGACAGAGACTACGGAGGTGCACTATGACAGAAAAAGTTGTTGAAATAAAAAATCTAACAAAAGACTATGGCATGGGGCAAGGCGTTTTTGATATCAGTTTTGATATTCACAAAGGCGAGATGCTTGGATTTGTTGGCTCTAACGGTGCTGGCAAGACCACCACGATTAGAAACATTATGGGATTTTTAAAGCCAACCAGTGGCGAAATTTTGGTGCATGGAATGGACTCGTGGAAAGACAGCGAAAAAATCAAAAAATATATTGGCTATGTTCCAGGGGAAATTGCCTTTCCTGACCTAAAAACTGGAACGGATTTTATCAAATCGCAAGCGGAATTTTTGGGGCTAAAAGACCTTAGTTATGCAAACTATCTTATCGAAAAATTGCAACTTGACCCAAGTGCTTCGTTAAAACGAATGAGCAAGGGCATGAAGCAAAAAACTGCCATTGTTGTGGCTCTTATGGCAAATCCAGAAATAATCATTCTTGACGAGCCAACCACTGGACTTGACCCACTAATGCGAGTTGCGTTTATGGAAATTATCAAAGCCGAAAAAGACAAAGGCAAAACGATACTTATCAGTTCTCACCTATACGAAGAACTTGAACCTTACTGCGACAGAGTGGTTTTAATCAACAAAGGCAAACTTGTTGACATTGCCGACATGGAAAAAATCAAGTCAAGACCAATTTTAGACTACAAAATTGAGTTCAACAAAAAGACTGACTATCAAACATTTAAAACTCTTGGCTACAACATTATTCGTGACCAAGAAAAGTACAATCAAGTTACGGTTTCAATCGAAAAAAGCAATCTAAACAAACTGTTTTTGCAGTTAACCAAATTTGATGTAAAGTTTTTGGCGGAAGTAAAATACACGCTAGAAAAACATTTTAATGAAATCATAAAGGAGAACAAAAATGATTAGCAAACCATTATTCAAACAATCATGCAAAGCAAATGCGGGAATTTGGACTTTTGTTACAACTATTACCTGCTTTATGCTTGCAATAATCATACTTGTTTTGGGAAATCTTAATGTTAACGAAATTAGGTCTTCCATGACAGATATGTTTGTTAGTGACGCAATCGAAGCCACTATTCAAAAACAATCAATGACATACTATAACCTTGCAGACAAGTCATTAAAATCATATCAATCTTCTTTTGAAGATTTGAAAGACTTGTTGCAAGTAAAACTTGACGACTCAACAAAATCAACAATCATAACAAACTACAACGCAATGATTGCTGGCGGAATGACAGACGAGCAAGCAAGACAAACTCTTGTTAATGGTCAAGAATCGCAAGCACAAGCAATCAACGCCTTGCTTGACTACTACTTGGCTCAGGGCGAAAACTACGCCGACAGCGACATCTCAAGATATGTCCTAAACAAAGTTGCAGACGCAGTTTATGGTCAAATTTTGAACGAAAGTGGCGAAGAAACAGCAAACAACGCAAAAACATTTATTGCCACCGCACTCGAAAAGTTTGTTGAAAGCAATCAAACAGACGCAAGCGAGTTTGCTTCAACCTACATTCCAAGCGTTTTAAGCACAATTTTCTACGACCAAAGTTTTGATTATAGAGGCGACACGATTTTTATCAAATCTTACTTTAATCAAGACGAAATCAAGCAAACATCTTCCAACTCTATTATTGATTTTAGAGCAAGACTAAACGCAAAAGAAAAAGAACTTAGAAGTCAAACCGAAAGCCTAACCGAAGCAGAAATCACTGCACAACTTGACGAATACACTCAAACATTAATTCCTAGCATGAGCAAAACTTTGGTTGAAGATTTGCCAGAAAAAGTTTCGAGTGCACTAAGCGAAATTAGTGACCTTGATGTTTACGGTCTTGTTATTGGTTCAATCTTTTTTAGAATTGCAGGACTACTTCTTCCAATGATATTTGTTATTATGGCTTCAAACAACCTTATTGCTGGTCAAGTTGACTCAGGCTCTATGGCTTATGTTTTGTCTACACCAACAAAGCGTAGAACAGTAACAATCACTCAAATGGCATACTTGATTTCTAGTTTGCTTGTGATGTTCCTGCTTACAACCCTAACAAGTGTTGTGTGCCTTGCAATCGTTAACTCGGCAGATATAACAATAACTTACGGCGAGATTATACTTCTTAACCTTGGTGCGTTTATAACCATGCTTGCTGTGTCGGGAATTTGCTTCCTTTCATCAAGTTGGTTCAACCGAAGCAAAATGTCAATGTCTGTTGGCGGGGGACTAACAATGTTCTTCCTTGTTGCAACAATCCTTGGCTTGTTTGGTTCTAGCGTTATTCCAAGTGCAATTAGAATTGACGCAATGAAGTTCTTTAACTACACTTCTATTATCACCTTATTTGACGCAACATCTATCCTTGCTGGAACAACGACATTTATTTGGAAACTAGCAATTTTGGTGGCAATCGCAGTTGTTTGCTACACAATTAGCATTATCAAGTTTGACAAAAAAGACTTGCCACTATAACAAACAAAAAAGAGTATTTTACGATACTCTTTTTTTATGCTCTTTGCAATCTAATCGCATTAATAATAAAATTATTGATACACATTATCAAAACGAAAAAAGTTTTAACAAAGCCAATAGTTTTTTAGGTAGTCGGCAAATTTTTAAAACAAATGTTAGATAATAAATTCACAAAATATACTTTAAATTACAAATATATTCTAGAAAAAATTCATTATTAAGACTTTGTATCAATAAATTGCATTTTTTAACGAGTTAAAGTGAAATTACGAAAACAATTTAATATAACTTTACAAAAGTTAGCGACACCATTGGCACTGTAAAGTAGGAATTGGAAATTGTTTGCGTAACATCAGCACCAACAATATAAATACTCTTTTTTTGCATATTGCATAGTTCGTATTTGGTTGTAATATCGTTAACAATTATCAAACCTTGCCCATAGATGTTTGTTGCGACTTCTTCGCTGGACCAAGTGTTTGCACTAGCAAGTATTCTTTCCGTGCCAAGTTCCCTAAACGACACCGCAACAAAGTCGGTTTTTGGGTCGAAATCCGCACCCGTTTTTTTAACATAAGCATTTGTGCTAAACTGCACAAAGTATAGTCCTGTTTCCGCAAACCGAATAGTGTTGTTGCCACTATCAAGCAAGACCAAATCGTTGTGATTTAACTCCAAGCGGTTGAGTGGAAGTTTTGCACCAGATTTGATTTCCAAGCCTTCTTGCGGGAAGTCGGTTGGGTCATCGTTATATGACAGCACAAACGCACAAGGCATATCAAGTGGACCTGTTGGACCTACAAATCCCCTTTCACCACGAAGTCCCGGTGGACCTGTTGGTCCAATATCGCCTTTTTCGCCTTGCACTCCTTGTTCTCCTTTTTCGCCAGTGTAGCCCCGTGGAATAGCAAAGTCGAAGTAGTGAACATCGTCTTCAATCCGCTCTGTTATACTTGCTTGTTCGTCCGCCGGAATTGTTGCAACACCGCCAATCTTTATGTTAACTTTGTCCCCAACATCGCCCTTTGGAATGAAGAAGTCAAGGAAAGTTTTTTGGCCGTCAAAGAAAGACGAAACACTTGCCTGCTGGTCGGGACGAACGGTTGTTGTGGTTCTTGCCACCACTTCTCCGCCCGTTGCTCCTGTTGCTCCCGTTGGACCTGTACTGCCAGTTGCCCCAGTTGCACCAGTGCTTCCCATGGCTCCCGTTGGACCGACTAGACCAGTTGCCCCTGTTGGACCTGGTAAGCCTTGCACACCCGTGTATCTAACGATTAGAGTGTCATCGAAGTCACGGTCACAGCAAAAATCATTGCACCTAAAACAATTTTTTCTCATAGTATTCTCCTTTAAAAAGTTATAAAACATTATATATTTAAAGCGTATTTTTTGTGACTTGAAAGAAAACGCTAGTTGACTCATTGGCTCATAAAAACTTTTGAAGCAACATATATGATTTGACGAGATTGAGTTTGACGCTCAACAGAAAGTCTTTATTTTAAGCATATTGAAAAAACAATTTTAAAATACACTTGACACAACTTTGTTGTTGTGCTATAAATTAATGGTGACTATGGTGGATGTAGCGTAGTTGGTTAACGCGCCAGATTGTGACTCTGGAGACCGTGGGTTCGAGTCCCATCTTTCACCCCACTAACAAATCTTGCTTGGTAGCAAGATTTTTTTATGCCCATGTTGACTTTATGATAAATTTGCGGTAATATCTTGTTGGAGAAAAATATGAAACAAATAACGAAAAATTTGTAACTTTTAAACAAAAAATGCAGGCAAAAATCGATTGATAAATTCAAACACAAAACAAACGAAGACGAAAAATTCTTTTAAAAACAATCAGTGAGTTTCACTGATTGTTTTTATAAAAAAAACTTGGGTATTGACTTTAACCACCTTGCAGTAGTAAAATTATAGTGTACACAAGGAGGGATAAATTATGTACAACAAATACCCATCAGGCAAAGCAGGTATTGCAAGACTCAAAAACGGAATGTATGTTCCTTATGTTGTAAATTACGACAACACAAAAATCAAAGACTTAAACACGGGCCGAATTTATAACGGCACTTCGACTCAATTTTTTGTGCTAGAACATTACAACTGCGATATTGATTGGGGCAAAAGACTTGACACAATCATGGAAGAAATTAGGGCGATAGCCAATCCGCCACAAGAAGAACCTTATGACGATGACCCAGATGTTTATATTAAGCCAACATTCGGGGAAAGGCTTAGACAAAAAATAGAAGACCGAAAAGCAAAACAAGACCACAAAAAGTTTGTTGCTTCTCTGCCACATTTTAGCGAATATTATAGTGTAACATACAGCGAAATGATGGCTGTTATAAGATACTACGAGCGTCAAGACCGCCTAAATGGTTGCGGAAGGGACGCATATTTGGCAAGCCAAGCAGAGCAAGATAGAATCAAAAAAGACCTTGACGAATGCGAAGATAATATCAAGTTTTAGGTCTTATAAAAAATTTGTAACTTTTTTGCAAAATCACTATCTTTTTTTGAAATAGTTTGATAAAATATCTGTCGAAATAAAGGAGAATGAATTATGGCAGAATCAAAAAAGAAAACAAAAAGCACATCAAGCACAACAAAAAGAAGCGCTTGGGGACTAAACAAACTTAGTTTCTGGACAATCGGCGCAATCGCAATTTTATACCTTGTGGCTTCGATATTGTCACTTTGCGGAGTTAACCTAAAAGTTGTTTCCGCTTTGCAAGGCGTTGCAACAGCATTCGCTATTTGCATTGTGGCTTACCTATCATGGAAATATGTTAGAAACAAGGCAACAGTTTGGAAAGTCCTTTGGGTTGTTCTACTACTAGTTGTTTTGCTTGGAATTGTACTTCCACTAGTTATCTAGCAAATCAAAAACATCGCTCTTGGCGGTGTTTTTTTGTGCTAATGGGACAGTTCTCTACTGCTAGTGCTACGCTAAACATATAAAATCAGCCTTTTGACTTTACAACACAGACAAGTTTAAAAACAAGGAGAACAACATGGAAAACTTAAAAATTCGCAAGTTAACAAAAAACGATATCGATATAATCCCAGACATAATCAAACTGCTTGCTTCTTACGAAAAAAGACCGCACGACATGACAGCCATCAAGCAAGATTTGAGTTACTGGCTGTTTGACAGAAACATTGCAACATTTTTGGTGGCGGAAGATGGCGAGCAAATTGTTGGCTATGCTATCTACTACCCTATGTTTGCATCGTTTTCGGGTTGTGGAAAAATTTATATCGAAGATATTTTGATAAAAAAAGAGTTCCGTGGAAAAGGCTATGGCTCGCAGTTTTTTAAGGCAATACAAGCCTTGGCAAAAAGTGAAGGCTACTCAAAACTGGAATGGAGTTGCCTTGACTGGAACACGCCATCTATTGCGTTCTACGAAAAAATGGGTGCAGAAATCGAAAAAGGCAGTACGCACTTTGAAAAAGAAATTTAGAACAAAAAAACACTCAAAATTGAGTGTTTTTTATATCAACTAAAATGATTACATAAAGAATTGTTCTTCGTTTGCATATTCTTTTAAGTCTTCAATTTCTTGTTTTAGTTCAAGAATAGAGATAACATATTCTCTACGAGAAATTTGCATTGTGTGATATTCTAGGTCTAGTTCTTTTTTGCGTTCGAGATAGTAAAACTCTGGGTATTCACTAAAATTTTTTGTCAAAAACTTGCTTACTAGATTTGAGTCTGTTGTTTTTAAGGCTTTTGTGTTGTAAGAAATTTCCATGTCGTCAATAACGATTTCTTCTTGACCATCGTTCCAGAAAATTTTGAGTGCATCTTGAAAATTGTCTTCTCTATTCAAAAGCACATATTTTGCATCTGCTGGAATCATTCCGCCTTCCTTGTACAACTCTCTTGCAACTAGTTCAACAAGTTCTTTTTTTTGTGATTGATTCAATCTTTCGATAAACATAAAATTTGCCTCCAAAATTGTTGTTAACAACATGATAACATACTCCACGCAATAATGCAATATGCTTTTTGAAATTTAAGTATATAACAAAACAATCCTTTGTTACATTAGTTTTAAAAAAAACCAGTGTTAATACTTAATTGCTTTTAATATGCTTATTCCCCGCTACTCGCTTCGCTTTGGGGAATGTCCGTGTCTTGGCTGAGTTGTACAGTTCCCGCAATAACTTCGTTAAGGCTTGTGACTGCCAACTTGAATTGTATGATTTTAGAGTTTTCGTTCCACTCGGCAAACTTGATTTCGCCTTGGTCGATGTCGTCAAGGTCGGTTGTGCTGACTGTTGCCATATAACCAGAGTTTGAATTAATTTTTATCGTCTTGCCTTCAAGCGCAGAAATATCCTGCACCACAACTCCGTTGTCGTTTTCAAAACTAGAAAGCAGTGAACCTTCAAAATATGCAATTTCGATATCAAACAAAGTGTCTGCAATTCCCAAAACATCGTCAAACAACTTTGGCTTTTGCACGAGTTTTTTTGCTTGAATATTAAATCCAAGATGATAGCCCTTTTTGTCTTTAAAATCCTTAACAAATCCAAACTTTGCCTGTGCGGAAAATTTTAGATTTTCATTGACGAACCAAACATAGCCCACTTTATTGTAGTCATCTAGTTTAACCGCCGAATATGTTTTTAAAAGTTGCTTTTGTGCTTTTATGTATTCTAAGTTAATATTCGCACCACTCTGCTTTTTTGAAATCCTAATACTTTCAATCAACTTCCACACAAAAAATGGAACAAGAATTATGCCGAAAATTGCACCGAACACCATCAAGTTGTCGATGTCGTAGTCGTGACCCACAACCACCATGGCAAAGCAAACAATAATTGTAGCACAAAGCCAAACAATCCAAGGCACAATTTGCGATTTGTTTTTCTTCATGTCAAACTCCTTGTAAATATGATTTTTTCCTATACTTTGCTGGGCGATATGTTGTCGCCCGTTTTTCAGTCAAATTATATCAAATCGCATTTTTATATGCAAGATATTTAAAAAAAACTTACGGCTAAAATTATTGGATTAACCACATAAAAAAGCACTCAAAACTTTGAAGCAAAAAACACTTTCAAAAAACGGCAATATTTGGCAAGTTAAAGTTATTTTAAGCGTTATTACTTTAAGTAAAAACTATGATTTTCGATTTGCCAAACTGCAAAAAGTATCATGCAAAAGATATTGATATGATTTTGCCCGCTTTTCTTTGCGGAGAAATATCATTTTTTAACAATAAAAGCGATGATTTGTGGCGTGCATTTTGTTTTAGTTAATTGACAGAATGGGTTTTAATATATATAATAAACTTATATACTAGTCTAATGTAGGCGGATTTTTGCCACAAAAATTAATATCGTGCAGGTGAAAAATGAAACTAGTTAAACTACTACTAAAAATAATTGTTTGGATTGCAATGATTGTTTTGGCGATTATTGGAATATGGTTTTTGTGCAACGGCGGATTTAACTTGTTCAAAGACAAATTTGCAGAACTAAACAAAAACTTTTGGGAATTTTTAAAGTGGTTTTTTGGAACAATGTTTTCGGGAAACGCACTGCCGGCATAACTTGTGGTTTTTACGCTTGCCACTAGGATTAGTGGCTAATATTTTTTAAGTAGCACATTTAACAAACAGATAAGGAGTAAATATGAAAAAAGAAAACGGAAGTCCAAACTTTATCGAAATGGAACAAAACATTTTGAAATTTTGGAAAGATAACAAATGCTTTGACAAATTGGTTGAGCAAAACAAAAACGGGGTTCGTTTTAGATTTCTTGACGGGCCAGCAACCGCAAACAATAAACTTGGAGTGCATCATATTTGGGGCAGAACTTTAAAAGATATCGCAATCAAGTATAATGCAATGCAAGGCAAAAGTTGTCAATTTCAAAACGGCTTTGACGCACAAGGAATGTGGGTGGAAGTTGAAGTTGAAAAATCACTTGGACTTCAAGGCAAGCCAGAAATTGTTGAATATGGCATCGACAACTTTACAAACAAGTGTATGGAAAGAGTAAAACACTTTGCTTCTATTATGACCGACCAATCAATTAGAATGGGTCAATGGATGGACTGGGAGCATAGCTATTTTACCAACACGGACGAAAACATAACATCAATCTGGGCTTTCTTAAAAGAATGTGACAAGCACGGCTGGATTGTAAAGAAAAATCGCCCTATTGCTTGGTGCCCACGATGCGGAACATCACTCAGCGAACACGAGATGTCGTCTTCTTATAGCGAAGTTGTGCACACTGCCCTATTTATTAAACTTCCAGTAAAAAACAAAGATTTTAAAATGGTTGCTTGGACAACGACTCCTTGGACTTTGACCGCCAATGTGGCTCTTGCTGTTAATCCAGAATTTGAATATGTTAAGGCAAGACAACTTTCGACTGGCGAATTGCTTGTTATGGGCAAAGACAGCGTTCAAAGAGTACTCAAAAAAGATTACGAGATTGTTGAAGAATTTAAGGGCTCTGACCTTGTTGGGCTTGAATATGAAACTTGTTTTCCAGAATTAGCCGAACAAAATTTTGTTCACAAAATTGTACCTTGGGAAGAAGTTGACAGCACCGAAGGAAGTTGCGTTGTTCATATCGCACCGGGTTGCGGAGCAGAAGACTTTGAACTTGGTCTAAAATACGACTTGCCACAAATTTGCCCTATCAACGAAAACGGCGTTATGCTTGACAACACTGGTTTTGTTGCTGGCAAAAAAACAACTGATGTTGTTGATGATGTTGTGAACCGCTTAAAAGCCGACAACAAACTTGTCTACTCTCACCCATACAAGCACAGTTATCCACATTGTTGGAGATGTAAAACCAATTTGGTGTACAAGTTGATTTCCACTTGGTACATCGACATGACCGAACTCCGTCCAAAACTAATTAAGGCAATTGAGCCTGTTGAGTTTGAACCAGAATATGCAAAAAAGCGTATGATTGACTGGCTAAACAACATGGGTGACTGGAACATTTCTCGTTCTAGGTTCTACGGCTTGCCATTACCATTCTATGTGTGCGAAAAATGTGGAAAAGTCCATGTTATCGGCTCTCTTGACGAATTAAAACAAAGAGCAGTCGACCCATCAAAAGTGGACAGTCTTCCAAACATTCACAGACCTTGGATTGACGATATTTTAGTTAGGTGCGATTGCGGGGAAACTCTTTCTCGTGTTCCAGAAGTTGGCGATTGTTGGCTAGACGCTGGAATTACACCATTCAGCACCAAAAAATATTTTACAGACAAAGAATACTTTGAAAAGAACTTTCCAAACGAATATGTTTGCGAAATGATTGAACAAATCAAACTTTGGTTCTATTCTCTGCTTGTTATGAGCGTTGTTTTGACAGGCAAAGCACCTTACGAAAAAGTTTACACATATCAATATGTAAAAGACGAAAACGGCAACGAATTTCACAAGAGTGGCGGAAACAGCCTTGCTTGTGACGATGTTGCAAATCAAGTGGGAGCGGACGCAATTAGATATCTTTACGCCGGCTCTAACCCAACAAACGAAATGCGTTTTGGCTACACCTTGATTGACGAAGCCCGCCGAAAAATGCTTGGATACTGGAACGCCTACTCGTTCTTTAACACCTACGCTAGCATCGACAATCCAAAACTTGACGGCTTTGAACCAAACCCAGAGCAACTATCAAGCACGGACAAGTGGCTACTTCAAGCAACCAACAATTTTATTGAAAAAGCAACTGAGTACTACTCGAAATATCAAAGTTACAATGTTGTAAAGGACTTTGAAGTTCTAATCGACAATCTTACAAACTTCTATATTCGTGCAAACCGCCGAAGATTTTGGAAGAGCGAGAACGACAACGACAAACTTGTTGCCTACTATGTTCTATACAATTCCCTAAAACAAATCACAAAAGTTATGGCTCCAATCATTCCTTTCCTAACCGAATATGTTTGGCAAAACATGGTTAGAGAAATCGAACCAACCGAAGCCGAAAGCGTTATCTTGTCTGGCTTTGCAAAGAAAATTGGTTCATATAACTTTGAAGATTACATCAACTATGCTTCTATTGCTCAACGAGTTATGACTCTTGCAAATCATCTTAGAGCCGAAAACAATCTTAAAGTAAAGCAACCTTTGCTAAAAATGTTTATTGTTAGCGACAGCAAATATGCAATCAACGCCCTTAACGAATATCAAACCTTGATTAAGGACGAAATTAATGTTAAGGAAGCCCATGTTACAGACAATGTGGAAGAATTTAACACCTACTATCTTGGTCTAAACTTTAAAAATGCAGGAAGAATTTTAAAAGGCGATGTGCAAAAGGTTAAAATGCTTCTTGAACAAACTAACGACATAACCATGAAAAAATATGTTGCAGAATTTGACGCTGGTTCGGTTGAAATCGCTCCTTATGGACACCTTAGTGCTGACCTATTTATTAAAAATTCCAAACCAAAACAAGAGTTTGTGCTTGGAAAAGACGGTGACCTAACCGTTGTGCTTGATATTGAACTAAACGAAACATTGATTAACGAAGGAATTTTGAGAGAGATTATTCGTAACGCTCAAATCCTTAGAAAAGAAGCAAACTTTAATATTGACGAAAGGATTATGCTAAACATAACAACCGATAGCGAAAAACTTGCCAAAATTTTGAAAGACAACGAGCAAAAAATCATGAGCGAAACCTTGGCAACAAGTTTTAATCAAGACTTTGACGCCGACATTCAAAAAACAATCTCGCTTGACGAAGGCACTTTGTATTACAAATTAAAATCTATTAATTAAAGTTATGTTTTAATAACTACTTTTATATAATTAAATCGTGCTCAAATACTTAAATATGTCTTCTTTAATCCCTATTGTTATGGAATTGATGGTAAAAAGGCACATGGATACGAGTGGTTTTCAAATTCTAACCTTAAAGAAAGTGTTGGTAAAACAATTTGTGTTAGAATTACAATCATAAAGTTTTCAAATAGTGCTTAAAATATAGTTAATGCGTGCAGAGTTAACATAATCCACTCTGCCCGCACTTGCGTCCATAGTGAAATGGATATCACATAAGTCTTCGGAACTTAGATTTCGGGTTCGAGCCCTGATGGACGCACCAAAAAAAAGTCTATAAAGCATTTGCTTATGGACTTTTTTTATTGCTATTTTGCAATTTCGCTAATACTCAAACTGTCGGTGTTGTATGCATAACAAAAGGTTTTATAATAAAACATAAAAAATCACAGAAAAAACTGTGATTTTTTGTTTTAAAATAGACTTTTTTGACTAATAGATAAGATTTTGATAATTATCGGCAAGGCAAATTTAATTATGACTTTGTTTGTTTTAATTGTTGACGGATATGGTTTTAATCGTCAACTTTTATAACATAACTTTAATTTTAAGATAACAATTTTGAAAACTATTTGCAAGACTTTGTTTGCATAAATGCTTGCAATATTTGTTACTGGAATTTTTTTAGGATTTCTTCCAAATACTCGCCGTGACCAAACAAGTACTTAACGGCGGAGTCGGTTTCCTTTAAATTTTGTTCGTAAAAGCTGTCGGCATTGGAGTAATTTTCCTGTATCATTTGGCTAGAATTGCCCCTGTCAATCATACGCTGTTTGATTTCGTCTTTCATTTCCTTGGACGGAAACACAAAGCAATACTTCAAGCCCAACTGTTTGAGAATGTTGATAACTTCTGGGTGCGGAGCGCAAATTAGAATCTTGCCTTCGCTTAAAGCGTCAACAAGTTTTTGTTTGAGCAAAACAAGATATGCGTCCTTTTTGCCTTCCTTACGCTTAAAATCACGATTGCCCTTTGTGCGTTCAAGTTCCTTTCTTGTGATGTTTTCGGGAACGATATACTTGCAACGAAGTCTTAACTCGTCAACATCGACATATTTTTCGGGATACCTATCGCAAAGATAAGACTTTCCGCAACCTGGGGTTGCAACAATGGCTTCAAATTCTACGCCGTTATATATCATACACACCTCCAAATAATGTTTCTATTATATTTTATTGTTAGCCAAATGTCAATCCTTCGTTTTTTAAAATGAAATCAAAAAAAGCCCCAAAAGGCTTTTAGTATTCCAAAGAATTTTGATTTGATATAGCGGAGATATCAAAAGTGTATTCGGTTAAGTCCGCACATTTTCTTGCATAAGTTTTGATTCCGTCTTCGCCCGAAATGCTTTTTTGAAGGGCGTGGCTACGATAGTTGGTGTCGTTTACGATTAAAGACACATCTTGAATTTCGTCATTTGCCAAATCTTCAAACGATTGCATTGTTAGCAACTTTGCAAATCCCATGGCACGATAGTTTTTGTTTGTTGTTACAAGTTCTAGGTGCATATGGTCGTCTTGCTTGGAATAAACCACACTGCTAACAGGCACATTTTGTTTAAACAAAATATATAGGCACGAGCCTTCGTTCATGAAAAGGTCATCCAAAACATCGTTAACATTTTTGTTTGCTTGAACTTCGTCAAAATCATCGTTTTCATCTTCGTACGACTCAAAAATTTGACCAAAGACTTCGGTTACCTTTTCTTGTTCACGCAAAAAATCGTCTTCTTCTATCTTGATAATTTTTACATCACTTTGATTAAAAATTGTTTTCATATTATCACCTAAAATAACTATACAATTTTTGAGCGTAAAAGTCAATATTTTAAAAAAATTTGATTGATTAATTTTGACGGACTTTTGCCCTTGATTATAATTTTTTCTTAATAACAAAATTTGAAATATACTTTATTATGTATGCGTTGTTATAATTTAACTCTTTTATTTCCCACTATAAAAACCTTAATTATGTTGTGAGTTAAATGATTTATTTTGTAATCTTATGATTGTATTTTAGTATTTTTGAAAAACAAAAAACCTATTTCCAACAACATATTGTTTTTAAGTTACAAGATGAAAACACTTTATTAATTATTATCTTTTACTTGTTTAATTATTTTTATTTGGAACACTGTTTATCACAAAACACTATAACAACAAATGAAACATACAAATTTAAATGCAAATAAAAACTCTAAAACACATTAAAAATTCATAAAAAGTTTTGAAAAAGCGTTAAAAATACTAATTCTCAATAAGAAATTAAGAAAAGGCATGAAAAATTAACTTTTAGATATAAAAAAATACAATTTACCACAAATTTAAAACAACAAAACAAAGGAATAACTTTTGAAAGCGTTAGTTAATGATAATTAGTATCAATAATTAATACTAATCAAAAAAAAGTTCAGAAAACAATAAAAAAGACCGCAAAAAAGCAGTCATTTTTTAAAAAACTTGATTTTTGTGTGTTATTCATCTTTCATGGCAAGAAACTCAGCGACAATCGGTCAGTCTGTTAAGATATTCAACAAGCATACTGATTGCGCCTTGGTTTGATGGGTAGTCACTTGCGTGCGAAAGCAAATAGTCCTTGGCGGAATACAGACTTCCAAAAATGTCTGTTATGGCGGAAACAAATCCGTTTTCCTTTAACATTTCGAGTTCTGCAACATAGCCAAGATTTCTGTCCTTTACGCTTCTAAGCACTTCGATTAAGGCTAGGACATCGTCTTTGGAAACATTATAGTTTTCAAGCATATTCTCTCCTTTTCTAAGTTTTGCAAAAAACATATCGTACAAAATTATTATATGAATAAAAAATTGCGGTTGTCAAATTTTAAGTGGGCATAAAACAAAAATAGTTAGACTAAAAAGCCTAACTATTTGCTTTAAATTTTTGGACGCCATTTTGCGTACAGAACAAGTTTGTTGCTTGCTCCGTTTGAAACATAAGGTTTCAAGCAAAGGTTGTCGGTGTACCAACCGCAGAACTCGTAATATTTTCTCTCCAACTTTGGAAGTTCTATTGTTGCTCGTTTTGGTGCTTTGATTGGTGCGAGCGAGATTGGTGCATTTGTAACAAACTCGATGATTAATTCGTCTTGCGTAATCTTTTTGATTTTTTCGTGCTTTACAGGAGTCACAAGTTGTTTTTCCTTAACACGAGTAACCGACTTGTAGATGATTATTCCAACAACGGCTAGTATAAAGCCAATCGCAACAATGATTGCAACATACTTAACGGACGAGTCTTGTGGGTTGGATTTTGTGAAAGTCAATTCTATGTTGATAGTTTCGTAGTTAATAGTGTCGGCAGGAGTATAGGTGGCTTTGCAGGTGTTTTTGCCATACTTTACTTCTTGACTTGGGTCTTTCCAAACAAAGCCTGCTGGAAGGTCTATATCGCTCAAAGTGTTGGCATTGTCGACTTGTTTTGCGTCAAGTTTGATGACAGTAACATCTGGCACTTGTTGAGCCTTTTGAATACTGAATGGCAATGTGCTGTTTGCGATTTTGTAGTTTGGATTATTGATTGTGGCGGTGGCTGTGTAGCCTTGTCCCGCATTGACTTGTCCGCCACTAACGGTTACTTGTGCGGTGTCTCCACTAACAAGACCGCTTGATATTATGCAAGTTGGGGCTTGGATTTTGCCGTTATAGACAAAAGTTCCACTCACCCACATGAGCGTAACTTCTTTTTGCTCAATGCTGATTGTTACTGGAATGATTAAGTCTTCATATCCCGATGCCGAGAATTTAATAAATATTGTGACTGGCTTAGACGTATAGTCCTTTACGCCAATTGGAGATGTTGTAAAATCGGTTTCGTTGTAGCCATACATAACACTGGTTGTGGCTGGTCGTTGAATTTGAATTTCTGGATAGTGATATGTTCCATCATAAACCCCTGAGTAGCCAGTTGCGGTGGCTTTGATTTGTGACTGAGTGATTGTGTATGTTCCTGTTTGGAAAGTTACGATGTAGTTTGAATTTGTCCAAGTGCCGTTGATTTCATAGTCACCTACACTTGACGAGATGGTTGCATCACAAAATAGTTGAATGTTAAGATTGTCTGTGCCGTAAACTTCGCCACTAACAATTTCGCCAGTGAGTTCTTCAAGCTGCTCTCCGCTAACGCTTTGCTTGTTGTGGATTCTGTAAGTTATTTTTCTTTTGCTAACAACAAGTTGGAATGTTGCGTCTGTGCCTTTGCCAGTTGAGTTATCAACCACTGTGATTTGAAAATTCAATGTGCCAGTGGTTAGAATTGTTCCCGTGATTCTAAGAGTGTTTTGGTCAAAACTAAGTCCGTTTGGAAGTCTTAGAGCGGTGTACTTGTAGTTTCCACTGCCGTTTTGAACAGGATTAATTGCAAGGCTAAGGTTGTCGCCATAGGTTGCAGTAAAGTTTTTGTTTTCGAGATATAGTTCAGCATTTTCAAACTTTGCATAAACAAAGATAAATGCTCTTTTTTTGTTGGAAGAAAGGTTTGTATCTCTATAATTTGTTAAGGACGCTTGCGTGATATCAAGTCCGGTGACCATGTTTGAAGATAGTTGAATGGTAAGTCCCGCATCAAGATACCAGCCAGCAAAATTCTTGCTTGCTGACGATGCGTCTAAAAGTGTGTTTGTAAAGTTTGAACCAACAACAATATATTTGCTGTTTGGGTTTTGGCAGTTTTCGACATTTTGATAGAAAACATATGTTTTGGTGTCTTGACTGTAATTGTACTTGTAAATGATAATGTTGAGCGTTACTTGACTGCCCGAAGTTGTGGTTAGGATTACTGATGCGTCATACTTACCGTAGGAGTTTAGTCCGTCATACTGCAAAATGATTGTTCCAACTGAGTAGTTCGCACCCGTGCTAGCCTTGAATGAACTATCACTTCTAACATAAATTGTTGCTGAGCCGTTTACTGCCCTAACGCTAGAAATTCGAGAAAGTGTGGCAGGATTAATTGTCATAACGCCAGCGGTGCTTGTTGAAAAAGCATACAAGGTGTTAGTATTTTTTGTGGAATAAATATCGTTGAAACCTTGCAAGCAAGCATCACTACTGCTTGAAGCATTTGTGTTGACCGAAACAGTGTCTGCTCCCGACAAAACATATAGTTGATTTATGTAGTCTAAGCCGTTTACTCTAAAAATAACTTTGTAGCAACCACTGTCAATATCTGTGCCTGCGATTGTGATTTTCTTTTGACTTGTGTCTACGCTAACAGTCGAAAACTCGCTTGTTCTATCAATTCCATCTTTTTCTATTATAACTTGAACATTAGCGTCTGTGTAGTAAGAATATGTCATCGAAATATTGTCGCCATAGTAGAACACATTTTTTTGATTGAAACTGCCAGTGGTTGTTTCTGTCCAGCCGTTTTTGTAGCGTTTTACATCTTTGTTTGTTAGGTTGGAAGTGGACGAAGTCAACTTGTAGTCAAAGTCGTAGGAAATATTTACGCCTGCGATTGTTGCAACAAGCCAAGCATCGTTATAGGAAATATAGACGATTTCGTTTTTCGTGCCTGTTCCCCAACTGTTAAGGCAAATCCATGCACCTGTTTGTGTTCCGCCGTACTTGTCCGTGAACGAGATTGTGTCGTCCCAGCCAATTAGTGTGATTGCGTGTGCGCCTGTGCTACTTGTATTGATTGTGTTACAATATGAGTAAGTGTATGGGCAATCGTCTGTTTCGACCATAAAGTTTGCATCATAAGAGATTGTGCAAGCACCCTTGCTGATAAGGTAGTTTTTGATTGCAGTGCGTCCGCTAAGATAAAAACCGTTGGCGCTCAAATTGTTGGTGAAAACTTTGGTGGCTTTGTCTTTGTAGAGTTCGTAAATTGTTTCATAATTGCTATCGTCAATGTTTTGGAGTGCTGAGTAAGGTAAGTCGCTTTCAGCAAGCAAGCCATACTTTTTTACGACATTAATAAAGTTAGTGTAATCTCCACCTCCGCCGATAGCATAACTTTTTGTATACATTTTTTTACAAACTGCAACCCACGCTTCCGAAAAGTCATAAACTTGATTGGTCTTCATGGAAAGATAACTCTCGATTGTGGCTAGCATGGAAAAATTCCAGCATAGTCCAAACGAAGACTGGTCTTCGGTTAGGAAAATGTTGTTATCTTTAAGGCAAAAGTAACTATCACTTGCGGTGGCAGTAGCCTGTGGAATATTCTCGCTTGCCGACACTTTTTGCTGTGGCAAAACGCTAAAAATGCCTGCAATTCCAAGACTGAAAATTGCAAACATCAAAATCAAAATATAACTTTTAAAATTCTTTTTCATTTGTACTACCTTTAAAATATATTAAATATACTATATACTTTATCATTTTTGAGTTTTTGTTGTCAAGATTGAATTAAGTAATGTAAAAATTTAACAAAAAATAATTGTAAAATAACACCATTTTTGCTATACTAAAATTGATATGGAGATAAAAAGCATAAAGTTAACAAACTATCGCAACTATGCCAAAGAAGTGGCATATTTTTCTCCAACCCTAAATGTTTTGCTTGGCAGAAATGCTCAGGGCAAAACCAATCTTTTGGAAGCAGTATATTTTTGCGCTGTGGCAAAAAGTCCACGAACCAGCAAGGAAAGTGAACTTGTAAAGTGGAACGAAGAAAGTGCCAACATTTTGGTGGATTTTAAAACAAACGCAGGCGACAAAAAGATTGACATAACGCTAAAAAAGCGTGGCAAAAAGATTGTAAAAATCAACAAAATTAACATTTTAAAAGTTGCCGACCTTGTGGGAAGCATAAAGTGCGTTTACTTTTCGCCGGACGAACTAAAACTTGTAAAAGACGCTCCGCAAGACAGACGAAAGTTTATGGACACGGACATCTCGCAACTAAGCAAAAACTATTTTTATTTGTTATTAAAATATAACAAAATTTTGGAAAGTCGAAACAAACTTTTAAAAGAACAAAAAGATATTAACGCCCTAAAAGAAACCTTGCCAATTTGGACAATGCAACTAGCAAATGTTGGGGCAAAGATAATAATGAGGCGAATTAGATTTTTGAACAAACTAAAAATTTACGCAAAAAACAGTCACTCATTTTTAACCGACCAAAGCGAAAACTTGGAACTTAACTATCAAGGGCTTTGTGGCGAAACCGAAGACGAAATTGAGCAAAAACTTTTGGACGAGTTAAAAAAGTGTGAAGACAAAGACATTCGACTTGGCTACACTACCGTTGGACCACATCGTGACGACATTGAAATGCTTGTTGACGGCGTTGATATTAGGACTTTTGGAAGTCAAGGTCAGCACCGAACAGTTGCACTTTCGCTCAAACTTGCCGAACTTGAAATTTTCAAGGACGAGTGTGGCGAATATCCAGTTTTGCTCCTTGACGATGTTTTGAGCGAACTTGACATGACAAGACAAGCAAGACTTTTGGAAAAAACACGAGAAGTTCAAACTATTCTAACAACCACAAATGTTAACGAATACTTGCTCGACAAAGCAACGATTATTAGAGTTGACAGCGGAAAAGTGATTAGATAAAATTGCCGTTGCAATTTAAAGATTAGAATTATATAATATATTTATAAACAAAATCAAAGCGAGATTTTAAAATTTAGTTTTGATTTTTTTAATTTCGTGTTATATTATTAGTGATAAAAATTTAGGAAGGAAAATTATGCAGAATTTGAACGAAAATTGGCTAAAAGTTATTGACTTGCTTGAAAGAGAAGTTACTGCTGTTAGTTTGGAACTTTGGATTAAGACTTGCGAGCCTATTGCTATAAAAAACGACTACTTGCTGATTAAAGCATCAAGCGAAACGGCAAAAAACAGGATTAATGAAATGTTACTTGACCAGTTTAAACTTGCGATTGGCGAAGTTTTTGACAACATTAAGGGTTTTGAAATTTTGTCGCCACAAGAAGGCGAAGAACTAAAACTTGAAAATGACGACATCGACAGTGACAAAAACAAGATTGACGAACCAAAGACCAAAAAGTTTAATCAAAAGTATACTTTTGACAGTTTTGTTGTTGGCAAGAGCAATCAAGTTGTCTATGCTGCCAGCCGTAGCATTGCCGAAAACCCAAGCGGAAAAATCAATCCCCTATTTATCTACGGCGGTGTTGGACTTGGAAAAACGCACCTAATGCACGCTATTGGAAACTACATAACTACTCACAATCCAGAACTAAAAGTTGTGTATGTTACTTGTGAGCAGTTTACAAACGACTATATTGAATCTTTGCAAAAGCGTGACAAAAACATTAATCAGTTTAGGGAAAAATATCGTAATCTTGATGTGTTAATGGTGGACGATATTCAATTTATTTCCAACAAAATGGAAACGCAGGAAGAATTTTTCCACACCTTTAACGACCTATATCAAAACAACAAACAAATTATCATTGCTAGTGATAGACCACCAAAAGAGATTGCTACGCTTAGCGAAAGACTTAAATCCAGATTTGCGTGCGGACTAACACAAGATATTCAAGCACCAGATTTTGAAACAAGAGTGGCAATTCTAAAAAAGAAAGCGCAAGAAGAAGACTATAACATTGATGACGAAGTTATCGACTATCTTGCTGAGCATATCGACACCAACATTCGAGAACTTGAAGGTTGCCTAACAAAAGTTTGCTACTACGCAAATTTGCTTGGCAAAAAGTTTGCGACCATGGAAGACGCTCTTGACGCCCTAAAAGACGATGTGACCGAAACAAAGTCACTAAGTCCAGACCTTGTTATAGACACCGTGTGCAAGTACTACAATGTTTCCAAAACAGACCTTCTTGGCAAAAAGAAAAACAAAGAGATTGTTGACCCAAGGCAGATGTGTATGTACTTAATCACCGACCTACTCGACCTTCCGCTCGCCAGCATTGGCAAAATATTTGGTGGAAAGGACCACACAACAATTATTCACGCAAGAGATAAAATTTCTCAAAACCTAAAAACCAATCAAAAACTAAAAGTGGAAGCCAGCGACCTAAAAAACATGATTTTAAAAAAATAATGTGAATATGTGGATAACTTTAAAAAGTTTTGCACCAAGTTATGCACAAAAAATATTTAATTTTTTATAACTATTATTTCCTTTTTTACGATATGTATGGTATAATAATTATGTTAAAAATTAGGGGCAATTCACATATCCACCGCCACTAATATTAAGACTATTATCTAATAATAAAAAATTGAAAAATCAAAGGGGAAAATTATGAAATTATTTTGTGAAGGATTAGACCTTAGCGATGCAGTTTTGAAAGTTATAAAGGCTGTTAGCACAAAGACAACAAATCCAATCCTAGAAGGCATAAAACTTGTAGCAGAAGATGATGCATTAACTCTTATTGCAACAGACGGAGAACTTGCTATTGAAAGAAAAATCAAAGCAAATGTTGATATCGAAGGACAAACTGTTGTTCCAGGCAAATTGTTTGCAGAATTTGTTAGAAGACTAACCAACGAACAAATCGAACTTAGTTTGAACGAACGCAATCAATTAAAGATTAAGTACACCGATAGCGAAGTGTTTATGCAATGCTTGAACGCAAACGAATTTCCAACCATTCAACAAATCAACAACGCACAATTCTTCACTATCAAGCAAAATGATTTTAAAGACTTGCTAGACAAAACTATTTTCTGTGCTGCACCAGACGAAACAAGACCAATGCTAAAAGGTTGCTTGCTAGAAGTAACAAAAGAAAATATCACAAGCGTTGCCCTTGACGGATTTAGAATGGCGCTTGCTAAAAAGCCAGTTGTTGACTGCTCCACCGAAATGAGCATTGTTGTTCCATCAAGAAGTTTGAGCGAACTATCAAAATTGCTTGAAGACAGTGACGCATCACTAAGACTTTTGGTTCAACAAAACTACCTTATGGCAGAAGTTAACGACACAAAGATTATCACAAGATTGCTTGGAACAGGTGCTGACTATGTTAACTACAAGCAAGTTATTCCAAACGACTTTAAGACCACAGTTGTTGTTCAAAAAAATCAACTTGAACAAGCCCTAGAAAGAGTTGCAATTTTGGCAAGAGCCAGCAATGAACAAGGTGCAACATTTGAGTTTAAAGAAAACTTGTTAACACTTCAAATCAAATCCGACCTTGGCAATGTGACCGAAAAAGTTACAGCGTCAGTTGTTGGCTACGACCTTGATTTGACTCTTAACATTTTCTACATCAAAGAAAGTTTGAATGTTATCAAAGACGACTTTGTAAAACTAGAACTAAACGGCGTTGTTAATCCTTGCGTTATCGTTCCACACACTGGTGACGAATATATGTATATCATTTTGCCACTAAGAAGATATTAAAAACAAAAGCACTATCGTTTTGATAGTGTTTTTTTGTGCAATAAGAGTCTTTGCTTGGCTCTATTAGTTTTGAATGTAAAACATACTAAAAAGTGAGTAAGAATTTCATATAAAAGTAATGTTAAAAAGTGAGCAAAATTTTTGCGTTAAATTAAAGGAAAAAATGAATGAAAATTTTGTTTTAATTTAATATCAATAGTGAGTAAAAATTTGAGATAAAATTTATGTGTTTAATTTATACATAAAACACAGCAGTAATTTATACAAGTTTTTTAGCAAAAATCAAATTGCAACTTGCACGGAAAACTATAAAGAAAATTCCGCAGAAATTTGTGTGAACAACAATCGTACGAATTGTAAGAAAAATCTAGTAAAAACTTGAAAAGAAATATTTTATAAATTTGCACAAAAAATTGCACAAAAATAATCCTAACACACATTAAAAAAGTCACACAAAAATGCATGGCAAATAACACTAAAACTTACTCAAAAAATAACACAAAAATTTGCTAAAAATTTTATGCAAATAACCATATAAAAACCAATGCGCAAATATTGCCTAAAAATAAGCAAATTTAATTTTAAAAAGGGTATTGCATTTTTGAAAGTATTAATGTATATTAATAATACAAAAATTTGCTTTCAAAAAGGGGGGATAAAATGGAACTAAAAGATTTGATTTGGAATATGAGTGTTTACAACAGCGACCCAACTGGCAATGTGAACAAGGATTTTGAAACTGTGGATAACCTTGCTATTCAGTGGCTTGGTCAGCGAAACGATTTGCCATTTTCGCAAGTCTACCCAACCGATTACGCCGTGCTTTGCGGAGCAAGGCTAACCGATGAAAACTGTGGCCCATTCATAAAAAAAGGTTCTTGGTCGTTTACTCGAACAGTTGCTAGCAACAAAAATTTGCAGATTGAGAGAGATAACGACAACCTAAAAAGTTTTTACATTGACAGCACCGACTCTTGCGTGAGACCTATGGTTTGTCTTAAAGCAAACATGGTTGAAGTGTGCCGTAGAGCGCAAAAGGGCGAGAATGTTCCGCAAGACTTTGCCGATATGTTGAAAAAGTATCCATTTGACTTCAATCCAAAGGTTTTGAAAAACGCCTATGGCAATCAGTACGGAAGAACTGTTGAGATGGGCGAATATCCAAACACAGCAGTTAAAGACGCCGAGCAAATTAAGACTTTGGAGCAAGCAGTAAAAAACGGGGCTATTAAGGAAACTGGCAGAAACTTTTTTGCCTACTTTGACAAAAACAAAAAAGGTCAGTACTTTAAAGAAGTTGAGTACATGGGTCAAAAATATGTTAGGATTGTTCCTAATATGCACCAAAGCACAAAGACCTACGCTGACGGCGAGAAAATTGAAACCGCAAATCAAGTTGTTTGGGTAAAGGTTGAACCAATCAAGTGGTTGATTATCAACTGGGGAAAACTTCCAAAAGGCATCAACCCGCTAGGAAATGGAAAAGACGATTTTGTGTACCTTATCAGCCTAAACGGCATAATTTCGGGCTTGCCATACTATCGTGGCGAAGACAAAAACAATCTTTTGTGGCAAAATAGCACGATTAGAGGCTTTTTGAACGGGATTAATGTTAATAACATAACCAGCAACGGAAATGTCAATTTCACCGCTCCTAACGGCGGAAACTTTGGAAAATTTGGCTTTATTGATGTTGCGTTTAACGAAACCAACTTTGTAAAAAGGACGGCTTTGAATGTTGCAAGCAAAACTAGTGTGCAAGCACCAAAAAATAACATAAACAATCTTACAAAAACAACAATAAAAAAAGAGAACCAAAAAAAGGAGTCAACGATTGTGGAAAAAACTACTAACAAAAAGTTCAAGTCAAGACTCGACAGACTCAACCCAGACACCACAAAAAAGAGCGACAGAGAAATTTTGAGCGACACACAAAAAATTCGTAACTGGATTGACGCAGGCAGTTCTGTTTTGCTTCGTGGACCATCTGGAATTGGTAAAACCGAAAGACTAAAAAGTATGTACCCTAACCTAATCTACATTAAACTAACCAACAATATGTTTCCAGAAAAAGTTGTTGGTTCGATGAACTTGCAAACAGGTCAATCTATTCCACCAGATTTTGCAAAAGAAGCCATTTTGCAATGTGCAACCGAGAGCGAACGAAAACTCGTTGCAGAGAATATTCAAAACTTGTTTGATATCGCTGGCCAAGTTTATGAGCGAAGCAAAAACAGTGACGAAAAAGTTGTTATTTTGCTAGACGAACTTTTGAATGTTAAGCCAGCCGTGCAATCACTTGTCTACACTTTGGTTTTGAACAAGTTGGTTGAAACTGGAAAGGGACTAAAACTTCCAGCAAACACAGTTGTTGTTGCAACGGGAAACCAGAAAAAATATTCCAATGTTGCCGAAGATTTGGCTGAACCACTAGAAAAAAGATTTGACCATATTTTGGATATGGAGCCAAAGGTTGGCGAATGGATTGATGAATATGCCCTGACCCACAATGTTCACCCAGTGGTTGTTAGTTATATTTGGTCAAACTATATCAAAAACGGGAACAAAGACGACATCGACTCCATTGGCTACTTCTACGAAGAACCAGAAGTTGGAGAAGCCAACCTTGACCAAAATGGTTGCCGTGGCAGAACAAACGACCCTCGTGGCTGGGTGTCGATTTCAAATTCGCTCTACGCCTTTGAAAAAGATTTGAAAGCAGGAAAATTTATCGGCAAAGATGTTGAAGACATTTTACAATCCCTAATTGGTTCTAAACTTAGAGCCGATTGGGCAGTTGATTTCTACAATTTCTACAACAGTCCAACCTTGACCGTTGACGAAGTTTGCAGTCAAAAGTTTACACAAGACGACTTGCCAAAAACTGTTAACGACAAGTTTGCTTATGTTACAGCGCTTCTTCCAGCAAACATTGGTCAGGTTAAGGAATGCAGAGAGTTTATCAAAAAATACTGCTCTCCAGAATATCTTTCTTTATACGATATTTACTGGGCAAGAAAAGACGAAAAGCGTATGGAAAAACTTGCAGAACTAGACGAAGAATCTTGGATTTAAAATATTAATCAAATTTGTTTAAACAAAGTTAAAAATTGCTGTCAGGAGGAAACATGGAAGACAAAATCAAGAGCCTTGAAAGACTTAAAAAAATGCTTGTTTTGAAATATCCACGATTTGCGGGCGATATTGCACGCACTCAAATTGTGTACTCAAAAACCATTGTTAGGGACGCCTACGCCCAAGTTGACGGAAACACAGTGATGTTAAACGAAGACCGTTTTCCAAAACTTTCTCCAAACGAGCAGTTGTTTATTATCGCACACGAGTTTATGCACATCAAGTTTGAGCATGTTAACCGAATTATCGACAAAAACGGCAATATTCGTGACCCACAAATTTGGAACATTGCAACGGACGCAATCATAAACGCAAACCTAAAACAAGACGGCTTTGAAATTATTGATGACGGCATTGATATTGAAGAAAGTCTTAACTACTCCGCCGAAGAATTTTATGACCACCTTGTTGAAGAAGCGGAAAAGGAACTTGAAAAGCAAAAACAAGACGAAGACACTGACGAGCAAGGCGGGCCATTTGGCAACCAAGAAAATCAAAGTGATGACGCAAGTGGCGATAACGAAAATCAAGGTCAAGGCAAATCAAACGAGCAAAACTTGACCGAGCAAAGCAAAGATAACGCTCAGAACGCAAGCGAAAACGGCACTGACGAAAATTCAGCGAAACAAGACGATAAAAACTCAGTTAAGCAAGACTTAGAAAGTTCCAGCCAAGACGGCAAAGACAGTGACTCCACGAGTCAAGAAAATAGCGAAAGTTTGCAAAATGATGACAATTCCCCTGCCGAAAAAAATAAAGACGCCGCCAGCAAGAGTGACAACAAGAGCCTTAAAAAAGATAACGCTTCAAGCGAAAAAACAAACAGTGACAATGATAACAGTAAAAACGCTGACAGTAATACTCACGATTTGAATGATATTCTTGACGGCGAAAAACAAAACGACTCAAAACCTATAAATGACAGCCAAAATCAATCCAAGCAAAGCGAAAAACAAAATCAAAACGCAAGCAAAGATGGTCAAAACAGTTCTAACAATTCAAATTTACAAGAGTCAAAATCAAATAACAAAGATATAAACAAACAAGAAAATATTAATAATTCTACTAATCAAGACTCGGTATCAAATAATTATCTTAATGATACAAATACTCAACAACAAGTTAAAATAAGCCAAAACAGTAACAAAGCCGAAAGTGAGAATAATATCAACAAAGGCTCGCAAGACGAAAAGTTGGTAAGTGATAGCAACAAAAGTGTTGACGAACAAAACAAATTAAGCAAAGAAAATGCTAGTCAAGACGATAGTGTTCCTAACAAGCAAAATATTCAAACAAAGTTGGGAAACAATGCTGATTTAGGTGCAAATTCTAGCGACAAAGAAAACTATGGCAGTGACGAAAATTCTAATAGCGATAACACCAGCAATGATGATTTGGATAACGAAAGTTCTAATAATCAATCGGTCAAAGATTTTGCTTTAAAGGAAGTTGATGATTACATCAGCCAAAGCGAACACCTAAAAGAACTTGCCGATATTGATATTATTATGAACAAGTACGCTAAAAAGCAAATAGACGACCACTCTAACTGGAAAGAGCAAGCCAAAAAATTTTTGGAAAATTTGGACAACCAAGTGAGTGAAGAAAATCAAGACTCCAACAAAGAACAATTAAAGAAAGGTCAAGACTCAAAAGAAAAAAACTCAAAGCAAGCGGAAAATTTAAAAGACGAGCAGATTGAAATTTTTGAGCAAAGCAAAAAAGAAGATATCAAAAAACTGCTCCAATCAAAAATCAGTCAATCGCAAGATTTGATTGAAAAAAACGAGTTTGCCGAAAATCGCAAACAGCGAATTGAGTTTGCAAAAAAGCATTTTGAGTCACTAAAAAAAGGATTTTCAAAAACAGTAACCAAGCCAAAACAAGTTGGCATAAAATCGTCTGGCTATGACGAAAAAACGGTCGACTGGCGATTAATCATTAGAAACGAAATCGAAAAGGAAGAAATGATTTGGTCACAAAGAAGGTCGATTGCTGAAAATAACTATGCTTACAGGCTGGAAGACTACGAAGACGAGCACGCCCTAACCCAAGTGATGATTGACACATCGGGCTCGGTTAAGGACGAAGATGTTAAGGCGTTTTTGAGAGCCTTGAAACCACTACTAAAACATAGCGAGTTGGAAGTTGGTTGTTTTGATACAAAGTTTTACGGATTTATGAAAATCAAGGCAGAAAAAGACATTGAAAACTTTATCATGATTGGCCGTGGTGGAACAAACTTTGATAGCACGATTGTAAGATTTTCGCAAGACCCAAAAGTTAACAAAATTGTGTTTACTGATGGCTACTGCACAATCACTCGCAACGATAAATATCTTTCTAATCTTATTTGGATTGTTTATGGCGAAAAGGAATTTTTTCCAACAGTTGGAAAGGTTGTTAAAATCAAGTTGCAGGACCTTGACAACTTTAAAACCGACAAAGAAGAATTAAGCAATTAAAGTCATGAGTTTTCATGACTTTTTATTGCTTGGCAAAAAATTTAATGCAAGACTTTTTTGAATTACGATTGCAAAAATCAAAAAATCTCTTTGCCTTGCTACATAATGATTATTGACAATTAATCCTATGTGTGATAAGATTAATCTACACTAACGAAAAATATTATTAACAAAGGGTTAATTTTAAAAATATGAAAAAACATTATGCAAAATATACTTTTATTCTAACATGGGTGTGCCTTGCGGTTTATGTCTGTGCATTTTTTGGAGTATACTTTACAAACCGTGGCTATGAACTAAACTATGAAAACCTGTATGCAAGACTGATGCAAGAAACTTTGGACTTTAATAGTTCGATAAAGCGTAACAACAACAGAGAAAATCAAACGCCACTTTTTTATGACGCAAGAACAGCGGTTGACTACGCGTACAATTATGTTATCAACGGCAAAGGCTACGAACTAAGTATTATTGGCGATGTCGACATGACTGCTTCTAAACTTGGAATTGTTAATGTTCCAATCAAGTTGAAAATAAATCAAACACAAGCAAAATTTGAAAGTGGTAGTTGCTTTGTAGAAATGAAGCGTTATGAAAACGGCAACGCAAATGGTCAAACAATAGCTTCTAAAAGGCTTTACAAAAACAATGTTTGCTACACCGCTTTTTCGCATGATATCACATACGACTCCGCAACCGAAACTGTTACGGCAAGCAACTACGAAGATTACTTCAACGACTACGAAGGTCAGTTTTTGACTTATATTATCAACAAAGACACAATTAAAACAGAACTCTATTTTAAAACCAACTACGATGTTTACACAGGCAAGATTGAGTCTTACAGTGCGAGCGTAGAACTCAACACCACCAAGGCTGTTGACGGTTACGATAAAATGAGCAGATTTGAATGTGGCTTTTCATCCACTCCGGTGTACACAAAACTTGTTATTCACTGCATTATTGCTCCAAATGGCACACTTATTTCTGCCACCTTGCAGGAAGAATTTAGAACCACAATGGCAAAGTTTGGCGGTGTTGACTTGCATGCAAAAAATGTTCATAGAATTTATGTTGTCAAGGCAAACGAAAATCCTTCTTTTGCAGAACCTGTGATTGAAAATATTTAGTATATAGCCAACTTTAAAGATGCTTTTTAGCATCTTTTTTTAATATTGACAAAACTTGTGTTTAATGCTAAACTTTATAACATGAAAATCAATTATTCAAAGTATTCTTATGTTTGCACATGGATATGTTTAGTGGCGTATGTTTTTGCATTCTGCTCGGCGTTTGTTTCGACTTCCAACAAGTTTAACGCATACGAGTCAAAGTATAACCAAATGATGCAAGAAGTTGGCGATTTTAATAGCAATGTTAGAAATGACAACACCACAAATATCAAAACCGAAAATCCACTATTTGCAGACGCAAAATCGGCAATATCCTATGCGTTTGAAAAGTTTAATTCTTATAGCAGTTACGAAATGACTTTTGAAGGACAAATAAACGCAGGCTCGCTTGGCGTGATTGCGACTGTTCTAACCGAAGGACATCAAGTGCTATACGATGACAAAAGCGTTTATACTGAAACCAAACAGTACGAAAAATCAAACTCGCTTGGAATTGACCTTGGACAGTCAAAAGCGTCCAGTTACTACTACAAAAACGGTCAAATTTACTCCAAAGAAACCGAAAGCGTTAGGTACGAAAACGGTCACATTGTTTCGTCATATAGTAGCAACTTCAAGGCAATGTCTAGCGGGAATTGTTACTTCTACACTATTAATAGTAGCACGATAACCAAGTCGACATTCTTTACAGTCAACCACAACGCCTACACTGGCAAGGTGGAGTCATATAGCGCTAGTGCAAAACTCAATGTTGTTAGTGCCGTTAAAAACTACGACAAGCAAATGATGTATGAAGGCGATTTGACATCATGTCCAAAATTTTTGAGCATAGAAGTTCACTGCATTATCGACCGCAACGGCAATCTTGTTGCAATGACGATTGAGCAGTCTTACACCGCTTCGGTAACCGTTCCAGTTTTGGGAAACACGGGTTATTCTAGTAACGACAAGTTTACATACTACCTAAAAAGTTTCAACACCACTCCAAGCATTGAACAACCACAAGTTTAAGCAGTGAAATATAAATAAAACAAAAGGGGCATAAACGCTCCTTTTTTGATACCAAGGTGACTTATAAAAGCGACTTTGATTAATGCAAATAAATAAATTAAAAAAGCGTTATTAATCAAAAAACCATGCTTTTAAATTTTGGGCGTTATTGACTACATAAACACGATCTTATCAACCCATGCAAGCGAAATCATATTTTAAAAGCAAACGGGAACACTAAAATTTCCACGATTTTATTAGGCAACGAATTTTAATTTTAAAATAAAGGACATATTATGACTGCAAAAAAAAGACATATCAAAGCGATATGCCTTTTTTGATTATTTTGCAAGATAATCTTGAATAACTTGCGCCCAGTTGATAACCGATTTGTCGTCAACCAGTTGAGTGTTGTTTCCGATGATTTCGTTTATTCCGCTTAGTCCGTTTGATTCGTTCTTGACATAATCAAGCATCGCGTTGTAAACGCCTGTGAAAGCACCATTTTCGCCGTTTGTATTGGCGTTGTCTTGCAAGGTTTCAAGAAGTGATGTGATTGCGTCAACTTCTTCGGTGTTGTTAACAATGTCGTCAAGAGTTTTTTCGCCAGAACTGATTTGTTCGAGTGATGGAAGAAGTTTTTTAACATCTTCTACAACCTGAACGATATCGTCAACTTGGCTGGACAAATCAACATCGTCTGCCACAAGGTCTTTGATATCTCCGCCGATTGTGTCTTTAACGGAAGCATTGATAAAGTTGATGAGCATAACATTCAAAGGCTTGAATAGTTTGCTGTTTCCAAGTGGAGTTAGAATGTTAGAAGTTTGTTCTTTGTTGAGTTTTAGGATTGTTTCTTTTAGTCCAATGGTTCGCATTTCCTTGAAGAAGTCGATTTCCTTGCCGTCTTGTTCAAATTTTACAGTGAGTATTTGTCTTACGGCTGGGGCTAGGATTTCAAAATCTTGTTCGGCACTGAAAGTTTTGTCTTTCAAAAGTCTTAAATCAGCAAAGTCAAGAACGGTGTATTTTTC
Source organism: uncultured Clostridia bacterium (assembly GCA_934777505.1). Taxonomy (GTDB): domain Bacteria; phylum Bacillota; class Clostridia; order Christensenellales; family UBA1242; genus CAKVNM01. Next base: position 155,425 of record CAKVNM010000002.1, on the reverse strand, counting down.
TTCGCCGTTTTCGCTGTTGATTTTGATTTCAACCTGCATAGCGTTGTCTAGAATGTCGTCAAGAGTTCCAAATTCTCTTAGAATATCAAGGTTTTTGAAACAGTCGATTGCTGTTCCTAATGCTTTTACATGGTCTTCTAGCGAATCGGTTGCCATGATTGTGTAGTCCTTGGCAATTTCGTCAAATCCAATAGTGTCGTATTCGTGGAAAATTTTAAGAAGTCCTGTGAACGCTGTTTTTACTGCTTGTTTGTTGTAGAAGTTAACGGCGTTTTCGATGTCGAGTTTTCTAATTTCAATAACTTGTGATGCATCTGGAATGTTGTTTTCAAAATATTGTTGCAATGTGTCAATAATCTTGTTTGTTCCATAAAGTGTGGCAACATTAACAATATCGCTTTCAAACACCTTGTCAACCAAGTTGTTAAATAGTTTATAGTTGTCTTTGCTTAGTTCAGTAAAGACTATGCCTGACATTTCTTGATTTTGTGTTTCGCCCATGACTGAATCCAAGATTTCGGTTGGAACAATCATTTCGCAAACATCAATAACAATATTTAGTTCTTTCTTTAAAAATTCGTTGGTCTTGTTTTCGTCAGCCAAAATTGTTTTTAATCTAATTAGTGTGGCTTTTAAATCAGCGTCTTCCAAGACTTTATCTCTCAAAGGTTTGATGATATTTTGTGTTTCTTCGCTTAGATTTGATATGTCGTCTGCTGTTGTCCAGTCAATAACAAGGTTTACAGTTTCTGGAACAACTGACTTTATAATTCCGCTATTAAATGCACTATCTACGGCAAGTCTTAGTTTGCCAAAGTCGATTTCCCTAACGCCAGCGCTGGTTGTTAGGTCTAGTTTAGAAATGTATTCAACATTGTTATAAATTGTTGCCATGCTAGTAACTTCGGTTGATAGCACAACTTTTTGTCCGTTGACTTTGCAACAAGCAATGCCGTTGAAAATGTTATTGTTGATATCAACTGCATCAATAACTTTGAATAATGCACTTTGATTTAATGTTTGCATTGTGGAAAGCAACTCTTGTGGAAGTGTTGATTGAAGTTGCAAGGCAAAGGCGGTGTATGTTGGTTTGTCTTGTGATGAACTGTCTTCTAGCGCCATAGTGGTAGTGCTAGCAGTTGGCTCTTGTTCAAACGCTAGTGTTGTAACAAGATTGCAAAGCGAGCAAACTGGAATTAATAGCAAAACTATGAAAAGTAGCGAATGAACCGCACCAACAAGTCCGCCGAGTAGTCTGCGTTTTTTTGGATTTGGTTCTTCCCTAACATAAGTTACATTACCAGTTGCAGAAACATTGCTTGGAGTGTTTTTGCTGATTGGATTGATGTTTTTCTTTTTCTTGAAAATTATTGCACAAACGATAGCACAAATAATTTGCATGATAATGTCGAACACGATTAGAAGTATCATAAACGAAACAATATTTCCAACCATAACTGGAATGTTGTTGATTAAGGCTTCCATGTTCGAGCCTGCTGTTACGGCGTCACTAACAAGTCCCGATTGCTGGATTAAACTAACGATATACTGAGAAATAGTCTGCGATGTTCCGTCCACCGTGATTTGAATGTTTAAGAGTGCTCTTGTAATTACTGGCGTGAAAATGAAAGTTAAAATCACGCTACCCACAAAAAACGCTAGCCCAATGCCAGATTTTTTGAGCCCTTTTAGTCCTGTCAAAAATCCAAGACCAATAATAACAAAGAACGCAATGTTAAGAATGAGTAATAAAAGATTAGTGTTCATAGTTTTCCCCCAAATTGTTAATATATAATAATTGTACAATATTTTTTAAAAAATTCAATCTAATTTTACAATAATATTTTGCTTAAATTGTAAAATAATATTAATCGTTTTAATCTGTAATTAAACACGCTAGCAAAATCACTCAAAAATTTAAATATTTCAACACAAATATATACAAAATTTGACACAAAATGTTAAAATCCGCCAATATATTTTATTTTTTTCATAATCAAATAAAAAACTGGAAAAAATCGACAATTTTTAAATTTTTGCTATATTTTTAACTAAAATACGCCAAATTTGCTAAAATCTTGCAAAAAAGCGTGTTGTTTTGATAGTGTTTGAGTGAGCAAAAAAATAACTTATACGCTTATCGTGATAAAAATTAACACGAAAATAATTGCCGAAATATTGTGAAATTGAAAGGACTAAAATCGGGATAACAACCACCAAGCAGAAATATAAACTAGAAAAGTACAAATAAAAAAATAACAAAGCATAAATAAAAAAACAAAAATCATGTTAAATAAAAGAGAAACTGCGAGAAAAAGTCAAAACATTTGATTTTATGTAAAAGATGCTAAATTTAAAAATTTTAATCATGCTGGCGATATTTGACAAAACCCGTCAAAATGTAATATATAAAGTTATGGAAAATAATGTTTTAGAAAAGTTTAAAAAGATAAAGGGGCTGATTGGAAACACGCCACTTGTGGAAATTTTGTTTGAGTATAAAGGCAAACAACGCAAGGTCTACGCCAAACTTGAATGGTACAACCTAACCGGAAGCATAAAAGACAGGGTTGCATATCAAATCATGCTTGATGCGTACAAATCGGGTGCGATTGACGAGCGTAGCACAGTGTATGAACTGACCAGCGGAAACATGGGAATTTCGATTGCGGGAATGTGCAATCTGCTTGGCAACAAGTGCGAGATTATTATGCCAAAAAGCATGAGCGAAGAACGCAAAAAACTGATTGAACTCTATGGTGCAAAACTCGTGCTTGTTGATGACTTTTTGAGTGGCTACGCTCTTTGCGATGAACTGGAAAAGCAAGGCAAGTTTCTGGCACATCAGTTTGAAAACAAAAGCAACTACTATGCTCACTATCACACCACGGGAAAAGAAATTTTTGAAAAATTGAAGCACAAAAAAGTGGAAGCGTTTGTGGCGGGCGTTGGAACAAGCGGAACGCTTATGGGTGTTGGCAAATTTTTGAAAAAGTGGAAAAAAGCAAAAGTTATTGGAATTGAACCCGACACCGCAAGGATTTTGACGGGCAAAAAACCATTCGCAAAACACAAAATTCAGGGGCTTAGTGATGAACGCTTGCCAAAATTATACGACAGCCAAGTTGTTGACGAGATAATCCAAATTGGAAGTGATGACGCAATCAAAATGAGTCAAAAACTTTGCAAGGAACTATCGCTTGGAGTTGGGATTTCCAGCGGAGCAAACTTTTTGGGAGCAGTGTTATCAAACAAAACTTGCGTTACAACCTTTGCTGACGACAATAAAAAATATCTTTCAACTGACCTATCAAGGCAAGTTGAAAGCAAACTTGTTGACCAGATAAAACTAATTGCGTGCAAAGTGATTTAGTGCTTAAAGATATAAGAAATCGGGTTAACAAAATATAAAAATAAAAAATTGGGTTAACAAAATTAAAGATAAAATTGGGCGGATAAAGTCGACTTAAAACTAGAAACAATATCAACTGAAAAACTGGATTTTTAAAAATGTTATGCAAAACAAAAATAATAAAGAATGATTAAAAAACAAAAAAAATGATTTGCTTACTAAATTTAGCAAATCATTTTTTATTCTTCGTCTTCGTTATCATTTTCTTCATCATCATTATTATTGAAAAGTTGATATGCGACATATAAATCAAATTCTATTCCGTCCATTGTTTAGCCTCCTATACAAAATTGCTTATATGTTCTATCACAAAAAAATGTGCTTGTAAATAGTTTTTTAAAAAAACTTTTGCAAATTTTATATTTCTTCGGCAAACAGTTGTTCTAGAGGAGCGTTTTCGTCTTGCAGTGCTAGCTGTTCCTTGCATTTTGCGATTAGTGTTTGCTTGATTTCGGCTAGTGGCAAACCGGATTGAAACGCAGCAATGTGAAGATGTCCGCCTCCGTTAAAGGTGAGCGCTATTTTGGCTACATCAATATTGCCTTTGCTTCTAAGGCTGACATAATAAGAATTATCTTCCTGCTTGATAAAAATTCCGCAGATGTTAACGCCCTTCATTCTCAAAGCCACATCGACAATGCCCAAAGTGTCTTCTTGCTTGCAACCTGTTTCGTTAAGGTCTTGCTTGAAAAGCGTCATAAACGCAATTTGGTCGTTGCAGTAGAACGCTAGTGATTTCAATCCCCTGGCAAGCAACGCCATTTTTTGCTTTGATGTGTTTTTGAAAAAGTAGTCGTGGATCGTTTCTAGCGACAAGCCCATTTCCCTGTCTTTTTCCAGCAAGTCGGCTATGACTTTGTGTGTTGTTTGATGAACATTTTGAGATAGGTCGTTGGTGTCGGTTATGATACCCGAATAAATGAGTCTTAAAACTTCGCTCGAATATTTGAACTTGTGGGATTTTATGTACTTGTTATAAATTATTTCGCACACGGACGAAGTGGTCATAATAACATTGTTATTGCCCTGCTTTTGAGCGGTTTCGTGGTGGTCGATTAAAAGAGTGTCTTTTGCGTTTAGAAAAATCTCTTCAAATCTGCCTGCACGAGTGGAGTTTGGACAGTCGAGCAAGATTGCAAGGTCGTAGCGTTTGTAGTGTCTGCTATTAAAGGTTGCGTGACTGACCATTGGGAGCAAGTTTTCGGCAAACTTTTCCGTGTCTGTAAAAATATCAATCTTTAATTTTGGATTGTTTTTGTATCGTTTTTGTAACAAAATTTTTAGTGCCATGGTTGAACCGATAGCGTCCGCATCGGCGTTCATGTGAGTGATTATTGCGATTTTGTTTGCTTTTTTGAATTGCTTTAAACTGTAAGAAACTGATTGCATAATATCCTCCGCAATGCTAAAAATGTTAGCACAACAAAAAAATTTTGTCAAATTGTTTAAAAGTGACTTAAAAGTTTGAACTCAAAGCAAGATTATTTAAAATAAAATTTTAAAACCGCCAAAATTGTTTGAAACAATACGCCCAAAGTGTGTTATACTAAAAACATGAAAGTAGCAAAGAAAAATTTTTTAACCAAGCAAATTGTATTATTTTTGACGGCACTATTCTTGCTCGTGAGTTTGGCTGTTTTGTGTCCGCTAAGCAAAAAATCAGTGCTGGCAGACGAAACAATCAGTGACGACCAAGTTATTGGTCACGGCACCGACACCTTTGATATTGAAGATGACAAACTATATTCAAAACTTTGGCAGATATATCAAGAAAACGGCGGAACAAAGGACTATTTGACCGTTGGAAGTTTTAAGACGCTAACCACTTTGGATTTGAGTTCGACCGAACTTGACCAAGTTAAAATCAAAAGTCTTAAAGGGCTGGGATTTTTCAAGTTTGATAGCCTTACTTCCCTAAACCTTTCGGGCAACGAAATAACAAGCAAGATTGACGGCTTTCAGTACATGACCATGCTACAAAATCTTGACCTATCTGGCAATAAAATAACATACTTTGACGCAAGTGACTTTTTGAGTTTGCAGAATGTTAACTTAAAAAACAACAGTCTTGCCTACGCCAATATTTCCACTATAAAGGAAGGCGGACTTGTAGACCTATCGTTCAACAACCTTGACTCGTTTGACAAAATTGTTTTGCCACAAGGTGCCTGCACGGTTAACCTAACACATAATATGCTAACTGGCGAAGTCCCAAGCACAACCAGCACACTAAACATGGGTTTTCAAGGTGTAAAAAATGCTCAAAAATTGACAAAAGAAAGCGTTATTAAATTTTACGGACTAGAAAATGTTGACAGTGTGAAAATCTATAAAATCGTTGACGACAGCAAAACGCTAGTTTATACCATGCAGATAGACGAAGAAAACCCAGTCTTCACTCTAACAAATCTTGCTATAGGAAATTACTCAGCCGAGTTTGAAGAAACTAGCGAACTTGATAGTTATCAAAATATAACTTTCTCAGTTGTTCCAGTAGGGCCAGTAGCGGTCGTAAAAGACCTAAACGGCGATATCTTAAATGTTCCATATATTATAAAAACTCACGCCACAGTGACTCTTGAAAGTGACTCGGGCGAAATTTTCTATTCTATCAACAACGGCGAAACTGTTAAGGGCAACACAATCAAAATCGACAGCAACGGATCGTTTACAATCAAATTTTGGACGGTGGAAGACGGCTTTGCAAGTGAAAGTGAAACCGTGCTTGTTATCTGCCAGTACACCAATCCCCTATCTATCGTTTGGGTGCTTGTGGGAATGATTGCCATTGCGATAATATTCTATATCGGCTATGTTTGGCGAGAAAATGTTGGCAAAAAGAAGACATCTAGCAAAAATACAAACAAAGGTTTTAACTAATGAAAGCAGAATTTTTAGCAAACAAGAATGATTACTTAATCAAACAAATTGAACAGAACACCGAACTCAACTTTAATCAAATAAAGTCGGTTTTAAGAAAAAAAGATATAAAACTTGACGGCAAAAAAATTAGTCAAAATTTATTTGTTAATGTTGGACAAAAAATTGAAGTGTTTTTTAAGGACAAGCAGTTTGATTTGAGGGAGATATATCAAGACGACAATATTTTGATTGTTGACAAGCCTGCGGGTGTGGAGGTGGCAAACGCTGACGCTAGTTTAAACGCTCAAACCTTGGAAAACATGACAGGCTGTATGGCGGTGCATAGGATTGACCGCAACACAACAGGACTTGTGGTGCTTGCAAAAAATATGCAAAGCAAGCAGGAACTTGAAAAGGCGTTTAAACTCCATACAATCGAAAAATTTTACACATGCGTTGTGGTTGGTCAGCCAAAAGTGGCTGAAAAAAATATGACTGCATATTTGGTTAAAGATAGCAAGAATAGTTTTGTAAAGATTTTTGACAGCGAACAAAAGGGTGCGTGCGAAATCAAAACAAACTACAAACTTTTGAAGACCAACGGAAAACTCAGTTTGCTACAAGTTGAACTTTTAACTGGCAAAACGCATCAAATAAGGGCTCACTTAGCCCACGAAAATTCGCCAATTTTAGGCGATGAAAAATACGGCAACAAACTTGCAAACAAACTATATGGCAAGCATAGGCAACTATTAGCCAGCACAAAAATGGTGTTTCACTTTAATAGTAGAAGTGTGCTAAAAAATCTTGACGGCAAAAAGTTTGAGATTAGCACCGATTTTGAAAATATGTTAAACGAAAAATAGGACAATATGCCCTATTTTTTATTGTTTTATAAACCGATTGTGAAATTTAAAATAGTTATTAAAACATAACTTTGATAAGTTGGTTTATTTAAACAAGTAATTAGTCTTGCAATCTTTTATTAAGTTAACTTAGTTTTCAAAGCGTTCAAGTTGTTTTTTGAGTTCGTCAAGGTGGCTAAGTTCGTCATCACGGATTTCGCCAAGCAGTTTTTTAAGACTTTCGTTGTCCACCTGCTCGATTGCATTATTGTAGGACTTGATTGCAAATTCTTCGTCTTTTATGTCGTTCAAAACAAACTCTTTTTCGCTGAGCGAGTAGTCCAAAAAGTCGGTGCTAAAAAACTTGTTAAAATGATTGCAAAGATACGGGATTCCGCCAAACGCCAAAATGCTGTCGGCAAGCAGTTCTGCGTGCTTCATTTCTTCCATCATTAAGTGCTTAAAAAGTTTTTTTAATTCCATGTCGCTGGTCATAACATACTGAAAAAAGTATTGATGAATGGCGTTGAGTTCTCCACCCTTGCCAGATAATAGGTCGGCAAGAATGTCTATCACTGGATTTGATGGCTCAGCCGACAAAATTTTTGTGTATTCTTTCATATTCTCTCCTTTTTGTGATTATTCATAAAGTTATTTATGACTAGAATTTTGTTTTTGCTATTGACAACCGCTTTTTTGGCGATTAAAATATAGTTGCGAGGTAAATATGGAAGATAATAGAAAAGTTAAGTGTGATAGACTAAGCATTGTTGAAACATCAAATGGCTTTGTTGTTGGCTATGTTCCAAAAATGCTCATTGATGTGGTTGACGATGTTTACTTTAACATTTTAACCAATGAAAAGATTGACGAAGTTGTTTCTGTTAAAAAAGTGACCGACATTTTTGGTCTTGATAGCAAAACAGAACTTAGTTTTGAAGATATCAAATATATGCAAGAAAAAATCAGCACAGAAAAGTTTAAAAATATGTACAAATCAAAACTGGAAGAACAAAGTTTGTCAAATTAATCAAAAACTAGCAAATCGCTAGTTTTTTTGTGCATAAAATTTTGACAAAATATGCGGTTTTTGGCTAGGCAAATAAGAAAATTTTGTTAATTCGTTGACAATACAAAATTAATTTTATATAATCATAGTGCTTTATAAAAACAAGTTGTTGTTTTTTTATTGTGCAAAATACTATAAAAAAGGAGCAAAGAAAGATGAAAAGAACATATCAACCAAAGAAGAAATCTAGAAATAAAGTTCATGGATTTAGACAAAGAATGAAAACTTTCAATGGAAGAAAAGTTTTATCAAGACGCCGTCGTAGAGGCAGAAAAGTGCTATCAGTTAAGCACAAATAATTCTAAAAAAGTGATGTTATTGTGAAAAAAGAAAATAGATTAAAAAAACGAAAGGAATTTGCTTATATTTTCAAGAAAGGCGAAAGTGTATCGTCAAGACATCTTGTTTTGGTGGTGGCACAAAGCAAACTCAAAAAATATAAAGTGGGTTTTAGTTGCGGTAAAAAGGTTGGCAAAGCGGTTGTTAGGAACAAAGTTAAACGCAGACTAAAAGCGTGCGCTTTTGACCTAAGGGACAAGTTTAAGCCAAACAGAAACTACATTTTTGTTGCAAAACAAAATGCTAGCGAAGCATCTTTTCTTGAACTAAAACAAGAAGTTGACTTTTTGCTTGAAAAGGCAAGTTCGATTTAAAATGAAAAAAGTTTTAAATATAGTTTTTTACCCAATTAAGTTAATATTTTTAGGTTTAATATATCTATATAAGATTTTAATATCTCCATTACTTCCAAAATCTTGTATTTATCAGCCTAGTTGCTCTAACTATGCAATCACGGCGATTAAAAGGTTTGGAATTGTAACGGGGATTTTTTTAACATCAAAACGACTTTTAAGGTGCAATCATCATCACGAAGGGGGACTGGACCCTGTTCCAGATAACATAAAAGGAGATATCAAATGGATACTATAGTGCTACTAGCAAAAGATATGCCACAAGGTTTTTGGTCAAGCATTATCGGTTGGTTTGGCTCGTTTATATCATCATACGGCTGGACAATCGTTGTGTTTACAATCGTGCTAAAACTTGTGCTATCACCACTCGATTTTTATCAAAGACTATCAATGCGAAAGACTCAGCGTCAGCAAGCACTTTTGCAACCCGAAATGGCAAAAATTCAAGAAAAGTTTGGACACGACAAAAACTTGATGCAACAAAAGCAAATGGAACTTTACAAAAAGAACCACATTAACCCTGCATCTGGTTGTTTGCCAATCTTGATATACATGGCTGTGACTCTTGTTGTGTTTATTACACTATTTAGTTCTATGAACACAATCAGTGAATACAAGATTAACAAGGAATATCAAACACTACAACAAACTTATATCGAAAACTACACCAACTACAAAGCAAACTTTGAAAGTGACCAAACAGCAGACTCTGCTATCAAAATCACTTACGAAGGCAACGACTACAACTATTATCAACTTGTTGAGTCTGCTAAAAACGAATTTAACACCAACAAAAACGAAGAAGGCAAGTATATTATCGGCGACAGCACTTTTGAAAACGAAAATGATTTTGCCACCGCTTTTGTTGATACAACTTTGAAAACTGTTGCACAAGACAAAGTTTTGCAAAAGTTTAACGAAATTAGACAAAGTTGGCTTTGGGTTAAAAACATTTTTAGACCAGACAATCAATCGTCTTCATTCCCAAATTACGCAGAATTTATCAATCAAAACAAATCAATGTACAATGAAAAAACTGTTGACGGAAGCGAACAAAAATACTACTACAAGAGTATTGATGAAAACGCCGAAAACAGCACAAACGGTTACTACTACTTGACCGATAACGCAGAAGAAAATGCTACAATTTTGGCTAACGCAAAACTTCAAGGCGAAAAGGACTACAATGATGTTACTCTTGCAGTTCAAAATGCATATTCTAGTTGGAACGGCTACTTTATCTTGGTTATCCTAGCGGGCGCATTAACAGTGCTTGGACAACTATTTGGCTCGGCAGGTTCAAAAACAAAGAACCAAAACGGCGAAATGATAAAAGTAAAACAACCTGTAAACAAAATGATGCTAATTGTTATGCCACTATTTATGATGTGGTTTACATTTGGCTACACCGCTTTGTTTGCAATTTATATCGTTACAAACAGTTTGGTTAGTTTGCTAATCGGCTACTTAATCAACCTTATCGTAAACAAGTTTGACGCAAAGAGCCAAACAAAAGAATTGGTTAAGATTTCCATGAAAGATAGAACAGCAAAAGTTACATCAAGAATTAATGGAAACAGCATGGCAAATCAAGATTACAGAATTCAAAAGAAAGGCGACATTATCTACGAAAAACCAGAAAAAGCAGACAAAAAATCAAAAAAATCAGCAAAAAACGAAAAAATAGAACAAAATTCTAATAAAAACGATAGTAACGAAGGAGAAGTAAAGTAGTATGAAAACTTATGAATTTACAGGCAAAAATGTTGAAAAAGCGATTGACGAAGGCCTAAAACAACTAGGTCTAAGCAAGTACGATGTTGAAATCAAGATTTTGGAATCTGGCGGACTTTTTAGAAAAGCCAAAGTTCAAATTATCGTTGACGATGAAGAAGACGAAAGCGCTATTGAAACCGCAATCGAAAATCAAGGAAAAGCAGTAAAAGAAATTTTGGAGCAAACAAGACTTGAAAATCAAGACAAAGTTGAAGAAATCGAAGAAACTGTTTTGGTGGAAGAAGTTAAAGAACCAGAAGTTCAACCAGTTGCTACTGGACTTCCAAATCCAGAATCAAGCAAAGAAATTCCAGTTGAAGAACCAGCAGAAAAGAGAGAAAAATCAAGAAAATACGCCGACAACAAAGGCTCAAAAGAGTTTTTGACAGGCTTGCTTAAATACCTAAACATTGACGGCACTGTTGAAATTGAAGAAGGTGAAACCCATACAAAGGTCATTATTAACACCGACAAAGCAGGAATTTTGATTGGTCACAAGGGCGAAGCACTTTCGGCTATTCAATATCTTGCAAACATTGTGGAACAAAGAAAAAACAAGTATGCAAAGCGTTTGATTGTTGATGCAAACGACTATCGTGACAGACGAGATGACTCTTTGAAAGACCTTGCAGACAGAATGGCAAGAAAAGTTATTAAGTACAAAACACCTGTTAAACTAAGACCAATGAACGCCTACGACAGACGAATTGTTCACACATACCTTCAAAACTTCAAGGGAGTTACAACACATAGCGAAGGTAAAGAACCACACAGATGTTTGATTATTGAAATCGACAAAGAAAACTTTTAACAAGTAAAATCCGCTAATTTTGGCGGATTTTTTATGCTTTTTTTTGATTTTGCAAAACATTTTTTGAAAAAACTAAAAATTATCTATCATTTACAATATACAAAAGGCGATATGTGCGGTGTGTGATAAATTTATCACAAAACGGCGTTTTGCGCTTTTATAGGGCTAAATTTGCCGTTATTTTGATATTTTAACAAAATTAAGTTGTCTTTCGCGCGTGCGTGTGATATACTTATAATGCATTATAATAAATATATTATAGACTTTTTTAAAAGTCGTGGGAGAACAAATGGCAGACATCGAATTAAAAGAAGAACAGTATGATTCACTCGACATGGAGCATACAGAAGACCTTGTTAAAAGCAAGCACTACAACGAAGGTGATATTCAAGTTTTGGAAGGACTTGACCCTGTTAGAAAAAGACCAGGTATGTATATCGGCTCAACAGACGAAAGGGGACTTCATCACCTAATCACAGAAGTTGTGGACAACTCAATTGACGAAGCACTTGCAGGATATTGTACCGACATCGAAGTTATTTTTAGAGCGGACGGCTCGTGCAGAGTTATTGATAACGGTCGTGGTATTCCAACAGGTATTCACCCAACCGAGCACAAGAGTGCGGTCGAAGTTGTTTTGACAAAACTTCACGCAGGCGGAAAGTTTGGTGGCGAAGGCTACAAGATTTCTGGCGGATTGCATGGCGTTGGTTTGTCGTGCGTTAACGCTCTATCAACATGGCTAACAGTTGATGTTTATCAAAACGGCAACCATTACTATCAACTTTACAAGCGTGGTATTCCACAAGAACCACTAAAAGTTGTTGGAACGGCTGACCACACAGGAACAACTGTTACATTTATGCCAGACAGCGAGATTTTTGAAACCACTCACTTTAACTACGATACAGTTAAGGCTAGATTTAGAGAAATTGCCTTTCTAAACCGTGGAATTAAAATTTCTATTACTGATGAGCGTGGCGAAGAAAAAAAGAACGAAACTTTCCACTTTAAAGGCGGAATTGTTGAGTTTGTAGATTATCTTAATGTTAACAAGCAAACATTGTTTGAAAAACCAGTTTATATCAATGTTGTAAATCCAAAGAACGAAGTTGAAATTGCACTTCAATACAACGACACTTACAACGAAATTGTTTATTCTTACGCAAACAACATTAACACCGAAGAAGGCGGAACTCACTTGGTTGGTTTTAAAACCAGTTTGACCAAGATTATCAACGACTATGGTCACAAGTTTGGACTACTAAAAGAAAACGAAAAACTTTCGAGTGACGATGTTAGGGAAGGTTTGACTGCTATTATCAGCGTTAAACTAACCGACCCACAATTTGAAGGACAAACAAAAACAAAACTTGGCAATAGCGAAATGCGTGGACTTGTCGACAAGGCTATGCAAGAAGGCTTTGGCTCATATTTGGAAGAAAATCCAAAAGACGGCAAGGAACTTATTTTTAGAAGCATCACAGCACAGCGTGCAAGAGAAGCCGCAAGACTTGCTCGTGACACAGCAAGACGAAAAGGCGCTCTTGAAACCACAACACTTCCAGGTAAACTTGCAGATTGTAGCGAACAAAATCCAGCGTTATGCGAAATTTATCTTGTCGAAGGAGATTCTGCGGGCGGTAGTGCAAAAACTGGCAGAGATAGAAGATTTCAGGCTATTTTGCCACTAAGGGGTAAAATTCTTAATGTTGAAAAAGCAAGACTTGCAAGAATTTTAGGCAACGAAGAAATTAAATCAATGATTACAGCCTTTGGTTGCGGAATTAGTCAAGACTTTAACGAAAGCAAACTAAGATATGACAAAATTATTATCATGACCGATGCCGATGTTGACGGTGCGCACATTCAAATTTTGATGTTAACATTCTTTTTCAGGTTTATGAAAGACTTGATTGAACATGGCCATGTTTATATTGCTCAACCACCACTTTACAAGGTTAATCAAGGACAAGAAGAACATTACTTCTACGATGACGACAGTTTGAATCAATTTTTGGCAACAACCGACAAAAAGGTTACTGGCCAACAAAGATACAAAGGTCTTGGTGAAATGGACCCAGAACAACTTTGGGAAACAACTATGGACCCACAAAGAAGAACGCTACTTCAAGTTACCATGGACGATGCGGTTGAAGCCGACAAGGTGTTCAGCGACCTTATGGGCGATGACCCAGAAGTTAGAAGAGCGTTTATTGAAGCAAACGCAACACTTGTTAAGGACCTAGATATTTAGGGATTAAGGAGAAAATATGAAAAAAGTAGATTATAGCGAAGAAGTAAGCAAGTTGCTCGAAGGAACAAAGGTTGTTCCAGTTGATGTTAACAATCAAATGAAAACAAACTTTATTGCCTACGCAATGGCTGTTAATGTTAGCCGTGCAATCCCTGATGTTAGGGACGGCTTAAAACCTGTTCATCGTAGAATTATCTACGGCATGGGAGATGCTGGCTACACCTACGACAAGGCGTACAGAAAATGTGCTCGTATTGTCGGTGATGTTATGGGTAAGTACCACCCACATGGCGATAGTTCAATCTATGATGCATTGGTTCGTTTGGCACAAGACTTTTCAATCAACTGCCCACTTGTTGACGGACACGGAAACTTTGGTTCTGTTGACGGTGACTCAGCCGCTGCTATGCGTTACACCGAAGCAAGACTATCAAAAATTTCTAGCGAACTATTGAGAGATATCGACAAAAACACTGTTGACTTTATTCCAAACTATGACGGACTAGAAAAAGAACCAACAGTGTTGCCAAGCCGTTTTCCAAACTTGCTTGTTAACGGAAGTGACGGTATTGCGGTTGGTATGGCAACAAACATTCCACCACACAACCTAAAAGAAGTTATCAACGGCGTTCTAGCATTGGCCGACAATCCAGAAATTGAGATTGAAGATTTAATCAAGATTATTCCAGCACCAGATTTTCCAACAAAGGGAATTATTATGGGCGGTAGCGGAATTAGTCAAGCCTACAAAACAGGTAAAGGTTCGATTATCGTTCGTGGCAGAGCCGAGATTGAAGAAAATCACTCCACTGGCAAGTCAAGAATTATTATCACAGAATTGCCTTATCAGGTAAACAAAGCAAAATTGATTATGACAATGGCAGACCTTGTTAAAGACAAGCGAATTGACGGGATTTCCAACATTCGTGATGAAAGTGATAGAAAAGGTATGCGTATTATTGTTGATATCAAAAAAGACTTTAATGCACAGGTTGTTTTGAACTTCCTATACAAACACACAGAACTTCAAATGAGTGACGGCATTATTTTGCTAGCGCTTGTTGATGGCACACCAAGGATTTTAAACCTTAAACAAATCTTGCAAGAGTATTTAAAGTACCAACAAGAAATTATCGTTAGAAGAACCAAATTTGACCTTAAAAAAGCCGAAGAAAGAGCACATATCTTGGAAGGCTTGGTTATTGCACTTCATAATGTTGATGATGTTATTCACACAATCAAGAGTTCAAAGGACAAACAAGAAGCACTTATTAACCTTATGAGTAAGTTTGGACTAACTGAAATTCAAGCAAACGCAATTTTGGAAATGAAACTTCAAAGACTTACAAATCTTGAAGTTGAAAAGATTGAAAATGAATTGAAAGACCTTGAAATTATGATTGCAGACTTTAAAGATATTCTTCAAAAACCAGCAAGAGTGCTTGAAATTGTCAAGACCGAGTTAGCAGAAATTAGAGATAAATACGGCGTTGACAGAAAGAGCGAGATTTCACTTGATATGAGTGATATTAATATTGCTGACCTTATCGAAAAAGAAGATGTTGTTATTTCAAGAAGTCACTTTGGCTATGTTAAACGCTTGCCAGTTGATGAATATAGAAGCCAAAATCGTGGTGGTAAAGGCATGGTCGGTATGAAGACAAAGGAAGAAGACTTTGTTGAAGATATTTTGGTCACAAGCACCCATGATTCGCTCCTATGCTTCACAAACAAAGGCAAAGTTTACGCTATGATGGGTTACGAAATTCCAGAAGCATCAAAACAGGCTAAGGGTAGAGCGATGATTAACCTTCTTCAAATGGAAGACGGCGAAAAAGTTAACGCAATCATTCCTGTAAGCGAAAACGAAAGTGGCTATATGATTATGGCAACCAAAAATGGCTTAATCAAAAAGACAAGCCTTAGCGAATTTGAAAACATTAGAAAAACTGGTAAAATTGCAATCAAACTTCTTGATGACGACCAGTTGATTAGCGTTCAATTTACAAACGGCAGTGACGAAGTTGTTGTTGCTACTCACGAAGGCAAGTGTATTAGATTTAGCGAAAACGATGTTCGTGCAATGGGTAGAGATACACAAGGTGTTAAATGTATGGATTTGGCAGAACAAGACTATCTTGTTGATATGATTGTTCTAAAACCAGACACAAAACTTTTGACAATCAGTGATAAGGGCTACGGCAAGCGTTCCGCTCTTGACGATTACAGATTGCAACTCCGTGCAGGAAAAGGCGTAAAAGCGGGCGTATTTAACGACAAGACAGGCAAACTTGTTGGATTAAAACAAGTTACTGACGACAACGATGTTATGTTAATTAGCGACAACGGTACGATTATTAGAATACACGCAACCGATGTTAGTGAGTTTGGTCGTGACACACTCGGCGTTAGAGTAATGCGTATGCACGACAACGAAAAGATTGTTGCTGTGGCAATTTCTCCACGAGAAGACGAAGAAGTGATTGAAGACACTCCTACTGAAAATTTGGACGGAGTAGACGCTGACAATATCACCACAGAAGTTAGTAGTGAAAGTGAAAATTCAACCGAAGAAATTTAGTATCTTTATACTTTAAAAGCACCCTTTAATTTAAGGGTGTTTTTTATTGCTTGGTGACGGAATGTTTACTTAAAAGCGAGAACGGAGATTTTAAAAGATTGATATTAACGGTGATTAAAACCTTTGTTGATATATTGTGGAAATTTAATTTTTTCATATTTCGTTCTTGTTGATTGCTTATTAAGAGTGGATATTGTGGCTTAGGAGTTGTTTAATAGTGTGTGAAACAATGGGCTTTATTTTGCGAGCATAAAACATTTTGTGTTTTTGTGAATAACTTTAATTTTGATTGCGGAAATTATTGTTATATAAAATTACATAATTAAAAATAAGTTTATTTAAGTTATAAAAATATAACTACAAAAAATGTTTCTTGTGAAACAATCTTTGTTTTGTGACTTGAAAAATGCTCAAAATGTTTGACAAACTGGTGGCTAAATACTACAATCAAAATATGGAACTAAAAGATTATGAAATGTCACTAAAAATGGCTTGTGACTACGCTGGAATTACTATGACTGACGAGATGACAAGGCGGTTTGAGCGATACTATGAACTGCTCGTTGACTGGAACGAAAAGATTAATTTGACGGCAATAACAGAGCAAAAAGATGTCTACTTAAAGCACTTTGCCGATAGTGTTTATGGTGCAAGATACATCAAACAAAATGCCACTTTGTGTGATATTGGAACGGGTGCGGGCTTTCCCGCTTTGGTGCTAAAAATTGTTAGGCCAGATATAAACTTAACCCTTGTTGATGCTCTTGAAAAGCGTATTAAATTTTTGAATATAGTTGTTGAAGAACTTGGATTAATAGGTGTTCAAACACTGCATTTTAGAGCAGAAGATAAGGCGTTTAAAGACAAATTTTTGAATGGTTTTGATGTTGTTACTGCTCGTGCAGTGGCAAAAATGAACACTTTGAGTGAATACTGCTTGCCTTTTGTAAAGATTGGCGGACATTTTTTGGCATATAAGAGTGATAAGATTCAAGACGAACTAGATGAGAGTAAAAAGGCAATACTCATGCTTGGCGGTGGCAAGATTGATATCAAAACCTACAATCTTGACGAGGAAACCACTCGCACGATTGTTGATGTTAGTAAAATCAAAAACACTGATAAAAAATATCCACGAGATAAAAATAAACCAAAATTACAGCCAATTTGCTAATTTTCAAGCAAAAATAAGCGAAAAATTGTCGAAAATAATTGTTTTTAACGCATATTGTGTTATAATGATAGCGAAAAGGAAGATTTTTATGGGAAAAATTATTGCATTTGCAAACCAAAAAGGTGGAGTTGGAAAGACGACCACTTGCGTAAATCTTAGCGCATACTTTGCTGCGATGGGCAAAAAGGTTCTAATTGTTGACCTTGACCCACAAGGCAATGCAAGTAGTAATGTGGGAATTGAGAAAACAGACGACTCCAAGAGTATTTACAACATTATTAGTGGCGAAAACTACGCCGAAGAAGTTATTATCAAAACAAAAATCGAAGGGCTTGATATTTTGCCAAGCAGTATCAATCTTGCTGGTGCGGAAATTGAACTCGTCCAAATGGACAATCGAGAGATTGTTTTGAAGAACATTTTGAACCGACTTCGCAACTTCTATGATTTTGTTTGTATTGACTGTCCACCATCGCTTGGATTATTGACCGTTAATGCGTTGACAGCAAGCGATAGCGTGTTAATTCCTATTCAGTGTGAGTTCTTTGCACTCGAAGGTTTAACTCAACTTATGAACACAATCAAGTTGATTAAAAAGCACGGACTCAATGCAAATCTTGATGTTGAAGGCGTTGTTTTGACAATGAAAGACAACCGTTCAAACTTGGTCAATCAGGTTTCGCAAGAGATTAGAGCGTTCTTTGGAAATAGGGTTTATAACACTGTTATTCCAAGAAATATTAGGCTTGCCGAAGCACCAAGTTATGGCGAACCAATCCTAACTTACGACCCAAAGAGTAAAGGTGGATTTGCATATATGCTTCTTGCGGAAGAAGTACTAGAAAGAAACAAAATTAGTTATAATAAAATAACCAAATTTAATAAAGTGAACAAAGGAGAATAATTATTTATGGCAAAAAAAGGTTTAGGAAGGGGACTAGAATCACTATTTAGTGTGTATAGAGATAGTGAAGTTGACACCAAGGAAGTTAACGACAATATTGAAGAAGTTCCAGAAGTAAAAGTAGTAAAAATGGCGTCTGTTGGCGGAGATGTTAGCAGTGAGAATGTTTATCAAATCGAGATTGGTAAAATCGACCCAAACAAGGACCAGCCAAGAAAGAATTTTGACCAATCTGCTCTTAATGAACTTGCTAGCAGTATTAAAATTCATGGTATTATTCAACCATTGGTTTTGACAAAAACTGGCGACAGATATATGATAATTGCAGGTGAAAGAAGATGGAGAGCAGCCCAAATTGCTGGCTTAAAGACTGTTCCAGCAGTTGTTAAGGACTATGATGCAAAGCAAATCAGGGAAATTGCTATCATTGAGAACTTGCAAAGGGAAGATTTGAACCCTATGGAAGCCGCAAGAGCAATCAAGCAGTTGATGGAAGAATATGGTTGGACACAAGAAGTTGTTGCGGACAGACTTGGAAAGAGTCGTCCAGTAATTGCTAACACAATTAGACTTTTAAATCTTGAACCAGAAGTTATTGATATGATTGAAAAAGGTAAACTTTCTGCTGGTCACGCAAGAAGTTTGGTTGCTGTTAACAACAGAGATGCTCAAATTAAACTTGCAAAGCAGGTTTGCGAGAAGAAATTGACTGTTAGGGACTTGGAAAAGGCTGTAAAGGTTGGTAAATCTGGCAAAGCACCAAAAGTTTCTCAACAAAGCATTGAACTTAAAGAGTTAATTCACGATATGCAAAAGGTTTTTGGCACAAAAGTTAGTGCTCTTGGTAACGACCAAAGAGGTAGAATCTATATTGATTATTATAGCATGGACGACCTTCAAAGAGTGTTTGACTTGGTTGAAATCCTAAAAAAACATAGTACATATTTATTAGAATATTAAAAGGAGCATAAAAATTGCTCCTTTTTTGTGATTATATGGCTAGCGCATGGCGTATTTATATAAATAATGTGCTATTTGTGTTATTTTAGCGTGGTTTGTTATTTTGATACGCTTTATTGAGTTTATATAATTTTGGTATTGTTGAGTTGTATGTTATTGCGGTAATATAATATAAATTGGTTTTTTTAAGGCATTTTTATTTGGTAAGTATGTGATAATTGTTTCATGTGAAACATTGCTTGTTTTTATAATAATGTTGAATTAATAGTTTTGTGAGATTGTTTCATGTGAAACAAAATGTATTGTGTGATTAAGTTGATTGTAATTCTAATATCTGCATAGTTTTTATTTATTATGGTGTATCTATGTTACAACTTCAATTTTTATTGTTCTATATGCGTGTTGTGTGTGACGGTAATCATATTAATATGGCGGGCAAGGCTTGTTTTAACGGTATAGTACCATATTATGTAGGTTTAAGAGTAATTTTGTTGTTATTGTGCCTTTGTGTTAATGCATTATTATAATATACCGCTAAAATGACGGCAAAATCGGGTTTTTAACGGGTTTTTTACGTAAAATCTATTAAGAGAATATATGAAGTTTATAAAATTCGGTATAATATTGCGATTTTCTCTTACTTGTGATGCTATAAGTGCTTTTATTGCAGTAAAACTGTTTTGTTAAAACTATTTACAAACCTTTGTGTTAAAATTTATGCTAAAAGAAGTTTATAAACTATTGTAAATCCTAATTTAGCAATCAGTAGTGTGTTTTTCTTACAATTGGTATATTCCTTTGCCTAAAAGGGTATATATAAGTAATGGCGTGAATTAGATTAGTTATTTAATTATGTTGTTGAATTACACTTGAAACAGCCTGTGTTTATTGTGAGATAGTTATGCAAAATAAATTGTGTTCTGCGGGCGATATTGGCGGGTAATTTTTTAAAATTGGTTAAATAAAATACTTGACAAGTCTGCGTTGCTTTTGATATACTAGTCCAGTCAGTGTGGAGAGTTACCCAAGTGGTTAAGGGGGCACCCTGCTAAGGTGTTAGGTCGGGAAACTGGCGCGAGGGTTCAAATCCCTCACTCTCCGCCAGAACAATGCACATGCCGTGATTATGGGTGTGCTTTTTTCTTTTATATAAAAAAGGCTTGCGTGGAATTTACGAGCCTTTTTTATTTAAATTAAGTTATGCTAATCTTTTAGTGTGGTTTATAAACAAAAACACTCGCTTTTTATGCGAGTGCTTGTTGTTTAGAATGATAATTCGTCTTCGTTTTCTTGTTCTAGGAATGTTTTATCTATTGCTTTGAATAGTTTTTTAACATCGTCCTTGCCGAACTCCTTGATATATTCTTGTTTGAGCTCGCTAATGTATTCTTTGTAATCCAAATTGTTTTCCTTAATTGCGGAAATAACAACGCCAATCCAGTCCAAGATTTCTTTTTGGTTTCTATAAGTTATGCGGTCAATAGAGAAATCGTAAGGGTCTTCCATGTATGAATCACATGATAGTATGAAAAAGTCATCATACGCACGAGATTGAAGTTTCAATATTGGTCCGTTATACTCTGGGTAGAAAACTTGGAAAACTTCTCCAAAATGTTCTATAAGTTGCGTTGTGCCATAAGGAATACCAGCATTAAAATAATCCTTATATTGTCTTAAAATAAACTTTGTTAATTCTTTTTTTGGGACTAATGTGAACCACTTGTTGTATTCTTGCATTTCCATAAAATAATCTCCTTTTTGGTTTTTATTAGTGTATCATGATTGCTATTGATTGTCAATTGTCACTTTAAAGAAGTTAACAAAATTGCTGTTTAGACGCAGAATGCTTAATATTTAATTTACAATGTCTTATCATTTGACTTTTGAGCCGATTTTTGCTACCATAGTGGCGTAAAAGATATAAAAAGGAGATTTTATATGGACGCAATTAAAAACTTTTGTAAAAAAGTAAAATAGGAAGCCTTGATTGCTTCGCTATTTGTTATTGCTATTGGTATTTTGTTTGTGACTTTGCCAGAAAGTTCAGCACAAATAATCTGCTATATTGCAGGAGCAATGTTCATACTGCTCGGTGTTATGCTACTTTTAAGATATTGCTTTGCATATTCGCTATTTGGTTCGTATGTGCTTATCCTTAGTATAATGTTGATGTTTGTTGGACTGTTCACACTCATTAGGCCAGACTTAGTGCAAGGTATCATTACAATTATCTTTGGTATCTACCTTGTTGCAGAAGGTGCAATTCAAATCCAAAACGCAATCGAATGCAAAAAAGCAAGAGCAAAAGGTGCATGGGCATTTGTTGTATCGGCAATTTTGTCTATCACACTTGGTGTTATGATAATGCTTAACACTTTCACTTCCGTTATGATATTCTGCGGAATTTCGTTGATTGTTGACGGCGTTTGTGACTTTATTGTAACTATTGTGTTTAGCGCTAAGGTTAAAAAGGCTCACAATTCCATAAAAGAGATTATGGAAGATGCTGAGTAGCATTAAAAATCGAATCTTTACGGGTTCGATTTTTTTGTTTCACGTGAAACATTACTAATAATTAACTGTGAAAGATTTGAAGTTTGTAGTTGTGTATTAGAGTCTGTTTTAAACAGTGCTTGCTCTTTTTGTTAATTGTGTTTTAAGTTTACTATATGATAAATTTGTGATTGGTTGTTAAGTTGTTAATATAGAGCAAATACATTATTGTTGACCACTCAAAGATTATGCTAATAAAACATTGAAATATGAGCAAAGCAATATCAACTGAAAAATTCTTAATGTAAAAGCGGTTTTTACATTTGCTTGTATTTTATATTTTTTTACATCGATTGATATTTTATTGTATCTTTTAATCAAATCGTAGCAAGAACTGTTAGTAGAGCCAATAAAAATCACAATAGCAATAATAACCAAAATGTTTCATGTGAAACAATCGACTTGCGTTAAAGTAGAATACAAGTATTACGATTATTCCTAGTATAAAATAGTTGATAACTATATTAAATGCAAAATATAGAAAATTGCTTTTGTTAATAAGTAAGTGGCTGAGAATAACTTTGATGTAAATTAAGGATTGCTTTTGCTATATAAGAAATCTGCTTCAACAGTGAGTTATGACACAATGCTGTAATAATATAGCCCCTAATTAACAATAAATTTGTAGCCCACGACTTAAAACTCTTGTTGTACTTAAAATGTTTCACATGAAACAATTTAGTAGTAATTTCGCACACAAATTGCCTGCGCGGTCGATAAAATATAGCGTTTTAAAAGTTTTTAATAATAAATAAAGACTTGAAAAATAAAATTCAAGCCTTTGATATTTATTCGACAGTAACTGATTTTGCAAGGTTTCGCGGTCTGTCAGGATTGTAGCCCAAGCAGAGTGTTGTTTGATATGCGAGTAGTTGGAAAACCACGATAGTTATGATAGGGCTAACAAGTTCACATGAAACGGCGTCAGTTTTAACGATAGTGAGTTTTTTGGTGTCGTATTTGCTTAAATCTTGATTTGTGAACACATATACTTTCCCGCCCCTAGCCTTTACTTGATTGATAATCATCATAGTCTTGTTAATTAGTGACTTTTGAGTTATTACGGCAATCACTGGCGTGTTTTTTGTGATTAATGCTAGCGTCCCGTGTTTAAGTTCGCCCGCAGGATAGGCTTCGCATGGAATATACGAAATTTCTTTGAGTTTCAAGGACGCTTCCATGCAGGTTATGTAGTCCAAATCACGCCCGACAAGGTAAATGTTCTTTGATTTAGATAGTTTTTTTGCAATTTTTGTGATATTGTTGATAATTTTAGTAGGGTCAACAATATTACTTGCTTTTTTTAGTTGCTCCATAATGGTTTTGTTGATGTTGTAGTGGTTACCAATATACCCTGCAAGGATTAAAAGCATAGTTAACTGTGCGTTGTAGGCCTTTGTGGACGCCACGGCAACTTCTCTACCCGCTTTTATCGGCAGTATGTAGTCACAAAGTTGACAAATTGTGCTATTTGGGACATTGGTTATTCCAATAGTTTTCGCACCATTTTGCTTTGCTTTTTTGATTGCACTGAGTGTGTCAGCGGTTTCTCCTGACTGACTAATAAACACACAAAGCGTTCGTTGATTTAGTATCTCTTTTTCGTAAATAAATTCGCTAGCAATCACACTTCTGCTCTTGATATTTGCAAGCAATTTGCAGTATTTTGCACCCACAAGTCCCGAATGATAACTCGTTCCACACGCAACGAATAATATCTCGTCAATGCCTTTAAAATAATCCAAATTTATGTTCGTTAAAGGGTTATGTTTCTTTTCATAAATAGCACAAGTTTCTTGAATTGCAAGCGGTACTTCGCTAATTTCTTTTAGCATATAGAATGGATAATCTCCAAGTGACATATTGAACTTTGATTTTGTTAATTTTTTGATTTCTGGCTTTATACACAAATTATCAACAAATAGTTTAATTTTATTTATAGTTATAAAACCATAACTATTATCGCTAGTTAAAATATATTTTCTAACACTATCACCAAAACCGAGTAAGTCGCTAGAAATATAGTTTTCGCCTTTGCCTATGCCGATAATCATAGGGCTATTTCGCTTGGCAAAATATAGTTTTGATGGCTCATCGCTGTGCATAATTACAAGCGCAAAAGAGCCTTTTAAGATGTCAATCGTCTGCTTGATTGAGTCTACCACATTGTGATTTTTGCTATAAAAATGCGAGAGTAAATTTGGTATCACTTCGGTGTCGGTTTCGCTATAAAAATTAGTTTCTTTAAGGTATGTATCTTTGATTTGTTGATAGTTCTCGATTATGCCGTTGTGCACAACATAAAACTTCTTGTCTTCGCTGTAATGCGGGTGGC
The DNA here is from genome assembly GCA_934777505.1 of uncultured Clostridia bacterium. GTDB lineage: Bacteria > Bacillota > Clostridia > Christensenellales > UBA1242 > CAKVNM01. The sequence goes on along the minus strand of CAKVNM010000002.1, from coordinate 131,194 downwards.
AATTTTGAACGGTCGGCACTCCATGAGTTGCCCATCTGGTGTGACCAATTCCAACGCTTGTTAATGTTCCATGTGGAACAATCGAAAATAGCGATTTCACATCTCCCACATTTTTAATGGTTGTTATCTTGTCTTTTTCAAAAAAAGATAGCCCCGCCGAGTCGTATCCACGATATTCAAGGTTCAAAAGCCCTTGTTTTGCCACCTTTATGAAGTCGTTTTTTCCCACATATCCAATAATTCCGCACATAAAAAATCTCCTAACAATTTTTTATATGATTATTTAAAATATTTGTTGACAAACCAAAAAAAAGATGTTATTATATAAAAGCAAGATTTATGGGGGATTAGCTCAGTTGGCTAGAGCACCTGCTTTGCAAGCAGGGGGTCATCGGTTCGAATCCGATATTCTCCACCACTAAAATAGTGAGAGTTTAGTCACTTTCGCTATTTTGCTTTATAGAAGTTACTTTCTATAATATCCCTCCCAAGACAGTTGTTAAAGTCTTAAAAACAAAATATAGAGATGTAGCTCAGCTGGTTAGAGCACCACCCTGATAAGGTGGGGGTCGATGGTTCGAGTCCATTCATCTCTACCAGCAAAAGCAGTCCGTTCGGGACTGTTTTTTTGTTGCAAAACTTGACCCACACCTTTGACGAGCGAAGCGACTGTAAGAATTACAAGTCGATTCGAGTCCATTCATCTCTACCAGCAAAGGCAGTCCGTTCGGGACTGTTTTTTTGTTTGAAAACCGACCCACACCTTTGACGAGCGAAGCGACTGTAAGAATTACAAGTCGATGGTTCGAGTCCATTCATCTCTACAACAAAATCTCTAAGAATTACAAGCCCGTAGTTTAACACTCACGGCACACAATATTGTACCAAAATATAATCAAACATTGTTTTTAGGAAAGTCCACTTTTGATATTCGTGAAAGAGTATTAGTGTAATTTCGTTTTACTGCATTTTTATTTAAACCCAAAAGCCAGCATTTGTTGTCGTTTTTGGTCGGATTGACTATGTTTGAAAAAGAGTTCAACAGACAACTTCAACTCCGCTATGACGCAACATCCAGACAATATGCTACTGCTCAGCAAGAAAAAGATAACGACACATCTTCGCAGGAAGATGATGACGATTTAATATTTTAAGAATACTAATAAATAGTTTTACAAAATTTTTATTAAAATACGGCAAAACCGAGTCTAATTATAGACTTGGTTTTTTTATATTAAAAACACCATTTCAAATGTAAATGTATCAAAAACGTGCAACGCAATCCTAATTTTAAAAATAATTTTGCAACTTATTATATTTTTGCGAAACATTTATTGTTTCATGCTTAATTTGATTAAAATAACCAAAATATTAAAGAAAAAAGATTTTTTTTAGCGATATCACTTGTGATAATAACTGTGAGAAAATTTAAAATTACAAACTTGTTTGAGTGTGTAGATTTCTACTTGACTTGCATGAGTCTGTTAAAATTCGTTATTACAATTTTTTCGCAGTAAAAAAGTCGATAACAAAATTTCTATCGACTTAAATTTTACACATTATTCTTGCAAAAAAATATTTTATTTTACTTTTTTTATCACTTTTAAATCGTCAATGTTCACAGAAATGCAATCGCCATAAAAATTGCCATTCGTGTCTATGCCAGAAAAATCAACTTCAATACAATTTTTGATTGCGTTACTATCCATCACACACCCCACATCGCCTTTGTGTATGCCAAACTTTGAATATTTTTCTTCTTCAACAAGCAGTTCTACCAAGTCGTAGTTATGTATTTTTGCGGGTTCTAAAATATGTTTTGGATTAGAAATTAAACCGTCAATATTTTGTAGTAGTTCGTTTTTTAACTCGGCAGGCAAATCTTTTGTCTCTTTTTCTAAATCGGTTAGTTTTATATTTACAATCGCAAAATCTCCAATATTTTGTGGACTAGGAAACAACACATTGGCGTTGTTATTATGCGTTTGGATAACTATTCCACGCATATTTTTTTCAAGATTGTTGGCTTGATATTTATTGCTATTTTTCAGTTTTACTAAATCTAGTTGCTTCATTAAAAATCCCCGACTTTTTGGTTACTGGTTATATAAATTAATTATAGCAGATCTTTATAATACTAATAAAGATTTGTAAGTAGTCTTAAAAAGATTATAAAAAATCACACTTGAATTTTTTTTAAATCATACTTAAACTTATAAAAAAAGCACTACATAATTGGTGCTATTTTTTATTTTAGGTTATTAATTCCCGCATAGTGCTAAAATTTTATACATAGTGTTTGCAGTGCGAATTGTAATTTGGTCTTTTAGACTTACGCTTGCGGTTTTAACCCCCCCCCAATTTGACTTACGATAGTTCTTTAAATCAAACGACCAAAAGATATAATTTTTATAATTTCCCACCTTGTCGATGTCTACGCTAGGGCTTCCAATGCAATCGAAAATATCTTTATAAGTTGTTGGCGGAATTATGAAAATCAGGTTGTTATAAATGTTTTTGTCGGGAGTGTTCCTCCAGCATGGGTGATTACTCAGCGCTTCTTTTAGTTCAGTAGCAGTCAAAACAAACACGGGTATATCAAAACCAAACTTATTTTTTATAATTTTAGAGATATTGGTCATTAAAAATTGTGTGTTAACGGCGTCAAAATCAAAAATCACATTCCCGCTGTTAAGCAAAGTTTTCATAATTTTAAATCCGTTTTCTTCAAAAATCTTTTTCAGTTCCGCCATACTAATTTTGTTTTTGCCACTAATGTTTATACCACGAAGCAGTGCAACATATTTCATAGTTTTCTCTTTTTTTTACTTGATTTTATAAGTAACTCATATTTCTTTCAAAGAAATATTTTTTTTGACTTTACACATAATAACTCTTATGTTCTTTTTATATTTTAAGTATCGCTGAAAACCAGAGTATTTTCTATATCTTCAAAGCCAAATTTTAATTCGTCTTTTTCGCAAACTTTAATGTACTTTTAAAATTTGCTATACTTACTTATTTTTTAATCCTTTTATGGTTTCTAAAATCAAATTTTCAAGATAAATTTTGTCGTCAACATTATTCACTAAAAGCATAGGTTTTGCGTTTTTATATGGAATTTCTGTTAAAAATTTGTATTTTTCGTTTGTTTTTGTTATTTTTATCAAAAATCTGTCGTCATATATTCCGCCAAAACAAACGCCGTTCACATAAAGCAAATATTCTCCCATCATGGATTTGCAAGCGGGGCTTAGGGTTTCCAACTGCTCTAAAATAAAATCTCTATACTCTTTGCTAGACGCCATTTTTTTCTCCTACAACTTGATTATATCATATATTTGCTTTTTTGCTAATAAATTGATAAGCAAGGCTTGTAAAAATTGTATTTATTATAAATTATGAAAACATAAACTGCAATCACATAAAATTTTATGTATTACGACTAACTTTTTTACGGGTAGATTAAATTAATTTAACAAATAAACATTACAAAACAATCCAAAAAATTTGACAAATTTGTGGAATGTAATAAAATAGATAAAGTGAAAAAAATTAGTAAAAAAACAAGTTTTATTGCAATATTTTTGATAATTATCACTGTTTTATCAGTTTTTTTGGCTGTTTTTGTGATAAATCGCAAACCAAAGTATGTTTTACAGCAAGTGGCTAATGTTGACGAAAACAACGAAAGCAACATTTCGTCTTGGCAGGAAGTTCCAATCGTCAGTAGTGATATTTTGGAAAAGACTGGTTCGGCGGGCGAAGGTGGTCAGTGGCCACTTTGTATTGCTGGGGATAGTGATGACAGCAGTTTGATATTTTACGGCACAGATGTAGGCGGGATTTTTAAGTCTACGGACGGTGGGAAATCGTTCAAGAAAGCAAATATTGGATTGTTTTCACACGGCATTTGCGATATTCAAGTTGACCCAAACAACAAGCAAAGAGTGGTATGTTTTGGCGTTAATGCCAACAAACTTTCCTACACAACGGGAATGTATTACAGCCTAGACGCTGGCGAAAGTTGGAATTTTAGTCAGCATTTCAACATTTTTGGACACCGAAACACAATCGAAGATTTAGCCTACGACCCAACAAGTTACGACTCCACTTTGGGCGGTTCAAGTGTGATATATCTTTCGTTAATCGAAAAGTATGATAGTAGCGACTCAGTTTTGACGAACGATGAAAAAGGACTATATAAATCGGCGGACGGTGGCAAAACTTGGCAGAGAATAAACAGTGAACTTGGCGACTGCTTGGTTAAAGTCGACAATCTTGGCAGAGTTTTTTGCGGGAACTATAACGGACTTTTTGTTAGTACAAACAAGGGCGAAAGTTTTGAAAAACTGCTGGACGAAAATGTAACTGGACTTGATGTTGTTGGAAATCAAGCGTATATTTTGACAAATTCTCAGCCAAACAGCGATAATATTCCAACTTTTGTAAAAATTTATAACTATGGAACGAGTCTTAATTTAGTTAACACTCTTACTGGCGGAACGCAGGACGACCCAAACGCTGGCAACACGCATTTAATCAGCGAAAGTTGGCAGTGGCACTACATTAAGGGCGGAATGGACTCAAAGTATTTGTATCATTTTAGTGCGGACGCTCACAAGGTTTATAATCTAAAAGTCAGTCCCGTAAATCCTAACAATATGGTGCTGGTATACACCAACACGCTCTACTACGAAAACTCTTCCAACACCGTTTTGTATTCCACAGACGGCGGTCAAAGTTTTAACATTACAACTCCAAACAAACTGAAAACTGGCGACAACGCCGACTATCATTTTTTACCTTATGCCAACCGTAGAATGAATTTTTACTGGTCAAGGCTGGACGAAGACACAGTTTTCGATTTTGAAAATGATTGGCTTAGCAAAAGCGTAGACGCTGGCAAAACTTTCTATACCAATTCAAACGGCATCAACGGCATTATGTGCGGTGGAAAATTCAATTTTAATGTTTACGACAACAGTTTAATGTATTTCGGCTCGCAAGATTATTTTGGTGCAGTGACCACAGACTACGGCAAAACATGGAAGTTTGTTAACCTAACAACCAACAATCCGCTAAACGATAGTGCTAATATCTACGGCGGATACGCTGCAAGCAAAGATATCTTGTTTGGGGTTTTTGCTCCACGAAATCACAGGGAAAGATACCTAACAATTTCGTATGACGGCGGAGAAACAGCCAACTTTGTTTTGGACGAAAATCACAAGATAACCGAAGGCTATGTTAGAGCGGACGGCGTTTCAAGAATGATGGAACAGGCAAGTTATTCCAGTTATCAATCGCCAATAAACAAGAATATTTTGTTTTGTGCAAATCTTAGAAGTGACGATTTTGGTCGAACTTGGCAGTCCATGCAGGGTGTTACGGGCGTTTATACAAGCAATTTTAAAAACGGCACTTTGTATGGAATAAACGACACATTGGGTCAAGTTGTGCAGTCAACCGATAACGGACTATCGTGGCAGGTGGTGTGCAATTCGACCGACTTAAAACGCTGGTGGAACAACACTTATATCAGCGATTTGGCGTATGACGAAACTAACAATATTTTGTATGTTACTTGCCAGTGGAACTCGCTTTTTAAGATTTATCTTAAAGAGCAAAACAGAGTGGAAGAAATCTCGCAAAATATTCCGTCATCTTTTGTTGACTCCACCATGAAAGACAAAATTGGTAGCGACACATTTTTTGAACATCGATTAACCACCGTGGCGGTTGACCCAAACAACACCAATATTGTTTATGTTGGCGGTGCAAACTATAAGTATAGGGCAGAAAGTTCACTGTTCCGTTCGTGTGACGGCGGTCAAACTTTCCAGACAATCAATGTTAACAACGCAAACTCCATAACGCAAGGCGTGCAGGGCGGAAGCGAACCGCTTTGCATTAGGGTCAACAAGTCGACTGGCGAACTTTGGAGCGCAGGCAACTGTTTGGGATTTTCCAAACTTTCCGCTCCTTATGAAACTGCTGAAAGCAAGCAACAATCAACCCACAAAGTTGAAATTGTTGATATTTCCACAAACAAAACAACATATTTGCTAGTTTACGACAATCGAAAAGTTGCGATTTCCAAATTGTTTAAGGAAGAATATTCACTCTATTTGGACAAAACTTGCACTCAAAAATTTAATGGAACTATCAAAACAGATATGGTTCTTTACGCAAAACGGCATGATTAAAATCCAGTTTCTATGCTGGATTTTTTTGTCTTTTTATGTTTGCAATTTTAAAGAATTTTCCTGCGAATATTTGTTTTAATGATGTATGATTTTTGTGCTACATTGCTCAAACTAGCAAGCCACAAAATTAACTATTTTAACCATTTTGCATATTGACATTTTGGCAATATAGTGGTAACATTTTTGTATGGAAAACGATGCTGTATTTTGCTCACTTTTAAGTCCAGAAGATTTTGAAAATGCTCTTAAAAAATATCAACAAATGATAGTTCTAAACAAGAACGCAAAATTTGTGTGTGTGCTAGAAAAAGAGCAACTTTTTGACGAAAATTTTGAAAATTTATTAAATTTAATCGAAAAAAAACTAGAAAATAATAAAATTTTTAACTTTTCGATTGCATTTCATCATAATTTTTACAACTGTACGGTTGCTGAAAGATATGTTCAAAAAATGGAAGAATTGAAAGAAAAATATCCAAAAATTTTGCTTGGACTGGAAATTGAAAACGAGTTTGTTAGCCTAAGTCGTGTTAAAAAAACTCACAAAAAAATTAACGAAGTTGTCAAACGAATCCAAAGCAAAAGATTTTCACAGTTTGAGCAACTAATGTACTTATATTTTTATGTTACAAAACGAATTTATAAACTGGAAGACAAAGACGAAAACTTTTCACATTCACGCTCAATTTATAGCATTATGAACGGCGACAAAATTGTCTGCGCTGGATTTTCACTTTTAATGCTTGACTGCATAAAAAAATTGAGCAGTCAAAATATGAAAGGTTTTATAAATATCGTAAATTATGACGGCGAACACTCAACTTGTCACGCAAATTTGATTGTTTATCTAAAAGACGAAAAGTATAACATAAACGGCTACTATTTGTTAGACCCAACCTATGACGCTCAAACTTTCACAAATCAAAATTCTTACTATCTTTCGCACTTTTTGGCGTCTATCAAAGATTTGCAAAATTTCAAAAAACCATATTTAGCGTATGCAATCGGTGGCAAATTTTTGGGTAGTGGCTGTGTGTCTGTTGGCTTAAACATGGCTTTAACAAATCACGCTTTTAGACAGCAACTTGCTAGCGACTTGATTTGTTCAAAATTTTTACAAAATGTGGCGGACTCAAAAAACATAACCCCAGACGAACTTTTGCAAAATGAAGAATTTGCTCTTGCACTCTTAAAGGTTAGAAGTGAAGTTGTCGACAGCACAAAAATGCACAAGGCGTTCAGCGTTGTTATGGAAAAGAAACTAAAAATGTATGAACAATCCAAGCGTGAAGATATGATTTTGTCCTATCTTGAAAACAACAGCGAACGAGCAGGAATTGTTTACAAACTCGAATCTAAAAACTGTTTTATAAAGCAAGAACAAAAAGCAGATAATGATTTTTACACTTGCTATCAAAACGAAGATTAGTCAAAAACGATACTAAAAACGACCTTTACAAAACAAGTTTATATTTTTTGCTTTTATCGTAAAACTTTATAAAATATGAAAAATTATAAAAAAATCTCGATTTTTTCGAGATTTTTTGTTGTTTTTCGTGTTTTTTTGATATTTTTTAAAATTTTTCTTCAATAATTCCACCACCAAGGCAGTATGTGTCGTCATAGAAAACGACCCATTGACCAAGCGTGATTGCCTTTTGTTTTTCGGCAAATGTAACAACAACTTTGTCTGGCTCAATCTTAACATGAACTTTTTGGTCAGGCTGGCGATATCTAAATTTTGCGTAGCAGTCAAACTCTTTTTGCTCAGGCTCAAACGGAATCCAGTTGACTTTGTAAGTCACAAGCCCGCTTGAATATAGGCAATCTTCAAGTCCGCAACAAACATACAAAATATTTTTGTCAAGGTCTTTTCTTACAACAAACCATCTGCCAGTTTTTTCGCTCGCACCACCGCCAATTCCAAGGCCTTTTCGTTGACCAATGGTGTAGTACATCAAGCCGTCATGCTTTCCAACAACTTTGTTTGTGTCGATATCCACAATGTTCCCCGGTTGATTTGGCAAATATTGCTTCAAAAATTCTTTAAAATTTCTTTCGCCAATAAAGCAAATTCCCGTACTATCTTTTTTGTGAGCGGTCGAAAGGTCATATTTTTCCGCTAGCGCTCTAAGGTCTGGTTTTAGCATATCGCCGATTGGAAACATAGTGTAGCCCAGTTGCGATTGTGAAAGTTGATTTAAAAAATAAGTTTGGTCTTTGTTGGTGTCCACCGCTTTTTTTAAATATGTGTAGCCGTTCTTGTGTTCAACTTGTGCATAATGTCCTGTGGCAATAAAGTCCGCCCCAAGTTGTTTTGCGTATTCCAAAAATGGTCCAAACTTGATTTCCCTGTTGCAAAGCACATCTGGATTTGGAGTTCTGCCTTTTTTGTATTCTTCCAAAAAATATTTGAAAACCCTGTCCATGTATTCTTTTGCAAAATTTACTGAATAGTAAGGTATGCCAAGTTTTGTGCAGACTTTTTTAACATCTTCAAAATCTTGCTCGCTGGTGCAGTGACCAGTGTCCGTTGTTTCTTCCCAGTTTTTCATAAATAGGCCAATAACATTATAGCCTTGCTCTTTAAGTTTTAATGCCACAATGCTGGAATCAACGCCACCGCTCATTCCAACAACTACTGTTTGTTTTTTCCTCATATTTTTCCTTTTTTTGCAAAAAATCGTTAAAAATTAGGTTTTTTTGCATTTTTTTGTGATTTTTCCGTGTTTTTCTAAAATTTTTAGTAATTCAAAATCTGTTTCAAGCACTTAATGGTATAGTCGATTTCCCCTTTCAAAGTGTGCTTGCTTATTGAAAATCTTATTGTCGAATTTAGTCCGTCACTCAAACTCATTGCCTGCAAAACATAACTTGGGAGTTCGCTTCCAGCCGTGCAAGCAGACCCACGGGAAACCGCAATTCCCATTTGGTCAAGTTTGATTAAAATTATGTTCGCCAGTCTTTGCTTGAAAGTTACGCTGATAATTTGTGGAACGGTTTTTTCTTGGTCGCCGTTTATGATTATGTGGTCTTTAAACGCATTTTGTAAACTATCCACAAAATATTTTCTTGTTTCACAAAGTTTGGCATAGGTTTTGTCGATGTTTTGATATGCCTGTTTGCACGCAATTCCAAATCCAACAACGCTACTTGTGTTCAGCGTTCCGCCACGCTTGCCAAATTCCTGATTTCCGCCAAAAATCAAACTGTTAATCTTCACGCCGTTTCTAACATATAACATTCCCGAGCCTTTTGGTCCATAGATTTTGTGACCCGACACGCTCATGGCGTCAATGTGGAGTGCTTTAACATCAATTTTCAAAACGCCATAGGCTTGAACAGCGTCTGTGTGGAACAAAATTTTGTGACGCTGACAAATTTCGCCAACGGACGCAATGTCTTCAATCGTTCCAACTTCGTTGTTTGCGGTCATAACCGACACCAAAATGGTCTTGTCTGTTATCGCTTTTTCCAGTTCATTTAGGTTGATATGTCCAAGATTGTCAACGCCAAGATATGTTACTTCAAACCCCAAACTTTCCAAAAACTTGCAGGCGTTCAAAATGGAGTCGTGTTCAATTTTCGTTGTGATTATATGATTGCCTTTTTCTTTGTTAGCGAGTGCTAATCCCACAATCGCCCACGAGTTCGACTCGCTTCCGCAAGAAGTAAAGTAAATCTCGTTTGTTTCGGCGTTGATTGTTTGGGCAACATCGTGCCTTGATTGTTCCACAAATTTGTTTGCATCTCTGCCAAATGTGTGACTGCTACTTTCGTTGCCAAAAGTTTTGCAAAAAAATGGCTTCATGGCTTTTTCAACCGATTTTGAAACCTTTGTTGTTGCTGCGTTGTCAAGATATACTTTTTTCAAATCATTCACTCTCTTTTTGTTGATAGTTTTCTAGCACAAACTTGTTAATTATACGCAAGTTTGTATTTCCAAAAATCATCAACATTTTCTTGCTTGTATTATAAAAATTTATTCCCAATTTGTCAACTCAATCGTTGTGTTAAACCATTCATAGCCGTTTTTAACTCAATTTTGAAACTTTATTTTACTCGCCAAAACAAGCAGATTTTAAGAATTATTTTCTAAAACGATTTTGAGTTTTGCCATGCAAATGATTATTGCATTTTCTTTTACACTTAAAACATAGTCACATATTGCCATCGATATTTACATATTTACTCTTTTGGAATTTCAACCCACAAAAACACCGCTCCCATAGAGCAAAAAAATTTAAAAAATTTGTAAAAACCCCGCAAACATAACCAGAAACAGCGATTACAGAGATTTATTCTGCGGGCTGTGGCAAGACCATTGAATTGTTTAGTGATGCAGATAATAAGTCCCTAGCACCAGCACAAGGAACACCTGTTGTTCCATCAACTGGCGTGGTTAGCAACAATGTTGCAATCGTGATTGTGGCAATGTCTGTTATCGCACTTGTAGTAGTTAGCAAAAAGAAAAGAGTAGTTGCAAAGTAAAGGTTTACAAAAAGGGAAAAGTATAATAAATAAAATCCAGATTAAAAGTTTAGCATTTTTAAAATTGATGTTTCAAAAATATAAGTTTGGGTTTTATTAGGTTTTAAAATTTTGTAAATAGTTAACAAGTTAAATTCATAAAAAGAGCAGTTTAATATTGCTCTTTTTTTATACAATTATTTAGGGACATACGCAAAGTGCATAATGCTAACAAAAAGAAAAAATGGCAGATAGATAGACTAGCGTTGATGATAGGTGGAATAAATATATTACAAGTTTTTTGTAAATCACTTGCAAAAAAATTTATGTTAGTAATATTTTATGCTAGCAAAGTAGGATTAAAAAATAATAATGCAAAGACTTGTAAATAGTTTTGCAAAATATGATATTTGGGCTTAAAAAAGGAATAACACAACGGTTATTCCAGTCAAGGCGATAAAAACGGAAAATGCAAGAAAAAAGGTGCTTTTAGTTAAAGCACCTTTTATTAGTTGTTTGATAGAGTTTCTTCGTTTTGAGAGTTAAGAACTTTGTTAACAATTTCTTTGCAGTAGTTGTAGTTCATTTTGTAAGCAACTGGTGTGCAATCTTCGTAGTTGCAATCTTTATCCATACCTTCGTTGTAGTGGAAGATTGTTTTTTGAGTGATTGTGTCGTTACTAAAAATGTACTCAATCTTTGTGTTGTATCTTTCAACATTCTTGTTGCTGTTGCTAAGTCTAACATATCTTTTTTTTGTTGCAAGAAGATATTTTAGGCAAGAAGCAAAGTATTTGTATTCTTCTTTTGTTATGTTTGTTTTGATTTGACTAAGTTCGTTTCTACCAAGGTTTTCAAAAAAATCTTTTTTGTATGTCATTGTAAAATTACTCCTTTTTTCTAGGTGTAGAAATCTTAACACAAGTTTTAAATATTGTCAATAGGGGTTTGAAAAAATAATGTCAAAAATGTGTACTTAACAAATATCTTGTTAGGTATTTACTTTTTAATATTTTAGTGATAATATAATTACACATAGTAATTAAGAGTACAAAAGAAAGCAATTTTAAAAATCATAATTTTTAGCGGGAGTGAAAAATGGATAACAAACTTAGTAAAAGAATATTTAGTCACATTGTGCCAACAAAAGTGGAGAATGCTGATTATTATCTTCAAACTTCAAAAGCACTTGACACACAAGACAAAATTTTTATTCCAGACATGAAGGCTATTAAAAGAGATTTGAAGTTTGCCCGTATCAACGCCACCGACCTAGCGTCCAACTTTGCAAATGTTGGGTATAGTAGCGATATGGTTAAAATGCTCCTTAGGGACAGCAAGTTTAACAAAAATTTGATTGTGTCGGTCATAACAAACGATAACAAGGTGGGAGACGGTCACTTTGACTTTATCGACTCCACCAATCCATACACTGTTTCCAATGTGTGCCTAAGCTTATCACTCCAAAAAGATGTTAACGAAAAGTTCGGCAAAAGAACCGAACTTGACGAAGACCTTGTTGACTTTTTAAACAAAAACATCAGGACCGTGAAGGCGGACGAAAAATCGTCATATCAAACAATTTCGTTTGGCGAATATCCACAGACTCTTGCAAATCAAGATACTTGCAATACTCTTGAAAGATTGTATAACGAAGGTAATCTTAGCAAACAACTCAAAACTTTTGGACAGTCGTTTATCGTCAACGCAAAAACATATCCATATAGCATGGACGAAACACAGTTTCATCAAAAAATGCTTCCAGTGTTTGAGTATAACGGCGAAAAATATGTTAGGGTAGTTAGTGACAACAATCTTTCCAAGCAAAACGACTGGTACAAGGTTGAACCAATTAGTTTTAGGATTAAAAACTATAAGGACCTAACAAGGCTAGTCAACAAAAAAGGCAAAAACAAAACCGCAACGCTAGAACTCATCAGCGAAAAGTCAATTCTAAGCAACTTGCCTTCACATAGAGAAGATGTTTTCTCAATCAAAAACAACTACGGCAATGTGTGGCTAAACAGCACCACAAGAGCGTATTTAAACGGACTAGACGGCGAGCAAAAACAAATCGTTAATGTTCACCCATACACAATAAACAGCGGAGATTGCTCCAATTTTGGTGGATTTATTCGTAACGCATTCGACCCACAAAGCGAGCATTTGGACGAATTTTTTGTTTCGTCAACAGAATGCACAATCATTAAAAACGCTTTTTCTGGTTGCGTGTTCTTGAAAAAAATTCATGTGCCATATAATGTTAAAACAATTCAGGAAGACGCTTTTGGCGATATCAACTTTAAGTATTGCTATCGAGACAAAGCATTGAACTACCTAACTTTTGCAACCGAACTCCCAACCAATATGGACGAAGTTGATTGCGTAGTCTATCTTGATAGTTTTACAAAACATTCATACGGCGATTTGATTCAAGGCAATTTTTCGCTATACGCAAAAATATCTCAAGTGCTAAAACATCACAAACTCACACTTGATATGGGCGTGGCTAACGCTTTTGTAACTAACGAAACACCAATCACAGAAAAAGTGATTGAAGATTTGGACAATGGTGAATTTAGTTTCTTTTTGAACGAAAAAGAAAAAATCTTTAATTATTTTAACATTGAATCGAATAGGAGCGTTGCCAGAATGTTATATCTTGCATATAGTCTGGGAGCGTTTAGCAAAGAGAAAGTCACCGACAAGTTTGGCGTGGAAACATCAACCATGCTTTGCCAAAAAGTTTGCTCGTTTATGGCAACACTTTCAAAAAATTCAATCGTTGAAAAGTACTTTTACGGCAGATATTCAAGCCTTATTTATCGCTTTTGCCCAGAAAAATTTGTTAAACCAAATCAAGACTTTTTCAAGTTTATTTCCACGGCGGGACAAAACGGCGAACTTCAAAATTTGGAACTACTATTTGACCTTACAAAGTATGACGACAGTTTGATTGCTGAAATGTTTGAAGATTTTAACGAAGTCAAGAGTTTTAGAATGACTATTGACGAAAAGGGATTGCCTAGAACGCTTCCTTGGAAAGAAGCACTTGGTAGATATATAACATTAAAAGACTACGGCACAAAGTGGGAAGACGCTTCGCCAATGGAACGAATGTATGCAAGAGTTGGCGCTGGCAAGGAATACTTCAATCAAGCCAAAAAACTTTTTGAACAATCCGCAGATATTCCAAGCCACTTGGTTAGTATTCCAATCAAGGAAACTATGGCAGAAATCGACTCGTTGATTGCTCAAACAAATCAGGAATTTGACAAATCAAAAACGCTTCTTGATAGCGCCATGGAAAAAAATTTTACTTACGAATTCTTGAGTAAAAAAGACGCCCGCAACGCAATCATTGGAATATACACAAACTGTTGTGCAACGCTCAACAGTGGATTATATGGGGCGGATATTGCCAAAGCCACAATCACAAAACCTGATTTGCAAAACTTGGTTGTGCTAGACAAGAAGGGCGATATTATTGCAAAGGGAACAATGTATATCAACCGCAAAAGAGGCTTTTGCGTGTTCAACGACTTTGAACTTAATTTGAGATATCGAGATGACCAAATGTACTCGCCAAGAATGCTTGCTCAGCAACAACAAATCTTTGACTGCTTTATTCGTGGCATACACGCTTTTGTTAAGCAATACAACACTGAAAATCCAACTTCGCCAATCAAGATTGTAACAGTGGGCATGGGACTTAACAAACTCGAACATTTCTGCTATGAATACGCTGTTAAAAAATTTATTTTTCCATATAAGGACTTGCCAGTTCCACAGCAATATCAATTTGAAGATGCTCGTGCGGGACAGATTTTGCTTTATAGTCCAGCAGATGAAAGGGATTTGAACAAGGAGGATAGCAATGAATCACAATCAACAAACACTTATTAAGTTGACCAAACTTTTGGAACATGAAAAAAAAGAGTTCGACCAGATTTGTTTGGACTACAAAGTTTTGCAATCCAATCCAAAATCCACAAAATTAGACTTTGACGCAATAAAGGTTAGGCTGGAAGACAAACTTGATAGAATAAAACAAATCAACAAAGCACTCGAAAAACTTGCAAAGTAACAAAAAAAAGTGAATCAAAAACTGGTTCACTTTTTTGTTTTATTTTTAACTTTACAATTTATAATATTGATTTTTTACATTTTACAAATCATGATTTTCGCTATAATTTTCGCTAGAATTATTTTTTAAATTTTATGTTTTATATTTTTTAATTTAATTGAATTAATTAAACTTGCAAAGCAAAAGCCCGCCACATAATTTTTTTGGTACTCTAAAAATATTATTTTGTTTTGTTATCAAGTTTGCTAGTTATAAAATCCACAATCTTTTTTGCCACTGTTTTGGCGTGAGAAAGATGAGCACATTCCACCGTTACTCTAACAACTGGCTCTGTTCCACTTGGTCTAACGATAATTCTGCCATAGTTTCTTAATGAGACTTGTTCTTGATTAACAAAATCTTTAACCACTTTGTCTTTTACAATATCTTTGTTTGTTGTCTTTATTTTTTCGCTCACAGTTGGATATATTGTTAGTTTTTCCACTTGTTCAAACAACTTTTTGTTTTGAGAATAAATATCAATAAGCACTAGTGCGGTTAACAATCCATCGCCAGTGGTGGTTAGAGAAGATATTATCACATGACCCGATTGTTCCGCTCCAATTAGATATTTTTTCTGCTTTAAAATTTTGGAAATGTACTTGTCGCCAACATCGGTTCTAACAAGTTTTACGCCTTGTCTTAAAAGTGCTTTTTCAACAGCCATGTTTGTCATTATTGTTCCAACCGCAAACTTTTGCTTGAAGAATTTTGTTAAAATCATCATGATTTTGTCGCCGTCAATAAGTTTCAACGACCTTGTCATGCACATAACTCTGTCGGCATCTCCGTCAAAGCAAAATCCAATGTCGCAGTCATATTTTTTCATGTTGCTAACAAAAATGTTTTCGTCCAAAACGCCCGCATCTTTGTTGATTTCTCCGCCGTTATTAATGCACACCGTTTTGATGTTAAGGTTTGCAAAAACTTGCTCAGCATATTCGCTTGTAGCCCCGTTGGAGCAGTCGAGTAAAACCTTTAAGCCTTTCAAATCTTTTTTGCAAATTCCTTTCAAAAAATCTATGTATGGCTTTTTGCTTAGGGTTTGAATTTTTGCTTTTTTAATCTTGTTTGGAGTTCTCAAATTTTCTTCTATCAAATGTTCAACGCTTTCGTTGATTTTGTAGCCCTTGCTGTCAAAAATCTTTATGCCGTTGTATTCGCTTGGATTGTGCGAAGCCGTGATTTCAATCCCGTAGTCAAATCCGCTTGTGCGTGTCAAATATGCTAAACCTGCGGTGGAGATAATTCCCGCATCAAAAACCTCCGCTCCGCTTGCAGTCAGTCCTTTGCTGATGTGTTCCAAAAGTGCGAGGCCCGACTCTCTTGTGTCCCGACCGATAACCACCCTTGCGTTTTGTTTTAGACCGCCCAAACTAAATCCCACTTGCTCGGCTAGTTCGTCCGTTAAATCTTTGCCATAAACTCCACGAATACCGTCCGTCCCAAAGTGTTTTAAGGGTTGCTTAAATTTTAAAGCATAAGGATTTAGCATATACTTTTTGTTTTCTTGCCTAACTCTTGATATAGCAAACTCGCCGTTGTCAATATCTTTTGTGATTGTTGAACCGGCGGCAATAAAACTGTCGCTTTCGATATTCACAGGTGCAATAATGTTGCTGTTGCTACCAATAAACACCCTGTCTTTAACAGAAGAATGCATTTTGTTTTTGCCGTCATAGTTGCAAAAAATCACTCCACAACCAATGTTGACATCTTTGCCAATATCACAGTCGCCAACATAACTTAGGTGCGGAATTTTTGTGCCTTTTTCTATGGTGCAGTTTTTCAGTTCCACAAAGTTGCCGACTTTAACATTCTCTTTTAAAATGCAGTTGGGTCTAAGATGTGCAAACGGTCCAATTTGCACGCCACTATCAATTTTGCTTTGCTCAATGAACGAACTCAAAATCTTTGTATTATCCAAAATTTCGCTGTCTTCAATTTGGCTGTTTTTTATAACGCAATCGTTGCCAATCTTAACATCTTTTAACTCGCAGTTTAAAATTTTGCAGTTGTCCCCAATTTCCACATTGCCAGCAAAAGTGCAGTTTTCGTTTACTATGCTGTTTTTTCCAATTTTTAAATTTTCAATCATAAAAAAAATTCTCCACATAGTCTATATGAATTTGCCTTTTTGCAATGTTAAAAAAGCCCCACATATTGTGGGTCTAATTAATTTTTATTGCCAAACATGGCGTCAAACTTGAATTGTTCATCTAGCAAAAACTGCTTTAACATGGAGTATCGTTTGACGGTGTAGTTGTTGCTGACCATTCTAAAAATATTCTGTTTTGAACCAACAAGCACAACGAGTTTTTTTGCTCTCGTAACTGCGGTGTAGAGCAGATTGCGGGTTAAAATCATACTCGCTCCGCTAACAACTGGAATAACCGCAACATCAAACTCACTGCCTTGGCTTTTGTGAATAGTTATAGCATAAGACAAAACAAGTTCGCCAATGTTTGTTCGTGGATAAACACTTTCTCGCTGGTCTTCAAATAAAACAGTGATTTCTCCCGTTTGAGTGTTGATTTCCTTGATAATTCCAATATCGCCGTTAAACACTCCCGTGTTTTTTTCTATAATTCCCTCTGGACTGAGTCTTCGCCATTCCTGTTCGTAGTTGTTGACCGTTTGCATAATGCGGTCGCCTTCTCGATATGTCGTGGTTTCGGTCACGAGTTCTTTTTTGTCTTTGCTGGCAGGATTAATCATTTTTTGCAGTTCTTTGTTCAAACTGTCAACTCCGCAAGGACCTGCTTTCATTGGTGCTAAAACTTGGATTTTTTGACTGGTCGTTTGTGCAAACTTTGGAAGCCTTAGTGTTACAAGTCCAACGCAGGTGTGTAGCATTTCAACTGGATCTTGCTTTTCCACAAAGAAAAAGTCTTTGCTGGTGTTGTCTAGTATTGGCATTTTTCCGCTGTTGATTAGGTGGGCGTTGGTTATGATATAACTTTTGCTATCTTGCCTATAAATTTCGGTTAACATACAAACTGGAATAATTTTGCTTTCCAAAATATCACTCAAAACATTGCCAGCACCAACGCTTGGAAGTTGGTCTTTGTCGCCAACCATAATTAGTTGAGCGTGATTTCTAATTGCTTTTACGAGCGCAAACATTAGCATAGAGTCCACCATACTAACTTCGTCAACAATGATTACATCTTCGTTTAGCGGATTGTTTTCGTCTTTTGTAAAAAACGCTCCGTTGCCGTTTTTGTAGTCAAGGTCTAGTGCCCTATGAATTGTTTTGGCTTCTTCGCCCGTGCTTTCGCTAAGTCTTTTGCTCGCTCTGCCAGTAGGGGCAAGGAGTAATACTTTTTTGCGTTGCCTTTTCAAACATTCAAGCAAACATTTAACAATAGTTGTCTTGCCAGTTCCTGGGCCACCAGTAATCACGCAAACTCCGCTGTTAACAGCCATTTGAACAGCCTGCTTTTGATTTTTGTGGAGCGAAATTTGATTGAACATTTCGTAGTCGCCAATCTCTTTGGTCATGTCAACTTCTTTGTCTCCAAAGGTGCATTTCATACTAATAAGTTTGCTTGCAATGTAACTTTCAACCTT
The DNA here is from genome assembly GCA_934777505.1 of uncultured Clostridia bacterium. GTDB lineage: Bacteria > Bacillota > Clostridia > Christensenellales > UBA1242 > CAKVNM01. The sequence continues at coordinate 112,816 of CAKVNM010000002.1, read as the reverse complement.
GTAGTACTTTGAAAGCATAACACAATCTTCGCCGTCTTGACTGAATAGTTTGATAACATTATCAAAGGCAAGATTTGTTAAGATTTTTTCCATCTTGCTGTCGTCTTCATCAACGCCAAGCAGATTGTAGAGGTTGGTTATGAGCGTCTTTTTTAATATATATGTGTTGCCACTTTTTTCGCTATTTTCTTTTAAAATATGCAAAATTCCCGCACGAAATCTAAACTCGCTGTCGGTTGGAATCCCAATCTTGCACGCAATTTTGTCGGCTGTAACAAAGCCAATTCCGTCAACATCTTCAACAAGGCGATATGGATTGCTCTTTAATATATCTTCCGTTTTGTCGCCATAGGTTTTGTAGATTTTAACAGCCAAACTTGTGGAAATATTGTAGCCTTGCAAAAACATAACCGCATTTTGCATTTTTTTAACTTCCATAAAACTTGTTGCAATAGTTTCGGCTTTGTTTAGCGAAACACCTTTAACTTCGGCTAGTTTTTTTGGATTGAACTCCATAATATATAGCGTGTCTTTGCCAAATCGTTCAACAATCGCACTGGCAGTCACTGGACCAACTCCGTGAATTAGCCCGCTCGACAAATATTTGATAATCCCTTCGCTTGTGGAAGGCGGTGTGATTTTTACTTTGTTCACAGAAAACTGGTCGCCATATTTGTTTTTTACAAAGTCGCCCGAAAGTTCCACACATTCTCCGCCATGCACTTCTGGGAACTTTCCAACGCAGGTTATTAGTTCCCCTTTGCAGTCAAGGTCAAGCACGGTGTAGCCGTTTTCGTCATTCCTAAAAATTATATTCTCAATTTCTCCGCTAATATTCATACAAACGAGTATATCACAAAAAACCTAAACTTAAAAACTTATTTTGTCATTTTCAAACATTTGTTTGACAAATACTTTTTTAAAGACTTGACAAATTATTGATTATTCACTAAAATGCTTATGTTGTGAAAATATTTTGCGGGTTTATCACTTTATAATAGCACTCTAAAAACTACTTGCAAGCCTTGAAACTAAAACTAGTTACTTAAGATGTTATATTTGAGAAACAAAGCAAAATTGCTTACCAAAGCGCCACTCATAAAATAGTAACTCAACTACAACGCAAAACATTAGTTTGTTTTAACAACAAGTTTTGTAATATTATTATCACAACAAATTAATAAATACTGGGGCATAGCCAAGCGGTAAGGCTTCGGATTCTGATTCCGACATGCGGGAGTTCAAATCTCTCTGCCCCAACCATTAAAACCCCCGAAAAATCGAACAAAACCAATAAAAAACCAAAAATTATTTGTTGTATACCCAGAAAAAGTTAGTAAAAGTTTGCATAAAAAAATAGCCGAGTGGCTATTTTTTTTATTAATTTTTAGTAAATATATTTTTATGTTGTTTATAACTTGCTTGATAACAAAAACATCTAGTTAAAAAATAATTTTTTATTGATACAAGGTTTAAATTTTTGTCTTATTTTTCCAGATAGCATACAAGTATATTTGATTAATCCTGCCAGCCTCAATGCTGGTTTTTTTGTGGGATTAATAATATTGCGGTGTGGCAAAATATGAAGTATGAGTTTTTAGTTGGAGTAAAAAGTTTTTTGTGTTAGAATGAAATTGACTCACAAGTGAAAATTTAGTTTTTTTGCTTGAATTTAAATACTATTTGGAGGGAAAATGAAAAAGTTTTTAAGTGTTATAATGGTTGCTTTAATGCTGATTATTATTCCATTTAGCGTTAGTGGCTGTAATAACAATGATGACAAAAAACAATCATATAATGTCATCGCAACGGTGGCTTCAATCCCACCAGTAATTGCATCGCTCGAATCCATACAAAACGGATACGAAACTTATGCATGGATTGGAAGAGGCAAAACTTATTCGGGAATCAACAATGTTGAACAATTCAACAATATCGGTTTTGACACAAAAAGCAACACAGGTACAGTATTGACCGAAGCAGAAGCTCAAAAAGTTACTAGCACGATTGAACTTATTATGGACAGGGACGAAAACGCGTTCATAAATCTTTACTGCGTTGATTTTAACGCTTACGCAGTTTATGCTATCGCTATGCAGGCTGGACTAAATGATAATCAATTTAAAATCATCATGATTGAAGATGGCTCAGGTGCATATAGTGATATTCAAACTTATTATATCAACGGATTTGATAGTCCAGAAAGTGTATATCAAAACTATCTAACAAAAGTTGATGCTTGCAATCAAAAGCTCGCAGAAATAAAAGCAAATCACGGACATGGCGAAAAACTTTACAAGATTATCGACCACGAAGTTGCTATCGCTCTTGCTTCAAACCCAAATTTTGAATTTCTCATTCAAAGCAAGCCAAGACTTACTGCTGTTTTAAATAGCAATGCTAATATTGCTGGTTCAAAACTATATTCTACTTTTGGTATAGTTGATTCTAGCGACAAGACCACTATAAAAGCAAATATCAAATTTAAAGAAATCAGCAACTATGTTAGCGAACTCACACCTAAGCAAAAAGAAACATACCTAAATTTAATGTTTGGTGATGACAGACAAAAGATTGCTGAAATGTTTTCTAGAACAACTGTTGGCGAAATTACAGTTCCAAGCAACAAATTAGTGTTTATTGGAACAAGAGTTAAAAGTTCAAACTATAATTATGTTGACAACCTAACTTCTCTTGACGACTTTATGCAAGGCTATGATAGTCTTTCGATAACATTAAAAGAAGTATTTTCAACAGAAGAAGACTACGAACGCATTGTTAATATTCTAAATGCTTCAAACAACTCAAACGGAGCAAAATTGTCAGCACTAAACGCTTATGTTGAATATGTTTATATTCTCAACCTAACAAAAGCACTTTATGGCACAGAATATGATATCTTATTCAAAGGCCACCCAGCAGAAATTGTTGATGACATTTCTACTTGGCAAGATGTTAACTATATGTTAAACGAAGAAAGCTACAAACAACTTGAATACAACATGGTTAATTCTTACTATTCTAGCGATACAATCGGCAAGACAATCGGTATTTTGCCAGGTGGTGTGGCAGCAGAAAACTTTGCTTATATTAGCGGAAGCGATTTTGCTATCGCAGGACTACCAAGTTCAACATACACTGGCTACGAAAAGAGTACAATCATTGAATTTATCATCACTAGCGCAAACGAAACTTTAAAAAATCAATCCAATGTTAGTGCAAGATATCAAGAAGGCTCATTGGTTTGGCAAAAAGGCGAAGACGCTAACTACACAACTTTGATGCTTAACCGTGGCAATGTCTACAAAGCTTTGCAAGAATACTATGCTAGTACAAACGCAGAACTTGCTAGTATGTATCAAACAAAACTTAACAACTGGCTAATCGCTAACGGCACAAATATCACAGCAGAAAATGTTAATAACTACACCGTTAACAGAATTGGCGAAATTGTTGAAAAGTAAAATTTAATCATTACTAAAAACGCATTAGATGATTCTTTTGCGTTTTTAATAGGGGAATACTCATGGAAAAAAGTCTAAAAATTTTAGGAGTTTTCAAAAAAATTGTTGCATTATTAACTTCTATTTGTCTTTTTGTTGGGGCGTTGCTTCACATTGCTCTTTCTTATTCTGGCGGAGCATACAAAATAGCACTCAGTGTTATTGCTGGATTTTGTGCTGGGCTTGTGCTTTATATGTGTTTGAATATTGCTACTTTAATTATTGAAAAGTTGCAAGAAAAACAGCAAAATTCTTCTTATGAAAACAAGGAAGTTTGTTCAAATAAGTTTGTAAATAGCCTTTACAATTTTACAAACAAAAACAAATTTGTTATTGGTCTATGTCTTAGCATTGTTGCAATCGCAACAAGCATGATTTTAGTTTGTCAGTTTGGTTCAAAGGCAATTAGTCAGTATTGGAGAGTTTACTTTTATCTTGTGCTAGCACTTTGGAGTTTTATCATATACTCAGTGTTTAGTTTGCTTCAATCCAAAAACAAAAAATCATTCATTATTTCGGCAGTATTTTCGTCACTACTTATTGTTTTGAATATTGTTCTAACAGTTCTTGCTTGCGTCATGATGTTTGGAAAAATTGGACAGTTTAACAACACAGTTGTGTATGATGTGCTTCTATCAATATTCGCACTTTTAACAGTAGTTCCGTTTGGACTAATCACAACAAATGGCGACTTTGACGCATACAAGTTCAACACAAGTTTTGGACTTGGAACAATAGCGTTTATTCTAGGAATGGTTCTAATCAATGGAGAGCCAATTATCAAGCGGCTATTTTATATGCACAATGTTAATGGCTCGGTCGAAGATATTTTGGCTTTAAAGACCGTCACTGCAATACTGTTTGTTGTGCTTTCGGCGGTTATTGTTCTAAACACTTTCAACATTTCGTATAACTTAAAAAAATTTATCAAGAAAAGAGAATATTTTGGATTAGCCGATATTTTGCTTGGAATTGTTGGAACAGTTTTATTTATTGTTGGCACATACAACTACACAATCGTTCTTCTAACATTATAGTTTGATTAAAGCAATCAGTTTTGTAAAAGTCATGTTTGCAAAATTGATTGTTTTTTGTTTTAAAACATGATAATATATTAATTGATTTTTAGGAGTTTAACATGGATTTATTTAAAGAAGTAGACAAAAAACTATCAGCAGAAATTATCGACTATCTTGGTTCTAACTTTGACCCAACTAGCAAGCAGGCAAGCAATATTCGTTTTACAATTCCACCAGTAAAAACCGGTGCAGACTATTCCACAAATGTTGCAATGGTGTTTGCAAAAACCTTGCAAAAAAATCCAGTGATTGTTGCTGGCGAACTAGCCGAAAGATTTAAAAAACTTGATGTAATCAAAGATGCAACAAGCGTTGGTGGATATATCAATATTGTTTTTAAAGACGAAGTTTGGCAAGAATTTTTGGCAGATGTTATTAGAGAAGACAAATTATTTGGCAACGGCGACAAAAAATGCAAAGTTTTGCTAGAATTTATTTCTGCAAATCCAACTGGACCACTTCATGTTGGACATTGTAGGGGGGCAATTTTGGGGCTCGCTCTTGCTAGGCTCATGAAAAAAGCAGGATACGATGTAACCAAGGAATATTACATGAACGACTATGGCGTTCAAATTCACACACTTTTAAAATCCATTCAGTTTAGATATGAACAAAACTTTGGACTCCATGCTGGCGAGAGTGTTCCAGAAGGTTGCTACCCAGGGGATTACTTGGTGGATTACGCAAAAACTTTGGCGGAAAAGTATGGTAACAAATTTGTTTCACTCAGCGAAGACGAGTTTTATGCAGAACTAAAAAAAGAAGCCGTTGACGCAATGATGGACATAATCAAGAGCGACCTAAAACTTTTGGGACTTGAATATGACTCTTTCGTTTCCGAAACCGATATTGTTGAGCAAGGCAAAGTACAAAAAGCAATCGACTATCTAGCAACCATGAAAGCAGAAAAGTTAGATGAAAACGGCAACATGGTTGAACTTCCATATATCTACAAAGGCAAGATTGACGCTCCAATCGGCAAGAGTGCAAACGAAGAAGAACAAGAAGAATCTCGTTATTCCAGCGAACTTCAAACTTTGTTTAGGTCAACGCTTTTTGGCGATGATAAAGACAGGGTTGTGCTTAGACCAGACGGAACAACCACATATTTTGCTAGCGACATTGCCTACCACAAAGACAAGTTCGACAGAGGATTCAACACCATGATTAATATATTTGGTGCTGACCACGGCGGATATGTAAAGCGTATCACTAGTGCGGTTGACGCTCTATCCAATCATCAAGCAAAACTAGAAGTTGTGCTTTGTCAAATGGTGGCACTCGAAAAAAACGGCGAACCTTTCAAGATGTCCAAGCGAAAAGGAACATTCGTGCTTCTTAGTGATGTTGCAAAAGAAATTAATGTTGACGAACTTAAACTTTTCATGCTATCAAAAAGTCCCGACACTCAAATGACTTTTGACCTTGTAAAAGTAAAAGAAAAATCCAAAGATAACTTGGTTTACTATATTCAGTACGCCTATGCAAGAGCAAACTCCATTCTTCGTAACTTCAAAGCAAAGTTTGGCTATGACTACAAATTTGATAGCAAGCACTTTGATGGCTTTATGCAAAACAGCCCAAAACTAATCAAGGAACTTGTTGTCTTTATGGCAAAATATCCACAAGTGGTTTTGTCGTCCGCTCAAAAATTTGCTCCAAATATGATTGTTGACTACTTGAAAGAACTTGCCAGTATGTTCCATTCAATTTGGGGAACAGATATCAAACTGGTTGACGAAACAAACGAACAAAAAACATTGTCTATGATGGCGTTTGTTACGGCATTCAAGTCTTTAATAGCAAACGCTCTTGATTGTTTGAGTATCAACGCTCCCGAAAAAATGTAATCAAATATATTACCACACCAATTGGTGTGGTTTTTTAAAATTCAAAAAAATGTTTACTTTTATTTATTTGTTTGATACAATATTAGGCATATTTGGAATACATATAAAAGCAATATATTGAAAATAATGTCAATAATCTTGATTATGGGCATTGTTTTTGTGCTGTAAGGAGAATTTATGATAAAAATTTTAAAGCATTTTAATTGGAAACAATGGCTATTAGCACTAGTTAGTGCGGGATTAATTGTTTGGCAAGTTTTTGTTGAACTAGAACTTCCGGGCTACATGAGCGAAATCACAACCTTACTTCAATCAGGCGGGGCTACTAGTGAAATATTAAAAAACGGACTTTACATGATTTTGTGTGCGCTTTTTAGCGGTGGAATATCAGTTTTGGTTGGATTTATTTCAGCAAAGATTGGTGCAACACTATCAAAAAATCTTAGAGAAAAGGTTTATTCAAAAGTCGCAAGTTTTTCGCCAGCCGAAATGCATGAGTTTAGCGTTTCAAGTTTGATAACAAGGTCGACAAACGATATCACACAAGTTCAAAGATTTATTTCTATGGGTCTTCAAATTATCGTTAGAGCGCCTGTTATGGCAATCCTTGCAATCATCAAAATTTCAGGTAAAAGTTGGCAGTGGTCACTCGCAACAGCAATCGCTGTATTTGTAATTTTGTTATTTACTTTGCTACTAATTTGTTTGTGCTTGCCAAAATTTAAAAGCGTGCAAAAGCAAATTGATAACTTAAACAACATAACACAAGAAAACTTGACAGGACTAAGAGTTGTAAAAGCGTTTAATGCCGAAAAATTTGAAAACGACAAGTTTGACGCAGTCAACGAAAAATTGACAAAAACCGAAAAATTTACGCAATACGCACTCTCGTTCTTTAACCCAATGCTATATGGCGTTATGGACGGACTTTCGATTGCAATCTACATTATCGGTGCGTATATCATAAATACAACAAACGGCGTGCAAGCAAAAATGCTAATTTTCAGTGATATGGTCGTGTTTTTTTCATACGCCATGATGATTATCTCGTCTTTTATGATGATGGTTATGATTTTTATGATACTTCCAAGAGCACAAGTCAGTGCAAGGCGTATTCAAGAAGTGCTTAGCAAACAGTCCAGCATTGTGGACGGAATTGGCGTTAACCCAACCGAAAAGGGAACAGTCGAATTTAAGAATGTTTCGTTCGGCTACGAAGATGCAACCGAACCTGTTATCAAAAACATTTCTTTCAAGGTTAGTCAAGGCGAAAAGATTGCTATTATCGGTGCAACTGGCAGTGGTAAGTCTACAATCATCAAACTAATCCCAAGACTTTACGACACAACCGAAGGTGCAGTTTTTGTTGACGGCGAAAATGTTAGAAACTACAAACTAACCGACCTTTATGACCGCATCGGCTATATCTCGCAAAAAGCAGTTTTGTTTTCGGGAACAGTCGATTCCAATGTTAGACTTGGCGAAAAGAACGGTCAAAAACTTGATGAAAACGCAACCATTGATGCGTTAAGACAATCTCAATCCACTTCGTTTATCGAAAACCTTAACGGAACATATCAAGCAGAAGTTTATCAAGGTGGCTCAAACTTTTCAGGCGGTCAAAAGCAAAGAATTAGCATTGCAAGAGCGCTTTCAAGAAAACCAGAAATTTTGATTTTTGATGACTCGTTCTCCGCTCTCGACTACAAAACCGACAAACTTCTTCGTGACACATTAAATCAAGAGTTTGCCGACACCACTTGTATTATCATTGGTCAAAGAGTTGCAACAATCGCTCACTGCGACAATATTTTGGTCGTAGATAACGGCGAAATTGTTGGAACAGGCACTCATCAAGAACTACTAAAAAATTGTAAAATATATCAAGATATTGCATTGTCGCAACTATCAAAGGAGGAATTGGAAAATGAAAGGTAATCGAAATCAAGTTCAAAAACCAAAGAATATGAAAAAATCTTTGTTTAGACTTTTCTCGTATTCAAAAAAATATCTTCCATTAATCATTATCTCCGTGGTTCTAGCACTTGCTTCGTCCATACTTTATGTTTTTGGGCCTAATAAACTCAAAGAACTAACCAATGTTATTCTAAACGGCACTTTCGGCGATATGGATTTTGGAGCGATACTAAAAATTGCCGTAACTCTTGGCATAATCTATCTTGTTAGCGAAGTGTTTTATTGCTTGCAAAATATTACAACAGTTAAATTTTCGCAGAGTATCTCCAAAAACCTTAGAAAAGATATCGACAGAAAAGTCAACAACATTCCTTTAAAATATGTTGATAGCAATCCGCATGGCGAAATCCTTAGCAAAATCACAAACGATGTTGACACAATCAACCAAGGCATGAGCAATAGCATCACAACCTTGTTTGCCAACATTGCAACACTTGTTACAACTCTTGTGTTTGCGTTTGTAACAAACTGGATTTTAGCACTTGTTGCTATTGGTAGCAGTTTGCTTGGATTCATGCTCATTGCACTCATCATGTCAAAGTCACAAAAATATTTTGTGGCTCAACAGGCAGGATTAGGCAAAATCAATGGCCACATTGAAGAAATCTATTCCGGTCAGTCAATTATCAAAGTTTACAACGCCATCAACGAAGAGAAAGCAAAGTTTGACGAACTAAACAAAAATCTTTACACAAGTGCATGGAAATCACAATTCCTTGGCGGAATTATGATGCCACTCATGAACTTTATCGGCAACTTTTCGTATGTTGCAGTCTGTGTTGTGGGTGCAATACTTGTTGCAAACGGCTCAGCCGATATTGGAACAATCACAGCGTTTATCATGTACAATCAAATGCTAACAAACCCACTCAGCCAAATTGCACAAGCGTTCAACAATCTTCAATCAACCGCAGCAGCAAGCGAGCGAACCTTTGAATTTTTGGACCAACCAGAACTCGAAGACGAAAGTCATAAAACAGCATTTTTAAATCCACAAACTTTGAATGGCGATGTTGTGTTTGAAAATGTTTCGTTTGGTTATGACGAAAACAAAACAATCATTCACGACTTCTCGCTCTACGCAAATCACGGTCAAAAAGTTGCAATCGTGGGTTCAACGGGAGCAGGCAAAACCACTATCGTTAACCTTTTGATGAGATTTTACGAAATCAACAGCGGAAAAATCACGATTGACGGAATCGACACCAAAGATTTGACCCGAGAAAATGTGCATGACCTTTTTGGAATGGTCTTGCAAGACACATGGCTGTTTGACGGAACAATCAAGGAAAACCTTGTGTTCAACAAGTCGGTTGCTACTCAGGAAATGCTAGACGAAGTTTGCAAAGAATGTGGACTCGAACACTTTATCAAAACTTTGCCAAATGGCTTTGACAGCAAACTTGACGAAAACACAACGGTTTCGTCTGGTCAAAAGCAACTTTTAACAATTGCAAGGGCAATGATTCAAAACAGCCCAATGATGATTCTTGACGAAGCCACCAGCAATGTTGACACCAGAACCGAACTTTTGATTCAGTCCGCAATGGATAAACTTTCGCAGAACCGAACATCATTTGTTATCGCTCACAGACTTTCAACAATCAAAAACGCTGATGTTATCGTTGTTATGAAAGATGGCAACATTATCGAAAAAGGCACTCACGAAAGTTTGCTTGTCAAAAACGGCGAGTATGCAAAACTTTACAAGAGCCAGTTTGAAAATTCATAGCATATCAAAAAAGGATACCTTGATTGGTGTCCTTTTTTCTTGCTTATTTGTTGCTCGTGGTGGATTGTTTGCTAAAAAGTTTGATAGAAATTGTAATTTTTTGTATAATCTTGGTATGGAATATGAAAAAACGGGATTTTTTGCAGGATTATGGAAAAATTTTCTTGATTCGCTCTATCCAGACGGAATCAAGTGTTTGATTTGTGGTTGTGAACTTGTGGACGAAAATCGCTATTCGCTTTGCGAAAAGTGTTTGGAGTCGCTTCCAAAAAATGACGGCAAAGTGTGTTTAAAATGTGGCGAGAAGATTGATAGCCTTGCAAACTATTGTTTGAATTGCAAGAATAATCAAAAAAGGTTTTTCTCGGTTGCAAGAGCACCGCTATTATTTGACGGCGCTGTTAAACTACTAATCCATGGCTTAAAATACAATCACGGAAAATATATTGCAAAATACCTTGGCGAGTTTTTGATTGACGAATTTGAAAAGAATAAATTTTCAGTCGATGTTGTTGTGCCAATTCCGCTCAATCCACATAGACTTAAACAAAGAGAATACAATCAAGCAGAACTGCTTTGCTATCCACTTTGCAAGCATTTTAATCTTGAACTCGACACCGAAAACTTGATGAGAGTTGTCGACACTCCAACGCAGACAGAACTAACCAAGCAGGAAAGAAAAGCCAATCTTGCGTCTGCCTTTTCTGTTAAAAACAAAAGTGCGTTTGCTGGCAAAACTGTTTTGCTTGTTGACGATGTTTACACCACAGGTGCAACTATGGAAGAAGCCAGCAAGGTTCTTTTAAAAGCGGGAGCGGTCAGCGTGATTGCTCTTAGCGTAGCACACACTGTTCCAATTTTCATGAGAAGTCAAGACGAAGAAAGCAAGGAAGATTAATCCTTGCTTTTTTGTTTTTTTTAATATTTTTTGTTAAAATTTCATGTTTTTAGGTTATTTTTTCGATATTTTCTATCAAATTATTAAAAATTTCAACATTATAAGCATTTGCTTTTTCTTGGTTTGTGTTGATTAAAATCACTTTGCCAAAGTCACTGTCCACAAAAATTTCGTCAAACTCGTCAAAGTATTTTAGGTGACCAGTGGTGATTGTGCTTGCTAGACTTTGCGAACAATATGACTTTGCTAGGGCTATGTTTTTTGCTCTAACGCACTCAAAAAACGCTAAAACATTACATTGTTTGCTAGTTAGTTTTTTTGGACTTCCGTCAAGATATACTGCATATTCGCTTTGAAGGGTTAAGTTGTTGCTGATTTCATACTTCTTCACAACGCCTTGCTTTTGCATATCGTTCAAAATATTGAGCGTTTGAAAGCCATTTGAAGTTTGCTCAACTTGACTTACAAAGTCGTCAACCAAAACCTTTCCACTTTCGTCCAAGACTAAAAGATTTTTCTTTTTACCAAGATTTATTTCGCAAAACACAATGCCGTGTTTGGAGTATATCTCCACATTTTTTGCCGAAAAATGTTTTTGCAAAATAACTTTGTTGGCTTGAAGAACACTAACTTTTTGACCAATCTGCACTTCGTAGTCGTTATATGATGTGCTTAAAAAATTGTTTTCTAAGTTTTGACACACAAAGTTTTTTTGGAGTATCAAAAATTTGCTTGCTCTGTCAACGCCGATTAGTTTTGCATACGGCGAATTAACCTTAACACTCTCGCCATTAATCTTGATGTCAAAGTAATATGGCAGGCAATCATTTTGATTTTTTGGTGTTATTTTTAGTCTTTCAGTCTTACTAAATTCAAAGGCTTCAAAGTTGTTTTCCAAAACTTCAAAACTAGTATTTTCGGCTTCAACAAGAGCATCAAATTTGCTAAAAAGAATAATTTTCATACTTAATTGTATGTCATTAGACCACATAAAATAATATTTCGTCAAAATGTTACAAAATTATGTGATTGCCTAAAAAATTTTTGTTCATAATCACAATGTATGAAATATGATTGGAATGACCAAGAAGTAAAAGCGTTATTTTCGCTTGTTGAAGACTTTAAAAAACAGAACAAAACTTTACTTGAAGCGTTTTCTGTTCACGCACAAAAATTTGACCGCAAACCTTTGTCCGTCAGGAATTTTTACTATCAAAAGTGTGACGAGATTTTGGAAAATCAGGATTTGCAGAGAAAACTTGATATCAACATAAAACTGCATCAAAAAAATAATTTTGCAAAGTTTGACGAAAGGCAAACAGACAAACTTTTGGCGTTCATAAAAAAGCGTCAGCAAGAAGGCAAGTCTGTTCGCAGTGCGTGCATGGAATTATCTAACAACGATGCAAAAATGCTTGTTAGACTTCAAAATAAGTATAGGGCAGAAAAGCAAAAGCAGGTAGAAAAGCAATCCAGCAAAAATTCGTTAAGGACAGAAAATATTGCAACAAAAAATAGTAGCAATATTATCTCTTTTCCTGTTGAGCAAAAGTTAGTTCCGCAAAAACTCACAGATGCCGAAATTCAAAGCCTTTTTTTAGGACTCGTAAACTTGATAAAAAAATCAACAAAGCAAACCATGATTGAAGATATCGAAAAAGAGCGGGAAAAACTTTCGGTTGTCGTTCGCAACACAACACTCGAAATGCAACAAAAAAACGAAAAAATTGATATGCTTCTTGCCGAAAATCAAAAGTTAACAAAGCAAGTTTTGTGCCTAAAAACCAAATTAGAGCAAATGCGTTCCAGTTTTCTTGAAAAAATAAAAATTTAATATTGGCATAAGTTTTTGCTGTTTTTGTTTTTGTGTGATATAATCTTTCTTAGAAATGATAAAAATCACTTCTAATTTACAAAGGAGATTACTAGCAATGGAAGAACTTCAAGACATTACACTTACTTGCCAAGATTGTGGAAAAGAATTTGTGTTTAGCGTTGGTGAACAAAATTACTACAAAGAACACGGACTAGAAAACCAACCAAAAAGATGTAAAGAATGCAGACAAGCAAGAAAACAAAAACAACGCTCAAACTTTCACCCACAAGAAAACTAATGATTGAGAGAGTTTAAACTAATTGCCCTTTGGTGATTAGTTTTTTTATGCTTAAATTCCAGCGGATTAGTGAATTATGGGTCATATAAAAATCTTTAATAAAAAGTCTTACAAAAAAAATTTTAAAAATTTTTAAAAAATTAGCACTCAATGCTTGACAGTGCTAGCAATTAGGATTATAATATCGCTGATTAATGAATAAAGATATGTTCATTGGTCATAATATTGTGGAGGATATTTATTATGAGAGAAAATGAATTAAAAAATTATGAAGAAGATGAAGAACCAATCTTCAATCCAATTTTGAGCGACTTATTCAATTTGCCAGTTTTCAAAAGAGAAGAAAAAAACTTTTCTAAAATCATGAAAACTGATATCAAGGAAACCGAGAACGGCTATGTTCTTGATGTTGAAATGCCGGGCGTTGACAAAAAAGATATCAATCTTGAACTCAAAAACGGCTATCTAACAATCTCGGCTGAAAGAAAAACAATTGAAGAAGAAAAGGACAAAAAAGGTTCATTTATTCGTAGAGAGCGTCATTATGGCTCTGCTTCAAGGTCGTTCTTTGTTGGTAAAGATGTTAGGGAAGAAGATATTTCTGCTAGCCTAGACAAAGGTGTTTTGAATATCTTTGTTCCAAGAAAAGTTCAAAAACCAGAAGAACACAAAAAGATTGAAATTAAATAGTTTTTCTAAAAAACTTTAATTTTTCTTAAATTTTCCAAAAAGATCGCAAAAAAAACAGCACAAATTTGTTATTTTTTCTTAAAAATTAGCAAATAATAATTTTGAGTTTACCTTTATTTAATAAAAAAATCGCACAGGAATGTTCTACCATTTTCATTTGCTGTGCGGTTTTTTATTGTGTGTTAAATTATATTTTCGATTGTCAACTTGTATTTTCATTAACTCTATTTTGTTATTAATCAATTTTTCTTAAAACATATTTTGCGTGCTTCACTGGGATTGGCGAACAAAAACTGCTAACATTTTTGTCGAGCCTTACAACTTTGCCAAGAGTCCCCATTTTAATCACGCCAACGGGAACTAAAACTTTGTCGCCCACTTCCAATTCCGCAATGGTGGACAAATACCACAATATTTTGCCTTGCTCCACGCCTTCCAAAATTTCAACTTTTGCAAAGTCGTTATAGTCTTCGCCACGAATCTCGCCACCTGCTTCCGAGTGAATCATGTTATATCTCCTTATGCTTTTTTGCTCTTTTTATTTATTAGTTTTCTAAGTTCGTCAAAATTTTCTGTTGCACTTTTGCTGATTGGGAAAGCCCTGTTAAAGTTTTGGTAAATAAAAATATAATTTTTTGTTTCCTTAATTTTGTAAATATCAGCGTAGTAAATTTTTTGCGTGGCTTCAATTTCGTTATGATACATTGTTTGTATTTCAAAATATTCGTCTTTAAAAGTGTAAACATTTTCTCTGTTCAACACTTTGGCATTTTTTATTGTAATTTTCACTGAAATTATTAAAATCAATCCAAGTGCAAATATTGCTGATGTAAGAATATCGTATTCAATAGAAATTTCAACATTTTTAATTGTTTCATAAGATACGATTGCTATCAATGCAATCGCACCTAAAACAAAGCATATATAAGAAAAAATGAGCATATTTTTTGAAAGTTCTTTTTGAACATTCTCGTCAATCTTAGTTTTAACTACCATAATTATCTCCTTAATGTTGATTTATTATATCACAATTTAATATTAAAAAGCAATATATTTTATTTTAACAATGTGTTGATATAGTCCTTGCTTATAAAGTATTTTGCTTAACGCTTAGTTCAAGCCCCGCAAGGTGTCGGGCAATGTAAAGAGCAAAAAAATAAGACCTATTTTTTAGGTCTTAGATTGGTGGGGCTGATTGGACTTGCTCCGTGCGAAGACGAAGGGAACAATATTTTGAAAAGTTTACTTTTGCAGTTTGCCTAGATTAGTGAAGCGATATAAATAACTGAAATTAATACTACAAATATATTATCTAATTAGCAATTTAATTTTTAAATATCAACAACAAAGCGTTACTTCGCACTATCACGCCGGCGCTAAAAAACAATATAACATATTGTTTTTCTTAACGCTTAGTTCAAGTCTCACAAGGTGTAATCTAGGGAATAAGGTAATAAAATAAGACCTAGTTTTAGGTCTTACTATTGGTGGGGCTGATGGGACTTGCTCCGTGCGAAGACGAAGGAAACAATATTTTGAAAGGTTTAATTTTGTAGTTTGCTTAGATTAGCGAAGCGATATAAAAATAACTGAAATTAATACTACAAATATATTATCTAACTAGCAATTTAATTTTTAAATATCAACAACAAAGCGTTACTTCGCACTATCACGCCGGCGCTAAAAAACAATCTAACATATTGTTTTTTTGAACGCTTAGTTCAAGTCCCACAAAGTGTTGGGAAATGCAATAAGCAAAAAAATAAGACCTAGAAATAGGTCTTAGATTGGTGGGGCTGATGGGACTTGAACCCATATACTTTCGTACACGCCCCTTAAACGTGCGCGTCTGCCAGTTTCGCCACAACCCCTTAATTAACTCATATATTATATCACTAAAAATTTTTTTATGCAATAGATTTTGCATATTTTTTATTTATCACTTGATAGGCAAAACGATTAGTTTTGTCAAAACTGGAAAATCATATTGATATTACTAATGTAAAATTTTGGAATATTTATTTTTATAGCATTTTACTATTGAAGTTATTTCTAAGTGATAGTGATTTTTTTAGCATTTAGTGAAATAAAATATATATTCTTTGTTTGTGACCAGTGAGTACATCGAAAAATATCAACAAATAAAAAGGCGTATTTGTAAAAATTTTGTCGAAAAATCGGTTTTTAAACTAATATTTTATATTTAACTGGCATAAAGTTAATAATATCAAGGGACATTTTTAAAGGAGCAATATGGCAGTTTGGGTTGCAATCATTTTGGGATTAGTTCAGGGGCTTACTGAATTTTTACCTGTTAGTTCCAGCGGACATTTGGTGTTAGTAGAAAATATTTTTGGCATAGAAAACAATGTAATTTTGTTTGATGTGGTTCTTCATGTTGCAACTTTGCTTGCGGTGATTATTGTTTATCGCAAGACAATTTGGGAGTTAATCAAAAACCCATTTTGTGAAAAAATGCAAAAACTTTTGTTTGCAACGCTTCCAACACTTATTATCGCACTGGTTTTCAAGAACTTTTTTGAAAACTCGTTCAGTGGCGATTTGCTATCTCTTGGATTTTCCATTACAGCAGTGTTTTTGATTATCGCACAAGTTATCAGTCAAAAAGAATATCAGTATCGAAGCCTAAATTTTGGTAATGCGGTGGTTATTGGTGTTTTTCAGGGACTTGCAATCATGCCGGGGATTAGCAGAAGCGGTAGCACAATCACGAGCGCTATTGTTCAAGGAGTAAGGCGAGAGCAGGCGGCAGAATTTTCATTTTTGCTTTCCATTCCAATAATACTTGCAAGTTTGCTTTATGAGTGTTTAAAACTCCCCGGTACTGTGGTTACAATTCCCGCATCATGCTTTATTGTTGGATTTTTTGTGGCGTTGATTAGCGGAATTTTATCGATAAAACTCATGCTAAAAGTTGTAAAAAGAGCAAAATATTGGGGATTTAGTTTGTACTTAATCTTGCTTTCAATCTTTCTTCTTGTCAACAAATTCGCTCTGCATTGGTTTTAAGTCTTCTTTGTATACTTGCTGATTCACTATTGATTTTGTTAAAGGTTTCAAAAACAAAAAGTTAAAGCCTAATATTAAAGTTGAAAATATCACTAAAAATAATCACAATTTTATGTTTGAATATTTTAAAAAACAGAGTCTTGCTAATGGCTTTGTTTTTTTATTTACATTAAAAAATATAAAAAATTAGCGATTTTTTTGATTTTTTTGTGAAAATAATGCAAAAAATTAATTTTTTTATGTTTTTTAGCAATGATTATCGCAAGAATTCTTAAACTAGTTTTTAAAATTAAGATATTTAAGCGCAATTATTTTTCGTGATTAAGATAACTTATTTTAGTTTTTGTATGTATTTTTTACACTTTGCACAAACTCTTTATATGTATTTTAACTATCATGCAAAGATAAAAAAATTGATATTGTCTGGCGAACTAATTAAATTTAAGATTGTTGAAAACTATCACAACATAAAGCCCGCCATGGTGCTGTACTTCAAAAACAATCCACCAATGCCTGTTAGGGAACACAGATTTTTGGAATATTTTGAACTTTTTGAAAAATTAGGAATAAAGCAAGATGGTAATCTTGAATAATTTTTTTTAACTCGGCTTTGTGATAATAAATATAAAAAAATATTATCTCAAAATTTTTTTGCTAAATTGTATGACTATTTAAAAGCAAAAGGCTTTGTGGTTTATCAACTTGAAAAACTGTTTTTGGAATTATTATTGGTGTAGAATTATAAAAGCAAAAACTTTTATAGCGTGATATTAGTAGTTATAAACCTTGGAAAATATCTTTTATAACTCTCTAATCTGTAAGTTTAAATTTACAAAATTTTGCCAATGTGATATAATATTTTTACATTTAATAATGGAGATAAAAATGCAACATATAGGCAAAAAAACTGATAAAACTTTTATTGATAAAAATAGCAAGAAAAAGTCAAAAAATAATAATTTTAGTACAAAAAATACAAAAAATCACGAAAAAACTGCAAAAAATCGCAATTTTTCAAGCAATAAAGCAAAAAATTTGAAGCATAGCAAAGATAACATTTCTGCTCCAACATATCAAGTTACAAAGATTTTTAGGGTGGCTAGGAGTGAAGAACTTTTATTGTTTTTGATGAATAAAGGAAAACTTAGCCGAACAAACGCAAAAAGTTTGCTAACCAAACATCAGGTGCTAGTCAATGGCAGTGTGATTAGTCAGTACAACTTTATGCTCGTAAAAGATGACGAAGTTAAACTTGCAAAACGCTCTATAAAAGACGAGTCACTTTTGGTTCAACCAAAACAAAGCAAAAAACAATCAAAGCCAAAACTTCCGTTTGAAATAATCTATCAAGATGACGACATTATTGCAATCAACAAACCAGCGGGAATGTTGTCGGTTGAAAGCGACAACGAAACTGAATGCGCTTATCAGTATCTTTTGAAATATTTTCAAGCAACCGACAAAACTGCAAGACCTTTCATATTGCACCGAATCGACAAGGAAACTTCGGGTGTTTTGATTTTTGCAAAAAATCCCGTTGTTCACTCAAAACTAAAACTCAACTGGAACGACCTTGTCAAGACTCGTGAATATATCGCAGTTGTTGAAGGCGAAATGGAACAGAACGAAGGAACTTTTGTTTCATATCTCAAACAAAACAAAAACAATGTGGTCTATTCAAATTTTAATAGCACGGACGGTCAGCGAGCCGTTACGCACTACAAAGTCATCAAAAAAAACAAAGATTTTTCCTTGCTCCAAGTGCTAATCGATACGGGCAGAAAAAATCAAATTAGGGTGCATATGCACGATATGCATCACCCAATCGTTGGCGATGAAAAATATGGATTCACGAAAAATCCGCTTTCTAGACTTGGACTTCACGCTTCCAAACTGGAATTTATCAACCCAAACACTCACACGCTTGTGAGCATTTCCGCTCCCGCTCCAAAATCCTTTTTTGAAGTGGTGTAACTTTTTGGAGAATATATATGGAAAAAAATTTTGTAAGTAGCAAACAAAACAAGATAAAAACAAAAAATATAACATTAATGAAAACGCCAGAAACCGATGAAGCATTATCTATTTTGGCGTAAAATACAATTATAATTATTGGATTTGGGGAATATTTGCACTAAGAATAGTCATGATTTTCATGCTAACAATATTTGCCGTTACAAAAATTTTTGATGCAGTTTATGTTTTGGTGGTTTTTATCGCAATTTCGTTGATTGCAAGTATTATTTTGCATATTAAGCGTGATAAGTTTTTTAAGCCTTATAGAGAGTTACTAAAAATAGCACAATTGAATGATAAAATCAGGCACGAAGAACGCATTAGGTTTAGGGAAAGAAAACGCTTAGAAGAGAGTGAAAAACATTTTGATAATGTAAAAATTGATTTGCTTTCAACAAAAGAATTATTAAAGCAGGAACAGCAAGAAAAAAGCACTAAAATTTCTTAGTGCTTTTTTGTGCGAAAATAAAGTTTGTGATTGTTAAAAAGCAAAAAAATATCGAGCAACTTAATTGCTCGATATTCCAAGTATGTGCTGGTAGTCCCAAAGCGAAAGGTGCAGATATACTTAAAAAATTGTTTTATTGCGAAATAAAAGTGCCTAATTACAGAAAGACATTGTTTTAAATGACATAAATAATTAATTAAAAAAGTGTAATGTGAAATTTAGAAAAAAGTTTTAAACTCATGTTATGTCATTCTTGCGTGCGTGCACGCATTGTTATTAAAATATATATTATTATCAATCTAATCTGTCAATAGTTCTTTCTATGATTATATATATAATATATAGGAAGGTGTTTTGTTAGTTGATTTTGTGGTACAAATTCAGTTTTGTTAGTTGATTTTGTGGTGGAAATCTAGTTTTGTTAGTGAATTTTGTGGGACAAATTTTTTTAAAACATAATCTTTTTGACGATGTTTTAAGTACACGCAAAAACAGCACTTACTTTTTAAGTGCTTTTTTGTGTTATTTTAAACTATTCAGAAACTATTTCGTCATTTTCACCCACCATTCGTCACATAACGGATTTATCTTCGGAAACTGAAATTGCCCTGTAAGTGGCAATTTCGCCGCTATTTCTAAATTAAAAATATCTTTATTCATGCTCTCTTTCTCCTAAGTTCTTTTGTAAAATTTGTTAGGCACGCTAAAACATATGCTTCTTTGTTTTCAATGTCGGGTTTATATTTGAAAGTTTCTGTTAACTTGAAAATAAAAGGTATTGTGAGTTCTGTGCTCGCTTTCAAAAAATCAATAGCGGTCATATACTCGTTGGCGTAAATTCCTGTTTGTTGGTTTTTAAGCGCTTTTTCAAGCACTCTGTAAATAAACTCAGCGTAAAATTTGTTTTCTTTGGGAAATTGCTCGAAAGATTTTAAAATGTCTATCTTGCTGGCGATTTTGACATCTGGGAGCAGGTTTAATCTTTTAACATCTGTTACTAGATTTTTGTACTCTTTTTTTGACAAATCGAAAATAATGTATTCGCCTGGTGCTGAACCACCGCCAGAAGTATAACTAATCAATTCAAGTTTTTGTAATTTTGCACGCGCTCTGCGGAGTCTTTCAAAAGGTAGTTGAGTGCAATTATGTAAAGTTATGTTATCAAGTTTAAGAGAATCAGGAAAATAACGATATTTAAACTGTGACATTAGTTGAAAATACAGCGTTTGAACATCGCTTGATAATTCTGCAATTGCTGCAATTTTAGCGAACTTCGTCAACTGTAATTCATAATTTAGCATTTTTTTCTACTCCTTTGTGATTTCTGGATTTTTTGAAAGAACCGGCACGGTCTTCGATTTGGTCGGAATTCAATTTTTTTGAAAGTATGCAAAATCAAAGATTTTGCATGGAAACACAGCGTGTTACGCTCGCTATTGCTTGCGTTTCTTTTTATGCGGTTGTTTCGCGTTCTTTTATTAATAAAGTTTAGAACTAAGTTAATTTGTTTTTATTGAGCATATTTGTTGCAAAGTCAAAGTCATATTCTTTAATGCAAGTTTTTGTTTTTATTTCACAATTTTTAAACATTTAAAAAAATTAAATAAAAGCGTTTATTTATTTTTTTTCACTTCGTTAAATGTCTAAAAATTGTGTGTTATTTAAAAACAAAATATTTCGTTTTTTAAGTCTTGACTTTGACAAATAAGAGATATGCTCTAATAAGATGAATTAACTTTTAGTTTTAATCTTACTTTCTCGTTGTAACATTTCTTCTTCCAGTTCTTTAATTTGTTTGTTCAATTTTTTAATTCGTTCGTTTTGACAATTGAGTAAATCAATAACTTCTTCAAGGTATAAATTTAATTTTAATTCTGTATCCCTAATAAAACGATTTCCATATTCAAATCTTCTCATTCCTTACTCCTTTTTAGTTTTGTTGTAACATTGCTTTGTTTAAGTTGTTTTATTTCTTCAACTAATTCATGAAATTTGTCCTTATATTTAACAAATTCTTGTTTACAAACTCTATTGCCATTCTCATCAAAACCATCGGAAAAAATAATATAACCATTTTCTTCTTTAAGTTGTTGATTTTCTTGTTTTAACCTGCTTACAACATCGCAAAAATGTTCTCCGTTTCCCCAATAAATTCCTTGCGATAATCTGCTATTCATATTTTCTAAATCTTTTATGCGTTTATCTTGCTGATTGAGAAGGTTTGCAATGTGAGGAAAATTGCTAGTTTTTTCACCAGTTAATGTATCTAAGATATAAGGTATAGGTGAAGAACTATCTCTATTAAATTCATATCTTTTTTTCTCGTTCATTTTTAACTTTTAACTCCTTTTTAATTTTTGCTATTGCAAATTGCAATGCTTCTTCGTGTGATAAGTTAGGGTTAGCGTCGTGCATTTTAAATCGATTTTTCATTTTTTATTCTCCTTGCAATTTTTGAATTTGATTTTCGATTATCGTAAGAATGTATTTGCATGACCAATAGTCACTAATCCCATTTTTGCACAATAACATGATTTTGTTTAAAATATTTATAACGGATTGTTTTTGCGACTGTTTAAGTAGTTCTAAAAAATTTTCTTGTGATTTAATTTGCTCTATTGCAAAATTTTTTTGATATAAAACTTCTTTATATTTAACATTTAATTGTTTATTTTCTAGTCTTAATCTTTCTGCTGCATCACAAAGTCGATTGAGAAGACTTGTAATGTAGGAAACATCATTTATTTTTTCACCAGTTAATGTATCTAAGATATAATAGTCAGAATCAACAACATCTCTTATAAATTCATATCTTTTTTTCTCGTCCATATTTAACTCCTTTTTAAATTTATTTTTGTTTTTACACTTGCAAAATAAAATCGACTTATGCTATACTAAATCGTCACTTTGTGAAGCAAAAAGCATAGCATTTTTGTTTTGCTAAGTGTGGTGAAGTAGGTTAATAATTCGCTTTGGACGGTGGAGTTATTAACCTATTTTTATTTTGTGTCTTGGTCTATTTTTTCAATTAACCATTTGGTTTTTGTTTGGTTTGTTTGTTTTAAATGTTTTCTTAATTTTTCGCCATGTTCATTATCTATTAAAACACTAAAACTTGTTTTCTTTTTTCTTCTTTCTTGAAAATATTTAGCCCTAGACTTCTTGGTATCTGTCAAAATTTCACCCCCTTTTGTAGTGAGATACAAAAATATTATATGTATCTCGCTACACTTTGTCAACTGTTTTTTAAAATTTTTTTAAAAACTTTCTTTCATGCACTTGCAAGGGGCTGGGGCAACACGCTCAACTCCGTCAGTGTTAAAAACACAATAGCGTGGCTCATGACATTTTTTACAGACAGGGTAACCTTTCTCGTTCAAGTCAACTTGATTAGAAGGGAAAAAATATTTAATATACTCAGAAGATTTTTGGTTGAGAACGCTAAACATTTTTTCACTGCTTATTAGATTTTTTTCTTGACTTTCTTTTTGGATTTTTTCCATTTTCTTTCTCCTTTTTTTCTTCTTCAATTTCTTCCGTTGTTTTAAATAACTCGACAAGTTCTTCTTCTGTTAAATTCAAACTTGTGAACTCGCTTTGAACTAGTGGTAAATTTTTTGCACTATATAGAGCGCGATAAGTTCTATCGCTGTACTTGGCATTAAGACACGCAGGTACATAAATGAATTTGATTGCACTTTCTTTTCCATTTCCGTTTTCGAAATTTCCTAGTTCTTGTGCTTCGTACTTTCTCCAACCGATTCCACAAATAAGTTTGTATAGAAAGTTTAAGAATGGTGAAAAAAGTTTGGAAAGACGCTTTGACGCTTTCAAGTGATGACAGTATTGCTTCGAGTCAGATTTGTAAAATTGAAGCATATTTTCATGATACATAATCGTTGATTTTAGCGAGTCAAACAGCCACGAGAGCCTTTTTGGTTTCATGACCCAAGTTTGGCGATAAAGCCATAAGTTTGACCCAGAAACACGCCTAATGTCAATAAATGTCTTCGAGATTTCCTGTTCAGTACAGTGCCACGCACCGTCAAAAAAATGTCGGATAAAGCGTGCTAATTGACTTAAAGGTTCAAGGTTGGTATTTGTTCCTTTTGTCGCTTTGAACTGATTTCCAATTTCGTCAGAGAATAAAACAGAATATAACGGTAAGCGTTTTTTCTGAAATAAGTGGTCTTTGGTTAAGCGATATGAAAATCTGTCGTGATAATCTTTGATTGGAATGTTAGAAAATAGGCACGGAATTTTATTAGGGTGCGCAATAAAATAATTGTACGAGTTAATAACTTCGTCATAGTCTTTTTTTGCGTCATCACTCAATTTACTGTAATTTTTTCTGCGGTATGAAAAGGCTTTAAATTTTAACTTTAACCACATCATTTTTGCTCTTAAAACAGTAATTACAATCGTCAAAGATGATTTTCCTGAACCTGGTCCTCCTGATGCGAAACAGACCCTTGCCATGCTCGAAATATATTCTTTAAATAAGTTATACTTTACTTTATAAAATATATTTCTTATTAAGTTGATAAAAGCAATAATTGAGAGAATTGTTACAGGCGTTAAAAGCACTATGTTAAGCGTTGATTTAAGCGTCGTTGACCAATCATTCAAAAATATGATTAAAAGGTCAATCATGAACCAAAATAAGAAATCTATGTAGTAATATGTTCGGCTTAAAATGTGAATAAAATCGAATTTGAGCAGTGACCAGTTAAACGCTTTAAAAAATGAAGAATGTTTATATTTTTTAGATTTTGTTAAGTGTGGTGTTTTTCTTGGTTTTGTTAAGTGTGGTTTTTTAAAAAAGCGTGTTTTCGACCATTCGCCATAAAACACGCTTTTGAAATTTTCTTTATTTAATAAAGATTTTTGTAGCATTTGCATTTTGTTTTACTTTGGCATAGTTTAAAATTTAGTCATTTTTGAAATTTTTAATCCCAAGCCCTAGCGACTTGCTAGGGTGGAATTAAAGTTTTTTTACTTGTCTGTGGTTGAATTTTTGGTTAACTCAAAACCGTCAAAGAAGATTGTATCGGTGTCTTTAATATACTCGTAATTAACTATAACAGTACTACCATCTGTTGCACGCAAAACAATTTCATTGTTGTTGTAACCCACAATTGTAAACAAATCTTCGCTACGACTGCTGTTCATGCAATTGTTTTCGCTTAAATCGAAGTCAATGTACATTTTTTCGTCAGATTCACAAGTGTATTTTCCAGTTAACGAATGTAGTGGAGAATTGGTATTTTTAAATGGGCTTTCAACAACAGTAAATGTTGAAAGTAACGACAAATTATCGTCTTTGATTTCAAGCGTGTAAGTGTTGTTATCACAAGTTACTTTCAAAGTATCACTTGTGATAGAATAAGTGTAAAGTGAATTTTCGTCTGATGTCATTTCAAAAACGATTTTTCCACCTTTTTGTAAAATTGCACCACGAAGATTTGTGTTAGAGTAAGTTTTTGAAATTGAGCCGTCTGCGTTGTAGACTTTTACTGTTGCCTCCACGCCAAGTCCATTTTCACAATTTACAAAAGTAAAATCGTTTGTTTTTTCTTCAAAATTGACAACTCTAAAAGCAGTGTTAAACTGTGAGTTAATGATAAATTCAAACTCAAAAGATACATTAACAACTTGATTGTTAACTTTAACTTCTGTATCTGGTTTAATGCTAATTTTGTTGTTAGTTTTCACATACTCGAAGACGAATGAAACATCGTATTGACTGTTGTAAAATGTTGCTTGTGTTTCTGAATTCAATTCAAGCGAACAGTAAGCGTTTTTGTAAGTTGTGGTGTATTGTTCGTTTAGATTGATATTGATTTTATCATTCAACAAACTTGCATTTTCTTTCGACAAAGTGCAAACTTCAACACCGTCTTCATACATTGTAAAAGTATTGTTGTCGTTAATCTTAAAAGTTGTCTTGATTTCTGCATTGCGACAGATTAGCATTTCGTTGTCATAGTAGTAAGAGTACTGTTGTTGTTCGCCTGTCTCGATATTATAAGTCTTGACATCAATACCGTAATGCTGACAAAAAACTGAAATAAAATGCTTGGCGTCCGCTGAGCCTGAAATACCGAACAAATTGATATCAAAGCATGAACTCATGTCAATGATTGTTTCTGCGTTCATTCGCATATTTAAACCGCCTGTGCTAGCGTTATAAGTAAATTCATAATTATTTTCACCGATTTTACACTTTGCAATGTTATTTTCAATAGTGTAAGTAGTTGACTGAATGATGTTGTCGTCATAAGCATAATCAACAGTGTTGTCTTGATTGAATTTCAAATATGAAATACTGTTGTTATTTGCAAAATCACACATAAATGAACCAATGATTTTGCTTTCTAGTGGCTCAACGAATTTAACCGCTGAAATGATAACATTCTGTGTGCCGTCAGCAGTGACTGAAACTGCGTTGTTTTCTTGACGCACACCGTTAATTACAGCGTGGACAGTGCTGTTTTTTCTGTTGATTAAATCGCTGTCTTCAACAGTACTAGCAATCTTAAATTCAATTGTTTGACCTTGTGCAAGATACAAGTCGTGTGATGTTTTTTGGTCTTGAAAATCAACTCTCCAGACTTCATTGTTCTCGCCACGAACGAATATGTCGGCGTTGTCGAAATAAAAATTTTCACCTAGATTTAAACTAACTTTACTAACTTTTGGTGAAGATTTTATAACTTCTTCAAGAGAATAGATTTTATCTGCTTGGTCTTGATTTGACTTGACAACTTCTGCATATTTTGGCGAGATATCTTCTGCTATCTTGTCGGCTGTGTCATTTCTTAAACTTGGAACGCTAGCCACTGTGATACCGCCAGCGCAAACAAGCGTGCTTACGAGTCCTATTGTTTTTAAAATTTTTGACATAATGTTTTCCTCCTAGTTTTAATCGTTAAAAAATTTTGTGTAGTTACAGTCGTTATTGAAAACGCATTGATTTAGATAAAGACTATATTGTTGAGAACCAATAGTTTTTGAACCTAAATTATATTTAAAAAAGGCGTAAAAATTATTGTCTGAGTAGTTTTCTGTTGCTGTTAAGCAAAAGTTAAACATATAAAATGTGTAATCAATAAGGTTTGGTTGAGTTGCTTTGAAATGGTAATACTCGTTAGTTTCATCTATGTATTCAAGGTTTAAATCAAGAACTGAATAGTTTGTAATTGCAAAGCCTGAGCCTTTATTCTTAAAAGACATTTTTAAAGCATTGTTAAAACGATATTGATTGTATAAATTTCTATTTATAAACACATCAAATTGCAAAGCAGTTGATGAAAATTCACTTTCAACATAACTATTAGGTTTTGTAGTGCTTTCAGTAGGTTCTTCATCATAAATAATCATATTATTTACTTGACGAGGTTCTGTCTTTTTGAGTTCTAGTTTGAAGCCGTTTTTTGATAAGTAATTATTCCAGAGATTGACAGCGATATCACCACCATTTGTTGTCAATACTATATCTGTTGTGTTTTCTTCGAAAGAGATAGAGATAATCAAAGAGTCTGTTTTAATCTCTTTGTCGTTTGTATCGTTGAATACGAATTTTAACTTTCCAGATAAAGTCGAACTTGTGTTTGTAATGTCGGTTAATAATGTTTCATTTACGAAGATTGACCAGTCGTTGTTTGATAGGTCAATATCAATTTTGTGAGTATCTGTTGCTCGTGCTTGGAATTGATTAGCAATTCCTGTCGATTGCAAACCGAAGTTCCTAAACTCGAATGTGTAATCGTCAGTTTTTTCAAACTCTGTTTGTGTTTTGTCGAAAATCGAAGCAATTTCACCGTAAGTCTGTCCTGAGATAGTATAGTAAGTGACAATTTGATTTACAGCGAAGCAACTTCCGACTACGAAGCCTACTGCACATAAAAGTAACACAGCGGTTCGTAAGTTAGGGTATCGCAAAGCAACAACTATTGCCATAATCACTACTAGACCAATAATAATAAATTTAAGGTTACTTAAAATTGTGGTTATCATAAACTCACCCCCGTGTAAATCATTTTGCCTTGTAGATTGGTAAAGCAAGTTTGAATTTTATAGACTCTATCTTTTGTCAAGATATCGTCTTGTAAAACTTTATTTATAGCAATAAGTTTTTCGTTGATTTTTGCGTTGTCAAGATTGATTGTGATATTTAATAAGCAATTTGAATATTTTTCAAGTTCTTTTTTTGTCTGCTCATTAAGTTTAATATTGTAGTAATTGTCGTGGTCTTTGAAATATTCGAAATTGTATTCGTTTAAATCAATAATTTGCGATTTTGAGTGATAATCTGAAAGACTTGTATTTTCTGTTAAATTAAAATTTGCTTGATTTTCTATCATACCAAATAAACTGTCGCTCGACATTACTGCTCCACGACTAAAAGTATTAATCTTAATTGTAAAATAATTTACAACTCTTTCTTGAATTTTCTCAAAGTCTGTTTTATCGGTTATAATCTCAGAGAAAGTGTTATTTCCATTGCTTTTTTGGAAATTAAACATATTTTCTTTGAATTCAAATTTTGTGTAAAAAGTTCCGTTCGTCATGGTCGAATTTTTAATTGAAGCGAATAGTTTTGCTATCATATAGTTAACATCATATCTAATGTAGCAGTTACTGATTTCTTCGCCAGATGGAAGCATCATCTTCTCATTTTTCTGCTCGCCTTTAAAACTCATTAGAAATGAGTCTTCATTCATTGTAATGAGAAACGCAGAGTTTGAATTGATTTCACTAGTTGCTTTGTATGCAGTTGAATTGTATTTGTTGTATTTGTAAGTTTCACAATTTTTAAATTGTGCTCCAAAATATGAAGTGCCGCCTAGTAAAGCAGAACCAACTGTGTTAAATGCCCCGCTACTAACCCAGTCGTGTTTATATCTTGCAAGTATCGTTTCGATAGGTGCGTCTTTCCCGATTAATTGAATACCAACTTCCATTGTGTCTGTCGTGTTCTCATTTGTAAGATAACGCAATTTAAATTCGACCAGTTCAACTCCTGCTTTATCTTCATTAGCATAATAGTTGAACTCGATTATATAATTATCGTTGTTTTCTATTTTGTCTAATGTTGAGATATTAAAGGTGGTCAAAATACTTTTATTAGGAGCGTATTTTAAAAGCCAAAAATACCAAATATCTACTAACATAAGTAAAATGAAAATTGTTATAACTGTGATTTTTAACCACTTAGGCATTGATTTTATCATTTGATTCACCCCCTTTGATGTATTCTTTAATGACTGTTATGCTGAAATTTTTAAAAGACTGTAAAATCTTCTTATAGTCTTCATTTGTGATTGACAAAATAGTTCCGTCTTCTGTGGTTTTTACAAAAACTACCGGTCCATAGATAATTTTGTTAAACGCATTGATTTTGAAATTTTCGTCCTTTGACTCGCCGGGCTTTCGCTCGTGAAAGAAAATTACAATGTTATTTAAAGTGGGGTGTCTAATTTGAGTTGTTGATTTATGAACAAAAGACGAAATAAACTCACGCAAATTGAGTGAGTTAATCGATTTTAATGTTACAATGTTTTTTGTTTCCTTGATTGCAATTTTGATTTCCATATTTATGTACCTCTTTAATAAAATTTTTAATAGTGGACGGGACGAGACTCGAACTCGTCTGTATTGACTACTATACTTTCCTAACAACAAGCGTTATGCCGGCGCTGATGTTCCGTCCGTGTTGTCCATTTACAGGAGAAAAAAAGTAAATGGACGGGAGCAATCATTAAAAAATGATTGAGTTTCTTTGTTGGTTAAAAAATTTCTTCCAAGTTTATTTCTGAAAAATTGTCTTGCAGGTACTGCTTGCGTTCTTCTTCGTTTAGAAATTTTCTTTTGATATTTTCTTTACAACTGACAATTTGCAAATTGCATTGACGAGCATCAAATTTGTTTTTGTTGATGTGGTCAACATTAAGAATATCAATTTCTTTTTTTGCTTGATTGAAATTTCTTCCACAGCAATCACCAAAGACTTTGACTACTTCGATATGAACAAAAACTTGTTTCCTAAATTTGTCGCTTTTTCTGTCTTTATTGAAATATCAAACATCAATGCGGAGATAGCCATCTCTATTGGTTTGCAGTTTTAAAAATTTTTTTGATTTTAGAGAATAAACTCTGCCAAAGTTTGTTATCATGTAGTTTTGAAAAGGGTCGTCTGTTTTGTCGAAGAAGTCCATTTTCTCGTTTGCAAAAAGTTCTATCATATTAAACATCTCCTTTTGCTGAAAAGTATGGGGATGTCCCTTTGTCGAGTTCCGACCAAAACTTTGCATTCCAAGCCTCAAAGCCGTCTTCTCCGAGTTCTTTTTTCTTTCTTTTAACAAGTTTTAAAAACTTCTCAATCGTGAACGATTTTCTTTTCTTGCGTAACCTAATAAAAAATTTAAACTTTGGCATAAAGTTTCTCCTTTTTTTGCAATTTTTTTTGAAAAAAACAATAAAAACCTTTATTGTTTTTTATTTCCTAATTATCTTTAATCGTTTCTGGAACTGCTCGATATACAATTGAAACATTATCAATTACGATATATGTGCCGTCTTCTAACTTTTCAACGCCGGTAATTTGAATGCCGACAAAGTCGTCTGCAATGTCTTTTTCTGTTGTGACAGTACCTTCATAATTGATTGTGATTTTTTCTCCAACTTTTACAAGTTTAAGATTAAGCACATCGACTTGCTTGTCATTTCGAGCAATCGTCACAGTTTCTTTTGGTAATTCGTCGGAAATTGTAATTTTCCTGTATCCACCGTGATTGTTCACAGCAAGCGCAATTCCTACGATTAAAGCAAGTGTCAAAATCATGATTAACAGACTTTTAAAAACTTTCATATAATCACCTCCTTTCAAAGTTTTTTATAGTTTACTTGTTGTTTTTAACAAGGGACTTTGCTAAATTTTGTAGCGTTTTGATTTCTTTTGGGGAAAGACCGGTCTCCTCGTATTGCATTAAACGAAACACGCACGCTATAATTTTCTTATCTTCGTTTGTTTCGTTCATTCCGCAAACTCCGAAATGTCCGTTGCGTTCTCGAAAAGTCAATCGTTCAAACGCTGGTTCTTCTTTAATTGAGATTTTTACTTTTAACATCTTTCTGTTTCTCCTTTCTCATTTCTTTGCAATGTACTGAATGTTCAAAGGGTGAGCAGAGTTGCTCATGTCAATTCCTAAAAAACAATCACTTTTAGTCAATCGTGACTGACTGTTTTTTTGCTTTGTGTAGCCCTTTGGCTTTTTGATTAAAGAAAATACGCTTTTC
The DNA here is from genome assembly GCA_934777505.1 of uncultured Clostridia bacterium. GTDB lineage: Bacteria > Bacillota > Clostridia > Christensenellales > UBA1242 > CAKVNM01. The sequence continues at coordinate 82,178 of CAKVNM010000002.1, read as the reverse complement.
TTTTTCATGTTCTGTTCTCCTTTTTAGTTAGTTGTTCATGTCCCAGCCTAGTGCTTTAATAAAATTAACAACTAATTTGTCTGTTAAAGGAACTTGCTTGGTTGTAATTTTCTTTGAAATCACATTGCCTTTTTTGTCTATGACAATTTTTGCTGAAATAGGAATTGTCAGGAACTCAGTTTCTTTCATTGCGTTGCTCCTTGTGTTGTTTAGTCTCAATCAAAGCGTTCACTAGTGTTTCAATCGAACAATTCAAAACTTTTGCAAGTTTGGGGAGTTGCTCGATTTTTGGAGTTCGCTTGCCGTTTTCCCATTGTGAAATACATCCAACAGAAACTTTTAATTCTCGTACAAGTTTTATTTGTTTCACATTTTGTGTAATTCTTAGTTGTTTAATGTTCATTTTTTGTTCCTTTTCTCACTTTCTGTGAAAATTCTAATTTATTATATTTATTTTGTCAAATAAAATTTCACAATATATGAGAAAAATTTTTATTTTTTTTAAAATCTTGTGTTTTATTTCACAAAGTGTTAAAATTTTCACATAAAAAGGACGGAAATGAAATGTTTGGAGATAGACTAAAAGAGATAAGAAAACAAAATAAACTTGGTCAAATTGAATTAGCAAAAAAATTAAATGTTGCTAATGGAACAATCAGTATGTGGGAGAACAATCTACGAACTCCTGATTTAGAAACAATAAAAAAAATTGCAAATCTGTTTAATGTGGCATTATCTGATTTAGTTGAAGATTTGAATAAAACACGAATTCCAGTACTTGGTCGTATACCCGCAGGAATTCCGCTTGAAATGATTGAAGATGTTTTAGATTTTGAAGAGATTAATCCAGAAATGTTGCGTGGTGGCAAGGAATATTTCGCTTTAAAAGTTCAAGGTGATTCGATGGCTCCAAAATTTTTGAAAGATGATATTTTAATTATCAGGAAGCAAGACACTTGTGACAACGGTGCATTCGCCGTGGTCGCAGTAAATGGCTATGACGCCACCTTCAAAAAAGTCATAAAAAAAGAGAATTGCATAATTCTGCAACCTCTTAATTTAAGTTATGAACCGATGATTTATACCAGTGAAGATATAGAAAAACTACCAGTAAGAATACTTGGCGTTGTTGTGGAAATTCGCAGAAGTATTTAGAGTGATACATATTTAAATAAAAAAATAGGCACACAGTGTCTTGTTTTTTCAAACTTTAAAGGAGAAATTGTGATGAAGATAAAAACAAAAGTTGCTTGTTATTATAGATTTTCACGAGACGGCCAAAGTAATTTTAGCATTGAGGCACAGCGAAGAGCGTGTCGAGCATATTGCGATGCTCGTGATTATGAAATTGTTCAAGAATATATAGACGAAGGTTGCTCGGCTTCAAAAAATCTTTCTAAGCGTGAAGAATTTTTGCAAATGATAGACGATGCAAAAAAGAAAAAGTTTGAAAAGATTGTCGTACACAAAATCGACAGATTCTCTCGTGGTGACGACTACGAGACCGCATTTTATAAACATTTACTTAAACAAGCAGGAGTTCAAAGAGAAAGTGTGACTGAGCAATGTCTAGATGATTCACCAGAAGGTGAAGTAATGGAAAAAATGCTCGAACTAATCGCACATTATTTTAGCAGAAATTTGTCCCGAGAAGCAAAAAAAGGTCAATACGAAAATGCATTAAAAGGTAGACACAACGGCGGTCTTGCGCCGCTCGGTTATAATGTGAATAAAAACACCGGAGAGTACGAAATCAATGAAGAAGAAGCAAAAATTGTAAAAAAGATTTTTGAAATGTTTTTACAAGGCTATGGTTATGATAAAATTGCTTCTTCGTTTCCGGGATTTACAACCAAAAGGAATAAACCCCTTGGCAAAGGCTCGATTCACGATATCTTAAAAAATGAAAAATACACAGGCGTTTATTTGTATAATCAATCGTGGGTTAAAAGTCCAAGTGGTAAAATGAGTAACAGACTCAAAAAACCACTCGGTGAACAAGTTAGAATTGAAGGTGGTATGCCCATAATTATCGACAAAGCAACTTGGCTAAAAGCACAAGAAAAAATGATACAGCGGAAAATGAACAGCGGAAGTTTCAAAAAAGAAAATCATGTTTATTTGTTGTCTAATTTACTAGAATGTCAAGAATGTGGCTCAAAACTAAGCGGCACTTCATGTAAAAAAAATCGTAACGATAATACACAGAAAATTTATTATTATGAGTGCGGTGGATACAAACGGCATAAAAATTGCTCTACCAGAAAGGTTAGAGCAGATTATTTGGAAGAAATTGTTATAAACTACTTAAAAAAATATTTCACTAAAAGAAATATTGAGTTATTAGAAAAATTTATAGACTATAACAGTGAGTTGTTCAAAAGAGATAATGAGCAAGAAATAAAGAGATTAAAAAAGAGCATGATTTCACTGAATGCTAAAATTGATAATATTGTTAATTTGTTAGCCGACACACCAAGTGATAGTTTAAAAAATAAACTCATTGAGTTAGAAAATGAAAGAGTTAGAGTGCAAATTGAAATTAACTCAATTCATAGTTCAAAACAAGATGTTGATAAGTGTGTAGAGTTAAAGAAATTTATAAAAAAACTTGAAAATATAGAACTGTTAGATAGATTTAGTCAAAAAACAATAATTGAATATTTAATAAAAAAAGTTCAGATTCACCGTCAAACGAACTCTGAACTTTTAATAACTATCATATCATCACTGAAAAACATATTGTTAAATCATGATGATACTAACATACTTGATTTTTTTTATCAAAACCAAGTATTTGTTGGTAGTCCCAAGGGGAATCGAACCCCTGATACCACCGTGAAAGGGTGGTGTCTTAACCGCTTGACCATGGGACCATATTTGACAAAGTTCAAACTTTGATAGTTTTCTTTGTAGCAAATTGGTAGCGACGGGTGGACTTGAACCACCGACCTTCCGGGTATGAGCCGAACGCTATAACCAACTAAGCTACGCCGCCATAATTACTCGACTAGTGCATTATATAATATTTTGGGGTATCTTGTCAATAAATATTTAAAAAATTTTTTATTGAATTTTCTTGTTATAATTTTGCTTTAAAATTTAGCACTTGTTTGACAAAAAATGTTTGCCATATTGTTAAAAAAATAATCGCACAAATTTGACACTAGCCACGAAAAACTGATAATATAATATATATAAGCACAAAAGTATCAAAATGATACTTTGTCGTAAGGAGAAAACAATGGGACTATTTAATGGTATCAAAAGACAACTTTTAAAAGTTATTGAATGGAAAGACGACAGCAAGGACACTGTTGTTTATCGCTATCCATTGACCGACAGAGATGAGATTATGACATCTTCAACTTTGGTGGTTAGGGAAAGCCAATGCGCAATTTTTGTTCATAAGGGCGAGATTGCTGATGTGTTTGGACCGGGTTCATACACACTAAAAACAGAGAACATTCCATTCTTAACAAAACTTCTTAGCCTTCCAACAGGATTTGAAAGCAGAATCAAGGCAGAAGTTTACTATGTTAACACAAAGCAATTTACAGGTCTAAAATGGGGCACTCAAAATCCAATCATGATGAGAGATAGCGAGTTTGGCAATGTTAGACTTCGTGGATATGGTGTTTATTCGTTTAGAGTGGAAGACCCAAAAGTGTTCATGAAAGAAATGTTTGGAACAAATGCACTCTATTCAGTAGAAGATGTTGCAAATCAATGCAAGCCAATGGTACTTTCAGCAATCACAGATGCAATCGCAGAAAGCAAAATTTCTGCTCTCGACCTTGCCGCAAACTATCGTGAATTTGCCGACAAAGTTTTGGAAAGCAGTCAAAAAGAGTTTGGTGCTTTTGGTTTACAACTTTGCACTGTTGTGCTTGAAAACTTGTCGCTTCCAGAAGAAGTAGAAAAAATGCTTGATGAACGCACAAAAATTGGCGTTATGGAAGACAAGATGGGAACATACACTCAATTCCAAGCAGCACAAGCAATTCGTGACGCTGCTCAAAATCCAAATGGTGGAAGTTTAGCAGGTCTTGGTGTTGGTCTTGGAGCAGGTTCTGCTGTTGGAAAAATGTTCAGCGAAAATGTTAATTTTGAAAACAAGCCAAAAGAAAATTTTGTTACTTGCGAATGTGGAGCAAAGGTTAAAGAAAATGCAAAGTTCTGCCCAGAATGTGGAAAGAAATTGGGATTATCTTGCCCAAAATGCGGAGCAAAAATTAAAAAAGGTGCAAAATTTTGTAGTGAATGTGGCGAAAAATTAATTACAGAAAAAACTTGCGAATGTGGTGCAAAACTTAGCAAAGACGCAAAGTTCTGCCCAAATTGCGGAAAAAAACAAGATTAGAGTATGACAAATATTTTAGTAAAAAGTGAAAATAAAAAGTGCAAGAATTGTGGCGGAAATTTAGTGTTTTCGCCATCTTTTCAATGTTTAAAGTGTGAAAATTGTGATTCGACTCAAAGCGTAAACAGAGATAGCAATATTACATTTCACCCATACAACACCGAATTATCAACCAACTCTCCACAAAAGGCAATGATTGTCAACTGCCAAAATTGCGGAGCGAGCATTAGCGGGTCAAATCAAATTTCCAAAAGTTGCCCATATTGCGGTAGTCATTATGTTGCTAATTTTGATAGCATAAGCGGAATTACGCCAGACTATGTTATTCCTTTCAAGTTCGACAAGGAAAGAGCGGGTCAAATGTTTGTTAACGGCGTTAAAAGAAAAATGTTTTTGCCAAACAAATTCAAGAAAAAACCAAGTGCCGACAGGATTGACGCTTTCTATATTCCGGTGTTCAATTTTAACGAAAAAACATCGTCTGTCTACAAGGGCGTACTTAGTCAAACTCATACCACGGGCAGTGGCGAAAATGTTAGGACCTACACAACCACGCAAAACATCAGCGGAACAAAAGAAATGTCCCACCAAGATGTCGTTGTCGAAAGCAGTTCGTTAATCAATCAACTGGATTTGGACGGAATTTTGCCATACAATATGAATGAAAAAGTCAAATTTGACCAAGACTTTATCAGGGGATATTCGCTGGAATATTACACTGATTCACTAGAAGTCTGCAAAAAACTAGCGGACACAATTATCGACAAGAAAATCCGCACTAGCATTTTGTCAAAGTATTCCTACGATACGGTCAATTATCTTAACATTTCCACAACAAGAACGGAAGAAAAGTACTCCCACGGCGTGCTTCCAGTCTACAAGTTCAGTTACAAATATAAAAACAGGGACTATGTAACGCTTGTTAACGGGCAGACGGGTAAAGTTGGCTCTGGACTTCCAAAATCTGGTGTAAAAATTGCAATGCTCGTGATTTCAATCTTGCTTGTGATTGCTGGATTTGTCGCACTGTTTTTATATTTAGATTAATCATTCCTTTTGGGAATGATTTTTTGTAATGCTAACAAATTGCCTTAATGTTGAACAAAAAATCAAAATGGGTATTGAAAAATGAATTTTTGTGTGATATAATCAAAGCATGAGTTACATAGAATATGAAGATATTTATCAAAAAGCACAGTTCAAACAAACTCCATACAGAATGGTGTTTTTTGACATCAAGGGCAGTAAACTTTTAAAAGGCAAGCAACGAGAAGGAGCGCAAATTGTTTCCATTCAAACAATCAAGTATTTAAAATCGTTGATTGAAAAAGAAGAAAAGTTGACGCACAGCAAAATTTTAATCAAGCAAGAACTTACTCAGTCCACCAAGGATACTGACGGCTCGCTCTACGCTTATCTTAATAATCCATGCGTTGTAAACGGCGATTGCTTTTGCTTGTACTTTTATCGTGGAAAACTAACAAACGACAAAATTTTCAAAATGTTTCACGAAGCGTGTGAAAAATGTGGCAACAAACTAACATATCACTTTGGGCTTGTAAACTTTGAAACGCTAGATATTGGCGAGTCAAATAACAAACTTTATATTGGTGATGCTGTTGGATTTGCTGCTGGCAAAAAAACAAATACTTTTGAAATTTCTAAAAGTTTGCTTGACGACTTTGTTAAAAAAAGTGGCGAACTTGAAGTGCTCGGGGAGTAACAAGGAGAGAATATGAAAAAAATTAACTTTTTACAATATGTTGATATTAGAGAAATCGAAACATTGTTAAAATCTTGTGGCTATGAATTGATTAGAAATCCAGAAAAACAAATCAAGCCGATTGTTAAGTTCAAAAGAGAAGACGGCACAGAACTTTTGTGCAGGGTTAAAAAAGTTAGTCCAGACAAAGAACAATCAAAGGTGGCAGGTTTCAAAACACTTGAAAAGTCGATTGTTCCTATTATGGGAATAATTCCAACTATTTACGACACCCGCAAAAAAATTCTTATGGTCACAAACTTTTTGATTTACGAACCACTCGAAGATTATCTTGACCCTGCAAAAAGAGAAGAATTTATGGAAATGAACAAAATCTATCGTGATTTCATGACCAAAAAATTTGGCAAGTACTACCAAAAACAATTTAAAAACTACTTTAAGGAATGTAAAGAAAAGTCTAGCGAAGACGAACACACAAACGAGTAGTTTATAAAAAAAGCATATTTGAATATGCTTTTTTGTTTTTTATTTTGAAAACTACTTGCGAGCCTTTACGCTATGACTTATTGTAGTTTTACTTGCGGTTTTACCACGAGTCGTTTTTTAAGATTACATCAAAAAAGTGATTTTGCAATCACTTTTTTTTATTAATGTTTTTAATTTTATAAATTTTAAAGGCTTAATAGTTTTCTGCCTTAACTTCAAAGTAACTTTGTGGGTGAGAGCAAACTGGGCAGATTTCTGGTGCGTTTTTGCCAATCACAATATGACCGCAGTTTCTGCATTTCCAAATAGTGTCGCCGTCCTTGCTAAACACAAGTCCTTTTTCCAAATTTTCGATTAGTTTAAGATATCTTGCTTCGTGCTCTTTTTCGATTTTTGCAACGCCTTCAAACAAAGTGGCAATTTCGTCAAAGCCTTCTTCCTTTGCTTGACGAGCAAAAGTTTCGTACATATCTGTCCACTCGTAGTTTTCGCCGTTAGCGGCTTCTTTTAAGTTTTCCATTGTGGACTTAATGCTTCCGCCACACAAAAGTTTGTACCAAATTTTTGCGTGTTCTTTTTCGTTTTCGGCTGTTTCCAAAAAGATTGAAGCAATTTGCTCATAGCCGTCCTTTTTTGCTTTTGAAGCAAAGTATGTATACTTGTTTCTTGCTTGACTTTCGCCAGCAAAAGCAGTTAGTAGATTTTTTTCTGTTTGTGTTCCTTTTAGTTCTTTCATATTTTCACCTCGACTTAGATTGTGACATTTATTGACTAAAATTGTCAAACAAAAAATGCATAAATTATGTTTTACAACATTTTATTTTGTGCTATAATTTGTTTGATGAACGAAGAAAAAAACATGAAGTCCATTTATCTAAGCAGGCAAGAAAAGTTTTCTCGCCGTTTTTCGTCATTTTTTCTTGGCTTTGTGTTTGTGATTTGTTTGATTGTTAGTACATTTAATATTATTTTCTATCCCGCCGAAGTCTTTGGCAAAAGTATGCTTCCAACAATCAACAAGCAAACGGAAGTTAATTCAAACTATCGTGACACAGTTTATGTTTCGTCTTGGTTTGGATTTAGTAAAGGCGACATCGTAATTGTTGACTTGCCCGACAAAACCGAAGAAGGCATAAAAAGACTTATAGCAACGGGTGGAGATGTGCTGTCGTTTAAGTCTGGCGACAACAAGTTTTATCTTAACGGCTCAGTTTTAGAAGAAAAATATCTTGAAAAAAACAACGCAGTTTGCGTTAACAAGTTTGTTACGCTTGCAATGCGTTATATCTCCCAAAACAATCTGCAAGGTTGCTCCATAACGCTAGAAGATGATATGTATAGCATAACGCTAGACGAAGGCTATTGCATCTATCTTGGCGACAACAGAGAAAATAGTTACGATTGTTCCAATTTTGGTCCACAAAAGGTTAGCGCAATTTTGGGAAAAGTTTTCTTGATTGTGCCATACGGCGGAAATATTAGTTCGGCAATCTTTCATAAAATTTTTGGTTAAAAAAAGAAAAAAGTGATAGCAAATATCACTTTTTTAATGTTTTATTTTGGTTATAGATTAATAACTATTTATTGTGCTGTTAAAATACTTCATTATTCCGCAAAACACTGCATAGCAAAATTTGTCTTGATATTCTTCGTTTTGAAGTAGCAATTCTTCTTGCTCGTTAGACAAAAAGCCACATTCGACAATCACGGACGGAATTTGGTCGCACTTGCAAATAAAGTAATCTCCGCCAATCACAAGTTTTCGGGCGTTATCAATTTTGCTAACAAGTTCGTCCATAATCGCCGTGGCAAACTTTTTGCTTGTGTCGTCATCTTTTTGATAGAACACCTGCGCTCCCTTTTCCGTGCTTGCTCCAAACTTGTTCATGTGAATGCTAACAAGGGCTTGTGCGTTGGCTTGACTAATAATTGCCTTTCGCTTTTGCATATCTTCCTTTTTAAAATTTTTGCTCGTGTTTGACGCCAGCCCGTTTTGATTTGTTCGGGTTTTTACTACATTAATTCCAACGGATTTTAGTAGTTTTTCAAGTTTTAGCGTAAAGGCAAGATTGAGTTCGCTTTCCGTTATGTTAGTTTTTGAACCAACGCTTCCGCCGTCAATTCCACCGTGTCCTGCATCAAGCACAATAGTAAGATTGTATGGCGAAGCAGTCGTTTCGGTGTTGACAATGCTCGATAACACAAACCCAAACGAAAAAATCAACACAACAAAACTAGTGCAAATCAAAAATGCTTTTTTCGTAAACCTTGCGTGCATAAAAAAACCTCGATATATTTTATGCCTATCAGCCCATATTTATTATCGCTTTATGTTAATCACTTTTAAAAATTTTTTTGTTGTGATATAATCACTTTGTATGAACTTTGAAGATTTTGTTTCTAGTAATAGTTTTGGAATGACGGAAAGTGAAGCACTCAATCACAATGCACTGGTTTTTGCATTTGTGGGAGATGCTGTTTTTACGCTGTATGTTAGGGACTTTTTGGCGTCAAGTAGCACAAAAAAAGCGGGACTACTTCACACCGCAACCAGCAAGTTTGTAAAGGCAAGTTATCAAGCAAAATTGATTGACCTTTTGGACAGTCAGTTAACCGAAAAAGAACATCACATTGCCAAAACGGCTAGAAACTTAAAAACGCACAACATAGCAAAAAATTCGAGCATAGAAGAATATAAAAAAGCAACCAGTTTTGAAAGTTTGGTTGGCTATTTGTACCTAACCAAGCAAAATCAAAGGCTGAGTGAAATTTTGTCATTTTGTGTGGAAGAAATCAAAAAAGATATTTAGTATTTTAGGAGAATTTTATGAAAGTTGAAGGAAAAAATGCAGTAAAAGAAGTTTTAAATTCTAACCTTAGGGTTGATAGAATTTTGGCACTTGCGGGAAGTCAAGATTTGTCGCAAATCGTTTCGCAAGCAAGGCAAAAGAAAATCAAAGTCGAGTTTGTTCAAAAACAAGTTCTCGACAAGCAAAGCGAAACTGGTCATCATCAGGGAGTTATTGCCTATGCAACCAATTTTAACTACTGCGAAGTAGAAGATATCATTGCTCTTGCAAAGTCAAAAAACGAAGATGTTTTCATGCTTCTTGTTGACGAAGTTAGCGACCCACACAATTTGGGTGCGATAATCCGTAGTGCAGAATGTGCGGGAGTGCATGGAATTGTGCTTCCAAAAAACCGCTCATGCCAAGTTAACGACACCGTTATAAAAGTTAGCACAGGTGCTTGCTTTAACATTATGATTGCACAAGTTACAAATCTTAACGACTGCATTAGATATCTAAAAAAGCAAAACATATTTGTGTATAGCATGGAGGCGGACGGTCACAGTATTTACAAAACCAACCTTAAAGGCGATATTGCTCTTGTTGTTGGAAGTGAAGGCTTTGGTGTTTCAAGACTCACAAGAGAACTTTCGGACGATGTTATCAGTCTGCCACTAAACGGCAAAATCAACTCGCTCAATGCTTCAAATGCGTGTGCAATTTGCTTGTACGAAGCGGTTAGACAAAGACAGGAGAACTAGAATGACGGACGATATGATTGAAAAAGCAAGGACCGATTCAAACGCACTTGACAGTCTGCTCACGGAGTACAAACCTTTTGTTTGCTCCATTGCAAGACGCTACTTTTTGATGGGTGCAGAACTTGATGACTTGATTCAAGAAGGCATGATTGGTCTATACAAAGCAATTCAGTCCTATTCGCAAGAAAAAAATGCTAGTTTTAAAACATTCGCTAACCTTTGCGTAAACTCACAAATCAAATCGGCAATAAGGTCCGCTGGCAGAAACAAAAATAAAATGCTCAACGAAGTCATGCTCGAAGACAACGAAGATTTGATGTATCTTGTGATTAGCAAAGAGCCAAATCCAGAAGACAGAATGATTAGTAAAGAAAATTTTGCCACAATGAAGAACGAAATCAACAGCAAACTTTCGCTACTCGAAAAGCAGATTTTAAAACAATACTTGCTTGGAAAAAGTTATGACGAGATTGCAAAAACTCTTTGTTTGGACAAAAAAAGTGTTGATAATGGACTAAATAGAATTAGGAAAAAGTTAATTCATTTGCTATAATTAAAAAAGGAGAAAAACATGAGTCACTTAGTTTTATACAGAAATTTTAGACCAAAAAACTTTGACGAAGTTATCGGTCAGGACCATATTGTAAAAACGCTAAAAAATCAGGTTGAAAATAACAGTTTTGGACACGCCTATTTGTTTTGCGGAACTCGTGGAACAGGTAAGACCAGCACTGCAAAAATTTTTGCTAGGGCAGTGAATTGCTTAAACCCACAAAACGGCAACCCTTGCGGTATGTGCGAAAACTGCAAGTCAAACCTTAATGGCGGAAATCTTGATATTATCGAAATTGACGCAGCCAGCAACAACAGAGTTGACGAAATTAGGGATTTGCGAGATAAAATCGGCTACCTTCCAAGCGTTAACAAATACAAAGTTTATATCGTGGACGAAGTCCATATGCTAACCGATAGTGCGTTTAATGCACTGCTTAAAACTTTGGAAGAACCACCACAACACGCACTCTTTATTTTGGCAACAACCGAACCACACAAACTTCCAGCCACAATATTGTCAAGATGTATGCGTTTTGATTTCAAACTGGTTAGCGACCAAGACCTAATCAAACACCTAAGATATGTTTTTGACAAGAGCAATATCACTTATGACGAAGAAAGTCTAAAACTCATCGCAAGTGCTGGCGAAGGCAGTGTGAGAGATACACTTTCCGTTGCGGAAATGTGTTCGGCATATTGTAGCAATAACATAACTTACGACAAATGTTTGGAATGTTTGGGTATAACCGACTCTGCAACAATTCTAAACCTTACAAAATGCATTATCACAAAGGACGCAAAAAATCTTTTGTTAATGCTTGACTCACTAAAAAATCAAGGCAAAAATTTTGGCGTGCTTGTAAAAGATATTATTCAAGCACTTAATAACATTTTAACAATCAAACTTGTTGGTGAAGATAGCGAAGTTTTAACGCTTCCAAAATCTGTTGTGGCGGATTACGCTCTGCTTTCTAAACAAGCGGAAAACGCAAGACTTGTTGATGCGTTAAAAACTCTTAGCGAACTCGATTACAAAATGAAACTTGCTTCAAGCGTTGAACTCTTGGTTGAAAACACTTTGCTTTCGCTAATCTATACAAACAGCGAAATTGATAAACTTAGTGCAAGAATTGATGAGTTAGAAAAAAAAACTGTAAATGAGAATTTTTCTCAAAAAAAAACTGAAAATTTAGGCGTATCGTTTGATATATCAAATCAAACAAATATTGAACCAAAAAATATTGAAAAAAACACTGACTTGTCAACCGAAAATTTAGTTCAAAAACCACAGTTAAGACTAGAAGAAATCAAAGTTAATGATACTTCTTCTCAAATTAATTCAGTCGAGTTTAATGACAAGGCTTCTCAAAGTGACGACCTAGAAGCAAAAAAGATATTTGGAGAACTTTTGCTCAGCCTTAGAAAAAACTCAAAGTTCATGCTTTATTCCATTTTAGGAGATGTTAAAAAGGTTGAAATTAAAGGTAGCACGCTTGTGCTTAATACCGAAAAAGTGACTTTTGATGCAGTCAACGACAATCTAAAAGAACTATCGCAAGAACTATCAAAACTTAGTCCAAGTCTTGTGCTTAATGTGCAGGAAATCAAAAAAGACGACTTAAAAACCACTGAACAATTTTTAATCGACAAGTTTGACGGCAAGATTAAAATTGTTTAGGTTGTAAAAAATTATATAATCAGGTATAATAAAAAAAAGGAGAATTGTATATGAAATTTAATGGCGGATTTGGTGGCGGAAATATGCAAAATATTTTAAAGCAAGCCCAAAAAATGCAAGAAGAAATGATGAAAAAACAAGAAGAACTTGAAAATTCAACAGTAACATCAAGTGTTTCTGGCGGAATGATTGAGTGCGAAATGACCGGCAAAAAAGAACTCAAAAAAATCAAAATCAATCCACAGGCTGTCGACCCAAACGATGTTGAAATGCTTGAAGATTTGATTGTTGCTTGCATCAACGATGCTAGTCGAAAAGTTGACGAAATGAAGGACGATATGCTTGGCTCAACAATGCCAAACGGATTGTTTTAAGGATTAAAAAATGGGAAACAAAATAGAAAGCGTTGAAAGACTAACAAACAGTTTTACAAAACTTCCAGCAGTTGGAATGAAAACGGCGGAAAGATATACCTACGCAATCCTAAATATGCCACTAGACGAAGTCAAAGAATTTGCGGAAAATTTGCTCAATGTCAAAAATTCCGTAAAGTTCTGCTCGGTTTGCTATAATTATAGTGACGAAGATATCTGTCCAATTTGCAAGACTCGTAGTCACGAAACAATCTGCGTTGTAAAAGAACCAAAAGATGTTATCGCAATGGAAAAAGTCAAAGATTATAACGGCGTCTATCATGTTTTGCACGGCACACTTTCGCCACTCTCTGGCAAAGGTCCGGACGATTTAAAAATCAAGGAACTCCTTGCAAGAGTAAGTAAAGGGAATGTTAAGGAAGTTATCATGGCGACCAATAGCGATGTTGAAGGCGAAGCCACAAGTATGTATATTTCTAGGCTTCTAACTCCGCTTGGCGTAAAGGTTACAAGGCTCGCCCAAGGAATTAGCATGGGCAGTGATATCGAATATCAAGATGAAGTAACTTTGCAAAAAGCCCTAGAAGACCGCAAACAAATCAACTAATAATACTTAAACTAAAACACTACTTTTTGTTAGTGTTTTTTTGTTATTAAAAATTTTTGTGATAGCAACTTTTCACATATTTTTCTTGTTTGTCATATAAGAAGAAAAAGGCGGGTTATATGGAAAAATATGATGACTACAAAATACCCACAAATGATAGTTTTGAAAAATTAAAAAATGCATATTCATCGCAAAAGGTGGATATTCTGCAAACAAACGGAGTGGAAAAGCAAAGCGGAACAACTCCAAATCAGGATAACAACCGAGCAACTGCACCAATCAGTCAGCCAATCACTGCTCCAACTCCAAGTCCAAATTCGGGAGCAACACCAATCGCAGAACCTAGCACAAGCAAGTCGCCAGCAAGCCTTAATTTCTTGCTTTTGTATGCAATGCTTTCGCTAATCTATGGTGGAAATTCGTCTGGTGGCTGTGGACGAAATCGCTATTACTAGCCAATATTTTTAAGTCGAAAGAGTGAAACCGTCACTCTTTTTTTGTGTGCTTAAAAAAACATATTGAATTATTGCGCTGTTGGTGTTATAATAATTTTAACAGTAGGAGAAATTATGGTTAGCATGATTATCAAAAACATCGGCAAGTTTAATCTCTACACTTTGCTTGACGAAAAGACTCAAACACAGCAGACTTTTACGCTAGAATTTTTTGACGGTGTTAGTCCAAAGGTTAACGACAAACTTATTATGCCAGAAAGTTTGGTTGATAACACCAGTAGGGACTACGCTAATATGTATAGTTTTGGAAAAATGGACAACGAGTGCGGGAAGTTAAAGCCAACGCCAAACGAAATTATCACTCTTTGCACCGAGCAAGAAGAGATTGTTTTAAAAAGGATTTATGGCTAGGAGCGAGTATGGAAACAAAGGAATTAAACAAAATTAAAAAACTATACGGCGAAGATTTTGCTCATCTTTGCCGTCAACTTTTTCCAACAATCTTGGAACAAGAAGGCTTGCTAACAGACATCTTGACTCATTTTATTGCACCAACAACTTCGCTTTATGACGACCTTGTGGAGCAAGAGCAAGTTTCAGCGTTCAAGCGAGAAGTTTTTAAAAGGTCAAACATTCAATCAAAAATTGTTGATATCAACGAAACGCCCGAGCAGTTGATGGATAAGGCGGGCTACATTTTGTATCCAGAATGTCAAACGCAAGAAGAAATTTTGTCGTACCAAAAATATTACTACAAAGAAGAAGCGCTTTGCTCTTTTAAATGCCACAGGCTTAAAGACCACAGAGTTTGGTTTGCGGTAAAGAAGAATGTAGACGAAATCAAGCGAGAAGATTTTGCAACGCCTAGAAGACAAGACGAGTACGGCACAAGTGTTATCAGTATTCAGTTTACAAAGGGCGAAGGCAGTACTGTCAGCATCAAAAACAGATATAATCACAGTGTTGAAAACCCAGACGCAACATTTTCTAACGACCTTGATAACATTATTGCAGGCTTAACCAGTTCGTTTTGCAAGTACTATAAAATCAACATGGATTTTGAAAAAATAAAATTTGAGTTGCGTGACTATAATGTTTCGTCTGACGGCGTTTGGTATAGGGTTAATGTTAAAACAAGATATACAAACAACAACACTTATGCTTTTTGCGAAAACAATGTGCTTTTAAGTGACAATGTTGTTATAAAATTTGATAAAAACGACCAACTTCTTGTTGATAACTATCTCTTCGACTTCAAAAAGAAGACGATAAGTGATATTGTAAACAAAAAAAGTTCAATCATCGGTGTCCCAAACGACATAAAAATGATGTCCATCACTCCATTTTCAAAGGAACTGAGAGTTATCATAGTAGAACTTGAAAACAAACAAGACTCAATTAGAATTTTCGTCAACAAACATAATCAAATGGTTGCCTACGAAAATTTGTATATCGAAGAAGCAGATGACGACTTTTTGCATTTTCCAAAGTACATCAGGGCGATTCGTACTCCAAAACTTAAAGTAGTTAAGGATAACTTTTTGGCTTACACAACCGAACTAAAATCTATCGTATTGCCAAACCTAGAAAGTGCTGGAAACGATTTTTTGGCTGGTACAGCCCAACTGGATAACATTGTTCTTCCAAAACTTAAAACTCTTGGCGATTGTGCATTTCACTTTGCTGGCAAACTTAAAACATTCAATGCTCCTTCACTTGTCAAGGTTGGAGATAGTTGCTTGGAGTTTGCTTATGAACTCGAAGAAGTCAATGCTCCAAATCTTGAAGAAGTTGGAAATAACTTTGCTAACGACAGTCAGGTTGTAAGCAAAATATATATGCCAAGTTTAAAAAATGTTGGAGATTCATTTTTCAATCACAACACTTGGGTTGACAAAATTGATTTTCCAAATCTTAAAGTTATTGGAGATAGATTTTTCTCTATCAACGAGATTATTGACTCGGTTTATCTTCCACAAGTTGAACGCATTGGCGATTACTTTTTATGTAAAAACACAGATGTTAAACATATCGACATGCCATATTTGCTTAGTGTTGGGAAAAATTTTGCTGAAAGAATGCAGATTGAAAGCATAGATTTTCCTTCGCTCACGATTGTTGGAGATGATTTTATGGCAGACAACACCGAAGCAAAAAGTGTTAATGCTCCATGTTTAAAAGAAGTAGGTGGCAGATTTTTATACTCTAATAACCAAATTACTTCAATAAACTTTCCAAAACTCGAAAATATTGCCAACGACTTCTTATATAACAACACCAAAATCAGTAGTGCCGTGCTAGACAAAGCAAAATATATCGGCAGTAGATTTTTATTTAACAATCAAAATCTAAAAAGTTTGTCGCTCAAGTCGGCAGAAACTATTGGAAATAACTTTATGTGCGAAAACGAAGTTTTGTCAAAATTTGACGCAAAAAAGTTAACCGAAGTTGGCTATAACTTTTTGTTTGGCAACAAACAACTCAAATCTCTTGTTTTGCCAAGGCTATCTTATGTTTGCAAGAACTTTCTTGTTAAAAACTTAGTGCTAGAAAAATTTATTGCTCCAAGACTTTACGATATTGAAGACACTCAAACTTTCTTACCACATTGTTTTACTTTGCAAGTTTTGTACACTCCAAACTTTACGAATTACAAAGACGAGTATCTTGATAAAACTGCTCAGCAGACGCTTGAAGAACATCAATCTCTTGAATTTTAACAAACAAAAATCCACTCTTTTTGAGTGGCTTTTTTATTTTTTAACAAATTGGTTAAAATGAAAAAATTATACAATCAAGTTGATTTTTAATGATTTTTCTCAAAAATTAGCAAAAAAATAAATAAATTTAGCAAAAAATAGCGCTTTTTATAGAAAATTTATAGAGCAAGGTCAAGTATCATCATAATGCAAAAACCAATGATAACAAATAGGGTTGTTAGGTTTTTGTTTTCTTTTGCACTTTCTGCAATCAGTTCTGTGCAGGCAACGCTAATCATTGCTCCGCTACTAAGTGCTAGCAAAAATGGCAAAATTTGTGTTGAAAGATTTGCTGTCAAACACGCTAGGCACGCAAACACTGGCTCAACAAACCCCGAAAATGCTCCCCACCAAAACGCTTTTGCTCGGCTCATGCCTTCGCTTCGCATTGGAAGTGAAACACTTGCACCTTCTGGAAAGTTTTGAAGTCCAATTCCAACTGCCAGCATGATAGCAGTAATCACTCCGCCATCAAGTCCCAGTTTAGAACTCATAACCGCAACGCCAATGCACATACCTTCGGGGATATTGTGGAATGTTATTGCACTAATCAGCATAAACGAGCGTTTTTTGCTCAAATTTTGCATTTTTTCGTTGTTTTTTAACACTTTTTCCAAAAAAATGTCAACAACAATAACAAATAGTCCGCCAACAGCAAAGCCAATAGTTGGCACAACAAAGTTGTTGCCATAAAGTTGCTCGCTTTGATTTATTGCAGGAATGAGTAGTGAAAACAGTGCACTTGCCAGCATGACGCCCGCCGAAACAGATAGTAAAATGCTTATAACTTTTTTGTTGATAGTTTTAAAGAAAAACACCATGCAAGCACCTAGCATAGTAAGAGTGCAAGTCATGAGTGAAAGAATTAATGTTTGCCAAATTGGCGCAAGATTAGAAAAATTCGTCATAGTTTTTTTTACCACACTTTTTGTCGTACTTCATTATATTTTTCATGCTAAAAAATTGTTAATTTAATTTTGTTTGTTTGATAATTTTTTGTTAGTTTGATATAATCTAGTCATACAAAAAAAGGAGTACTTTAACACAATGGAAAACAACTATGCACACATTTTGGCTTTGGAGTTAAGTCTTAACGAAGAACATGCACAAAATGTTATCAATCTTTTAGATGACGGCTCAACAATTCCGTTTATTTCAAGATACAGAAAGGAAATGACGGGAAGCATGGACGACCAAACTTTGAGAGTTTTTGCCGACAGACTAACATATCTAAGAAATTTCGACAAGAAAAAAGATGATGTCATCAAACTCATAACCGAACAAGAAAAGATGACGCTAGAAATCATGCAAGCAATCGAAAACGCAAAAACGCTAACCGAACTTGATGATATATATAGACCATTTAGACCAAAGCGTCAAACAAGAGCCACTATTGCTATCAGCAAAGGACTTGAAACACTTGCAAAAATCATGCTTGCTCAAAAGGAAAGAACTGGCGATATTATGCGGATTGCTAGCGAGTATGTTAACGAAGAAAAGAAAGTTCTTTCGCCAAAAGATGCGCTTCAAGGTGCTTGCGATATCGTTGCTGAAATCATGAGCGACAATGCATATTTAAGAAAGAAACTAAGAGAGTTTTTGGAAAAAACTGCTGAAATTTCTACAACTTTGAAAGAAGGCGAAAACTTTAAAACATACACTATGTACGACAACTACAAAGAAAAAATCATGACAATTCCAAGTCATAGAATCCTTGCAATTAATCGTGGCGAAAGTGACAAGTGCCTTGTTGTAAAAATTGAAGCCAACGAAGAAAAATGTTTGCAAATTATTGAGAAAATGTATGTCAAGGGCGAAAGTATTTGGCTAGAAAGTTTGAAAACAACCATTCAAGATTCGTTTGACAGATTGATTATGCCAAGTATGGACACAGAACTTAGAAACAAACTAACCGAAATTGCAGACGAACAAGCAATCAAGATGTTTGAAGTAAACCTAAAACCACTTTTAATGCAACCACCACTAAAACACAAGAGAATTTTGGGACTCGATCCAGCATACAGAACAGGTTGTAAACTTGCCGCCATTGACGAAAACGGAAAAGTTTTGGCAACCAGTGTTATATATCCAACTCCACCACATAACGAAATCGAAAAGGCCGAACTTGTGGTTTTGCAGATGATTGACAAACTCAAAATTGACGCAATCAGTATCGGCAACGGAACAGCCAGCAAGGAAAGTGAAATCTTTGTTGCAAACTTGTTGAAAAAATGTCCACGAAAAGTATCATATATGGTTGTTAGCGAAGCAGGAGCGTCAGTATATTCCGCTAGCAAACTTGGTGCAGAAGAATTCCCAACCTATGATGTTACTCAGCGTAGTGCAGTGTCTATTGCAAGACGACTTCAAGACCCACTTGCTGAACTAATCAAAATTGATGTTAAGAGCATAGGCGTTGGACAATATCAGCACGATATGCCACAAAAAAGATTGACCGAAGTTTTGGACGGCGTTGTTGAAGATTGTGTTAACAGCGTTGGTGTTGACCTTAATACCGCAAGCCCAAGTTTGCTTTCAAAAGTTTCGGGACTCAATAGTGCTGTTGCAAAAAATATCGTAAAGTTTAGGGAAGAAAACGGAGCATTTACAAATCGTAAGCAACTCAAAAAAGTTTCCAAACTTGGCGACAAGGCGTTTGAACAATGTGCGGGCTTCCTTAGAATTGCGGGCGGAGATAACATTTTAGACAACACCGCAGTGCACCCAGAAAGTTACGAAGCCACCGAAAAACTTTTAAAACTTTTTGGAATGAAAGATAGCGATGTTGCAAATCACAATGTGGCTTCACTTCCAAAATTGATTGAAGAAAACGGCGAAAAAAAGACCGCCGAAGATATTGGAATTGGTGTTCCAACTCTAACTGATATCACTGCCGAACTATTGAAACCAGGTAGAGATATCCGTGACGAACTTCCAGCCCCAATGCTTAGAACCGATGTTATGGAAATGAAAGATTTGAAGGAAGGCATGGTTCTAAAAGGCACAGTTAGAAATGTTATCGACTTTGGTGCGTTTGTTGATATCGGCGTTCATCAAGACGGACTCGTTCACATCAGCCAAATTTGCGACCACTACATCAAACACCCAAGCGAAGAGCTTTCGGTTGGTCAAATTGTTGATGTTAAAGTTCTTGGTGTCGACCTTGACAAAAACAGAATTTCCTTGACAATGAAAGGAATTGACAAACCAAGCGACAGTATTTAATAGAATAATTATTATACAAAAGATAAATCTAATTTTATTGGAATAATTTTTAATGATATTTGTAAATAAAACAAAATACAAAAAATTTAATTCCAACTTAAAACAAAAAATCGACTTAAAGTTAAGCCGATTCTTTTATATATTAAATAAATTTTTAGCAATTTTTTATTTTACCATTCACGGTTGAAAACTCTCATGCCGGCGGCAAGTTTTTTCTCGCCCATTGGTATTAGGACAATTCTCTTTTCAAATTCTTTTACAAAGCGATTAAAAGTTTCTTCGTTTTGCTGAGATAAAAAGCACTTGTTTTTAAATTCGATAACATTAATTTGGTCTTTGTTACGCTTGGTGTAGATGTATGTTCTATCAAAATCAACTTCTGCTCTAAAATCGGTGCTTGTGATGATTTGATGTGCTTTTCTGTGAGTCACCATTTCCAAAAATGGTTTTAGGTGGTGAAGAACTCTAATAACATCGACATCAATTTTGTGAGTGTAGATATCTTGAATTTTGTCTTCCAAAAAGAGTATATATTCGTCACTGTCAGTGATTTTGGAGTTATATTCCATGTCCATTTCAAACTCTCTTGCAACGCCAAGATTGTTGCAGACAATAGAAAGAGTTTGCTTTTCTGGTGTTTTTCTAATCCTGATTGTTGCACCAAGTTCTTTCAAAAAGTATTCTGGTGTTTCAAAGTATGAATCCGTGTATTCATACTCCAAAACATCGCCAACCTGAAAATTTGGCATCAAATTCAAAATTTCGTTTGCCCTAGCAAAATCGTTTTCGCTAGTTAGATAGTAGTTCCTATCAATATCTTTACCAATCTTAATGTTTTCCATATTATTATTTTATCTTAATATTTTGTTTTTACCAAACAAATTGATTTAGTTAATTTTGTTTTTACTTTTTAAGTAGACAAGTAGAACCGAAATATCTGCTGGACTCACTCCGCTAATTCGGCTTGCTTGACCCATTGAAAGTGGCTTGATTTGATTGAGTTTTTGCATGGCTTCAATTCTAAGTCCCTTAACTAGCGAGTAGTCAAAGTCTTTGCTTAGTGGGTAGTTGTCCATGTGACTTTGTTGCTCAATTTGTGCAAATTGCTTTTTGATGTAGCCTTCATATTTTGTTTCGAGAGTCAAAAGTTCCAAAACATCATTTCTAACATTTTTAAATAGTCCAAGGCTATTTTTCAAATCTTTTGCGGTTATTTGTGGTCTTTTTAGCAAATTTTCGGCACTTACTCCGTGTTCCACCATGTTTTCGCCATGACTTTGCAATAAGTCATTAACTTGTTTTGGAGAGAAAAATTTTGAAAGTTGCTTTTTGCATTTTTCCAGTTGCGTCTTTTTTGTTTGAAAGATTTTCCATCTTTCGTCACTCACAAGTCCTGCTTTTCTGCCAAGTTCTGTTAATCTCATGTCGGCGTTGTCTTGTCTTAGGTGCAATCTATATTCTGCTCGGCTGGTCATCATTCTGTATGGCTCGTTTGTGCCCTTGGTTACTAGGTCGTCAACAAGCACTCCAATGTAGCCGTCACTACGCTTCAAAATCAGTGGGTCAAGATGTCTTAACTTCAAACTTGCGTTAATTCCTGCAACAATTCCTTGCGCTCCCGCTTCTTCATATCCACTTGTGCCGTTAACTTGTCCCGCAAAATATAGTCCTTCAATAATCTTGCTTTCAAGAGTAGGGAGTAGTTGCAAACTGTTGATTGCGTCATATTCGATTGCGTAGGCGTAACGCATGATGCGTGCGTTTTCTAGTCCGCTGATTGTGTGAACGAGTTTTTGCTGAATGTCGTAGCCAAAACTTGTCGAAAGTCCTTGAATATATACTTCGTCTGTTTGCAAACTTTCTGGTTCAAGGAAAAGTTGGTGTCTGGATTTGTCTGCAAATCTAACAACTTTTGTTTCAATACTTGGGCAATATCTTGGGCCAGTGCTTTCAATTGTGCCGTTGTAAACAGGTGCTTTGTCAAGGTTGTCCAAAATTAGTTTGTGAGTGTTTTCGTTGGTGTAGCAAAGATAGCACTTTGCAATATTTTTTGGTTTTTTCTTGCTGACGAAACTGAAAGATTGAATGTTCTCGTCACCAAGTTGTTCTTCTAGCAAAGAATAGTCCACGCTAGAACCATATATTCTTGGTGGAGTTCCAGTTTTGTAACGCCTGATTTCAAATCCTAGGTCTTTCAAACATTGGGTTAGGTGATTGGCACACTTGAATCCATTTGGACCAACTTCTTCAATTTTGTCGCCAATAATAATCCTGCTTTTTAGATAAACCCCCGTGCAAACAACAACTGCTTTGCAAATAATTTCTTCGCCAAGCGAAGTCCTAACACCGCAAACTTTTCCGTTTTTTGTTAAAATTTCGCTAATTTCTGCTTGCAAAATCGTCAAATTTGGCTGTTTTTCCAAAGTTTTCTTCATTTCGTTGTGATAAGCAATCTTGTCGGCTTGTGCTCTAAGACTATACACTGCTGGACCTTTTCCAAGGTTTAACATTCTTAGTTGAATTGCAGTTTTGTCGGCATTAATGCCCATTTCTCCGCCAAGAGCGTCAATCTCGCACACCAAGTGACCTTTTGCTGTTCCACCAATACTTGGGTTGCAAGCCAAAAAGGCAATGTTTTCCAAAGTGGTGGTGCAAATCAAAGTTTTTTGATTTGTTCTTGCTAGTGCAAGAGCGGCTTCACAGCCAGCGTGACCTGCTCCAATAACGACTGCGTCATATTTTTCAATGTTATCCATGTTTTTCTTTCCTTAATAGTAAAATTCAAAATATTACTTCAAATATTTATCGCACACTATTATAGTATAATTTACTTAAAAAGTAAATAATTAAACAAATTAATTCTAGCAATAATAAAAAACCGAGAGTTTTAACAATCGGGTTGACTGTCGTTCTCTCGGTTTTTCAAGTGGCGTTCGTTAAATTTTATCATTGTTTTTAACTTTGGAATGTTGTATCTTAATATCAGCAATGGCAAAAGATTTAGCACAAAGTTGACTATTGCCACTGGAAGTCCAAAATTTAGCCAATATTTTAGCGGGTAGATAAAGATTACTAAAAACCCCATTATCATGCAAAATATGTGAACGATTATGCCTTTGTTGGACTCTATCAAAAACTTTTCAAGATACTCGTTGTTTGTTGGCTCGGCAATTTTGTTTTTCCTAAAATGATTTAATGCACCAAGTTCTACAACTTTGTCCTTCCATTTTTTTATCCCCAGTTTTTCATAAAATTGTTGCTCCTTTTTTGAAACGCAAAATATCTTTTTGTTTTTATCAAACCACTTTGATTTGGAACGAGATATCAAAAAAGCAAACACAAGGTCGATTAAAATTTCCGCCAGCACACAGCCTATCGTTAGCAAAATTATTTGCCATGCGGGAAGATTTAACACGGCGATATTTATTCCCGCAATCAGCGTCATGCAAACAAAAATTATTGAAAGATATAGTGCCACTTTGTTGTCTCCTTTTTGTGAAAAATTACAAAAAATATCAAAAAAACAGCAAATTTTACTGTTTTTTCTTAAAAAAATCATGATTTTTCATATATTTTTTGATTTTTTATCTGTTAATTATATTGAAAATTATCTTCTATTACTTACTGCTCAACTATTATATTCCAACTTTTTGCCGTAGATTTTTTCGTAGGTTTGTTTCCAAACTTTATAGTTTTGCTCTTTCATTTTTTCGATTTGTTCGTGAACAGGCAAGGTGTTATCGGGATAAATTGGCTTTAACACATGAACAGTGTATCTTTGAATAGGAAAGCCATCTGTGCCAACAAAGTCACTGTCTTTCATTGTGATAAAAAATGGAATAACTGGCACATTGTTTTTGACTGCAAAGTTAAATGCCCCGTTTTTTAATGGTCTTGGTTTTTTATAATTCCACCACATTGCTTGCTCTGGATATATCAAAACTTTTTGACCAGATTGCAAAAGAGTGGAAAGCGAACTTATAAACTTTTTCATTGTGTCACGATTGGACGAAAGTGGCAGGGTGTGACAGTGCTTAAACACTTTTCCGTAAAATCCGCCAAAGTTGGTGTAGTTGCCTTCTCTAATCACGGTGTACATAACTTTTGAGTATGGACGAATTGCTCTCCTAATCGTGTAGTTATCGAATGGGTTAAAATGATTGCAGGTTAGGATTGCTCCCGTTTTTACGCTTGCAAAATTTTCTAGCCCAACAATATCGTCTATAATAAAATTGTTTTTCTTTATTTGACTTTCAAAAAACGCTTTGGCAAGTTTTTCATAGTACCAAGTTAGAAATTTGCTGGAAAGTTTTTTGTTCAAATAGTCCACTTTGTTTGGCATTAGAACAATCGAAGGTGGGTCGTTTTCGATGTCTTCGTTGAACTTTCCAAGTTTTTCAAATTCGTCAATTTTTTGCAAAATATCAAGCCTATCTTGCGATTTTTCCATAATTTTTAACTCCTAATGACTTAAAAATAGTTAATTTTTCAAATTTTATCGTTTCGTCTTTTGCTAGTTTCACAAGGTTAAAGTAGGAATCGCTGTCCACCTTTTTTTGACTAGCGGAGTAGTTATCTCGCATTGCCAAAAGGGTAGAATAGTATTTTGTTTGCTTTGCATATTTCCAAAAATATTTTTCGTACATAATCCCGCTATACTTCCAAGGCTTCCAGTTGATTTTGTAGTGAACAAAGAAAAGGTCTTTTGAGTCAAATCCGTTTAGCCTAACAGGAGTTTTGTTGTAGCCTGCTGGGAGCAAAAGAGTCATATCCTTGCAAAGCAGGTTCAAATAATCTTGGTCAGGAGCAACTTTAAACTTGTAAACTTCTAGCATTTCCAAAAACTTTTCTTCTATTTTTTCTTCTCTAAATTTTTTTAGATTCAAAAGCAAAATGCCCGAGTTAAAGTAGTTTTCTCTTTTAACGCCAATCGCAAACTCGCTATATTTTCCAAAAGCGTCAACCGATTGCATAACTTCTTCGGGAGTGGCAGCAAGAAGATATGAGTCAATGTTGATGTTAAAAAACTTGGAAATATCTTTTAAACACACAATATCGCTGTCAAGATATATCGCTTTGTCATATTCGGGAAACATGGATTGAATAAACAAACGATAGTAAATCGAAAGAGTGTAGTAGTCCCTAAGTTGCAATTTGTTTGCCACACCTTTGATTGTTTCGCCAATGTTGTTAAAGTAGATTTTAAAATTGCCATGTGCTAGAGCAGATATCTCACTGATATGCTCATCGCTAAGTTTTTCGCTTAGCACATGAATGTTGTATATATAATCTTTGCTTGCTGTGTCCATGATTGATTTTAGAGCAACCGTCAAAAATTTTGCGTAGTTGTCGTCAATAGCAAAAAAGATTGGAATAATCTTGTTTTTTGAGTTCATATAAAATGTTTCTCCTTTTCGCACTTTGTTTGTGTTCGAGATTAATATATTCCTTTTGCTAGTGGTAAATCAATGCTTTTTGCTAGAATGTTAATTCCATGATATTAGAGAGAAAATTTGGGTTAGTAGAGTTGAAATTTAACTCAGTAGAGTTCTAAAAATCGACTCTCGTAAAAGTAGAATTATCGTTTTTAGGGTCTAAAATCGTTTGTTAAATTGTAAAATATTTGATAGAATATGGGCATGACAGAAATTAATAAAATAGTAGGGGATAATTTGACCGCTCTAAGAAAAGAAAGTGGTCTAACACAGTTAGCCCTAGCGGAAAAATTCAATTATACCGACAAATCGGTGTCCAAGTGGGAAAAGGGCGAGTCGCTACCAAGCATAGAAGTTTTAAAACAACTTGCTGATTTTTACGGCGTAACTTTGGATTACTTAACCGAGATAAAGCACGAAAATACAAAACTTAGAAATCATAAAATTGTTCCACGCACAAATAAAATAGTGTTGTCGTGCCTTAGTGTTTGCGGAGTATTTTTGCTTGCAACACTTGTTTATGTTGTGCTAAAAATCTTTGCAAAAGTGGACTACTGGTTAACATTTGTGTGGGCAGTCCCAGTCAGCACAATCGTGATTGTAGTGTTTAGCGCTCTGTGGGGCAAAAAGTGGCAACTGCTTGCACCAATCAGCGTTTTGGTATGGTCGATTTTGGCGTCTATATATCTTCAATGTTTGACTTACAATCCATGGCAACTGTTCTTGCTTGGAGTTCCAGCCCAAGTTGTGATTGTTCTATGTTTCACAATTAAAAAGAAAAAAGTCGACTCACTTTTTGATAGCAAAGAACAAAAAAAGTAATTTACTAAATATTAAAACTTGCAATAAGCATAGCGAAGATAATTTATAAAAAAAATAATACTACTAAATAATACTACTAAATATCCACTAAAAATTTTCACAATTACTTATTAAAAAAATAATTATAATAACACAATCATAATAATCATTAATCATAAAAAAATAGGGAGTTAAAATCGGCTCTCTATTTTTAATTTATATTGCGATGATAATTTGTAAAAGTTTAACACAAAAAACACTATTCAAACTAATAGTGCTTTTTAGTTATGTGATTTCGTTACTTTCTGTGAGATTTTTAATTGCAATTTTTATAAAGTAACCGTTTATTACAATCAAATATTTGCAACTAACATTATTACAATTAGTAATTTTTTCAACCTATTTTCCCAAGCAGAACTTTTCAAAAATTCTGTCAACAATTTCTTCGGTTGAAGTTTCGCCTGTGATTTTTCCAAGGCTGTTCCATGCTTCCTTTATGTCCAAGCAAACTAAGTCAAGGCTTAGTCCATTTGCCAAACTTTCCATTGCTTTTTTGATTGACTGCTTGGCTTCAAGCAAGGCTTCTTCGTGACGAGCGTTGGTTATGAGTAGTTGGCTTGATAGCATTTTTTTGTCCACAACGGTGTCAAAAATTTTTTGTTTAAGTCCTAAAATATTGTTCTGCTTTAAGGCGCTGATTTCAATAATCTTGCCGTCAGCGTGATATTTTGTTTTGATTGTGTCAATCACGGACTTGCAGATGTCAAGGTCGGTTTTATTTAGGGCGTAGAGTGTTTTAAAGTTTTTGGTCTTTTCCAAAATGTATTCGTCATCTTGGCTTAGTCCAATGCTTGCGTCAAGCACGACCAAAATTATGTCCGCTCCCGCAATTTGCTGTTCGGCTTTTTGAATACCCATTTTTTCAACAAGATTGCTACTCTCGTGAATTCCTGCTGTGTCGATTAGGTTAAAACATATTCCGTTGTATTGATAACTTTCTTCCACCGTGTCACGAGTTGTTCCCGCAATGTCGGTTACGATTGCTCGGTCATAGCCGAGTAGGGAGTTTAAAAGACTGCTCTTTCCAACATTTGGCTTGCCGATGATTAAAACATTAATTCCGTTTTTAACTTGCTTTCCGGTTTCGCTTGTTAAAATCAACTTTTCGGTTTCGGCTAGTGATTTTTCTAACACCTTTTTCACTTTGTTTGATGCAATATGTTCAATGTCTTCTTCTGGGTAGTCCATAGAAACATCAATCTCTGCAATGCAAGTTGTTAGTTCGTCTTTGAGTTTTTTAATCTCGTCAAACAACTTTCCACTCATAAGGTTGTAGCCCGCTTTTACGGCTTCTTCGCTTTCGGCATTAATCATATCAATCACGCCTTCGGCTTCTTCCAAACTCAACTTTCCGTTCAAAAATGCTCGCTTTGTAAACTCGCCCGCTTCGGCAAGAACTGCTCCATTTTTGATTAGTGCATTCAAAATTCCCTTTGCAATAACGACCCCACCATGACACTGAATTTCCGCCATATCTTCGCCAGTGTATGAGTTGGGACTAGAAAAATGCACAACGAGTGCTTTGTCGCAAAAGTTCTCGGTTTTAATGTTTGTTAAGTAAAGTTTTCGTGGCTCAAAATTGTCTTTCTTTTCGCAGATTTTGGCAATGATTTTAAATGAGTCTTTGCCACTAAGTCTTACGATACTAATTCCGCCATTTCCAATCGGCGTGCTGATTGCACATATTGTTTTGTTTTCCATATAAAAATTATACAACACTCAAAAAAAGATTTCAAAATGATTTTGCCTAGCAAAACATTTTAATTAGTTTGCAAATTTGTTTTGTTGTGATATATTATATGGGTTAGGAGAGAAAAAACTATGAAATTAGGCGTAGTAGGATTGCCAAATGTTGGCAAGAGTACATTATTTAATGCGATAACAAATGCGGGAGCAGAAGCACAGAACTACCCATTCTGCACAATCGAACCAAATGTTGGAATTGTTGCTGTTCCAGACGAAAGACTAGACAAACTTGGAGAACTATATCACACACAAAAAATCACACCAGCAATCATCGAATTTGTTGATATTGCGGGAATTGTAAAAGGTGCAAGCCACGGCGAAGGACTCGGCAACAAGTTTTTGAGCCATATTAGAGAAGTTGATGCAATCGTTCATGTTGTTAGGTGCTTTGAAGATAGCAAAATCATTCATGTTAACAACAAAATTGACCCACTTGATGATATGAGAACTATCAATTTGGAGTTGATTCTTGCCGACCTAGAAAGTGTGCAAACAAAAATTTCCAAAGCCGAAAAACAAGCAAAGCAAGGCGACAAACAAGCACAAGAAGAATATGCTCTTTTGTTGAAGTGCAAAGATTGCTTGGAACATGAGAAAAGTCTTAGGGAACTAGACTTAACTGATACTGAGTCTCAACTTTTAAAATCTTTCTTTTTGTTAACAAGCAAGCCAGTAATTTACGCTGCCAATATTAGTGAAAACGATGTTGCAACAAGTGACGATAACAAGTATGTTAAAATGGTCAAAGAACAGGCAAGCAAGGAAGGGGCAGAAGTTATCGTTCTAAGTGCAAAAATCGAAGACGAAATTTCCAAACTTGGCGCAGAAGAAAAGCAAATGTTCTACGAAGACCTTGGAATTAAGCACAGCGGACTTGATAGTTTGATTACAGCGTCATATAGGCTACTAGGACTTATTAGTTTCTTGACTGCTGGTGAAAAAGAAGTTAGGGCTTGGACAATCAAAAAAGGCACAAAAGCACCACAGGCTGCGGGAAAAATCCACAGCGATTTTGAAAGGGGCTTTATCAAAGCCGAAGTTTGTGACTATCACGACTTGCTCGAACTCGGTGGCTATGTCAAAGCAAAAGAAAAGGGCAAAGTTAGAATGGAAGGCAAGGACTATGTCGTTCAAGACGGCGATGTTATGCTATTCAAATTCAATGTTTAACAACCAAAATGAGAATAATTATCAATGAGAAACGGTTTTTAGGACTGTTTCTCATTTTATTTTTATTATATAATAATAAATACCCCTTAATTTTATTTTGATAATTTTTAAAATGAGTGTTAAAATAAATTTGTATAAATTTAAGGAGTTTTCTAATGAAAAAGTATCTAAAACTATTTTGCCTATGTATTTGCTCAATTTTGATGGCAATTTCTTTTAGCGCTTGCGGAGAAGAAGTCAAAAAAATTGCAGTAACACAAATCACACTCGACAAACGAGAAATAACTCTCTACACAACAAACAATGTTTCGTCCAGCGAAGAATTTGTTGTGTCGTATAAGCCTGCAAATGCCAATCAAACAGACATTGAGTTTTTTTCTTACAACACAAGTCTTATTGAAATTAGCGCCAAGGAAAACACTGGCGACACTTTTGTTGTAAAAGCAAAGTCGATTGAAGTCGACAAGGCTCAAACATATATTGGCGTTAGAATGAAAGGCAACCCAGATGTTCAAACAAGTTGCCATGTTATTGTGCAAAAGGTTAAGTCGCAACTTTCTCCAATCACAAATTTACACTATAACGCAGAAAACGGCAGAATAGAGTGGGACGCAACAACTAATACGGTTGATGACGGCTTTATTGGCTACAAACTCCTTATCAACGGCAAAGAATATGTTTCGCCACAAAACAACTTTTTTGAAGATTTTAGCAAAGGCGAAAAACTTTCTGTTAAAGTCAAAGCCTTGTCTGGCGTTAGCGATTTCGACTCCAATTATAGCGAAGAACTAACTTTTATGGTTCTTGGCTCAGTTCAAAACTTTAAACATAGCAACGGCGTTCTAACTTGGGACGCAGTCGAAGGTGCAACAAGTTATGCACTTCAAATCAATTCGCTTCCAGCCGAAACCTTAACTGAAACATCAAAGCAAGTTAGTTTTGATAGAGACGGGGAATACACATTCAAAATCACAGCACTTGGCGATAGCGAACAAACAACCGAAAGCGATTGTACATACTACAACTCCGTTCCAGCGTATGTAAAGGTTACAAAACTTTCAGTTCCAAAACATTTCAACTATCAAAAAGTGTTCACTTGGGACGCAGTTGTTATGGACAACGATGCAGTTCCACTAGCCTACGAAGTTTACGAAGTGCTTGGCGACAACACTGCAAGACTTGTTGCAACAACAAAAGATTTGTCCTTTGCTGTTCCAGAAGAATTGCAAAGCGGTTCTCACACCCTAAAAATTAGAGCACTTGGCGATGGAAATAGCACAATTTCTAGCGAATTTACAGCAACAAAATCCATTAACAAACTTGACGCTCCAACAAATCTTAGAGTAGAAAACGGCGTTATCACTTGGGATAGAAATGAATACGCCGACTCCTACAAAATCTCGTTTACAGGAATTTATAACGGCTCAACTTACTACGACAGCGCCTATTCGCTTAACACTGGTTCAAATCAAAATTATTTTGAGTTTGGCGAAATGTTCAAAGGCGACTATGTTATCAAAGTGGCAAGCGTTAGTGATGCCGAAAACACAGCAGATAGCGACTTTACAACAGAACTCGCTGTTACAAAACTTTCTGCTCCAAGCATCTCAACTTTTGCCGTAACCGAAAACAAACTAACTTGGCAAGCAGACAGCCACGCATCAAGATATGATATTATTTTGACCATCGGCGAAAATATTGTTACAGATTCAGTTGTAACAAACGAATATACTTTGCCTGCTTCGCTCAGTGCAGGAGAGTTTTCATATCAAATCAAACTTATTGGCGACAACACAAAATATCTAACAAGTGATTATAGCGAAATTGCTTATGCCGAAAAACTTGCTAGCCCAGAATTTAGTCTTGTAAAAGGCGAACTTAACTGGTCGAGCGTGGCAAATGCTTCGGGTTATATTTTGAATATCAACGGCACAGAAATTGATATGAAAAAACAAACTTCATACAGTTTTGCCGACTATGCGAGTGGAAACTATAATGTTAGAGTAAAAGCACTTGGCGGAAACGCAAACTCGCAAACAAACAAAAATCTTGTTGGCAGTTTTGCTTCAAACTTTTCAGATATTCTTTCTCTTACAAAATATATGGCTCCAACTTTGTCGGTCGAAGATGGAACTATCAAATGTACTTCTAGCGAAGCCGACACTCCAAACGCAGTAATCGAAAAGCAAATCAATCGTGACGGAAGTTACTCCTACAAAGCATACTTCCCAGGGGATTACACAAATCATATTTCTAGTGATTACAGTGCAACTTTAAAAGTTTGGCAAGCACCAGAAGTAACCAACCTTGTTATCAAAAACTCAGTTGCAATGTGGGACTCAATCCCAAGCAGTTTTGAAGGTGCAAAATTCAAAGTTACTTGCATTTATGCCGACCTTGAAGGCAACCGAAACGAACTCGACCTTTACGAAGGACTAAACAACTCGTTTGATTTTAGCAACACCCAAACATACGGCGCTGGAACATACAGACTCAGCGTAAAAATCATGGGAACATCTGGCAAGCAAGGCAACAATCTAATTTTGTCCAGCCCAAACACTGCCGAACTCAATTTCAGCAGACTTCCAAGACCAACAGTAACAGTTACTGGCGCAATGCAAATTGTTCAAAGCGGACAGTATGAAACTTTGCCGGGAACAGTAACATGGAATAGCGTGTCAGTTGGAAACAACTCCGCTATTGGCTATACAATCAAAATTAAAAACAGTAGTGGCAATGTGATTGCAAACTACGATATGAAATCACTTCGTCAGTACGACTTTACTCACCCAGCAGGCACATACACAATTTCTATCGAAGCCTACGGCAACGGAACAGACCTATTAAATAGTGGCTTTGGCGAAGAAGCCGAATGCACAAAACTTGAACAAGCAACAAATGTAAAACTCGACAAGCACGGAAATCTTAGTTGGAGTTCAATCTATAACACCGAAAACAGTGGATTGGAAAACACTGCCCTAAACCTTGCAGGAATGGGTGGAATGCCACTATATCTAAGAGTTCTATTCATCATCGAAATTGACGGCGAGTACTATAACCCTTACGATTTAAACGATGTTTTCAACAATGGTGCAATCAACTACGAAAAACTTGGAAAACTCAACTCTCAGCGTTCAGTAAATCTTAACGACCTTAAAAAATTCAACGGAATAGACGGAACAAAGATTGATTTAACTCACGGTAATCACACTCTAAGAGTTATCTCCGCTCCGCTAAACTACAAAGTCGAAACAGGAATTTCAATGCACCCAGTTTGGGGATTTGAAAACGATATCGTTAGTGACGCAACAAGTTATATGAACTTTACAAAACTTGAACAAGTTTATGGACTTAGAGTTGACAGAAACGATAGCGAAGAATATATTATCAGTTTCACCGAAAATTATGACGCAAACATCAGTGGCTACGAACTTGTTATCAAACCAGACGGAACACAAGACGAAGACGACACAACAAAAACAATCAGTCTTGACGGCATTTCTAACACTTCGTTTAACTTTACAAAGTATATGCGTGACAACGGAATTACAGACGGCGCTTATGTTGTAAAAGTTAGAGCAATTTCTAGCACAGACGGCTTTATTACAAGCAACTACACCGAAGAAGTAAAACTAATTCTTCTAACTGATATCAATCTTCAAATTGCAGACGGAATGTTAAAATGGAATGCAATCGAAAACGCCGAAGGCTATATCTTCACAATTACACGAACAGGAGTAACAATCAAAAAGGAATTTAAAGCAAGTCAAACAAGTTATGCCTTATCAATCCTTAATGACGAAAGATTTATTGCAGGAACATACAATATTAAAGTTCAAGTTGTTGGTGCAGAATCTAGCAACTATGGCAAAGTTATCTATCTTAACACTCTTGAAGCCAAAGATTATGGCGAATTTATCAAACTTCCAACTCCAACAGGACTAGAAGTTGAAAACGGTGTTATTATCTTTAATCATATTGATAGTGCTGGCGACCTTAACGGCTACAACTACAATATCTTGATTACAAAAGACAAAAACACAAGCAAAGAAACAATTAGTCAAATTTCAAACTACTTAACATCTTCAAACACAATTTTCAGTTACGAACTTCCAGAAAAATACTCCGCTGGCGATTACAGTATCAAAGTCCAAGCAAAAGGTGCTGGATATTATCTTGACGGCGAAGTTAGCGATGTTATCGTTCCAGAAATTGTTAAAAAACTTTCTGCAACCAGTGTTTATATTAACAACGGAATTATCAACTGGAACGCAGTCGAAGGCAATGGCTATTTGGTTAAAATCTCGGGTGCAAACTTCTATGTGTTCAGCGAAAAAGACGGCTCATATTCGCAAGAAGCAAATCAAAATGCATTTAATGTAAAAATCGCATCAGGCACAACCGCTCTTGATATCAGTGGCGAACTTATGAACACAGACGGAACAAAATTCAAACTTGCAAAAGGCGAATATTCCGTTCAAGTAAAAGTTTTGGGAACAAATGTAACATATCTAAATAGCAATTTTTCAACTCTCAAAAAATTCCAAAAACTTGCAACTCCAACAAATGTTAGAATCGAAGACGGCTCTTTAAAATGGAACAAACTCAGCGGGGCAGATGCTCCAAACGGCGTGATGATTTATATCAAAGCCGATGATGAAAAAGATTATAGACTTCCAGTTATTATCAAAGACAACAGCATCACACAGTTCGACTTTGCAGGCGAATCATATCAAGCAGGCAAAACATACTCGTTCTATCTTAGAACGGTGGGCGACACCAATCTTGATTCAAGTTCGTTCAACTTGGGTCATATCAGCGGAGATGCAACCGAAGTTATCGAACATATCGAAAAACTTAAAACTCCACAAAATGCAAAGATTGATTATGTTGAACAAGCAAATACAATCGGCAAGTATACTTTTGACAAACTTGATGACTCTTACACTAACATTGAATACTTGATTTACATTAAGGTTATCAGTGGCGAAACCCAAAAGGAATTCGAAAAAACAATCTCCACCAACGAGTTCTTGCTATCTAGTGAAGAAATCGAAGGCGTAAAAATTGGTGAAAATACTCAAATCGAAATAAAAGCCAAAACACTTGGCAACACTAATTATATTAGCAGTGAGTTTACAGACACAATCACAATTATCATTCCACCTTCTCCAATTCTAACGGTTGTTGAAGACGAAGACGGCAGATTCACAGGAAAAGTTACTTGGTCACAAGTTCAAGTTGGTGATTTTGAAACAACTTATGTTCTCAAATATCAATTCCTTGATATCGACACAGCAACTGCTCTAAATATCAAATCGGCAAGCGAAGTAACCGAAGAAATTTGGACAAACACCGCCACCGAAAGCATTTTAGAAACAACAAAACTATTCCAAAACATTTGTGGCAAGGGCTATTACAGATTTAAAGTTATTGCTTGCGTAAAAGGTCACGACACAATCAAGTCAACCGAGCAAGATTATTCAACTGGCTACGACTTCTGCTTGTTTAGTAGTGGCGAAGGCACAGAAGAAAATCCATTTATTATCGACTCTGCTCAAACATTCAACTTTATTTCTTACAACTTATCCGCTCACTACAAACTTTCCGCAAACATCGACTTTGCTGGAATCACTATTGCCAATATTGGCTCTGCCGAAGAAAAATTCACAGGCTCAGTAAACGGCAACAACAAAATTATCACAAACATTAATATTTCTAATGTTGCCGAAAATAGTTCAATCTTTGACTATGTTGGCAAAGACGGAAAAATCTACGACTTAATCGTTAACTACATTGTTATCACAAACGGCACAAATGTTGGTGGTCTTGTTGGTAAAAATGAAGGCACAATTTCTAATATCACTTTGGGTGCAGTTCTTAGCGGTAGCGATGCTTCCTATGACGGCGTTAGCGAAATCAAGCCATATTCTGTTAGTATCCTAAACAGTTATGTTGGCGGTATCGTTGGCTACAACCTTGGAACAATCCAAAATTGTAAAAACTATGCCTTTGTAACAGCACGAAACGACAATGCCGAAGTTATCTCGGGCGGTATCGCAGGCTACAACGCAGGCGTTATTACAAATTGTGTAAACTACAACACAGTTGGCGGATTAGACCTAGAAAACGACAACATCAACTCCAATATGTCTGGCGGTATTGCAGGATTTAACGAAAAACAATCTGCCGAATTTGTTGGATTAATCACTCAATCAGCAAACCATGCAAGCGTTCTTGCTTCGTCAAGAAACAAAAACGGCGTTTCTCAAAGTGGCTATGCTGGCGGTATCGTTGGCTACGCTCTTAGCGGAACAATCACAAAATGTTTCAACGACAACTCAAACGGCGTTTACGAAACAGACAATCTTCAAACAAGGTCGGTTATTTACAGCACAACAACATTCTCAAATATGTATGTTTATGTTGGCGGTATCGTTGGCTACAACGAAAACGGCTCAGTCGTAACCGAAAACAGCACAATTTCTAACATTCAATTCAGCACAAACGGAACAAGTGCTCAAACTTATATCGGCGTGATTATTGGTCAAAACAATGGCAAAACAATCCGCACGGTCAACAATCTTTACGGCTTTGCTCTTGAAACTTCTAGCGTTACAACTGCTGGCGAAATCATGCCAACAGGTGCAAACATTATTATTTATGTTCAAGGCGAAAGTGCAGATAAAACAATCGAAAAATTTATCGACACAACAAAAAGGGTTCTTCAATAGGTAAAAAACAATGAAAAAAAACAAAAAACGACTTATTAACATTAGTATGATAACTTCAAGCATATTGTTTGCTTTGTTGTTTACAATAATAATAGGCTATATCTGCGGTTTTAGGGCTTACCTTGTTAATGGGTGGAGCAGTGAACCAGATATTCCTTATCAAAGTTTGGTTATCGACAAAAAAATGAGTTACGACAACCTTAATGTTGGCGACTATATCACTTTTGGTTCTGGAAAATTCTATACAACCCATGTAATCGTTGCAATGGCTGGAAAAGGAAACTATGCGGACAAAACTTCATTCAACTTTGGTGAAGAAATCACTTTTGAAAGCATGGGAGTCATTTTCCACCGAAAATGCAATGTTGATGGCGCAACAATCGTCACTATGACAAACAATTTCAATTCTTATCAAGAATTTTTGCAACCATATCTTGATAGTGGCGATAGCCCAGCAACCAGAAATCAAGTTCCAGCGGGCGAAGGTCCAACAGCAGAATTTAACACGATAAAGCAAGTTCAAGGCAAGGTTATAAACATTTTGCCAAAAACAGGACAAATTTTATTTTATGTTAAAAATAATTTTATGCAAATCGTAGTTTATGTTATAATATTCTATATAGCTATGGAATTGCTTGCATTCGTGCCAGCATATATCAAACTATTTTAACAAAGGAGTAAATTATGAACGGTTATTCAAAGCCAAAAAAGTTTAGCGTTTTGTATGCGTTACTAGCAGTAATGTTCGTTTTGGCGTGCGTAATGGCTGGAACAGGCTCATGGTTTACTGATTCTTCAACTATTATTGGTTATCTCAATCGTCCTAATCTAGAACCAACAGTTACTGTTGGGGGTAGCAAACTTGTGGGCGACAACTTTATGATTTCATCATCTAGCGACTTAACAAAATCGGTTGGAATTAGTTTTGGCAATGTCAATGTTAACAACCTTATGGTTAGAATTATGATTTCTGTTGATGTTGGCAAAATTGAAAACGGCAACTTTGTTTCCTATCAAAATGACATTTCGGACGGCATTCACGAAGCACTCGTTGGCGTTACTTACGCAAACACTTTCACAAGGGGTTTTAGCCCAACCGAGCAAGAATTTGTAGACGCAGGTCTTCTAGCAAAAGGCGATATCGCTATATATACATATTATTACTATAATAATTTAGTAACATCATCATCTAATATCAGTGCAGTCAGCCAGTTTGTTGATTCCAGCAACTTGCTTTCCCAAGGCTATGTTTTCCAAGTTAATGTTACTTGCGAAACTACTGTTGCAGGCGAAATGGCATTTGGAACAAAAAACAATGTCGGCTCTTATGTTGGCGGATTGTGGACAGGCGATGGTGACGAAGGCACTGCACCAACCACTTGGATTGATTCAATCAAAAACAAGTTGGCATAGTTAACAAAAGCAAAAGGGGGTTATGTTTATGATACAAAGCAGAAAAAAGTCACAAACAAGAGCAATAATTGTTATTGCTGTTTTGCTTGCTCTCATGACAATTCTTAATGTATCACTAGCATATTTCACAGATTCAGCCGAAGCAGGCGGGTCTGGCAACATCAAGCTTGGTACAATCCATGTTAACACCGCGGTTCTCGACAAAACCAACACCGAAATTTCGACAATCGAAAACAGTTCCGTAAAATTCAGCCTAACCGCAACCGAAGTTGCTAGCATGGACGATGTAAAGGACACCCTTAGACTTTCCACTGTTTCAACTGGTCAAAAAACCGAACCTTTCTATCTTAGAATGAGCCTTTCCGCACAAAAAAATGGCTCAGCGACAAGCGATGTTAACATTGCAATTTCTAACACATCGTTTGGATTTGTTGCAAGTTCAAACAAATATGTTTCTCAAAACTGGACAACCGGCAAAGACGGCAAGTTGTACTATAACGGCGTTGTCGACTTGGCAACAGACGGCAGTCAATATATTCCACTTCTAATCACTTTTGACAAGTCATTTGGCGACAGTTCGTTCTCGGCTGGCGACACCTACACTCTAAACGCATATATCGAGGCCATTCAGTACGCAAACAATGGCTACACTGGCTGGTCGGCAAACGAACGCCCAGTTTCATGGCCAACAAGCACAGCAATCAATTTGTTCGACTATGAAAAATATGTTAATATTATTCAACACAGTGCAGATTTTCAATTCGACCACGCAAACCAAACAATCAGTATTGTAAATGCTTCAAGTAACGACACATATTCTGCTCCTTACTCAGGATTGAATTCATATTTAATATCAAACACAGGAACTCATACCTACACATTTACTTGGCTACAAGACAAAAAAACAAGTAGTGTTAGAACTGTGATGTTTGGTTTAACAAGTGCGGGTGACCTTAATGGTCAAGCAGAAGCAGAAACCTTTGTTGAACAAGACTCAGCAACAGGATTATATCGTTACACTCTATCACTCAAAACATCTCAACCTTATGTTACAATTAGACTTGGTGTTGTTGAAAAGGGACTAACCCTAAAAATGTCAAACTTCTTCCTAAGTTGTGATTCAAACGGGGGGGTAATTCCTAGTGAGTATACAACATTAGAGTATATTCAATCTAGTGGAACAGAAACAATCGACACTGGTATTTTGGCTAGTGATAATGTTTTAATAGATTGTGATTTTAGTGTTTTAGTTTTAAACTCTAATAGGAATTATATTGTTGGCACATTTAAAGATTCTTCAACTACATTAAATAGAACGCAATTCTCATATTCAACAAGTTCACTGCTTGGTTGGGGTAATGGCTATGGCTTTGCCGATATAACATCAGCAAACACAAACAAACATAACATTAAAATGAGCAATCAAGGGTTCTTTCTTGATAACAATCAAATTTATTATATAACATCTCACGATTTTAGTACTGATGCAAGTAGTATTTATTTGTTTAGTTGTAATAATAACAGTTCAGTTCAACAAAATGGCGTTAGAATATATAGTTGTAAGATATATAGCAGTGGCGAACTGGTTAGAAATTTAGTTCCATGTAAAAATTCGAGTGGCGGAATTGGAATGTACGACATAGTTTCAAAAACATTCTTTAATAACATTGGAACAGGAATATTCATCGCAGGACCAGAAGTTTAAAAACTTTTTATAATAAAAAATCTCTAAGAAGTTCTTAGAGATTTTTGTTTTGATATTTACTTTATCATGCCAAAGGCTTTCCAATCGACTGTGTTAATAACCCAGTTGATTAGTTGGTTAACATAGCCGTACAGCCAGTTTGTGAACGATGATTGTTGAATCCAGGCGTCTATTTGTGGAATGATTGGAGAAAGTGTATATAGAACTGATAGCACGCAGGTTAGAACAACCGCACCTTTAACAAGTCCAATCACAAGACCAAGCAATCTATCAAGACCACTGAGTGCTCTTTTCTTTGTGATTGCGTCAAAGATTTTTGAAAGAATCAAAATGCCAATTCTAATCAGTATGAACATTATGATAACAGTGAAAACTGTTGTTGCAAACTGTCCCATGTTGGTGGAGAGTGTTGCACTAAGGTCGCTAGCACCAACACCATATGTTAAATCCTTGTTGACGAACAGTGCAGTTAGTCTGCCAATCAATCCTTGCTGAGTGTTAAGGTGATTGATGACTTCGTCCGCCGTCATGGTGGTGGCAGAAAGGTCTGGCAAAATATTTGCAATGCCTTTTATGATTAGACCGCCAAGCCAATCAACCAAGTGAAAGATAGAGTCAAAAAATCTTGCGCAAGGCTTTACAATAACAATGGCAATGGCAAGCGAAGCCAAGTTGCCAAAGAGTGATAGAACAGTGTTCAAAAAGCCTTTTATAAAGCCTATCAAAGCAAACACTGCGAGTATCGCTATCACGATAATATCTAATATGCTCATAGAGTTCTCCCGTTAGTATTATTATCATTTTATCATACTAAATATCATTTGTGAATACCTTTTTTAAAATTCGTCAAACATTTTTTGTGCTGATTATATCTATATATAGTATTATATATATAATATATCATTATAAAATGTGGCAAAAATATTGTTGAAATATGCTGAAATATTGCCTTAAACAAAGCGTTATTAAGAGTGAGTATCAATAGAAAAAATATTTTACAATTAGTAACATATTTTTATCAACAAAAATTTTTTAACTTTGAAAAAAAGTTGTTATTTTTGCCCGCAATATGATAATATTAATTGGTAATGGAGGACTTTATGTTTAAAGACAAAAAAACAAGAAGTATAGTATCCGTAGTGCTTGCAATTTTGTTAGTAATCACATTGTGGGCTGTTATATCGTCATCTAACAAAGTTGATGTTATTAGTTATGGCGAATTTAAACAACTTGTTAGAGAGAACAAAGTGCAGTATGCCTACGCCGAAGGTACTACGATAAGAATAAAATTGATTGACGACTCAAAAATCAGTGATGACGACTTTTTGAAATACGGCAAAGCCGACAAGGTTTCAACACTTGGTTCAATCACAGATTTTAGTGAGTTTTGTGAGCAGTACAGAAATGGCGAACTAAAAGATAGTACAGGAAATCCAATTACAGCAGTTGCAAATTTTGACTACGACTGGAAGCCAGCGCAAGAATCGTTGCTTGAAGTTTTGCTACCTTATATTCCACTTGTAATCACACTAATTATTGGATATATCTTAGTTAAAAAAGTTATCGGTGCAAACAACAAGGGAATGTCTTTTGGCAAGACCAAAGCAAGAGCAACCGAAATCAGCAAAGTAAAATTTAGCGATGTTGCTGGTGCAAAAGAAGAAAAATATGAACTTCAAGAAGTTGTAGACTTTTTGTCTAACAGCAAAAAATACACCGACCTTGGTGCAAAAATTCCAAAGGGAGTGCTACTTGTTGGCCCACCGGGAACAGGAAAAACCATGCTAGCAAAGGCAGTTGCAGGCGAAAGCCACGCTCCTTTCTTCCAAATCAGCGGTAGCGATTTTGTAGAAATGTTTGTTGGTGTTGGTGCAAGTCGTGTTAGAGATTTGTTCGACCAAGCAAAGCGTTCCGCTCCTGCAATCGTGTTCATTGATGAAATTGATGCCGTTGGCAGACAGCGTGGAGCAGGTCTTGGTGGCGGAAATGACGAAAGAGAGCAAACACTCAACCAACTCCTTGTTGAAATGGACGGATTTGAGAGTAATGACGGAATTATCGTTATTGCAGCAACCAACAGACCAGATGTTCTTGACCCAGCACTTTTAAGACCAGGTAGATTTGACAGACAAATTTATGTTAATATGCCAGATGTTGGCGAAAGAGAGCAAATTTTGCTTGTTCACGCAAAGAACAAAAAATTCACACCAGATGTTAACTTTAAAAATATCGCAAGAATCACAAGCGGATTTAGCGGTGCAGACCTTGCAAACCTTTTGAACGAAGCAGCCATTTTGGCAGCCCGTGACGACAGACCAAGAATCACAATGAAAGACCTTAGCGAAGCGTCAACAAAGGTTATGATGGGACCACAGAAAAAGAGCAGAGTGATGACCGAAAGAGATAGAAAAATCACAGCATATCACGAATCAGGTCACGCACTACTTCACAAACTTTTGCCATATTGTGACGAAGTCCAAGAAGTTTCTATCGTTCCTCGTGGAATGGCAGGTGGCTACACAATGAGCCGTCCAGAAACAGACGACAACTATGCAACAATCAACAAACTCAACAACATGATTGCAGCGTGCATGGGTGGACGAATTGCCGAAGAAATTATCTTTAACGATATTTCAACAGGCGCTTCAAACGATATTGAACAAGCAACAAAGATTGCAAGAAAAATGGTAACTCAGTTTGGTATGAGCGAAAAACTTGGCTTTATCAACTTGGGTTCGACTAGCGAAGTGTTTATCGGCAGAGATTATCAAGAAAAGAATGTTTATAGCGAAGCCACAGCAAAAATTATTGATGACGAAGTCGACAAGATTTTAAAGACAAACTATGCACAAGCAAAACAAGTGCTTTTGGATAACATCGACAAACTTCATGCACTTGCTGGCTTGCTACTAAAAGAAGAAACAGTGTTCCAAAGCGAAGTTGATGACATTATGGCTGGCAAGAGCATTGATAGTATTATAAAAAAAATGCATCGCAGAGAAAGCAAGGAAAACAAACTTCTAGAACAAGAAAAACAAGAAAAAAAATCTAAGGAAGAAGACCAACTTAGAGAACTCAAAGAAAAAGCATTCAATGCTTTGAAAAAAGAAGGAATAATCCCACAGCATCAACAATTTGACGATGCCGTAAAACCTTCACAAGAAAACAAATCACAAGAAAAATCATCAAAAGATGAAAAGTAGGAGATAGTTATGAAAACAAAAAGAATTATTAGTATTGTTATTGTTTCCATTATAATTGCCCTTTGCGTTGGTGTAATCATCAGCGCTTGCGTTCCAAAAAATCTTAACTTTGGATTTACACAGCCACAATCAATCACAATCTACAAAGAAGGAGCAATCAACGGAAACACTTATCAAAAAGGTTCAGACGAATATAACAAAATCATGGACCTTTACAAAAAAAGTTTCAAAACTAGTTGCTTGTCAGCATTCTTTCAAGGTAAGGGTTTTAACAAAATTACAACTATTGATTCAACAAAATCAGTTAGTAGCATGAAAACAGGTTCAAACGGAATTAGTATTGAATTTACTTTTGCCGAAGACCAAAATGTTGATTATCACGGCGCAGACCTAAAACTTGATGCTAGCGAAAAAACTTTTAGAAGCGTTGTTATCGAAGTTAAAAACACAAGCAAACTCAGCCAAGTTAACGCATATCTTCTAAATGTTAACAACACAGATGTTAGTTATGTTTCGTATGTTTCCTACGCTTCACAAGTTAATCTTTACGAATACCTAACAAATTTCTAATTCAAAAATTTGCAACAAAAATCGGTTAAAAGCCGATTTTTTTGTTAAAACTTAATATATCGGTGTCAAATTTAGTTGTTTTATCGACAAAACGGTTAAAAAATCCCCGTAAAATCGACAAATTATTAAAAAAAAGTTTGAAATTGCTAAAAAAAATGATAAACTAAAAATGACATAAAATTATGGAGGTGTTCAATAAATGAACAAAACAGAATATGTTAGATTAGTCGCTGAAAAAGCAGGACTAACTCACAAACAAGCAGAGGCTGCTTATCAAGCACAACTTGAAGTTATTCAAGAAGCACTAAAACAAGGAGATAAGGTTGCACTTGTAGGTTTTGGAACTTATGAATTAAAGAGCAAACCAGCAAGAGAAGTGTTCAATCCTTT
The DNA here is from genome assembly GCA_934777505.1 of uncultured Clostridia bacterium. Taxonomy (GTDB): domain Bacteria; phylum Bacillota; class Clostridia; order Christensenellales; family UBA1242; genus CAKVNM01. Next base: position 39,176 of record CAKVNM010000002.1, on the reverse strand, counting down.
AACAAAACAAAAAGTTAAAATTGAAGCAACAAATGTTCCTACATTCAAAATGGGAAAAGCATTCAAAGATTTGTTCTAAAAAAAATCCACGGATTTCCGTGGTTTTTTTATGCTTGTTTGGTGGAATGTTTTGTTTTTATATAAAACATAGCAACAAACTTTGTAGATTTTGCTTTTTTTAATGATTACGAGCAGTGCTTTAAGAACTTTGCTTGTTTTTGCTATGCTTTTGATTTTATAAAACTACAAAATGTTTTTACATAAAGCAACATTTTTAGTCAATAAATTCTTCGATTAATGAGCCTTTTGGAACAAACGAAGTGTCGAGCGACTTTAAGTATTCAAACGGCTGAGCAAAACGAGTAAAATCCTTGTTGTCGAGCAGATTGAGTTTTTTCAAAATGCTTCTGTAAACGCAAACTTCATATGGGTGCGAAGAATTAATTGTAAAGTTTGCAGTGTGCTTGAAAGGGTCGATGTAAAGTTTTTCGCCGAGCCTAACTTTTGACCATTCGTTGAGCGTTTTTTCTGGCGAAGCACCACGAGTGTAGACATCACGGATTAGTCTTCTAAAAAATCTTAGAGTTACTTCGTTCATAACTGTTTCGCCGTGCTCAATATAGTCAACAAGTGGAGAAAGATAGATTTTTAGGCTGAAATTTGTGCTGATAAAATTGTCGATAACGGGATTTAGGCTATGCAAGCCTTCGATAACGATAATGTCTTTTTTGCCAAGTACGAGTTTGTTTTTGAAAAACTTTTTGCCAGCAATAAAATCATAGGTTGGCATGATAGTTTCGCCACCATTAAGCAGTTCGTGCATACACTTGTCAAACAACTTCCAATCGACTGCATCAACGCCTTCGTAGTTATAAGTGCCGTCTTCCCACTTTGGTGTGTTAACTCTTTCCACAAAAAAATCGTCAAGACTGATTGTTTTTGCGTTAAAGCCGTTTTGCTTTAAAGTTTCTTTGATTAATTTTGCGGTTGTGGTCTTTCCGCTAGACGATGGTCCGGCAAGCAATATAAATTTTATTTCTGGCGAAAGTTTTATGCTTTCGGCAATTTTTTCCATTTGGGACTTGTATGCTTTTTCGCACTCCAAAATGTATTCGTTTGGATTGCAAACAATCTCGTGATTAAGTTCGGTGATTTCGATATATTTTCTGTCCATAATTATAGTATACTCCTTGTGATTATATTCTATCATAGATACTTTGTATTAAAAACTAAAATTATTTGATTTGTAAATTTTAACCATATTTAAAAATGTCTTTTAAAATAATTGAATAATATTTTGAAAAGTATTATAATATACATATATTACAAAAGAGGGGGAAAGTAATAATGGCAAAGACATCAAAAGACTACTTTGGTCTTGGTTATGTTGTTAGTTTAATTCTAGCAATTATTCCAGTAACATCTTTAATTTGCGGAATCGTAACAAGATTTAAAGAGGGCAAAATTGTTGCAGGAATTGTAAGAATTCTATTTGGCTGGAACATTTGGTGGATTGCAGACCTTGTTTGCATGATTCTAAATGGTAGAATTTTAAGATTACTTAACATCTAAATAAAATTCGATTTTAAAAATGAAAGATTTGGTTCTTTCATTTTTTTACTACCTTTTTTTAAAAGTTATTGCTTTTTTAAAATTGTTGTGATAAACTACGCTAGTTTTAGGAGAAAAATATGTGGGAAGCAATTTTAGAAACATTGATTGATTCGCTCAAAACCCTTCCAATATTGCTTGTTGTTTACACACTCATCGAACTTATGGAGCACAAAGGCTCGGTCAAGTTTGAAAAGATGATTGCGTCCAGCAAAAAGTTTGGGCCACTTTGGGGAGCGGGTCTTGGCTGTGTGCCACAATGTGGATTTTCAGCCGTTATGGCGGATTTGTTTTCAAGAAAAATGATAACAATCGGCACGCTTTTTGCAGTGTTTGTTGCAACAAGTGACGAAGCATTTGCGGTGCTACTTTCAAGTCCAAATCAAATATGGTCGCTCTTGGCTTTAATTGGGTGCAAACTTGTGCTTGCAGTTGTGATTGGCTACTTGCTCGACTTGATTTTTAGAAAGGAAAACAAAAATCTTAGTGTCGACAACTTGGAACATAGCACGCATTTTGAACATGAACATTCACATAGTCATAGCGACAAAGAACAAATCAAAACCGAATGTTGCAAAGAGTGCGAGAATGAAGAAAAATCTTGCGAAACTTGTGAACACAATCACTTGCATCATCATCACGAACTCGAAGAAGAAAACAAGCAAGGCAAGGGAAAAATCTTTTGGCATATTTGCTTGCAAGGCTTACTTCATGCGCTTCAAATTTTCGCAATCATTTTGGTTGCAAATGTTCTAATTACAGTTGTACTAGAACTTGCTGGCGGGGAGCAAGCACTTGCTAACATTCTTGGAACAAACAGTTGGTATAGCCCGCTAATTTGTGCGCTCATTGGTCTAATCCCAAACTGTGCTGGAAGTTGCGTGCTAGCCGACCTTTATATTAACGGAATGCTCTCGTTTGCGTCTTGCCTTGGCGGACTTTGCACCGGAGCGGGTGTTGGACTTTTGGTTCTATTCAAAAACAAAAAGAACTTAAAACAAAACTTGTTTATCTTGCTAATGCTATATTTAATCGGTGTTATTGTGGGATTTGTTTTCAATTTGTTTATGCCTTTCCATATTTAAAAAGTGAACCTTTTTGGGTTCACTTTTTTTTCTGTGCTTATATCGCTGTTTTTTAAAGAAAATTTTGAGCAATATTTGATACTTAATTTTGCTTAATAAAGCAAATTGTTTTGGTGTTTTCGTCCACTTTTAGTTGATCGCTAATCTCAACGCCAAGAATTAAAAGAATCTTTTTTCCGTCCGCCAAAACTGGAAGTTCCGCTCTAATTCTAGTTGGAACTTTTTTGTCAATCAAGTAGTCTTTTAATTTTTTTGTTCCGCCACCAAATTTTGTGAACATATCGCCAGTTTGTTTGGTTCGCCAAACAGCATTTTTTGGCAATTTGTCGTAGTCGAAAAATAGTCCCGAAAGTTTGCTTAAATCAGTATTTTTTGTTTTTTTGATTTCCACCATATTTCCAAAAATGTTTTGTTTTCCAAGTTCAAATTTTTTGGAGGCCACTTCCTTTTTTGGCTTTTTGATAGATAGCACAATGTAGTCATATTCCTTACTAACAATCACTTTATTTGGAAGATTTAATCTTGTTCCGTTTTCACTTTCAAGAGCCAAAGTTTTGATTATAGCAATGTGCTTTTGTTCGATGTCTTTGAGTGCTTTCAGGTGTTCAAGACCTTTTCTAACCAGCCTGCTAACAATGGAGTCGTTCAACACAAACATGGTTAGTGGAATTCTAACAACTGTTTCGTCCATAAGCAAATTTTCAAACGAAATAGTGGAGTTTATGTAGTCATCGTCTTGCTTGCATAGTTTTGAAAAACTAATCAAGTTGTTTTCAAAGTTGTTCCAATGTGTTTTGATTTGTGGAATAACTTGTTGCCTTAAAAAGTTGCGTGAAAAGTTGGTGTCGTAGTTGGTTTCGTCTTCAACAAAGTCAATATCGTTTTCGCTAGCGTATGCTATAATTTCACTTTTGTCGATGTCTAGCATAGGTCTAATATAGCCACCGCTAATATATTCAATTCCGCCCGCACCTTTCAGTCCACAGCCACGGATTATGTTCAAAAGTATTGTCTCAACTTGGTCTTGCTTGTGATGAGCAATGGCAATCTTGTCAACGATGCCTTTTTTGAGCAAACTGTCAAACACATTATATCTGCAAATTCTTGCGCCTTCTTCAAGCGTCAATTTGTTTTGCTTGGAGTAGCCAAGTGCATCAACTTTAAACGAATGATAGTTGATGTTATGCAACTTGCAATATGATTTTACAAAATCGGTGTCGTGCTTACTGGACTCACGAATGCTGTGGTCAATGTTGATGACCAAAATTTCAAAGCCAAGGTCTTGCTTGATGTGTTCAAGGTAGTGGAGCAGACACATACTGTCAATTCCGCCACTCACGGCAACGCCAATTTTTTCGCCCGCATTAATAAGTTTTTTTGATTGAATAGTTTTTAAAATGTTATTCATATTCTTTCTTCCTTTTGTTTGTTGATTTTATTATAATGATTTTGTATTATTCAATCAATAAAATTATTTGTCTAAAAATGTTTTTTCTAAATTTTTTTTAACAAAAAAGTGATTTTTCGACAAAATATATAGTTCTAACATAAAAAATTTGTGTTTTGAATTTTATTGTTAAGTGTTTTAAAATTTGATATAATGTTTTTGTAAGGTAGGAAACAGAATGGAAGAAAAAACAAATGAATTTAAAGAATTAATCAACAAAAATGTAAAACGAGAAGGCATAGACAAACTAATGGACTGGCTAGATACGACCGATTTTTTCACAGCACCTGCTAGTTCAAAATTTCATAGCAACTACAAGGGCGGTCTTTGTGCTCATTCAATAAATGTGTTCAACAGATTTATCAATCTTTTAAAGTTGGAGTACGGCGAAGACTTTGAAAAAGTTTGTTCGCTTGAAAGTGCAACTTTGATGGCATTATTCCACGACTTGTGCAAAGTGGACACCTTTGTTAGCGAAACACGAAATGTAAAAGAATATTACGAAGGCGGAACAAGACAAGATAGCAAAGGAAGATACGATTGGAAAGAAAAGGAAGGTTATTCGGTTAGTGACTCGCTTCCTTATGGTCACGGTGAAAAAAGCGTGTATATTTTGAGTGGTTTTTTAAGACTCACAAGGCAAGAAGCCATGGCTATCAACTGGCACATGGGCGGATTTGATTATAGGGTTAAGGGCGGAAGTTACGCTCTTAGCGATGTGTTCTATTCTTATCCAGTTGCACTACTTCTTCATATCGCCGACATCGAAGCCACATATCTTGACGAAACAATTATAAAGTAACTCGACATTTTGGGCTAATGTGTTGAAAAATTGCTCTTTAAAAAATTGACTAATATTTTTAAAAATGTTAGCATATATTTGAAATAAAAATGGAGGAAATTTTATGGCAAAGAAAAAGTCAAAGTCTAGTTTGATTTCTTTGATTGCGGGAATTGTTGAAATTGCCTTGATTGTGCTACTATTTTGCACACTTGCAATGAGCGCTTTGAAGTCAACAGGAACAATCCTTGGTCAATCAAGCACATCAATGACTAGCATGACAGATTTTATCAAAGGAATTTTTGATGGAGATGTTACAGACGGCTGGGCAATCACTGCACTTGTTATGTTTTTCTTAACATTGCTATGCGGTTTAGGCTCTCTCGTTTTGGTCGTTTTGAACATGGTTAAGCCAAACAAAAAATTTAGAAGCGTTATCCTAGAAGTGTTACTTTTGGTGTTCGCAATCGTTTTCTTAATCGCAATGATTGTTTACGCATCAACTCTTAGCGGTAACTTAACAATTTTTGGCATGAACCTCGCAAACGCAAAAACAACAGCATCCTGGGCTCCAATCATGGCTGTGATTGCAAGCGCTGGCGCTGTGATTTCAAAAGTTTTTAACAAATAATTGCTTTTTAAAATTTGACCACTAGATTATTCTAGTGGTTTTTTGTTTACAAATTGCACAAAATACTTTAAAATAAAGTGTAGGAGAACATTATGAATATTTGGCACGATATAGACGAAAAACGAATTAACCCAAACGAATTTGTTGCCGTGATTGAAATTGCAAAAGGCACGAAGAAAAAGTACGAACTAGACAAAGAAACTGGACTAATCATTTTGGACAGACTTCTTCACACCAGCACGCACTATCCAGCAAACTACGGCTTTATTCCAAAAACTTTGGCTGGCGATGGCGACCCACTTGATGTGCTTGTTTTGTGTTCCGAAAGTCTTGACCCATTAACCCTTGTTAAGTGCTATCCAATCGGTGTTGTAACAATGCTTGATAGCGGACTGGAAGACGAAAAAATCATTGCAATTCCTTTTGGCGACCCAATGTATAACGGCTACGAAAGAGTGGAAGAGTTGCCAAAATATATGATGGACGAACTTATGCACTTTTTAAAGGTCTACAAAGACTTAGAGCCAAACAAAATCACTCAGGTTGGCGAGTTAAGGGGACGAGAAGAAGCAAACCGAGTTATATTGGAGTGCAAGGAGCGTTACAGCAAAAAATTTGATAAAAACTAATCAAAAGGGAAAAGTTTATGGAAAAATTTAATTTTTATATGACGACCGAACAAGTCAACAGCGAATCCAAAGAAATTATGGCGGGTTCGTGGGGATTTTGTGCAAAAGCAATGGCAATCTTTTTGTCGCTTGTTTTGGTAGTTGTTGGAGCAGTTGTTGGACTATCATTCGCAGTCCCACAATGGTATTTTATAACAATCATTTCCATTATTGGAGCAATGCTAATTTACTTGCTTTGGTATGGACTACAAGTGTTTTGCTACAACCTAGCAAGCAAACTTTCAACAAAATTTAGTCACTTGTTTGCAGGATTTGGAAAAAACACATTTAAACTAATCAAACTTATGATTGTAAAATTTTTTGTACTAATTTTTGGACTATGCCTTGTTGTCATCATGGGCTTTAAGTTTGAACTAGCCTACTCCATGACAGCGTTTGTGCTGTGCGAAAATAAAGACAAAAAGATTTCAACTTCTGCAATTATGAAACAGTCAAAAAGGCTCATGAACGGAAGCAAAAAACGCTTGGTTAAACTAAGATTTAGCAACTTTGGCTGGATACTTCTATGCTTTACGGTTATTGGTGCAGTGTGGGCGCTTCCATATCTAATACTCAAACACGCCGTTTTCTATAACGACCTAAAAACCGATTTCTAAAATTTAACTTATATTTTTACAGTAAAAAGTGGCAATATTGTCACTTTTTTGTTTTCGCAAATCAACTAAAACGATTGCTAAAATTTTGATTATATTATATACTATCAAGGAAATATTTTATCACAAGGAGAAATAGTATGCACTGGGCAGAAAAGTTAGCACAAGAAATCATTGAACGAAACCCAAACAAAGAAGAATATGTTTGCGCAGGTGGAATTAGTCCATCAGGCTCTGTTCATATCGGCAATTTTAGAGATATTGCAACACCATATTTTGTAACAAAGGCACTTCAAAAACAAGGCAAAAATGCAAGATTGCTTTTTTCATGGGACGATTTTGATAGATTAAGAAAAGTTCCAAGCAATGTTCAAAAAATCACAACTGGTTTTGAACAATACATCGGCGTTCCATACACAATGTGTCCAGACCCAACAGGTCAAGACGAAAGTTATGGCGTTCACTTTGAAAAAGAATTTGAACACGCTTTGAAAGAACTAAGAGTTGATTGCGACATCAAGTATCAAACAAAAAAATATCTTGCTGGGGAATATAAGGACCAAATTGTTACAGCCCTAAAACATAGAAAGCAAGCCTACGACATTTTGATGAGTTTTAAAACACAAGAAGCCAACGATGACGACAGGGAAAACTACTACCCACTTAATGTTTACTGCTCAAAATGTCACAAAGACACAACAAAAGTTTTGTCTATCAGCGATGACGCCGAAGTTTTGGAATACGAATGTAAGTCTTGTTCAAATCACGAAACTGTAAAGACTCGTGAATATCCTTTAATCAAACTTGTTTGGAAACTTGACTGGCCAATGCGTTGGCAATACGAAAATGTTGATTTTGAAGCAGGCGGTATCGACCACGCAGCAGCAAGCGGAAGTTATGTTGTTAGTAGAGAAATCATCAAGGAAGTTTATGGCGGAAAAGCACCAATATTCCAAGGTTATGGCTGGCTTGGAATTAAGGGTCTTGGCGATATGCATTCATCAAGCGGAATGAACATCACACCAGAAGCGGTTATGAAAATCTACGAACCAGAAATGGTTAGATGGCTATTTGCAAAGTACGCTCCAACAGACTCATTTGATTTTGCGTTTGACGACACAATCATTCGTCATTACAGCGAGTTTGACAAGGGACTTGTTGCCTACAAAAATGGCGAACTTCCAGAATACGAGCAAACAGTTTACGACTTAGCACTCTTTGACGGAAAGAACACAAGAGAAAAAGTGCCTTTCGGCGTTCTTGCTAGTATTGCTCCAATCGTTGATTTCAAACCAGATATGGTAAAAGTAGTTATGAAAAAACTTGGCTATGACTTCACAGAAAACGACATGGGAAGACTAGAAAGAGTTAAAAACTGGATTGAAATTTATCAACCACAAAAAATCTACAATTTGCTTGCAAGCAAAAATCAAGCATACTACGATTCAATGACAGACGAAGACAAGTTGGTTGTTAAAAAACTTCACGACTATATCGCTTCAAAGGAAACAATACTCGACAAAGATATTCAACAATTCTTGTACGATACAATCAACAATCCAGAACTTAGCAAAAAGGAAAACATGGCAAGACAAATGGCAAACTTCAAAAACCTTTACAACTTGCTATTTGGTCAAAGCGAAGGCCCAAGACTATATCTATACTTTGCAGCAGCAGACAAGGCTAAATATAACGAACTACTAGATTTTTAATCGCTAATGCAAAGTGCTTTCAAATTTAATTAGTTAATTTTATAAGTTTGTTGATTAAAATTTTGGTAACAAAAAAGCAGTGATAATTCACTGCTTTTTTGATTTTAAAACTTTGATTATGCTTAACATAGACCAATTCTGTAAGCGTTTATTTGTTCCATGATTTCTTGTGCATTCTTTTCAAAGTATGCTTTTCTTTCTGCAACCAATGATTTGTAGGTGTCAAGTCTTGTTTGAAGTTCTTGTTTTGCTTGGTCATAGATTGCTTTTGTTCTTTCTCTTAACTCAGCAACAAAGTCGTCAAGTTGTTTGTTAAGTTCTGCTTGTTTGTTTTTTTAACAAATCAACAACTTTGTCAAGATTTTTTTGTGCTTTGTCTAGCATATCTTGAACACGCTTAATCATATCGTCAACATTATATTGCTCTCTTAGTTTGTCGATTTGGTCTTGATAGCCTTTGATTGTTGCCTTAATTTGTGTGATTTGTTCTTCTAGGCTAGACATATCAAGGTGTTTTCTAATTTCTTCAATCTTTTGGAAAACTTGATTTTGAAGTGTTACTGCAACGCCGTCAAGTTCTTTTGTTGTTTTGTCAACATATGCCAAGATTTCGTCTTTTGTCATGTTAGCATAGTTGTTAACATTAGCACCAAGGTTGCTCAAAAATTGTTCAAAATCGTCAATTTGCTCGGCAACTGCACCTGCAATAATACCGTTTTCGTCAAAGTAGTCGTTCATAGATTTAACAACGCTGTCTTTCAAGGCTTGAATATCCTTGTTTTCTTCGGTGTAGAAAGTAACAGTAACTTTCTTTCCAGTGGTGTTGACTTCTATGTAGCCACTTTCGGTTGCAATTTTAACAAGCAAGTTTGCTGCTTCTTCGGCAGTTTTGCCTTCAAAATCTTCGGCTTGAAGCAAAATTTCTGCGTCTTGGTTTAGACAGTTAACAGTCATAACCTTGTTGTTTTGGTCAAGTACAAATTGGCATTTTGGGTTGATTGAACATTCCATAACTGTTGTTGCGTCTTGCTTTTTTGGAACAAGCAAAACAACGGCTGTAACAATCAAGCATACTGCAAGCAAAACGGCAGTGATGATTATGCCAGTCTTTTTTGTTTTTGTCATATAGTTTATCCCTCCTTTATATAACAATATTATTATACATTACCAAAAAAATTTCGTCAAAATAAACATATTGCAATATTTAATATTCTTGTAGAATTTTTGGGTGTGTGATATAATAATGCCATGTTAATAATAATATTTGCGTTGATTTTGTTTTTTGGACTAGTCGTTGCTGGAACTTGCTACGCAAACCTTGTTAAAACCTACAAAAAATATTCCAACACAAAAGCAGAAATTGATAGCAATGCCTTAACTGTAATTAGCGCAAGCGTAAAGTTTTATAACATGAAAACAACGGTTGGATTAACACAAGGATTTTTGACTGATTTCTATTCTCCAAAAAAGGATATTATCGCTTTAAGTCAAGATGTCGCCTATGGTTCAAGTGTTGCTGACATTTCCGTTGCGAGCCACGAGTTTGGTCATGCTCTGCAAAAGTATGATAACAGCAAACTCATCAAAGTTAGCAGTTTTTTTGGAGTAGTCAACAAAATCGCAAACTTTTTCTTGCCAATACTCCTTGTTTGTTGTTTGGTGTTTGTGTTCATTGACAGCCTAGCATATCTTGCACCGATTTTATTTTATATTTCGGTTGGGGTGTGGTTTTTAACTTTTGTGTTTAGGCTGATTACAATTCCAGTAGAATTAGACGCAAGCAAGCGGGCATATAATATGCTGAAAGAAAATAACATCTTAACAAAAGACGAACTAAAAATAACAAAACAAGTGCTTGATGCGGCTGCGTTCACATATTTTGGCAGTTTGTTCAAGGAAATTTATAAACTATATTATTACATTAAAAAAGCATTTATGAGGGACTAAAATGTATTGGGACTATTACATAATGGGAATAATTCTCATTCCGGGATTAATCATTGCAACCATTGCACAAGCAAAGGTTTCAACAAACTTTAACAAGTATAGCAAGGTGCTATCAAAAAAGGGGTTAACAGCCTGTCAGGTAGCAAGACTAATTCTCGATAGTGCAGGGCTAACTAGCGTGCAGATTGAAAAGATAAACGGCAATTTGACTGACAATTACGACCCTAAACGAGAAGTAATCTCATTATCACAAGGGGTTTACGAAAGCACTTCGGTTGCGTCTATCGGTGTTGCTACTCATGAAGTTGGTCACGCATTGCAATATGCCACAAACTATAAGCCAATAAAAATTAGAATGTTTTTGGTTCATGCGTGCAATATTTCTAGCACACTACTATGGCCACTTGTTGTTATTGGATTAATCCTTAACCTTGGGCTTGGCTCAGTTGCAGGAACAGTGTGCTTGTGGTGCGGAATTGTGCTTTTTGGATTATCAGTTTTGTTCAATTTGATAACACTTCCAGTCGAATACAACGCAAGCAATCGTGCAAAATCTATTTTAATTAATGCAGGAATTTTAGATGACGAAGAAATGGTTGGTGTAAACAAGGTTTTAAACTCCGCAGCATTAACTTATGTGGCAGCACTCATTGTTTCAATACTAAATCTTGCAAGATTTTTATTGGTGTTCTTATCAAAGAATAATCGGGACTAAACCTTATCTCACATTGTGCAATTTAGTTGACTAATTGCACTTTAAATATTAAAATCTTTGGTGTACAAAAAAAGGATAGAAAAAAGTGATTTTGCCGTGAAAGTTTTACGGGAAAAATCAAAAAAAGGAAGAATTATATGAAACATTTAACAGTAGAACAATTAAAGAAAATGTGGATTGAGTTTTACACTCAAAAAGGTCATGTACAAATCGACAATGCATCACTCCTTCCACAAAACGATGGCTCAGTTTTGTTTACAACAGCAGGAATGCATCCACTTGTGCCATATCTTCTTGGTGCAAAACACCCAAGCGGAAACAAACTTTGCGATATTCAAAGATGCGTTAGAACAAACGATATTGACGAAGTTGGCGACAACACTCACTGCACATTTTTTGAAATGCTTGGCTATTGGAGTTTGGGTGCTTACTTTAAAGAAGAAGCAATCAAAAACAGTTTTGAATTTTTAACAAGCGAAAAATACTTGGGTATTCCACTTGATAGACTTGCAGTAACAGTTTTTAAGGGTGACGAAACCGCTCCAAAAGACACCGAAAGTCATGATATTTGGAAAAATTGCGGAATGCCAGAAAATCAAATTTTCTACGAAAGCAGAGAAAACAACTGGTGGTCAGCAGGTTCAACAGGTCCTTGCGGTCCAGACACAGAAATGTTTTTTGTAACAGACAAAAAGCCTTGCAGTGAACATTGCTCTCCTTCTTGCGACTGCGGAAGATATATCGAAATTTGGAACAATGTGTTCATGCAATATGTTGTTGAAAACGAAGGCGATGCTCCAAAACTTTTGAAGCAAAAAAATGTCGATTCTGGCATGGGTGCTGAACGAACAGTTGCAATTTTGAATGGCTACAAGAGCGTGTTTGAAATTGAGTGTTTTAAAGGCGCTATCGACATTATGAACAATCTTGCCGAACACAAATATGGTCAAGAAGAACAATTTGATAGAGCATACAGAATTATCGCCGACCATATGCGTAGCACAGTTTTCATAATGGGTGACGAAAACGGAATTGCGCCAAGTAATATTGGACAAGGCTATGTTCTTAGAAGATTGATTAGAAGAAGCATCAACAGTGCAAAACGAATTGGTCTTGACCAATATGCACTTCTTGAAATTGCAAGATACTATATTAACTACTTTAACGACTACTCAATTTTAACAGAAAGAAAAGATTTTATCCTAACCGAACTAGAAAAAGAAATCAAAAAGTTTTCCAACACAATCAATGGTGGATTAAAGGAAATCAACAAGGTTATCGAAAAGTTGGACGGCAATCAAATTGACGGCAAAACTGCGTTTAGACTCTACGATACTTTTGGCTTCCCAATCGAACTAACAACCGAAATCGCCAAAGAAAAAGGCTTTACAGTAGACCTTGACGGCTACAAACAAGCATATCAAGAACACCAACAAAAGAGCAGAATGGCTGGCGAACAAGTGTTCAAGGGTGGACTATCAAGCACATCGTATGCCGACACAAAATATCACACACTTGCTCACATTATGCTTGCCACACTAAGAGAAATGTTTGGCGAAGCAGTTTTGCAAAGGGGTTGCAACATCACTCCTGAGCGTATTAGGTTTGATTTTAGTCTAGACCACAAAATGACCGATGACGAAAAGAAAACTTTGACCGACAAAGTCAATGCACGAATCAAACAAGGTGCAACAGTAACAAAGGAAGAAATGACTTTGGAACAAGCAAGACAAAGCGGTGCAATGGGTATTTTCGACAACAAGTACGGCGAAAAAGTAACAGTCTACACCATTGGAGATTTTAGCAAGGAAATTTGTGGTGGACCTCATGTTCACAACACAAGCGAACTTGGAGAATTTGTACTTCTAAAAGAAGAAAGTTCAAGCGCAGGCGTTAGAAGAATTAAAGGTATTTTAAAATAAAAATTCGCACAGAAATGTGCGTTTTTTTGTGCAAACAAACTATTAGCAAAAATAACTATTGATTTTTGAAAAATATTATTATATAATATTGTCATAAAAACAAATGGGGGCTAATAATGGAATTAGTTAAGAAAATTTTATTGAGTATATTAGTCGTAATTGGCATTGCTTTTGCGGGAGTGATTATTTGCCTTGGTGTTATGGTAGTTGCTCCAAGTGTTAGGATTTTTGGATATAGTTATCTTAACACCAGTGCAGAAAAAGTTAAAACAGCCGTTAGCACGGATATTGCAAACATTGAAACAATCAAAAACGACACATACAACTTTGTTATCGAAACAACAGACTTTGATGTTGAAATTGCTTCATCAAACACTGTTAACAACAAAATTGTTTTCGATATGACAAACAATGTTATTGGCTTTACAAACAGCATGGACTCCAACAAGTTTGCAAAAGTTAATGTTAACTATGACGAAAGTTCAAAAACAATGACAGTTAAGGTTACAGAACCAACAGGTTGGTTTTTAAAGGCAAATCGTGTTTTGAGAATTCAAATTCCACAAAATCTTTACGAAAACAACACTGTTAACCTAAAAACTTTGTCCAACAACGGAACAATGACATTTGGCGAAACAGGTTCACAAAAACTTAGAATCAACGACATTGAATCTTCTTGCACAGGCTTAAAGGGTAGCGTAAACTTCAAAAATGCAGGCGTTAACGGAACACTAAAAATCAAAAATATTTTTGGAAGAATTTTGGTTAACGACAACCTTAGCGGAAATGTTATCGTAGACAGCACTATTGGAACATATATTTTCAAGAGCGTTGGCAACCTAGAAGTTGTTGCTTCAACCGAAGAAGGTAAAATCAACAATCCTTCAATCACAGTTGACGATTGCAACAACCTAACATACAACGCCGAAAGCGGTTATCTAAAAGTTAACGGAAAAGTTTACGGCGACCTTGAAGTTCACACAGACTCAGCGAATATTGATGTTAACACAACAGTTAACGATGTGTTCGTTGAAAATAACAACGGCAAAACTTCAATCAGCCAAGTTGGTAGCCTTTCAACAGACGCAAGCAAATCATCTTGGAATATGGAAGATGACGGCAGTGCAGAAGCTCTTGCAATCATGGAAAAACCAGTTGTTATCAACAGCAAAGACGGAGATATCTATGTTGGTTCATCACTATTTAGACTTGGACTAACATCAACCAAAGGCAAAATCACAGTAAACAATGCTTACAGAAAAGTGCAAGCAACAAGTGAATATGGTGCAATCAATATCTCATTTAAAGATGCAAGCAGTCTTCCAGTTGATTCGTTCGACCAAGAAAGCAACACAGTAAATGCTTACATTAGCAGCAAACTTTTGAACTTGCTCGACACAACACAATCAATGCTTGATGTTAAAAACACTTATGGTTACATCGCAGTTTCAAACATTCGCAGTGCGATTGATATTAACGCAACAGAATCTCAAATCGAGTTAAAATACTTGCAAGTTAAGGGAGCAAGCAACATTTCAACTTCTTCAAAACAAGTTAGCCTAAAAACTCCACTTGACAACTTTATTCTTATCACAAAGCAAAACAAAAACTCAAACGCAAAATATCTTGTAAAATATGCAAGTATTCAACTCAACAACTACCCAACTTATGAACAGTCAACAGACTCAAACGGCAAAATTTCAAGATACACCGAAGACAACTATCAATGCGCAAGATTCCTTGTTAATAGTGCAAGCGAAGGCATGACAAATGTTATCACAATCATTAACACAACAGGTGCAATCATTGCCGAAAAAATTTAAGCCTAATCAAATTTGATTAACAACAAAAAAGCATATCAAAACGATATGCTTTTTTTATTTTTATCAAAATTACTTTTTGTCTTCTAGCGATTCGTCAAGGTTGTTCTCGTTGTAATAATTTTCAACCATTTGCTTGCTAAGTTTGTTTGCGTTTTTCAATAGTGTTTGCAATTTTTTGTGTTGAAGATATTTTAAGTCCTTGCCGTAGGAGTAAACTCTGTCAAGATACTTTAATGTTCCAATGCAAGTGTCCATTCCGTCAAAATCGAATTTCTTTGCATTTAGATAATTTTCAATTCCGTCAAGAAGTTGTTTTTCAAGCATTAGCCATTCTTCTTGCGATTCGTGAATTTCGCTAACCATATCTTTAAAAACTTGTGAGTCTTCTCTAATTCTGCCTTTTGTTTCGCAAAGTTTGCCAGTGTAGAAAATGTAGTTAACAAGATGACATCTTCTTTGTTCTTCTTCGTCACCAACAATTTGTACTTGCAATGAAGAAATTTTGCCTTCGTAATTTTCTGCCATATATTAACCCTCCAATATTTATTAATCTAATTTTATATCAAAAAAAGCGTGTTGTCAATACCTACTGCAACAAAAAAGAGATTTTGCAATCTCTTTTGGTTAGTTGTTCTTTTCGTAGTTATGACTTTTTTCGTTAAAGTATTCTTTGTTTTCAGCGGTTTCTTTTTCAAATGTTTGATTTGTGCATCTTGGGCATGGTGGCAAAGTTTGACCTTCGTCAAGATAGATTTTTTGCCCGCAATTACAACAACAATAGCAACCTGTTTGGTCAACATTGCAACCGCAAGTACATTTTTCTGCCATAAGTTCCTCCTTACAAACTTAGGTTGTGCAACAAAATATTTTTTATTCTTGTAACATTTTTTTGTTGCCTTTAATAGACTGATTATGTATACGCCATTCCTGATATATGTCAGTTTATATAGAGAGAGTAGTTCCGGATATAACTCTCTCAGTTTTTATTTTATATGGCTCAAAAATCCTTGAAAAACTTTAATTTTTCACATTTTTTCGTCAAATTTAAGCGTTTTTATATTTTTTTCAAAAAATTATTACAAAAAAAAGAACCTAATTTTTAGGCTCTTTTTGTTCTTGTGATTTTGTCTGCCCAACGATATTGGACTCTTGCTTGTTAGAAAAGTTGATATAATCGTCTTTTGTTTTGCTTCCGTCTTCAAAGTTAACATAATCTTTTTTGTCTTGCTTAGAGTTTTCTTCACACTCTTTTAATATTTGTTTTTCCTTTGCTTTGCGGTGTTTTTCGGCAATAACTTTTTTGCCGTCTTTTGTAAATGTTTTTATAACCCATTCTTCAAACTGTTCTTGATACTTAAATAGCAAAAATACTGTTACAATCATTACAATTCCAATCACAATCCAAACTGGAATACCCCAGCCGTGAAAAGGAATTAAATCTCCGCTTCCAAACCAACAAATGCACGCCACGCCAATTAGTCTTGTTAGAAGCGTAACGATAATGAAGTATCTCCATGTCATCTTGGTTGTTCCCGCAACAAAGCACAAAAGGTCGTCTGGAAAAGCAGGGAACAAAAACATCACTGGGAGCAAAACTCTACCTTTTTTTGTTAGCAAATCACGATACTTGTCAACCGTTTGTTTGCTTGCCAGTTTGTATGCAATCTTAACGCCAAACAGTTTTCCAATTGCAAAGCAGGCAAACGAGCCAATCACAATCGCAATGGCACTAATCACAAACGCAATCCATGGCCCAAAAATTAGCACGCCCGCAATCGTTGTTATTTGTGCTGGAATTGGAAGTACAACAACTTGAAGTATTTGAATAATAAAGAATATCAGCCACGCCCAAATTCCAAAACTTTCAAACCATTTTCGTGCTTCTTCAAGACTAGAAAAGTGACTAAGAAGTCCCGTGTAGTAAAAAATTGTAAAAAGCGCAACAATACTCAAAACCAAAATATTAGAAAATAGTGCAAGTTTGCGTGCTTTGTGATTAAGCAGTTCGGTTATAAGATAAAATAGGTATGTTATAGCAGTTGACACCGTGAACACTATGCTCCAAACAAGGTAAAAAGGCACAATCCAACTTGCTGTGATTGCTAGCCCCGATAGTAAACCCGTAATTATTAGCCAAAGTGCTTTTTTCATAAATTTTGCCACCCAACTTTTAAACTATTTTATGCCAAAATGCAAACTTTTATTTGAATAATATATTTGTCATCAAAAATATTTATTATATATTTTATTTTAACATAATATGTGAAATTTTAATATTGATTTTTGCTGATTTAATGTTATAATATGTTAGATTATACAAAAAAGGAAATTTATCACATGATACAAGTTAGTAATTTAAGTTTAAGATTTTCGGACAAAAAACTTTATGAAGATGTAAACTTAAAATTTACAAAAGGCAACTGCTACGGCATTATTGGCGCAAACGGAGCAGGAAAATCAACATTTTTAAGAATCTTAACAGGAGCACTCGAACCAACCACTGGCGAAGTTTTTATCTCTCCAAACGAAAGAATGAGCGTTCTTGAACAAAATCAGGAAAAATATAACGACTACACGGTTATCAACACCGTGCTTTCTGGTCACAAAAAACTTTTTGATATTATGACCGAAAAAGACGCTTTGTACGCAAAGCCAGATTTTAACGAAGAAGACGGCATCAAGGCGGGCGAACTCGAAAACGAGTTTATGGAACTCGGTGGCTACGAAGCCGAGAGTGACGCTCAAAACCTTTTGAACGGTCTTGGAGTTTCAACAGACTATCACTATTTACTAATGAAAGATTTGGACAGCAAGTTGAAAGTTAAAGTTTTGCTAGCACAAGCACTTTTTGGAAATCCAGATATTTTGGTGCTTGACGAACCAACCAACAACCTAGACGCAAAAACTGTTAGGTGGCTAGAAAACTTTTTGCTGGACTTTGAAAACATTATCATTGTTGTTTCGCACAACCGTCACTTTTTGAACAAAATTTGCACAAACATCTGCGATGTTGACTATGGAAAAATCAATATGTTTGTTGGCAACTATGATTTTTGGTACGAAACCAATCAACTTTTGCAAAGACAGGCAAGAGAGCAAAACAAAAAAATGGAACAAAGAGCGGAAGAACTCAAAGAGTTTATTGCAAGATTTAGCGCAAACGCCAGCAAAAGCAGACAAGCAACTTCAAGAAAGAAGGAACTTGAAAAGTTAACTCTAAACGACATTGTTCCAAGCAACAGAAAATATCCTTATGTTGACTTTAAGCCAGAAAGAGATATCGGCAACGAAGTTTTGACTGTTGAAAATTTGACAAAAGAAGGCTTTTTTGAAAATGTTTCGTTCACAATCAACAAAAACGAAAAAGTCGCATTTTTGAGTGATAACAGCCTTTTGCTTTCAAAATTCTTTGATATTTTGGCTGGAAAAGACACTGACTATACTGGCACAGTAAAGTGGGGCAAGACAATCACAACAAGTTATATGCCACAAAACTATAATGACTTTTTTGACAACTGCGACCTAAACCTTGTTGAATGGCTTGGACAATTTTCAAAAGAGCATGAGCAAACTTTCCTTAGAAGTTGGCTTGGCAGAATGTTATTTTCGGGCGAAGAAGCCTTGAAAAAAGCCAAGGTTTTATCTGGTGGCGAAAAAGTTAGATGTATGCTTGCAAGAATGATGTTAACATCGGGCAATGTGCTAATCTTTGACGAGCCAACCAACCATTTGGACTTGGAGAGTATTCAGTCACTCAACAAGGGTATGGAAAACTTTGGCGGAGTGATATTATTTTCTTCTCACGACCACGAACTTATGCAAACAGTTGCAAACCGCATTATAGTTATTAACAAAACAAAAGAATTCGACAAACAATGCTCCTATGAAGACTATTTGGACACTTTGTAATATATTAGTAAAGGTGAAAATTTGGAAGACAGAAACGATAAATTATTGCAAGAGCAAACTGCTAGCAATGTGGAAAGCGTAGCAGACGCAAAACCCACTACAACAAATCCACAAACAGAGAATGTTGAAGTTAGCACACAAAATCAATCAAATCCAGAAAATTTGCAGACGAGTGAGAAAAAGCCAAACAAGTTTGATATTAGACTCGACAATTTTTTTGGCTACACCAAGCGTGGTTCAAGTTTTAAAAAAGAATTTTTGGGCGGACTTGTTAACTTTTTGGTGCTTTCATACACTTTGGTGGTCATTCCGGGGCTATTTAACGGCATTGGAACAGAAGCTATGTGGAAAGCCATGTTTCTTGCTACAATTTTAACAACCGTTGTTTCCACCGTGTGCATGGCTTTATACGCCAATATTCCAATAGCACTTGCTCCGGGAATTGGCTTATGCTCCTATGCAGTGCAATTAATCGAAGGCGGGAAGTACACCTTTGAGCAGACCATGGCACTATGCCTTATGGCAAGCGTTGCGTTTGTTTTGTTAACGCTAACGGGACTAAGAAAAAAGATTGTTAATGCAATC
Organism: uncultured Clostridia bacterium; assembly: GCA_934777505.1. Classification (GTDB taxonomy): domain Bacteria; phylum Bacillota; class Clostridia; order Christensenellales; family UBA1242; genus CAKVNM01. The sequence continues at coordinate 19,726 of CAKVNM010000002.1, read as the reverse complement.
CCAAAATGCATAAAGGTGGCACTTCCAACTGGTGTTGGACTATTTGTTCTAAACATTGGACTTAGTAGCAATAACAGCGGAATTTTGGACTTAATTCGTGGCACGGCAACAAGTTTTGCTCCACTGGTTGCACTTTTTAGTTTTTTTGTTATGGCAGTTTTGTATGCAAGAAAAGTCAACGGCGGAATTTTTATAGGCATTTTGTCGGGAACGGTGCTAGACATAATCTTAAAGTTCTGCACTGGCGTAAATCCTTTTGCTCCGCTTTGGGAAAACAGTTGGGTCCCACCATTCAAGGAACTTTTTGCAACAACAATGTTCAAGTTTGACTTTGCGGGATTGTTTGGCGGGAATATTGTTTCATCAATTCTTAGCGTTTTGATGATAGTTTACGCAATCATGCTTATTGATATGTTTGACACTGTTGGAACGCTCTATGCAACGGCAGAAAAAGGCAATTTGTATGACGAAAACGGCGAAGTTCTAAGCATGAACAAGGCAATGATTGTTGACGGTTGTGGGGCAATCATGAGTAGTTGTTTTGGTATTCCTAGCGTTACGAGTTATGTTGAAAGCAGTGCGGGAATTGCTAGTGGAGCAAGAACAGGTCTTGCAACACTATTTACAAGTTTGTTCTTTTTGATTTCAATGTTTATTAGTCCACTAATCATGATAATCCCAGTTTATGCAACTGCTCCTGCACTAATTTTGGTGGGAATTACAATGTTTGACTCAGTGCTAAAAATCAATTTTAACGACCTAACAGAGATTATTCCAGCGGTGCTAACCGTGATAATCATGCCACTCACAAGCAATATTACTTATGGAATTGCAATGGGACTAATTTCTTACACAATTTTAAAACTTTGCACAAAACGAGCAAAAGAAATCAATGCGTTAATCTATGTTGTTTCGGCGTTGTTTATTTTATATTTTGTTGTGCAGTATATTTAAAAAAGCGTACAAATTTGTACGCCTTTTTATTTTCCTAAAAGTTGTTTTTGTTTTAAAAATTCTTCATGTTCTTTTTTAGAAAACACGCAACCACAGTAATCTTGCCTGTAAAGATTGTATTTTTTTGATAGTTCAATGCTCTTTTTGTAGCCTTCGTTTTTCTTAAAGTCGCTAAAAAGATAATTTACGCCATACTTTTCTTGCATAACTTTTCCAATCTCGTTGATTAGTTGTGAGTTTTTGTATGGGCTGATTGTTAGGGTGGTTGTAAAGTAGTCAAAATTGTTTTCGCTGGCAATCTTTGCGGAATATTCAAGTCTTAGGTTAAAACACTCCATGCATCTTTTTCCACCTTCTTTTTCGGCTTCTAATCCCTTGACTTTGTCAAAATATTCTTGCGGGTCATAGTCCACATTCATAATTTTAATATCATAGCACTTTTGTCTTTCAATCTCCACAAACTTTCTTAGTTCAGCATATCGTTTGTTATATTCGTCAAGTGGGTGAATGTTTGGATTGTAAAAAAGCAGAGTGATATCAAAGTAGTCACTTAGCACACTTAGGCAAGCAGTGGAACATGGTCCACAGCACACATGGAGCAAAAGTTTTGGCTTTGACTCTAAGTTTTTAACTTCGTCAATCACGCTTAGTAAATATTTTTGATAATTTTGTTTGTTTTGCATGGCAAAATTATATCACAAAAAAATTTGTTTTCAACAAAAATAGCAATCTTTTTTTGCTAGCATCACTCTAAAAGCAATTATCGTTTGCTATTTTTTGCCTAAATTGATATCATATTAGTATGAGTAAAATAGTAGTAATAACAGGCGGAACGAGCGGAATAGGACTCGAAATCAAAAAAAGATTTGAAAAGGACGGAGCAACCGTCTACGCCCTTGCAATCAACAATCCTTTTGACACCACAAACTATATCAAATGTGATGTTACAAACGAAGAAGATGTTAAAAACGCAATCCAGCAGATTGGAAAAGAGCATGGCGTGATTAATATTTTGTTTAACAATGCGGGCTACGGTCTTTTTGGTGCTAGCGAACTTCTAACCGTTGAGCAAATTCAAAAGCAGATGGACACCAACTTTATGGGTGTTGCAATCACAACAAAGTATGCTTTAAAGTACATGAAAAAAGGCGGAAAAATCTTTAACACCAGCAGTGCGTGTGCGCTATTTCCGTTGCCATACAGAAATTTTTATTCCGCAAGCAAGGCGGCAGTTTCGTCATATTCGCAAGGACTAAAAATGGAACTAAAACCACTTGGAATTGATGTGGCTTCCATTTGTCCAGGTGATATCAAAACTCCATTTGTAAAAAATAGAGTCAAAAATTTTGACACCACCGAAAGATACGGTGACAGAATAAAAAACGCCAGCGATAAAGTTGAAAAGAATAACGATAAGCGTATGGAAATCGACTATGCGTGTGGCAAGATTTATAAAATAATGCAAAAGAAAAAGTTAAAACCAGAGTATATCATTGGAACAAAGTACAAGGTTTTGTATTTCTTTATGCGATTCTTTCCAAAATCAACTTATACAAACTTTGTTGAAAAGCATTTTGGTGGTCACAAAAAAGTTTAAAGTCAGCACTTTATGTGCTGATTTTTTTGACTTTGACCTAATTAAAAAGTATAATAAGTATGAAAAGTATAACATATTATACAAAAGGAGAGAAATATGGACGCACCAAAGGGGAAGTATTATTTTGGCTTAGCAAAAGTTGGAGCAAAAGGACAGATTGTTATTCCAGCCAGTGCAAGAAAGATTTTCAATATCAATGTTGGAGATGAAATCTTGATTGTTGGAGATGAAGAAAGGGGACTTGGGATTGTCAAGCCTGAACTTACTCAAAAGGTTATGGAACAAATTTTAGGAAAGGCGGGAAAGTAGAATGTTAGAAATTAAAGATTTTAGCAAAGTTTATGCAAACGGAAAAGTCGGTGCAAAAAACATTAACCTTACAGTTAGTAGTGGCGACATTTTCGCTTTTATCGGTCACAATGGAGCAGGCAAAACCACAACAATAAAAAGCATTGTGGGAATTAACGAAATCACAAGCGGAGATATTTTGATTGACGGCACAAGCATAAAATCTCGCCCAATCGAAGCAAAAAAATTGCTTGCGTATGTTCCCGACAACCCAGATATATATCAGTCCCTCACGGGTATGCAATACCTTAATTTTATTGCAGAAATCTACAAAGTCAGCCGTGACGACCTAAAAACTTTAACCGAAAAATACGCCGTAGACCTTGGACTAATTGACAACTTGAATGACCCAATCAGCACATATTCTCACGGAATGAGTCAAAAACTCGTGTTGATTTCGGCGCTAATTCACAGCCCAAAAGTTCTAATTTTGGACGAGCCCTTTGTTGGACTCGACCCAAAGGCAAGTTTTACGCTAAAAAATATCATGAAAGATTTTGCTAAAAACGGCGGAACAATTTTCTTTTCAACTCATGTGTTGGAAGTTGCCGAAAAACTTTGCAACAAGGTTGCTATCATCAAAAATGGCGAAGTAATCAAGTGTGGAACAATGGCGGAGATAAAGCAAGACAAGTCGCTTGAAGATGTTTTCTTGGAGAGTGAAAATGTCTAACATCAAAACACTTTTAAAGTATAATTTTTTAAAACTTGTTGGCTCGTTTAAGGGCAAAAAAAAGAAGCGTTCCACTATTGTTGCAATCGTCTTGCTTTGCCTTGTTGGAGCGGGAATACTTGCTGTTTACACCCTTCAAGCATGGTCGATGTTTAGGGGGCTCAGCCCGCTGGGACTATCAAAAATATGCTTGTTTCACTCGGCACTAATTGCTCTTAGCGTTATGACAATTTTTGGACTCATGCGTTCGGTTGGCGAAAAAAAGCAAAAAGATGAAAACCTGCTTTTGTCGTTGCCACTAAAAAAATCACAAATTGTGATTAGCAAAACAGTCAGTAAATATTTGTTTGATTTTTTTCTTGCGTTCGTTCTAATCATGCCTTTTTCGGTGCTATACATAATTTTTGAAGGCTTTAATGCACTGCTATTAATTTTTTCAATCTTGCTAACAATTCTACTACCTTTTTTGTCGGTTGGAATTAGTTATATTGCAAACTTTGTGATATCAAGATTGTTCGCAAGAACAAAGTACTCAAACCTACTAAAATCAATGTGTTCCGTATTCTTAATGATACTCGTTCTTGCTTTTATGTTTGTAAAGACAATCGGCTATGGAACAATATCGCCAGACAATATTAATACTTATTTTAATGATAGACAATTAACAAATGCTTTAACAAATTTTATGCTTAATCAAGACTTAGTATCAATAATCGTTACGCTTGCTATAACGATTATTCCGTTTGTGCTTGGATTAATGTGTTACTCACTCACAATCGGCAAAGATAGCGTGGGTTACTCGTCAAAAGCCAAAACTTTAAAGTTTACAAAAACAAAGACTTCATTTTTTTGTATGCTAAAAAAAGAACTTTCGGCTTACGCAAACAACACGGCATTTGTTTCTAACACAATAATGTCGCCCGTGTTAATCTTGATTGTTTCCATACTTTTTGCGTCAATGGGACTTGACGGAATTTCGCAAAAACTTGGAGTCACAATCTCGCAAGACATGGCGGGTGGAGTGCTAACAGTAATATTTTTGGCAATGCTTTCAATGGCGGTTATCAGTTGTTCAACAGTGTCGCTCGAAGGCAAAAATCTTTGGATTTTAAAATCTAGCCCCGTTGATGTAAATCTTGTTTTGTTTTCAAAAGCCATGCTCCATGTTCTTATCAACTTGCCAGCGATTGTTGTTTCAAGCATTATTGCGGGAATATTCTTAAAACTATCTTTCGTTAATTTTGTGTTGCTTTTGTTTGTGCCTGCAATGTTTAATTTTATGATGGCATTCATGGGAGTGTTTATCAATCTATGCTTGCCAAAACTAGAATTTGAAAACGATGTTCAGGTTGTCAAGCAAAGCCTTGCAGTGCTGGTGGCAATTCTTGTGGGACTTGCATTAACCATCGTTCCAGTTCTACTATATGTTTATCTAATCAGTGATGTCGTAATCGTTTCGCTCATTGCTCTTGGATTGTACACAGTTTTGACGATTATTTCAATTTTACTACTATTCACAAAAGGCAAAAAACTATTCAACTCGCTTGGAGTTTAAAAGAAAAAATCACTCTTGTTGGAGTGATTTTTTTGTGCCTAAACTGTTGTGCCAGAGCCGTATTGAGTTGTCCATTGAGATGGAGCAGTTGTCCAAACTTCACTAGCAGCACCGTTTGCGTGTTGGATAGCTTCAATTTGAATGTTGATAGTGTAAGTTTTGTTGGCACTTTCGTTAGTTAGCGATTTTGGGACTGTAACTTTTGTTACAAAGCCTGCTGTGTCGCTTGCTTTCATAACGCCGTTGTAGTAATAGTAACCGTCTTCGCCTTTCGCCCAGTTTGCGTCTGTTGTGGCTTCAATATTAACTGTTCCGCCGTCAGCAGTCGAAATTGTTAGTTTTCCACGCACAACGCAGTCACTAGAATTGGTTGGAACGCTCACACCAATAACTTGGTCATAAACTGTTCCCGGCATTGCTGTTCCCGTAAAGGTTAGGGCAGTAACTGAAGCACCACCCTGCGTAATGTTAATGTTGACTGGGTCACCCAAAGTGATGTCGCCATTAGCACCCGCACCTGCCGTAAAGAACGCAGCCGTAACGCCAAAGATAACCGAAAGTCCTAGCAAAATCGAAAGTGCTACAATAGCGATTGTACTGCCAGAATTTCGTTTTTGCAAAACTTTAACCTTTGGTTGAGCAAGCGTTTCTTTTTGTTCAGGTTTTCTTGTTGTTTTTTGCTTTTCCATGTCTATCTCCTTTTTAGTTTTTTTTAGCCTTTTTGGGCTTAATCAATGTTAGTTTGCTTAATATTTCTCAAACTATACTTTTGTTTAAATTCCATAAAAAACCAAATTTTAACAGCAGGGAAAACGCTCGCTTAAAATAAAATAGTGTGTTATGATAAATAATAAAAATATATATTTATATATTATTTTGCAATTTGGGCGTAAAAAATCTTTACTAAATTATGGATATTTTGTAAAATAAGTAGTATATAAGGAGAAAAGTGACGCCATGGAAGAAATTAACAAGCCAAACCTTGACGGCTTTGACAAAAACGAAGCCAAAAGTTATTCCATATCTTCTAGAAAAGTCGATGCGGACAACCCAGAACTAATTGTCGGTCAAAAGAGTAGAAAACTTTTAATCACAATTTTAAGTCTGCTTCTTGCATTGATTATAATAGCAACAGTGATTGTTGTTATTTTGCCAACTACTTCTTCTCCAACAGAAATTAAAATTGAACTCGGCGTTGAATTTGAACTTACTCCAATCGACATCGTTGGTGAAATTCCACCGGGCACGACCATAAAACTTATGCCGGGCGACAGCCTTAACGCAAAATATTCGGTTAAGAGCACGGACGAAGAAGGTAGCACAGACGAAGTGTTTATTAGAATAAAAGTCTATGCAACTTCTGGTAGCAACTACTACGACAACTTGTTTGTGTTTGACAATACAACCGAGGAGTGGAGAGAAAATTGGATGATTGCTGCCGATGGCTATATTTATCTTAGAAAGACTCTAAAAGCTAATGAACAAATTGACTTTATGAGCAAACTAACACTTAACAAAAATATCGACAACACAATGCAAGAAAAAACAATTCATGTTCATTTCCTTGCAGAAGCGTTGCAAGCGGGCGAAGGCGGAAAGCAAGCCATCGCATCAATTTGGGAGACTTCTCCACAAGTTTGGCGTGACGAAGTTTTAGCATCACAACAGGTTTAGAATATGGAAAAAACTTCAAAGAAAGCAAAAATCACAATAATCGTTTTGATTGTGGCAATACTAGTTGTAGGGCTTTCTTTGGGTGCGTTCTTCTTGGTTAAAAGCCTTAACAAAAAAACGGAAAAACAAAAACTTCAAACACCAGTTGTAAACTTTGAAAGCAACGATAGTGGAAAGTTTATTGTCGCAAACAACAACTTGCTTGCAAGCAGTTATTCGTTTTTTATCTACTCAGGCGATGAGCCAGACGAAGTGTATGACTACATTAGGTTTGACTCAAACAAGTACTACCTTAATGTATCGGATATCTTTGTTGAAGCCAAGGATTACTATTACTACTGCAAATGCATCGGCTCGGAAAACTATGAAGACAGCGATATGTCCGAAGTTAAAAAATTCACAAATATGCACCAACTAGCCACTCCAAATCTTGCGATTAGCGGAACGGAAATCAGTTGGACAAGAGTTAGCAATGCAACACTTTATAAAGTCTATGACGACAACAACGAGATTGCTAGATTGACAACCACAAGTTATGATTTCAGTCAATACATTTTAACTAAACAAAAAACAACTTTTAGTTTTTCTGTTAGGGCAGTGGCTGGTGAAAACTACTTTGAAAGTGCAAGAAGCAATAGCGTTACATACACAAAGATTTACGCACTCCGTGCTCCACAAAATCTAACATTTAACGCAGTCGACAAAGTGCTTTATTGGGACTCAGTATCAAATGCAACTTCCTACACGATTGAACTTGGAGATGGGACTATTCTCACTAGCAAAGCAAGTGCAATCAATCTTGGTGAAATTGTTGTTGATGTTGGCACTTACACCTTTAAAGTTAAAGCAATCGGTGGCGGAAATTATAGAGATAGTGAATATTCAAAATCAATCAGTTACACTCAAACTCAAAAACTTAAATCGGTAACAAACTTGTCATATATCAAACTAAACGACAATCAAATTGGAATTATGTGGGAAGCCGATAGTTCTGCAATCACTTTCACTTTGAAAATAAACGGCGAAAATATTGATGTTGCACTTTCGTCTAACGGTTATATTTTGAACCTTGACGAAAATGTTTCTTCCTACAACATTGTTGTAATTGTCAACGGCTATGGCTACTACGATAGTTCCAACCCAGTTTCAATAACCATTAATTTGTAAAATCAAACCGCAAAACTTTTGCGGTTTTTTTATGCAAAAATTTTACGCTCAAAATTTTAATAATTTTTTTATTTTTCTCCATACTAATTTTAGGTGAAGCATGAAAGTAAAATTAGAGTTAGAAAAAAATATAAAAACAATCGAAAAAGACCTTAAAAAAAATATTGACTTAATAAAGTACGAAGGCGAATATGCGGGCAGGCAGTACTGTGTTTTTTACATTCAAAATTTTGTTGACAACGAAAGGGTTTCAAACGAAGTTATCAAGCCCATAAACCTTTGTAAACTTAGCACAAAAGATTTTACGGTTGATATTTTAATGAAGCAAGTTTTAACCGTCAGCGGTCAAAAAAAGATTGAAACATTGAACGAGTGCGAAAAACTAATTTTGGAAGGCAACGCTGTGCTTTTTCTTGACGGTGAAGAATCTGCCATCATGTGTGCACTCACAAAGAGTGAGCAACGAGGCGTTGAAGAGCCTCCAACATCAGCCGTAATTTTTGGACCACGAGAAGGCTTTGTTGAAAACATCAAAACAAACACAATTTTAATTAGGAAAAGGCTTCCAACAACTTCGCTCAAAATCGAGCAAATGACAGTTGGAGTCTATACCAAAACAAAAGTTAACATTATGTATCTTGACGATATTGCAGACGACAAAATTGTTAGGCGTATAAAAGATAAGATTAGTGAAATAAAAATTGACGGCATCATTGACTCGCACTATATTGTAAACTACTTGGAAGAGAACAAAAACACAATGTTCAAACAGGTTGGCAAAGCCGAAAAGCCAGATGTTGTCGTGGCAAAAATGCTCGAAGGCAGAGTGGCAATCGTTGTGGACGGCAGTCCTATTGTTCTAACTGTTCCTTTTATGCTTTTAGAAGATTTGCAAAACAGCGATGACTACTATCAAGGCTCGTTTAGGATAAGTTTTATTAGGTCGATTAGATTTTTCGGCGTGCTAATTTCCATGGTCTTGCCGGGGCTTTATGTTGCCGTGCAACTATATCATTATAGGATTGTGCCAATAAAGTTTTTGGTCACACTTATGAACAGTATTCAAGGACTTCCGTTCCCGCCGTTCATGGAAATGCTGTTTGTTATAGTCCTGTTTGAAATATTGTATGAAGCCAGCCTTAGAATGCCCAAATATCTAGGTATCGCACTTGGAATTGTTGGAGCGTTAGTGCTTGGTGACACCGCCGTTAAGGCAGGATTAATCAGTCCGCCAGCAGTTATGATTGTGGCTCTTAGCGGAATTTCGTTCTACACAATTCCTGACCAAGCAGCACAGTTGTCGCTGTTTAGAATAGTGTTCACAATAATCGGCGGAACACTTGGACTATATGGCGTGGTTATTTCTTCTATGCTACTAATATTCTATCTATCTTCCGTAAACTCCTATGGCGTGCCATATCTTGCGCCTTATGCTCCACAAGTAAAGGAAGATTTGGCAGACGGCGTGTTCAAAAAAGATGTTATCGGCAGAGATACAAGACCGCTCAGTATTCCAAGCAGAAAGAAAAAGAGAGTAAAAAATATTGGAGAGTAAATGAAACAGTTAACAACAAGACAATCGTGTTTTATGTTATTTGCAGTAACTTCGGCAATGAAACTACTAGTTTTGCCGTCTCTATTAATTGAGCAAAGTCAAAATGCAATTTGGCTTGTTTTGCTGGTGATGTTTTTGATTGATGCAACAGCACTTTTGCTGGTGTTCTCGCTAATGAAAGCCTTTCCAGAAAAAACTTTTAGCGAACTTATGGAAACCGCACTTGGCAAAGTGTGTTCAAAAATCGTGCTGTGCGTGCTTGGAATATTGTTTGCACTCAAAGTTGCCATGCTTGCAAGAGAGTGCTACGAGTTTTATGCTGAAACTGCATATGTTGATTTTAGTTATCTTGTTTATCTTGTGCCGCTAGTGCTGATTTTAGGCTATCTTTCAACAAGACAAATTCGTGTCCTAGGCAGGTCGGTGGAAATCTTCATGTATTTCATCGTGCTATCAATCATTATGGCAATAGTGTTCTCAGTGTCGTCACTTGATATTTTTGCAATAATGCCATTGCTCCCAAACGGGATTAATCCTGTTGCCAAAAGTTGTTTTGATTATGCCTTTTGGTTTGGCGACTTTTTGATAGTGTTATTCTATCTTGGCAATGTAAAGTACGAAAAACAGTCGCTCAACAAACTTTTTATGGCTTACTCGCTTGCTATGATGGCAGTTAGCGTGATAACAATCATTCATTATTCGCTTTTTGGAATAATTTCGTCATCATACAAAACTTCGATTGTCGATATCACTGAGTATATTCCAAGAATAACAAACAGCGGAAGGTTTACTTGGCTGATTATTCTTTTTTGGCCTATTGCCATGCTGTATGCAATGGCGGTGTACTGCAAAATGAGTGTTCATTGCTTTTCCAAAACTTTTGAAGTGGCGGAAAAGGGCAACAGACTGCTCTCGTATAGCGTTGTGGCATTAAGTTTATGCTTTTTGATTGGCACATTCTTTTCGCAAAATTTAATGATTGATGTCATAACAAATTATTTAAAATATGGCGTGTTTGCGGTGCAAGTTGGCATTCCACTTTTAATCCCACTTGTGCTGGTTAAAAATCTGAAAAAGGAGCAACTAGAAGGTGAAAAAGATATTCAAAAATAGTTTATGGATTTTCTTCTTGCTCATCACAGTGCTATTTTTGCCTGCAAGCATTTCTCAACACGCTCAAACGGCAGATAGAAGCATTGCAATTGCAATCGGGTTTGACAAATTGGCGGAGTCGCAGTATGAAGTAAGTGTTGAGATTATCGTTCCAAGATATCAGTCAACCTACAATCAAAACGCACAAGTAATCAGTGCCACTGGCGTTAATACTTGTGAAGCATTTAACGAACTCAGTACGCATCTTGGAAAGGTCACGGGGCTATCTCATGTTAGTGCGGTGGTGCTTGGTAATTCTTTAAAAAACGAAAATATCATAAATTCAATAGATATGATTTTGCGTAATAAAAGAGTTAACTACAACGCTCAATTAATGTTCACCGAAAGCACTGCAAAAGATGTTCTAAAAAAAGCGGTGGAAATAGACACAAATTTTATACAGAACCTAAACGAAATTGTGCAGTATAACAATAATTTTATTTTTACAAAAACTTCGCTAATTTCCAATTTCTACAAAACATATTGTGAAGGCTACGGTGCAACTTTTGTTCCATTTATCAATCTTTTAAGTAACGACGATGACGGACTTGCCGGCAACTCATCAAGTCAAAATAATGATTCTAGTGGTGGCGGGCAGTCGCAAAGTTCGGGTAGCGAAGGCGGAGAATCGGGCGGTCAGCAAGACCAGTCAAAGCAGAAATATCTATCCAATAACGGCAAAACTGCGATTGTAAAAAACGGAAACTATTTGGCGTCTGTCGAAAGTGAGCAGATGAAAGGTTTTGGATTACTGACAAGCGAAAGCAACCGTGGACTAATAACTGTCAAAAATGTTACTGACGATTTTCTAGCCAACGCTGATGTGGTTGTTAGTATCAGGGATAGGACAGAAAATGCGGTTGTAAGTTTTTCAAAAACGGGCATTCCGCAAGTTTACTATACTATGAATTTTAACTTAAAAATCGAAGACATAATCAACGGTACTTTTAATCCAAGAATTACAAATGCGTCCCGTAATTATTTTACAAAACAGTTTAAAGACGCCTTTGAAGGCACAATCAAAAACTATTGTGGAGATGCTATCAATATTTGCAAAACTTATAACGCAGATGTGCTAAATATCTACACAAAGTTTGACCGCTTTGCACACGAAAAATGGCAAAAATATTTAAAATCACTCCCAAATCCTGACGATTATTTGCAAAATGTTGAATTTTTTATGGATATTCGTGTTATGGATAACGATTAAAAACTTGAATAAATCAAAATTTTGTGATAACATATTGTTGTCACAATTTTTTGTTCAAAAAGTTTTTCAAAATAAAATATTGTGCTACTGTGGCTCAGTTGGTAGAGCAACGCACTCGTAACGCGTAGGTCGGCGGTTCAAGCCCGCCCAGTAGCTCCAAATGCAATCCCTAGACATCTAGGGATTTTTTTATATATATCATAATGTTTAATAAATAATATTTAATAGTTGTAAAAATTATTGACATAGATACAATTAGTTACTATACTATTACGATTCAAAAGGATTTGAATGGACGGCTTGGGAATAGGAGGTATTTATGTACAAATATTTTGGAGATAAGCAATTATTAAAAAAGATACAGGCTGAGTGTTCTCAAATTGTAAAAGAAGTGGAAGACGAACTTAGAACACAAGGCTTAAATTCACAAGTATTTTTGGTTGGTAGTGGTGGCAGAAATATGGTTATGCAAAATGAAAACGAACCAATTGATTTTGATTATAATCTTAATATTTTATCTTGTGATGACATTAATAATTGTAAGGAGATTAAAGAACTTGTTAGAAAGTCATTCAATAAAGTTATGAGAAGAAAGGATTTGAACGATGTTGATGATTCAACTTCATCTCTTACAACTAAAAAATTATATTTAGTATCAAATCCAGAGATAGAGTTTTCGATTGACTTAGCTATTGTTACAATGGATAATAATGGGAAATGGTATCGCTTAAAACATGAAAAAACAGGTTATTCTTATAATGATAAATACTATTGGAATGAAGCTCCAAATTCAAAAGGTTATAATGAAAAAGCAATAAAGATAAAAAAGGCTCAGCGTTGGGAATTAGTTAGAGAAGAATACAAAAACATAAAAAATACATATTTGACTAGTAACGACCATGACCACCCTTCATTTATTTGCTACATAGAAGCAGTAAACAATGTCTATAATCATTTGAGACAAAAACATACAACAATGTCTATAATCATTTGAGACAAAAACATATCATAAAGTAAATAGTTAAATGTTTGATAATTTAAGAAAATAGGTGTACATTGAGTAAAACTGTGTACACCTATTTTTATTTGTATATATAGAAAGTGTCGAAAAATCAAGGTGCTTTAATAGGTAAAATAATTGATTTTAATTAAGCGACATTTTTTATGTGACTAGTTTTTTTAATATATTTTTATATGTAAAGAATGTTAATAAGTTTTGCAAATAATATTACAAGATAAATATCACATTAATATATCACTAAATATAATAATAAATAGTTCAAATTTTCTTTTTGTTGTGTTAAGAAAATTCAATATTTTTCAAAAAAAGCGTAAATTTGTTGTAAAAATGGGAGTAATTTTGTAATATATAGATATAGGAGAGATGTTATGGATAAAAATTATGCAAAAAACATTTCGGTTTTGCGAGAGCAAAAGGGTATGACTCGTGACGAACTCGCTCGTGAACTTGATGTCTACTCAATCTTGGTTTCCGGTTGGGAGAGTGGTGAAAAAGAGCCAACAGAAGAAGAATATCAAAAACTTGCCAGCGTTTTGAAAACAAGCGTTGACGAACTAAAAAATGGCAATATGACAATGCAAAACGGAAGTGTTGTTTCCACTAAAAAATCGAGATTTACAGAAAGCACCATGAGTTGGATTTTTGTTGGACTCGTTTGGCTAACCGCTTCAATTCTTTTTAGCATACTGTTTGCGGTTTGCGGAATTTCTAATGCGTGGGTAACTTTCGTTTACGCAATCCCAGTTTCGTGTTTGGTGCTTGCAATTCAATATGCAGTTCTTCACGAAAAACTTTCTAGTCCACGATTTGCTAGCATTTTAAGTCTTATGGTTTGGACGCTTGCTGTGGCACTATTTTTGAACTTTATGACAACACCACTCATGTGGATTGTGTTCTTGTTCCCAATTCCACTTCAAGCAATCATCATTGCACTTGCAAAACTCAAATAGTTGTGGCAAAAAATGTTTGCTTTAAAAAAACAAAAACTAGGCTTTATGCTTAGTTTTTTTATGTAAAATCATGTTTATATTAAATTCTTGTAGGCTAATTTTAAGAAGAAACTAAAATTCTTTTTTAGGATGTAAGTAATAAAATATTACACAAAAATTAAAAAAATCAGGCGTTTTGCCTGATTTTTTGTGTTTTTTAATAATATTATGATTTTACTCGCTTCTAAGGCAGATAACAGGGTCTTTTTTGCTTGCAATTGTTGCTGGGATTAATCCTGAAACAAATGTGAGTAGCATACTAATTCCAATAAGGATTAGCGAGTGGAGTGGATTAAGATTTGCAATTCCATTTATTCCGCTTGTCAAACTGTTAACAACAAGATTGATTGGAATAGTTAAGATATAACTTATTGCAATGCCAATCAAACCTGCGGTTAGACCGATAATCAAGGTTTCGGCGTTGAATACTCTGGAAACATCTTTTTTTCTTGCACCAATGCTTCTTAAAATGCCAATTTCTTTTGTGCGTTCGATAACGGAAACATAGGTTATAATTCCAATCATGATTGAACTAACAATTAGTGAAACACCTGCGAAGGCAATCAAAACATACGATATTATGTTGATTAGTGAGTTGAGTGAAGTGAGAAGTGCGTTGGAGTTGTCTGTGTAGATGATTGAGTGAGCGGAGTCTACCGTTTTGTTGTAGTCTGCGATTAGTTCGGTGACTTTGTTTTTGCCGTCAAAGTTGTTTGGGTAGAACACAATACTTTGTGGAATTTGACTTGTACCGATTTCTTGCATAGCAAGGTCGTAGGCTTCTTGATGTGTTATGCTAAGGCTGAAATAGTTTTGCAAGAACGAGTTGATTTCTGCCGTGTTATTAAAGCCGTCTTGTGGGAGCATACTAAACTCTGCAATCTTGATAATAAATGGGGTGTAGAATGAATAGCCTGTTTGCTCGTCTTGTGAGTCGTGCAAAAGTTGTTGTTTTTGAGAAATTTCGCTATCCAAGCAATTTTGTCTGTATTCTTTTGCTAGTTCTGCTGAATACATAACACCGCTACTTAGTAGTGCAATGTCGGAGTCGTCTTTTTGAACTAAAATTCGGTTGATTTTTAGTGAAGTTGAAAGAGTGGAATAGAGGTTTTCGTATTCGCTACTGTCAATAACTGAAAATTTATCTTCTTCTGCGTTATATTTGTAGTAGTCGTTGTTATAAACGAGTTTGAAAGTTTTTGCACAGATGTCTTCGTAGGAAACTGATTTGTAATTTTTTGTACCTGTGATTTGTTCTGGCGTGATGCCAATCGACTTTAATAAGTTAGCGCTTAGTTTTTTACCTTTTTCCAAAACCAATGTTAGACCATACTTGTTGGTTGAGTCATAGTCGGCAGTCTTAAAAATTTCGTCATATTCTCGCATGATTAACTCGTCACTGCCAAGTGCTTCATAAAACACGCCTTTGCCTGAGCCTGTTAGGATACTAAGACTGTTGGAATTTTTGGTTAGAGTTATTGTTCCATCTGGTTGTTGAACTAAAATTTTGATAGGTGTAAAGTAGTTGTACTGAATGTGACTGATATCATTTTTGTCATGCTCTTGTGCTTCAAAATTTTTAACTTTGTTTACAAAATCTGGTCCAATATAGTTGTAGTGACCATATCTTATGTATTTTTGCAAACTGTTGTCATAGATTGTAACATAGTCGCCGGTGGAAGTGTCTTCGTCCTTTTCTGGCTCAAACGAAGCAAACTTGTCGTAGTCAATCGTGGCAGCGGAAACGCTAACAGGGTAGCCACTGAGTGTGCTTGACTGCATATTTGATATGTATAGGCTAAATCCGTTGCTGATTGCAAGCACGAGTGCAATTCCAATAATGCCAATGCTTCCTGCAAACGCTGTTAGGAATGTTCGACCTTTTTTGGTTAAAAGATTTTTGAAAGATAATCCAAGTGCGTTCCAAAAACTCATGCTTGCTTGCTTTTGTTTTTTGTCTGCCTGCTTCTCTTGTTTTTCAATCCACTTTTGTTGGTCGATGGCAAGTTGCTCGTCTGTGTACTCGTTGGTGTCGTCAATCTTTCTGCCGTCTAGCATTGTAATAATTCTTGTGGAGTACTGTTTTGCAAGTTCTTGATTGTGAGTAACCATGATGATTAGTTTTGTTTGGCTAATCTTTTTTAGTAAGTCCATAACTTGAACGCTTGTTTTTGTGTCGAGTGCGCCAGTTGGCTCATCGGCAAGTATGATTTCTGGGTCGTTGGCGAGCGCTCTTGCGATTGCAACTCTTTGCATCTGTCCGCCAGAAAGTTGATTTGGCATTTTGTCGATTTGGTCTTTGAGTCCCACTTGCGTTAGAACTTCGATAGCACGGGCTTTGCGTTCTTTTGCTTTTATGCTTGCCATAGACAAAGCGATTTCAACATTTTTCAAAACGCTTAGGTGTGGAATTAGGTTATAGTTTTGAAAAACAAAGCCAATCTTGTGATTTCTGTATGTGTCCCAATCTTTGTCTTTAAAGTCCTTGGTACTTTTTCCGTCAATCACCAAATCTCCGCTTGTGTACTTGTCAAGTCCGCCGATAATATTTAGGGTGGTGGTCTTTCCGCAACCGCTTGGACCTAGAATACTAACAAACTCGCTTCGTCTAAAATTGATGTCGATACCTTTAACGGCAACAACTTTTGTCCCGCCAGCATCATATTCTTTTATGATGTTTGTTAAACTTAACATTTGTAAAATCTCCTTTATAGGCAAAATTATATTTTTATTAAATATGCTTGTCAAATAAAAATTGGTTCTTTATGCCGTTTGCCTTTTTTATTTATGATTTAATAAATATGTACTTATAAGTAATATATAATAAAAGAAAACCTTAAAAAAGTGGGTTTTGACGGGTTTCGACAAGGTTAGAAAAAATGCGTCAAAAAAAGTTTTTAAAAAAAATTTAAAAAATTTCAAAAAAACCGTTGACAATGAAATTTTAGTGTGTTATTATAGACGAGTCACGAACGGAAAGGAAGTTTGATGACAAGCACATTGACAACTGCATAAATTAGATAGAACGATATCGAATATCAAAAATATTATAAATCGTGTAAATATTGTATCATTCATAAAATTAACGTAAAGGGCATGCAAATGTCCGTTAATTGCGAAAACAATTTACGCTGAGTTAATTAATTAGCAAATGCTAAGAAAATCGACGTATACGATCAAGCTATAAAGAGCGTATGGTGGATGCCTTGGCACTAGGCGCCGATGAAAGACGTGATAAGCTGCGATAAGCTACGGGGAGTTGCAAATAAACTGTGATCCGTAGATTTCTGAATGGGGAAACCCACTAACATTAATCTGTTGGTGTCTGACACATGAATACATAATGTGCAGAAGGGAACTCGGGGAAGTGAAACATCTAAGTACCCGAAGGAAGAGAAAGTAAAACAACGATTTCCTAAGTAGCGGCGAGCGAAAGGGAAAGAGCCCAAACCACAAGTAGTAATACTTATGGGGTTCGGACTAACGATAAAGTGAATAAGCAAACATAGTTGAAGACTTCTGGAAAGTTGAACGAAACAGGGTAACAGTCCCGTAAACGAAATGTTTGTGAACGCGAGTTAGTATCCAGAGTAACACAGGACACGTGGAATCCGGTGTGAAGATAGGAGGACCATCTCCTAAGGCTAAATACGACCTAGTGACCGATAGCGTATAGTACCGTGAGGGAAAGTTGAAAAGAACCCCGGGAGGGGAGTGAAATAGAACCTGAAACCATATGCTTACAAGCTGAGAGAGCACTACGGTAGCAATACCAGTGTGATCTCGTACTTTTTGTAGAACGGGCCGGCGAGTTATGGCGCGTAGCAAGGTTAAGTGATTATGTCACGGAGCCGAAGCGAAAGCGAGTCTTAATTGGGCAATTTTAGTTGCGCGTCATAGACCCGAAACCTGGCGATCTATCCATGAGCAGGTTGAAACAAAGGTAACACTTTGTGGAGGACCGAACACACGCCTGTTGAAATAGTCGGTGATGACTTGTGGATAGGGGAGAAATTCCAATCGAGCTGGGATATAGCTGGTTCTCCTCGAAATAGCTTTAGGGCTAGCCTCTGATAAAAGTTTCATGGGGGTAGAGCACTGAATGGACTAGGGGGCTTCACCGCCTACCGAACCCTATCAAACTGCGAATACCATAGAAATGTTTTCAGGGAGTCAGACAGTGGTAGATAAGTATCATTGTCAAAAGGGAAACAGCCCAGATCTACAACTAAGGTCCCAAAGTATAAGTTAAGTGGTAAAGGATGTTTTGTTACTTAGACAACCAGGATGTTGGCTTAGAAGCAGCCACTCATTCAAAGAGTGCGTAATAGCTCACTGGTCGAGTGACAGAGCGCCAAAGATTACCGGGGCTAAAACTTATCACCGAAGTTTAGGGATTACAGTAATGTAATCGGTAGAGGAGCAATGTGTACTTGGGCTGAAGCAGTATCGAAAGAGGCTGTGGACTGTACACAAGAGAAAATGCCGGCATGAGTAGCGAGAGTGTGGCGCGAAACCACACCGTCGAATGTTCAAGGTTTCCTGGGGAAGGTTAATCCACCCAGGGTAAGTCAGGACCTAAGACGAGGCCGAAAGGCGTAGTCGATGGCCAACAGGTAGATATTCCTGTACCACCGTACATCGACAAAGAGTCGAAGCAGGGACGCAGTAGGATAGTTGGACCTCACGAATGGAAATGTGGGGCTAAATCATGAGGGTTATAAGTTGTGAAGTACGCTTATAGTATAGCCTAGGTGATGATAGGGGGTGAAATTTAGTAACCGAAGCCAATGAATTCACACTGACGAGAAAAGCTGCTAGATAGATGTAAGGTGCCTGTACCGCAATCCGACACAGGTGAACGATGAGAGAATCATCAGACGGACGGGACAACCATTGTTAAGGAACTCGGCAAAATGACTCCGTAACTTCGGGAGAAGGAGTGCCATCAGCAATGATGGCCGCAGTGAAACGGCCCAAGCAACTGTTTATCAAAAACACAGGTCTCTGCCAAAGCGCAAGCTGAAGTATAGGGGCTGACGCCTGCCCGGTGCTGGAAGGTCAAGGGGAAATGTTAGGAGCAATCCAAAGCATAGAACTTAAGCCCCAGTGAACGGCGGCCGTAACTATAACGGTCCTAAGGTAGCGAAATTCCTTGTCAGGTAAGTTCTGACCCGCATGAAAGGCGTAATGATTTGGGCGCTGTCTCAACAGTGGACCCGGCGAAATTGAAGTATACGTGAAGATACGTGTTTACCCGCGACTAGACGGAAAGACCCCATAGAGCTTTACTGTAGTTTGGTATTGAACTTTGGATTTTAATGCACAGGATAGGTGGGAAACTATGAAACTAGGGCTTTGGCCTTGGTGGAGTTGACGTTGGGATACCACTCTTTAAAATTTGAAGTTCTAACGGTGTGCCGTAATCCGGGCACCGGACATTGCCAGATGGGCAGTTTGACTGGGGCGGTCGCCTCCGAAAGAGTAACGGAGGCGTCCAAAGGTTCCCTCAGCATGGTTGGAAACCATGCCCAAGAGTATAAAGGCAGAAGGGAGCTTGACTGCGACACCTACAAGTGGAGCAGATACGAAAGTAGGGCTTAGTGATCTGGTGGTTGTGCATGGAAATGCCATCACTTAACGGATAAAAGTTACCTTGGGGATAACAGGCTGATTCCTCCCAAGAGTTCACATCGACGGGGGAGTTTGGCACCTCGATGTCGGCTCGTCACATCCTGGGGCTGAAGCAGGTCCCAAGGGTTCGGCTGTTCGCCGATTAAAGTGGCACGCGAGCTGGGTTCAAAACGTCGTGAGACAGTTTGGTCCCTATC
>CAKVNM010000001.1 GCA_934777505.1 uncultured Clostridia bacterium | reverse complement strand
ACACTGAGGCTCGAAAGCGTGGGGAGCAAACAGGATTAGATACCCTGGTAGTCCACGCCCTAAACGATGGATACTAGATGTGGGGAGAATCGACTCTCTCCGTATCGTAGCTAACGCGATAAGTATCCCGCCTGAGTAGTACGGCCGCAAGGTTGAAACTCAAAGAAATTGACGGGGACCCGCACAAGCAGCGGAGCATGTGGTTTAATTCGAAGCAACGCGAAAAACCTTACCAGGTCTTGACATCGTATGCATAGCATGGAAACATGGGAAATTGGTAGTAATACCGACATATAGACAGATGGTGCATGGTTGTCGTCAGCTCGTGTCGTGAGATGTTGGGTTAAGTCCCGCAACGAGCGCAACCCCTATCATTAGTTGCCAATATTAAGTTAGGAACTCTAATGAGACTGCCGTAGATAATACGGAGGAAGGTGGGGATGATGTCAAATCATCATGCCTCTTACGCCTTGGGCTACAAACGTGCTACAATGGTAACTACAAAGAGATGCAATCTGGTAACAGGGAGCCAACCTCAAAAAAGTTATCTCAGTTCAGACTGTGGGCTGCAACCCGCCCACACGAAGAAGGAGTTGCTAGTAATCCCGAATCAGCATGTCGGGGTGAATGCGTTCCCGGGTCTTGTACACACCGCCCGTCATGCCATGAGAGTTGGGGGGACCCGAAGTCGGCGAGCTAACCACGCAAGTGGAGGCAACTGCCTAAGGTAAAACCAATGATTGGGGTAAAGTCGTAACAAGGTAGCAGTATCAGAAGGTGCAGCTGGATCACCTCCTTTAAAGAGATGATACACAAAAGTAACATTTTGTGTCCCACGAGTCGAAACTAACAACTTTTGTTGTTAGCATGGTGGAAAGTACAAGGGAAATTAATTCTTAACCTATTTAAGTTTATGGATATATTAAAAGCAAGCATAACCCGCTTGCTTTTTTTGTGCTTTTCGTGAAATTAGTTTGTTAAAATTGTTAATAATTGTTAAAATATGTCTATGAAAAATATCGCTTTTGTTTGCACGGGCAACACTTGTCGCTCGCCAATGGCAGAATGTATCACAAAACATCTGCTAAAAGTTAATAATATTGATGGTTTCAAAGTTAGTTCGTTTGGACTAACCGCCACAAATGGCGAAAGCATGAACGCTTTTGCTCATCAAGTGCTTTGTGATTATAAAATCAAATATAAAACCCACAAAGCAAAAAAACTTACAGACAAACTTGCAAAAAAGCAGGACTATATTTTTGTGATGACTGACCACCAAAAGCAAATTCTTAGTAGATATAGCAATGTTTTCACAATAAAGGAATTTGTTAACGCCATCGAAATTCCCGACCCTTACGGGCTGGGCTACAAAGAGTACGAGGCAGTTTTCAAAGTGTTGTTTGAATGTTGCAAGAGAATAATTAGCAAACTAATGGAGAGAAACAATGAAAATCATAATGTGTAGTGACCACGCAGGTTACAATTTGAAGCAGGAAATCAAAAAACATCTTTCGGGATATGAAATCGTAGATGTTGGTGCAGAAAATATTGACGCAAACGATAGTTATGTTGACTACGCCAAAAAAGCAAATCAGGAAATGATAAAAAATGTGGATAACATTGGAATTTATGTTTGCGGTAGCGGGGTTGGAATGAGTATTGTTGCCAACAAGCAAAGGGGCGTTAGGGCAGTTTTGGGTTATAGCCCAGAAATCGTGCAAAAGGCAAGAGAGCATAACAACGCAAATGTGCTTTGCCTTGGCGAAAGGTTCACAAACACCGCTCTTGCAATGCAACTTGTCGATGCGTTTTTGTCAGGGAAGTTCCTTGGCGGAAAGTACGAAGACAGAATTAAAACCATAGAATAAAAAAGATGTGCAAAAATCTTTAAAAAAGTTTTGCACATTTTTTGTGCCTTCTAAATACAATGAAGTATACGAAGGAAAAAGAAATTTGAAGCACAAAAGATAAATAAGTACATACGCATATAACATATTTTATCTACTTTTTATTACTTAATTTTTAGGAGGATTTACCATGGGCGGATTTTTCGGAGGCTTTGGTGGCAACGGTTGCAACACAGGTTGCAATATGAACATGGATTGCTGCACACTCATTTTATTACTTTTATTGTTAACACAATGTGGTTGCAATGACATTACTTGGTTAATTTTAATCTTAATGCTTTGCGGTTGCGGAAACAACACAACAAATTGCCATTAATCAATTACATAAGAAATAAAATATAGTTTCTTCTTTGCTACTCCCAGACTTTTTGCTTGGGAGTAGTTTTTTTTGAATTATTGAAAATTTTTAGTTTTTTACGCTGATAAAATAGCGTTTTGATATGATTGTGCCTTATTTTCTTTATATTAAATTCATAATGACAGATTTTGCCTGTTGCTACAAAAACCAATGGTTTTATACTGAACGCAAATTCACTTGATTTGCGGTTTTTAATATTTCAATCATATGTATGTGCAAATATGGCAAAGTGATATGTTGATTTTAAGTTAGCAAGGGTGGTGGTTAAAAATGTGGCATTAATGATATTTGTTCTCAATAACAAAAACTGGAAAAATTTGGAATAATTTTGATTAAGTTATTTATACTAAAAATATTAACAAAAGAGTGTCAAAAATTGAGCCTTTTTGTTTGACTTTGTTACAATATATATTATATAATCAAGTGTTTAAAAACTAATTAAAAATTAAGGAGAATTTTTATGAAACGATTTACTAGGTTTATCGCTATTGCAATTATGTTTACGCTTTGCCTAAGTTATATGGTAGTTATTCCATTCGGCAGAAAAAATGTTCTTGCAGCGGAATCAGTTGGTGCTGTTTTGACAATCAAAGGACTAAAATCAACAGCAAAAATTGACCAAGAACTTGAAATCCCAAAGGGAACATCATCTCTTGGACAAGATAGTGTAAATGTTGTAATCAAAGACCCTCGTGGCAAAGTTGTTACAAACTATGTTAGAACAACAGAAAACAGTATCGTTATCAAGCCAACAATGCTTGGATACTACACTGTTCAATATTCTGTTAATGACGGCATTACAAAATCACAAATTTACTCAATCAAGGTTGAAGGCACAAAGCCAGCAATGGAATTTGTAAACAACGCAAGTGTTTACCTTCCAAACACAATCTATGATGCAAAAGAAGTTATCCTTCCTTTGCCAAGAGTAACAGTTGATAGTGAAGAAGTTGAGAACACAGCACTATTCATTAGAGAAGGCTCTCACGCCGAATCAAACACAGAAGGCAAAAACGCTGTTTGGGTTAGTGCACAAGACCCTAACTACAACACAGTTAACCTTCGTAGAGATGAAGACGGCAATGTTGTGTTTGATGCAACAAAAGATAGCAACAACAACTATGTTTATGGCACATACACACTAACATACTTCTATCAATCAAGCAACGGTCTAACAATGACAAAATATGCTTCGATTGAAGTTGAAAAAAACTACAAAGAATCTTATGTTGACAAAATCGACATGACTTTCGTTTGGGAAAACGGCAAAACAATGCCAACAAGTGCAGTTCTTGGACAAAAAGTTCAACTTCCAAAAGCAGTTGCTCAAAATAAAGCAAACGGTAACGAAGAAATGCAATCTCATGTTACAGTTACTGTTGACTTTATTCCAGACGGAAATCTTAGTGCAGAAAAGATTCCTTACGAAGTAGACCAAGAAAATTTGACATTCACACCACAAAACAAGACAGTTAATGGTGGTTACTATCAAATTGTTTACAAAGTTGAAAACTACTTTGGTGTTAAAACAATCACAAACACATACAAACTAACAAATGTTACAGACACAGTTAGACCAGATGTATTCGTTGTTGCTGATTATAGCATTGAAGATGCTAAGAACGGAAATGTAGACACAAAACAAGATTTGTCTTACATGATTCCAAACAAGGTTATTGTTTCTAGCGAAAACCCAATCGTTCTTCCAGCAATCTACGGAACAGATAACTATGCTAAATTTGAAGATTTGGAACTAAGAAGAATTTGGATTAACGGTTCAAATCAAACAAGACTAGACAAGAAAGACGAAGACGGAAATTACATTACAAACACAAGTTTGACACTAAGTTATGATGACGAAGAACTTAGCGAAACAGTTAGAAATTGTTTAAAAACTCCTGGAACATACTCTGTTAGATACGAAATTTATGACGGTTCAAACACAAACAGGTCAGTAGAATTTGAAATCGTTGTTTTGGAAAGAAGTTTCGTTGACAGCACTGCTCCAAGAATCACAATGCCAACACTAAACAAAGTTGGTTTTGCAGGCGACACAATAACTTTCAAAGCACCAACAGTTGTTGACTATGCAAGTGATAGCCTTCAAGAAGTTAATGTTGACACAAGAAGATGTAATGTTGAAGTTGGTTACTACGCAGGCAGTGACTATGCAACATTCAAAACCGCTTTTGAAAAAGGAGAAGATATCAGTTCTTACATCACAAGTGGCGAATTTAACTACATTAGCAAACTTGAAGATGACAATAGTTACTACTCATTCACAATTCCAACAAACGCTACTTATAGCGAACTAAAAATCGTTGTTAGAGCAACAGATAATGCAAAATTTGGTGCTCCAAACGATGTTGTTGCTAAAAACAATATTTCAGTTAAAGACGCTACTATGAGAGTTGTAAAGATTGACGCTAACGACAATGCACCAGCATTCAACATCAGCCAAATCAGTTCAACTTTGCAAGAAGCAGGACAAAACGAAAAAGTTTATATCCAATCAACATCACTAGACAAATCATTTGCTTTCACAGGCGAAAACCAAGACTTCACAGAAATTTCAGTTAATGTTTACGACCCACAAGGCAACTTGGTTAATGTTAGAGGCGCTTCAACACAAGTAAACGCTTCCGCAGACCAAATCAATTTGTCAGGCGCTTACTTCACATCAAGTGCAGATGGCGATTATATTATAACAATCACAGCAAAAGATGTTTCAGGAAACTCAACAGTCGTTGCTTACAAACTACACGTCAACGACACAATTGCTCCTGAAATCGAAGGTGTACCTTCAACAATCTCTGTTAAGGTTGGCGAAGAATACACACTTCCAGTTGCAGTTATGAGAGATAACGGCGAAATCAAAGAAAATCTTGCAGAAAACCCAATCGACTTCTCAGGATATGATAACCCAGCATACACATTCAATCATGCAACAAACAAATTCGTAGCACTCGAAGCAGGAACATTCACATTTGAATATCGTGCATTCGATGGCACTCATGCAAACGAAAACAAATGCATTGTAACAATCGTTGCTTCTGCAAACACAGACCCAGAACAAAAACTTGCATTTGACGATTCTGCATTCAAATCAACTGCTGCTCTAAAACCAATCATCGAAAACGATGTTGAAACAGGCAGATATGAAACAATCAACATTCCATATCTAACAGTTGAAAACGCAATCAACGGAATCAAAGACAACTCTTACTCTGTAAAAGTTGTTGACCCAAATGGTCAAGAAATCAGTGTTACAGTAACACCAGACGATGCTGTTAACTATGGTAAATTTGAACCAACAGCAAAAGACGGCGTTTACCAAATCACATACACTGTTGAAGACAATGCTGGAAACAAGGCAGAAATCACAAAAGAACTTAGAGTCGGTGACCTTGTAAAACCAGAAATCACAATCATCAATCAAGAAAACAACCTTCCAACAAGTGCAAAACTTGGAAGTACACTTTATATTCTTTCTAGTGACATCACATACACTGATAACTCAGGCGAAGATGGATTAACACTCACAATCACAATGAAAGATGCTAGCGGTTCAACAACAACCCTAACAAAGACTGATGGTAGATATTCTTACACATTCAGCAACGCTGGAACATATACTTTGACATACACTGTTAAAGACAAAGCCGGCAACACAAGAACAGAAACGGCAAACATTGTTGTATCTGCTGAAAGCAACACAGAAACAAACACTGCTGTTATCTTAACAGGTGTTATCATTGCTCTTGTAGTTGTACTTGCTGGTGCAGTTGTAACTTACTTTGTAGTTGTTAACAAAAAATCAAACGGCTCAAAGAAAGATTCAAAGCAAACATCTAGCAGAAAAAATCTTGATTAATTTTAAAAAGCACAAGTTTTAATACTTGTGTTTTTTTGTGTAAATTTGACTATATGTGATATAATTAATATATGGATAAATTTGATTTGCAAAGCAAGTACAAACCAACTGGCGACCAGCCACAAGCAATCGACAAGTTGGTTGAAGGAATAAATGACGGTTTAAAAGCACAGGTTTTAAAGGGTGTTACGGGCAGTGGAAAGACTTTTACAATGGCAAATGTGATTGCAAGGGTCAACCGTCCAACGCTAGTTTTGGCACATAACAAGACCTTGGCAGCACAACTTTGCAACGAGTTTAGAGAGTTTTTTCCAAACAATGCAGTGGAATATTTTGTGTCTTACTACGACTACTACCAGCCAGAAGCATATATCGTTTCTAGCGACACATACATCGAAAAAGACATGAGCATTAATGACGAAATCGACAAGTTAAGGCACTCGGCAACCTGTGCTCTAATGGAAAGGCGAGATGTTATCATCGTGTCAAGCGTTAGTTGTATTTACGGCATGGGCAGTCCCGAAGAATATTCAAATCTTAGAATATCGCTAAGAAAAGGCATGGAAATTCCACGGGAAGATATTATCAAAAAACTGATAGAAATTCAGTATGAACGCAACGATATCGACCTAAAACGAGCAACTTTTAGAGTTCATGGCGATGTGCTTGATATCATTCCGTCATATTCCAGCGAAACGGGTTATAGAATTGAGTTTTTTGGTGACGAAATTGACGATATCAAGGAAATCGAAGTGCTTACAGGCAGGGCAATCAGCCGTTTGTCGCACCTTGCAATCTTTCCAGCAACTCACTATGCTGTTGGAACAGACAAACTCGAAAATGTGCTAAAAGTCATCGAAAAAGACGCCAAACAAGAAGTTTTGGATTTGCAAAATGCTGGCAAGTTGATTGAAGCCGAAAGATTAAATCAGCGAACGCACTACGACCTTGAAATGATGCGAGAAATGGGCTACTGCAACGGCATCGAAAACTATTCTAGATATTTTGACGGCAGAGCGGTGGGAGAAGCACCTTTCACACTTCTTGACTACTTCCCAGACGATTTTTTACTGTTTGTTGACGAAAGTCACATGACTTTGCCACAAGTTAGGGCAATGTATAACGGCGATAGGGCACGAAAAACAAATCTTGTTGAGTATGGTTTTAGAATGAAATCGGCGTTTGACAACAGACCTTTAAAGTTTGACGAGTTTAACTCAAAAATTGGTCAAGTTGTGTATGTGTCGGCTACGCCAAGCAAGTACGAACTTGATATGGCGGGGCAAGTTGTTGAGCAAATCATTAGACCAACAGGACTTTTAGACCCAAAAATCGAAGTTAGACCAATCAAAAACCAGATTGACGACTTGGTGGACGAAATCAAAAAAACTATCGAGAATGACGGCAGAATTTTGGTTACAACGCTTACAAAAAAGATGAGCGAGAGTTTGACAAGTTACCTAACCGACCTTGGACTTAAGGTCAAATATCTTCATAGCGATATCGACACTTTGGAACGAATTGATATCATTAATAGCCTAAGAAAAAAAGAGTGCGACATTGTTGTTGGAATTAACCTTTTGAGAGAAGGTCTTGATATTCCCGAAACCAAACTTGTGGCAATTCTTGACGCCGACAAGGAAGGCTTTTTACGAAGCGAAACTTCGCTAATTCAAACAATTGGCAGAGCGGCAAGAAACGCAGACTCAAAAGTAATAATGTATGCCGATGTCATAACCGACAGCATGAAGCGAGCGATTGATGAAACCAATCGCAGACGAAAAATTCAAAACGATTACAACACTTTGCATAACATAACACCAAAAACGATTATAAAAGACATCAAGAACACTTTGGAAATTACAAGCAAGATTAACGACACAAAAATTGATGAGAAAAATATTCCATCGCAGATTGAAAAACTTTCTGCCATGATGAAAATTGCATCAAAAAATCTTGACTTTGAAAAGGCGATTTTGCTTCGTGACCAAATTAGTGGACTTCAAAAATTGTTGGAAAAATCAAAAAAACTATAAAAAAACACGAAAATTTTTGATTTTTTTGAGAAAAATCACTAAAATATATGCAAATGTGAACAAATGGAGAACTTTATGGACGACTTAATTGTTATAAAAGGGGCAAAGGAAAACAACCTTAAAAACATTGATTTGACTTTGCCAAGAAACAAATTAATAGTATTTACGGGCGTGAGTGGTAGCGGAAAATCCACTCTTGCTTTTGACACTATTTTTGCAGAAGGTCAACGAAAATTTATGGAAAGTTTGTCTAGTTATGCTAGGCAGTTTTTAGGACAAGTGCAAAAACCAAATGTGGAATATATTTCAGGACTCAGCCCAAGCATTGCAATCGACCAAAAAACAACTAATCAAAATCCTCGTTCTACTGTTGGAACAGTAACCGAAATTTACGATTATTTAAGACTACTTTATGCCAACATCGCAACGCCTTACTGTCCACATTGTCACACCGTGATTACTAGTCAAACTGTCGACCAAATTGCCGACAGAATTATGCAGTTAGGTGACGGCAAAAAGATTATTATTCTTGCTCCTGTAATTAATCAAAAAAAAGGTGCTTACAAAAAGGAGTTTGAAGATTATCAAAAAAATGGCTATGCAAGAGTCAAGGTTGATGGCGTTTATCACACGCTAGACGAAGAAATCGAACTTGATAAAAACAAAAAACACACAATCAGTGTTGTTATTGATAGGCTGGTCATCAAAAAAGAGATTTTGTCAAGACTGACCGAAGCGATTGAAAACGCAGTAAAACTTAGTGGCGGGAATATTATCGTTGATTGTGACGACAAAGAACAGGTTTTTTCCAATAACTATGCCTGTGCAAAGTGCGGATATAGTTTGCCAGAAATCACGCCAAGACTGTTTAGTTTTAACAGTCCATTTGGTGCTTGTCCAGAATGTTTGGGACTCGGCGTTAAAAAGGAAATCAGCGAAAAACTAGTC
Organism: uncultured Clostridia bacterium; assembly: GCA_934777505.1. Classification (GTDB taxonomy): domain Bacteria; phylum Bacillota; class Clostridia; order Christensenellales; family UBA1242; genus CAKVNM01. The sequence goes on along the minus strand of CAKVNM010000001.1, from coordinate 361,000 downwards.
ATTGGCGACCCAAACAAGAGCATTAATCAAGGTGCACTTCAAATTACGGGCTGGAACATGGATATTGCACAGATTGCAAAAAGCAATTTTAAGGCACTTGCCAAAAAGTATCATTTTAGCCTAGATACCCCAGTAAAAGATTTGCCAAAAGATATTTTGGACTTGCTACTCTATGGCAATGACGGCGAAACGATACAAGTTGAATATTCGTCAGGCACTTTTACGGGCACTTTTAACAGGTCGTTTGAGGGTGTCATTAACAATCTTAAACGCAGATATGCACAGACCACAAGCGATTATGTTAAAGGCGAAATCGAAAAGTACATGGTGGAAAGCGAGTGTACAAGTTGCCACGGCAACAGATTAAAACCAGAAGTTCTTGCAATTAAGATTGAAAATTTGAACATAACCGAAATGACAAATTTGAGTGTGGAAGAACTTTTAAACTTATTCGATAATCTAAAACTTGATGAAACAAAGCAAAAAATTGCAGAAAATATCATAAAAGAAGTGAAAAATAGGCTAAATTTCTTAAAAAATGTGGGATTAGGCTATTTAACGCTCAGCAGAATGGCGGGAACGCTGTCGGGCGGAGAAAGTCAAAGAATAAGGCTCGCAACGCAAATTGGAAGCGGTCTTGTTGGCGTGCTATACATTTTGGACGAGCCAAGTATTGGTTTGCATCAGCGAGATAACGACAGACTTTTGGACGCTCTTAGGAAACTAAGAGATTTGGGAAACACCTTGATTGTTGTTGAGCATGACGAAGATACGATTTTGTCGGCGGACTATCTTGTTGATATTGGGCCTTATGCTGGCGTTCATGGTGGCGAAGTTGTTGCTTGCGGAACGGTGGACGAAGTAAAGGCCTGCCCAAATTCAATCACGGCAAAATATTTGACTGGCGAAAGGAAGATTGAAATACCATCAACAAGGAAATCTCCAACAGGATTTATTGAACTTAAAGGTGCAAAATCTAACAACCTAAAAAATATTAGCGTAAAATTCCCTCTTGGAGTGTTAACGGTGGTCACGGGTGTTAGCGGAAGCGGAAAGAGTACTCTTGTTAACTCCACACTTGTGCCAGCACTTGCAAACAGACTGAATAACGCAAAGATGATAGAAGGCTCATATAAGAGCATTGAAGGGCTTGAACAACTTGATAATGTTATCAACATTGACCAAAGCCCTATTGGCAGAACGCCACGAAGCAATCCAGCAACCTACACAGGAGTTTTCACACAAATAAGAGAACTTTTTGCAAAAACTAATGACGCAAAACAGCGTGGCTACACCAGTGGACGATTTAGTTTTAATGTTAAGGGTGGCAGATGCGAAGCGTGTCAGGGCGATGGCATCAAAAAAATCGAAATGTACTTTTTGCCAGATGTTTATGTTCCTTGCGAAGTCTGCAAAGGCAAACGCTATAACAGAGAAACTTTGGAAGTTAAGTATAAAGGCAAGAGCATTTACGATGTGCTAGAAATGACCATTGAAGAAGCACTTTCGTTTTTTGAGAACATTCCATCAATCAAAAATAAATTACAAACTTTGTATGATGTTGGTCTTGGATATATCAAACTTGGTCAGCCAGCAACAGAACTTTCGGGCGGTGAAGCACAAAGAGTTAAACTTGCGACCGAACTATCAAAACGCTCAACGGGCAAAACAGTTTATGTTTTGGACGAGCCAACAACTGGACTATCGAGTTACGATGTTGACAAGTTGGTTACGATTTTAAGACGACTTGTTTCCAGCAACAACACAGTTATTGTAATTGAGCATAATCTTGATGTAATCAAGGTTGCCGACTATATTATCGACCTTGGGCCAGAAGGTGGCAATGGTGGCGGAACTATCGTTGCAAAAGGTACGCCAGAAGAAATTAGCAAGGTTGAAAATTCTTGGACGGGAAAATACCTTAAAAAAGTTTTGGATAAGGAAAAACTTAAATAATTATAAAAAAATAAGCAAAAATCAAGAAAATTTGCTTATTTTTTATTGTTTTTTAATATTTTTAAATATTTTTGTTCGTAATTATAATTTTAAATTATACTTGAAAGATTTAAAAAATATAATTAATAAAGAGTGATTTAAACATTTTTGATTATATTTGAGATTGCCTTAATAATGTTACTATAATTGTAGTAAATTTAAGGTCATGTTTGCATTGCAAGTGACTGTGATTTGAAGCATTTTTTAAATAATAATTAAATTTTTGCGTATAAAATTAGTAAAAATCTATGTTTTTAGCAAAATTATTCTAAAAAAGGTTTTGAAAACTAATCGACACAAAATGCTCATAGCCGTCAATGTAGTATATTAAAAGTTCAATTTCTTGTTCGGCTTGTTGCTTTTGATTCTGTGGAATTAAAACTTTTAACTTTTCGATTTGTTCGCCGACTTTTTCCATATCTTTGTGGTTGACGATAAGGCACAAAATGTTTTCTTTGTCTGTCCAAGTTTTGTCGATATAGTTGATTTTGTCAATCAAATTTTGCGAATTTATGTTTTCGGCGGAAGTAAGTTCGGTTTTAAGGTTTTCGGTTTCCTGTTGCATAAGGTCGATTGTGGAGCGTACAAAAAGTTGTTCAGCCACCACAAGTCCAATCAAAATTATGGTCAAAAAAACGATTATAAAGTATCGGGTTTTCATTTTATAACCCCCATTTTGTGCTTTGTTTGAATGATTGCATAGGGCTTGTCTTTTACTTGCACATACATTTTTCCAAGGTTGTCAATTGTTGCAACGATAACATCTTTTGGCTTGAATGCTCCAACTTTTCTAATCTGGTCAAGTACGAATTTTTCGTCAATTTTGGATACATTAAGATTTTCTTTCATAATTTTCCCATCATTAATAATCATAACTGGCAGAGCAGATTGCTCTTTTTTTATATTAAAATCGGTTGCACAAAGTGGGGCGTTGTCGCTGTTTGGAAGGACTGTCATTTTTCCATTAGTTTCAACAATGGCGTAGTCAATTTGGTCAAGCGAAAAGTAGTTTAAGTTTCTAAGCGCTTCGTTAAGGTCGTTTAGGTTCATGTTGAGTTCTTTGAGTGCTTCGTAGTTAATGCCGTTTGGCGTGATAACAAGCACGGGTTTGCCGTTGATAACTTTTCGCATAAAAATGCTCTTTCTGGATATCCATGAAAGAGAAAAGTGCAGAAGCATCAAGGTTAAAAGTGGAACAAGTCCATGCACGATTGGAATGTTGATTTCAGCCATAGGAATAGTAGCAAGGTCGGCAATTATTAGCGTGATTACAAACTCAAATGGTTGAAGTTCGCCCAGTTGCCTTTTGCCCATTAACCTAAAAATTACTAACACCACAAGGTATATCATTATACATCGCATTAAAAGTGTAAACATATTAGTATTTTTTGAAAAACTCAAAAAATTATTAGTTTTTTTCTAAAAACTAAGTTTTTAACGCTTTTTTATGCTTTTTTGACTTAAATTTGTGAACTTTTACATTTTTTAGTTTTACAAAGATTGCCGAAATATTAATAACGCCAAACATAATAGAAAGCAGTAAGAACATTAAAAGTCCAAATCCTGCACTGAAACACACGGCAAAAAATGGCGTCATAATATACTTTAAAACTCCAAACAAAAAGTTTGATAGTAGGCTTGACGGAATGCAAAAGATAGTCATTAGCACAAAAGGCTTAAAAATCTCGCTAGAAACATCTGTTTTTTTGTTAATTAAAATCATGTTTAAGATTGTGGTTATGAGCATACAACCACCCATGCCGTAGGCTAGTGATGAAATTCCAACATATTTTGGCAAGAACCAAATGGAAAGCCCAAGCAAAACTGAGCCGATTAGTTGATGAATAAATCCACGAGTTTCCAAGCCCAAAACATTAAGTATGCTGTGGGTTATTCCGCATAGTCCAATCGGGATTATTGACCAGCAAGTAACTTTTAGAAGATAGCCACTGGTGGAATTGCCAAAAAGTAGCAAGCCGATTTGTTCGCCAAGTCCAAAGTATATTGGCAAAAAACAAAAGCAGATGAGTAGGGATAGTGTGATTGCGGTTGCAATTTGAGAGTTAAACTCTTTTTTGTTTTTGGCTTCCAAACTTGAAGATAGTTCGGGGATTAAAGCGGTGGCGTAAGAGCCGATTATTGTGTTTGGGAGCATGAGTAGTGGCATAGTCATTCCAAGAGCCACGCCAAACAAACTCATGGCCTGTTCGTCCGTAAATCCAGCCGAAACTAGCCTTAGCGGAAGAATAATTGCTATGAGTGGCTGAGCAAGACTGCTGATGACTCTAACGAGCGTGATGGCACTTGAAGTTTTGAGTACTTTTTTAAACTCAGGTTTTGGATTTGAAAGTTTGCCACCGTTTTTGAAGTAGAAAAATATTGATATTGCCATGCTAACAAAGCACGACAAACTGTTGCAAAGAGCAGCATAGTAGCCCGCTTTTGCACTTGGAGTTGTGAACGAGAAAAAGATTAAAAATAAGATTAGCCTAAATCCTTGTTCGCCAACTTCACTAATACAGTTGTCAAAATGTTTTTTTCTACCCCAAAGTGCGCCACGAAAACTTGCATATATTGCTCCTGCAAACACCGCAGGGAGCAAAAATAAAAGCATATTTGCAGTAATCACGCTTGTGAGTCTTGCAATCACATTTTTTAAAACAATAACCAAAATTGATAGCACTAGCGACACAACAACTTCGATAATGAGCGAAGCGGTTACGGCGCTGGACTCCGTTTTGAAATTTTTGTTAACCGAACTTCTGGCAGAGTAGTGCGAAATTGTTACGGGTATGCCACTGCCGATAATTGTGCAAAGAACTCCGTAGAAAGACAGAGCCACTTGATAGTAGCCCAAAACTTCCGCCCCGAGTTCTCTTGAAAGAATAATCCTAAGCGCAAAACCAATAACTTTTAAAATTGCAGAAAACCCAAGAATCACGGCAACTGCTTTGAATATGTTTTTGATAGTAAAAGTCTCCTTAGAGTGTACTTCAACATATTTTATTAATCTTTATTTAATAATATTATAAAATCTTGAATATATTTAGTTGGGTGATAAAATGAAAAAACTTAATATGTCAAGCAAGATTTTGTTTAGAGTTAGAAAGGGTGATACGCTGGACGATATTGCCGAAATTTTTGATGTGACAAGGGACTATATTTTGAAATATAACGATACTAGTGACGAGTTGTTGCAAGAAGGAGATGTGATTTTTCTTCCACGCTCCAATATTAAAATTCATGTTGTGCAACCGCTTGAAACTTTGAATATCTTGGCAAAAAGGTATAATGTTGATGAAAAAACCTTGCAAAAATTTAATGGCACAAACACTGTGTTTATTGGTCAAAAAATCTTAATTCCACAATAAAAGTGTTAAAAATTAATAAAAAATCCATTAAAAACGAATTTTTTATATAAAAAGCTTTTTTGTAAAGTATATTTGCAAGTCTTTGCGTTATGACTTTTTGTGCTAAATTTTTAAAAATTAACTGCTTTGTTTAGCATATTTTAAAAAGATATAAATTGTTGTGTTTTAAAGCGTTAAAGTGCTTACTTTTGTTACAAAAACTTTTTGCACGAATATTTAAAACTTTGTGATATGAGTTTAAGTATTCATTAATAGTTTTTATTTCGTTGAAACTGATAAAGTCAAAAGATATCATAAATACAAACAAAAGGATAGTCTAAAAATTATCAAAACATAGTTGTCAAAAAAGTTAAGAATAACCAAAACAAAAGGCACAAGAACAAAAAAATAGAGCAGTGATTTGCTCTATTTTTGATATTAAAGTTATTTATGATTTTTTGCTTTGAGTTCTTTTTTCTTTGCCTTAACTTGTTTTTTGTACTCTTTGTAAAGTCTAATCAAGCGAAGTTCTTCTTGATAAATTGCTTCGATTTCAAGTTGAATAGCACGATATTTTGCTTCAAGTTCTGTTTGACGCTGTTTGTATCTTGCAAGTCTGTCAAGTTTGAATTGAAGTTTCTTTTCGGTAGCATAAGCCTTGATTTCGCTTCTTGACTTAGTGCTTCGTTGAGCGTTGATTTCTTTTTCAAGTTGCTCTTTGTGTGCTTTTTCGTCTTGTTTGTATTCTTGTTTTGCTTGTTCAATATCAAGTTTAACTTGTACAAGTTGTGCTTCGAGTTCCTTGATAAGTTGTTGATTTCTCTTGTATTCTTCAAGTTTGTCAAAGTCTTTTGCAAGAGTGATTTCTCTGTTATAAGCAAGTTTGCCAAGTTTTGCTTTGCGTGGGTGTTTTCTAGCAAAGTTTCTAATTGCAATGCCAATGATGGCAATGAGTAATGCAATACTTGTGATTAGGGTAGGAATAACAAGCCAGTTGAAGTTTGAACCAGAATTGTCTGTGTCGGTATTGTCTGGGTTTTCAATCTTTGTTGAACCAACTGCCATAATGTTTGTGATTGTGTCGTCATCTTCTAGTGGAGCAACACCTTCGTAGTATGCAGTTTGAGTGATTGTTTCAACTTGCAAGTTGGAGAAGAACACAACGCCAGCAGTTAGTGCATTTGATGAGCCAAGTCCAAGAACAATTTGAATCGTTGCTTCGTCTGTGGTGTTGATGTAGTAAATATATTCTTTCCATTCGCCGTTTGTGTTGATTCCGCTGAATGTTTTGTTGATGCTTGTTAGCATGATTGTTGCACCATATGGATAGTAGTCGTCTGTGCCTTCAATCTTGTTTTTGTTTGAATCTTGTTGAGATAGGTTTTGAGTTAAAACCCAAACGCTAATCTTGTAGTATTTTTTTGATTCGTCTGTTGAAAGTTTGAAACTTTCTTTTGTGGTTAGAGTGTAGTTTGCGTCTTCGCCCGATTTGATAACAGCAACATTACCGCTAACGCCTTGTGGGAGTAGTGGATTTTGAACGCCTGTTAATGAACCTATCATTGCGTCTGTTTTTGTTACATCAACAATTCCAGATACTGCACCAAATGTTGCAGAAGCGTTGTTGCTTGTGAGTGAGTTGCTTTCATATAGTCCGTCAACTCTCTTGTCGCTTGTGTTTGTAAAGTCGTCACTAGCAAGGTTAACTCTAAGTGAGTTACTTGATAGGGTTTGATTGTAGTTTGCTTCGGTTGAGTCGGTTAGAATAACATCGTCAAAGAAAGCGTAGCCTGTTCCGTTGTGTTTTGAACCAAGGCTGAGTTCAATGTTGCAAGTGTAGTCGTTTTGACCTGTTTTAATAAGAAGTTTGTAGGTTGTCCAAGTGTCGTTGGATTCAATATACATCATTTCTTTAAGAGTCAAAGTGTCGCTGTATAGTTTAAATCCAGCAGTTGCACCATTTCCAAGGTTTTGTGTTTGAACTTTGAATGAAAGTTTGTAGTAAGAATTTGCTTTTAGAGTGAAAGTATTTTTTGTTGTGTAGGTTTGAGCGTTAGAGCCAAGGTTTCCAATCATCAAAATGTTATTGTTGTTTGAATAAATGTTTCCAGATGTTGGATTTGTGATGTTTGGAAGCATTGAAGTGTCGAGTGTGTTGATAACACCGCTTTGAGTTGGATTTGCTTCGGTTGATTTGTTTGTCCATTCTTGTGGAGTGTAAGGGTAGGAGTCACTAGGAGCAGATTCAACAAGGTTGAACTTTCCGTTTGCGATTGTCAAATCTGTTTTTGAAGCAAAGTTTGCATCTGTTGCATTGGATTGACTAATGCCTGTTGTGTAGTCGTTGTAGTTGATTTCATAAACCAAAATGTTATCGAACATAGCATAGCCGACTGCTTTTTCGTCCTTACCAAGCCATAGTTCAAGGTTTACGGTTGTGTCTTCAAAACTTCTGCCTTGAATGTAGAAACTATATTCGATCCAGTCGTTTGTTTTTGCGTTTGTTGACGAAGTTGTGTTGATTTCTCTTGTGAAAGTCTTAACTGCAAAGTCGTCATAAATTCCGCTATATGGGTTGTTTTCTGTTAGGATTGCACTTGCTGTGCCTGTTGAAATATTAGTTTTTGCAAGGATACTGATTTTGTAGAAGTGGTGTTGTTTGATTGTGATTGTTGAAGTAGACTTAAAGCCAATAGCACTTGCTTGGTTGTTGTTGATAAGTAGTGCTTGATTGTTGTTGTAGATGTTTGCATCTGTTGGCTTTTCGCTGAGTTTGTAGATGTTTTTGTAGTCGTTGGAGTTGAAGTTAACAATTCCAGCATAGTTGTTTTCGTTGGCGATGTCACTTTCGTTTTGCAATGTTTCCCAACCAGTTAGAAGAGAATTTTCAAATCCGTTGTTGTCGAACTGAGTGTAGAGTGATTGGTTAAGGTTGTAGAAAGCGTAGGCACTGTTTGTGCGGTTAGCATTTAACATTGTGTTATATGCGTTTTCGCTAAGTTCGTAAGCCTTAACATCGTCAAAGAACACTGCACCGTAACTTCCAACGCCGTTGTTAAATCCAAGCCATAGTTGAAGATTAGTGTCAAGGTTTGCAATCTTGCTTGTTTCAACTAGCATGGAATATTCTTTCCAGTTACCGCTTGTAACGATAGAGATTGGAGTGCTTGTTAAAGCGTCTGCGTTTGTTAGGTTTGCACTTGCAATAACATTTGCGCCGTTGTTTTCGGTTAAAGCCTTGAACGAAATTTTGTAGTATGAGTTTTTGTTGAGTGTGATAACTTCGCTTTGATAACCCATGTTTTGTTTTTCGTTTTTAGCGTTTAGCATCAAAATTTGTTCGTCACTCATTGATTGATATGAGTATGGTTTGAACGAAAGTTTGTAACTGTCGGCCATTTGTTTTTCAAAGATTTCTTGGTTTAGAGAAATGATACCATTTGTTACATTTCTGCTTTCGTTAACCTTTGACCAGCCAGTAGGAGAAACCACGCTACCGCTAACGATATCGTCATTAAAACTAGCATTTGTGATGCTAACTTCGGTTAGGTCTTGGTCTGCAAAAACCTTTTTGCTAAATATAAATTGCAAAAAAACGCAGTTTGATAGCAATAGAATAATTGCCAAAAAGATAGATAAAATTTTTGTTTTTACATTCATGTTTTTTGTTGTCATATTCCACCTTTCTAATAATTTATATAAACACTTAATTATATACAATATTATCATAATTAGCAAACGCTTAAACGCATTTTTAAAAATTATTTTAGGATTAATATTTTTTAAAAAATTACCAATCCTAATTTTATGGAAAATTTATCAAAGTCAAGAATTGTGTGGACGGGGCTAATCGGCGGGCTGATTGTGGGATTTTTAAATGGCTTTTTTGGTGGTGGAGGCGGAATGATTGTTGTGCCACTATTAGTTTTCTTGCTTAAAATGCCCGAAAAAAAGGCACACGCAACCGCAATATTTGTTATCCTTCCGCTGTGCATTGTTAGTAGTATTGTGTATATTATAAAGGGCAGTATTGACTGGCTACAACTGCTTTATTCTAGCATTGGATTTGTGGTTGGTGGAGTTGTTGGAGCGTTGCTACTCAAAAAACTCAACAACAAGGTTTTAAGAATAATTTTTTCACTCATCATGATTGGTGCGGGCATAAAATTATTTTTTTGAGATTTGATATCATTAAGGAGTAAAATATGGACATTTTATGGCTGATTTTGATTGGCGTTGTGGGTGGCGTACTCGGCGGAATGGGTATGGGTGGTGGCACTTTATTGATACCACTTCTCAATATCTTTTTGGGCATTGAACAAAATGTGGCTCAGGGTATAAATTTGCTGGCATTTTTGCCAATGAGCGTGGTTGCGTTAATCATACATTTTAAAAACAAAATGGTGGAAGCAAAAAACAGTTTTTGGATTATCATAACGGGAGTGATTAGTGCTGTTGGCGGTGCATTGCTTGCAAATATTGTCGAGCCAAAAGATTTAAAAATCTACTTTGCAATATTTTTAATTTTGCTTGGCGTGTTCCAATTTGTTTCAATTTTCATTTTCAAGCCACAAAAAGATAAAAAATAAAATATGATTTAACGCTTGGGGCTTGATTTTGTTTTACATTTTTCAAAAAGTTTGCTATTAATAATTGTATAAAATTATTAGGAGTAAATATGGAAGCAGTAGAAAAAGTAAAAAACTTGCTTGGTGGCTACAACTGTGGCGGTTGCGGATATGACGACTGTGAATGTTGTGCAAAAGCAATTTTAGCAAAAAAAGCCCCACAAGACATTTGTCCAATGATAGACGAAGAAAATGTGCAAGCAATCGAAAAAATTGTTGAAGAAAATTCTAAATAATAACAAAATTTTAAAAAAAGGTATTGTATAATACCTGATTTTTATGTTATAATCAAGCCGAAACAAATTTGAAGAAAAGAGGATAAAATTTTGAAAAAAATAGCAGTTATCGAATTAGGAACACTACAAGTAAAATTAACAGTTGCAAAAGCGCTCGACAACGAAACTTTTGAAGTAATTTCGCAGTCAACAGACGCTATTAGAATTGCATCTGATTTGTATGAAGATTGGTTAATCAAGCCATCAAGAACGCAAGAGTTAATCGTAATACTAAAAAACTACAAGGCATATTGTCAATCGCAAGATGTGCAACAAGTTGAATGTGTTGCATCGTTTGAATATCTTGACGCAAAAAATCACAACAGTTTTATTGATGAACTTTATAGCCAAAGTGGTTTTAAGTTTAGAATACTTGAAAAAGACGAGCAAATTTATTATAGTTACACAGCAGTAATCAACTCGCTTGATGTGTCAAAGGGACTCATTATTTCTATTGACGGAAACAAGAGCCAAATTTTGAATTACAACCGCAGAAGTTTGCTCAATCAAGAAACTTTTGATTTTGGTTCATGTAACCTTGCAGAAGCGTGTCACGATGCAAAACTTGCTCCACAGGCTTATTGCGAAAAGATGACCAAAAAGTTCACAAAAGAACTTGACGACTTGTCTTGGCTTGGCGACATGGAACAAGAAACTCAAATTGTTGGTGTTGGCTCAATCTTTTCAAGTCTTGGAAAACTATCAAGAAAGTTGAAAAAATACCCTTACGAAAAAGAGCATAACTATGTTATGACAAAACAAGATGTTGAAGATGTTTACGATTTTATAAAAGTTCTTGATATCGACAAAACCAGAAAAATCAAAGGCATCAGCAGTGATAGAGCAGATGTTTTGGCTAGTGGACTATGTATCATCAAGGCAATCATCGACAAGACAAATTGCCAAACAATCGTGATTAGCGAAAATGGTCTATCTCACGGAATTATGTTCAACATTGCAAGTCCAATAACTTTGGAAAAACCAATCACAGATATTTTGGGTTACAGCCTTGCAAAGAATACCGAAGCATATAACAATTACAGTGCAAACACAAGCACCGTTTACACTCTTGCAATGCTTTTGTATAAGCAACTCAAAGTTTTACACAAACTTCCAAGAACATTTGTAAAAGTTCTTAGAGTGGCTTCTACATTGCACGATTGCGGAAAGAGAATTTGTGCCACAAACTATCAAAAGAACGGATTTGATATTGTTTTGAAATCCGACCTATATGGCGTTACTCATAAAGAACAAATTTTGGCTGCCTTTGCAGTTGCTTGCCAAAAAACCGAAGATTTTAGCATGGCAGACTTTGTTAAGTACAGAGAAATTTTGACCGAAGAAGATGTTGATGCGGTTAAAAAACTTGGCATTATCATTAGAATGGCAAACGCTCTTGATATTTTCAACAAAAACAGAATACAAGACATTAGTTGCGATATTTTGGGCGACAGCGTTATTTTGAAAACAGTTGTCGACAATCCTGTTGAAATGGAAATTAGAGAAGCATTAAAATGCGAAGTTGACTTTGTTAGAGCGTTCAAAAAAAGACTCGAAATATTATAGAAAAAGCCCCATTAAAAAGGGCTTTTTTTGTTAAAGATTGTTTGTAAAAAATCAATAATTTGATATAATAATTGTATGGCAAAAGAAAAATTTGTAATAGAAATGGGCAGTAGCAACACTGTCATATACAAAATGGGTTATGGTATCGTCCTTAGAGAACCTAGTATTGTGGCAATCAACAAGTATAATAGCAAAGAGTATGAAGTCGGGTTTGTCGCAAAAAAAATGCAAGGCAAAATTGATGATAGTTTTTTGATTGTTGAACCAATCAGCCACGGCGTTGTTACTGATGAGAGAATGGCTGGATTAATGCTTCACGGATTTTTAAACAAAGTGTGCGAAAATCGTGGCAGTGCAGAAGTTACATTTTGCGTGAGTATCGGGCTAAGCGACAACGAACTTTTAGCTTTTAAAAATGTTGCATACGCAAACAACATAACGATTGTTAGGTTTGAAAATGTTTGCCTTGCAGGACTAAAAGGTGCGAATGTTAACATCGCAAAATCAAGTGCAGTTGGCTGTATTAACCTTGGTGGCGGAACATCAAATTTTGCTGTGATTAGTCTTGATAAAACTACCCAAGGATTTAGTGTTGACTTTGGAGGAAAAGAAATTGATAACGCCATAATCGACTACTTTAAGGCAATCAAGAATGTGGAATTTAGTCCGCTTGTTGCAGAAAAAATCAAGAACGATTGCGGAAGTTTGTATACGCAAGACACCACAAATATTGAAATTACAGGCGTTGACCTTGACACAAAAAAGCCAGTAACGGAAATTATTTCGGCTATCGAAGTTAGGGAAGCCATGATTGAATTTTTTGAAAGAATCAAACAAGCAATGGAGCATTTGCTTTATAATTGCAGTGCTGATATCATTAATGACATCACAAAAAACGGAATTTACATTATTGGTGGACTTGCTAACATGACAGGACTTGAAAACTATCTTACTCGCAAGTTAAACATTCCAATTTATATTCCAGATGAACCAGAAAATTGCACTGTGCAAGGTGTGAGCGAATAAAGGAAATTTATGGATTTTATATTATTTTTAAAATATTTTTTGCTTATTATTGGTTCATACTTGGTGGGCAATATTTCGTTTGCTCGAATTTTCTCCAAACTTAAACATGGGGACATCACCAAAAAAGGTAGCGGAAATCCAGGTTCAATGAATATGCTAAGAAACTATGGTTTCAAGATGGGAATTTTAACACTGCTTTGTGACGCAATCAAAGGAGCAATCCCAGCACTCGTTGGCGAAATTTTGTTTGGATTTGGAACACCTAGTGGCATGGTTGGACTATATATTGGCGGACTTTGCGTTATTCTTGGTCACAACTATCCAGTTTTCTACAAGTTCAAAGGCGGAAAAGGAATTGCGTGTGCACTTGGTGTGTTCATGGTTGCCGACCCACTTTGGCTTTTGATATTCTTTGTGTTAGCGTTCGTTTATCTATGGTTCTTTGATTATGGCTCGTTTGCGTCACTTTCGATTGTGTCGGCGTTGACCATCATTCAAGGCATTAAAAACTATAACAACACCGCAGTTTGTATGCTACTTTTTACAATCTATCTTTTAACAATTTTTGCTCACAGGGGTAATATTAGAAGATTGCTTGTTGGAAAAGAGAACAAGGCAAACTTGCAAAAATCAATAAAAAAGCAGTTTCACAAGAAAAATTCGGCAATAAAAACCGAATATAAGCAAGAGAAAAACGAAGTCAAGCAAGAATTTAAGCAGGAAAAAGAAAAGTTTAGGCAAGACAAAAAAAGGTTCAAAGAAGAAAAACAAAAGTATCAGGCGGAAAAAAGGCGTATGCGTTCGTCTTATGAGAGCCGAAAGAAAACTTATAACTACGCAAGCGTTCTTGAATCTGTTAAAACACAAGACCAATTAGAGCCGTTTGATAACGAATAAAATTATGCACCACATTCGGTGCATTTTTGTTCTATATGAAAAAATTTCTTCATAGATTAAAGTATAGCAAATCATGGAGGAATTTATGGAACGATTTGATATTTACAAAGATATTGCTCAGCGTTTCAATGGAGATGTTTATCTTGGAGTTGTTGGACCTGTTAGAACTGGAAAAAGCACTTTTATAACCAATTTTATGAACACATTAGTGCTTCCTAATATTAAAAATAACTTTGCCAAACAAAGAACTATTGATGAACTTCCTCAAAGTGCGCAAGGCAAAACAATCATGACCACTCAGCCAAAGTTTGTGCCAAACGAAGCCGTAAAAATTTGTCTTGACGAAGTGGAGATGAATATCAGGCTTATCGACTGTGTGGGATATATGGTTTCGGGTGCGATTGGCTCGGAAGAAACTGGCAAGCCAAGATTTGTCAAAACGCCTTGGAGTGTTAATCCTATGCCTTTTGACGAAGCGGCAGAAATTGGAACAAAAAAGGTTATAACCGACCACTCAAATGTTGCAGTGTTGGTTACAACCGATGGAACAATAGGCGATATTGCAAGGGAAAACTATATTGAAGCCGAAGAAAAAGTTGTTGCGGAACTAAAACGAAACAATCGTCCTTTTGTTGTGCTACTAAACACAGCAGACGAAAATAGTCAAAGCGCAAAAGACCTTGCTCAAAGTTTGCAAGAAAAATACAACGCACCATGCTTAGTAATGAATGTAAAAGAGTTAAGCGAAGAAAATATCAACACAATTTTCAACGCACTTCTTAGCGAAATGCCTGTTAATTCAATCTTGGTTAAAATGCCAAAATGGCTGGAAGCACTTTCGTTCAATCACCCATTAATCACGGAAATTATTACAGAAATCAAGCAATCTTGCCAAGGACTCGACAAAATTGGCGACTTTAAACTTTCAAAAACATTGTTTGAAAATAGTGAAAATTTTGAACCATTAATGGAGAGTAAAATCTTGCTTGGCGAAGGCAATATCGTGCTTTCAATAGAGCCAAAAGCGGAAGTATTTTATAAAGTTCTTAGTGAGCAGTGCGGTCAAGAAATCACTGACGACTATCATTTGGTTAGTTATCTTAAAGAACTAACTTTTGCAAAAAAAGAGTACGACAAACTCAAAGTTGCACTTGACGAAGTCAACGAAACAGGCTATGGCGTTGTGTTCCCAAATCTTGACGAAATGACTCTGGAAGACCCAGAAATCGTAAGGCAAGGAAGCAAGTTTGGAGTTAGACTCAAAGCATCAGCGCCATCTCTTCATATCATGAGAGTTGATATCAACACCGAAGTTAGTCCAATCGTTGGAACAGAACAGCAGAGTGAAGACTTGGTTAAGTATCTTCTAAACGAGTTTGAAAGCAATCCGCAAGGAATTTGGGAAACCGAAATGTTTGGCAAAAGTTTGCATATGCTCGTAAACGAAGGCTTGAACAACAAACTGGTTGCAATGCCACAAGAAGCGCAAAAGAAAATGCGAAAAACTTTGTCCAGAATTGTTAACGAAGGCAAGGGCGGAGTAATTTGCATTTTGCTATAATAAAAAAATTGCACAAAAAAACTTAGGGAAATCCCTAAGTTTTTTGTTTTACTAATTATTTTCTGCTTTGTTAAGTGCTAATGCGAGTCTTGCTTTTTTACGGTCGGCATTTTCTTTCTTGATAATACCCTTTGAAACAGCACCATCTACAACAGAAACAACATGGCTATATTCTGCCTTTGCTTCTTCGATTTTGCCGTTAGCAATCAACGCTTTGTATTTTCTAACAGTAGAAAGCATTTCACTTTTAATGCCTCTGTTTGCATCGGCTTTTTTGCCGTTAACTGTAACTCTTTTAATTGCTGATTTAATATTTGGCACGATTATTTACCTCTCATTTTAAAAATTCTTGTATAGTGTAACACATTTATTTTGTTAATGCAAGAAAATTTATCAATTTTATGTCAATAATATTTTTTTAAGGAGAGATTTTAGATGAGAACAAGTGACCTAGCGGTGGAATTTAGCAAAAAACTAATATCAAAAAAAGACTACTTGAAAGTTGAAAAAAGAATTAGTAAAAATATTAAAAGTGTGACGGTTGATATCAAATCCAATGAAATGTCAAAAAAATATGGTCGTGAACAGGGGTTTTATGCTTTGCTTAATATCCCATTTTCGCCACTCGTGCAGTCGATTGAAAGAGAAACGATAAAAAAAGAACTTGTTTTTTTAGTTGGCAAAGTTATCGAAAAGTGCGGATTAGAAGATGTTAAGTCCTGCTTGATTGTTGGGCTTGGCAATCCAAAACTCACTGCCGACTGCTTTGGTCCAAAGGTGGTGGAAAAAGTCTTGACCACAAGGCACGCCGTGATGTCGGTTAAGGATAGCGATTTGTGTGCGGTTAGCAAAATCAGCACCAATGTGTTTGGTCAAACGGGGCTAGAAAGTTTTGATATTATTAAAGGCGTGGTGGATAGCATAAGCCCTGAACTTGTTATTTTAATTGACACGCTTGTTGCAAGTTCTCACAAACGACTTTGCACAAATATTCAAATTGCCAATGTGGGAATTGTACCCGGTTCTGGCGTTGACAACGCTAGGCAAGAAATCAGTGCAAAAACTTTGAGTGTTCCCGTGATTACGATTGGAGTGCCGTTTGTGGTGTATGCAAGCGACCTTGTTGAAGAAAAGATTTCAAAACTTGGCGTGAAAAAAAGTGGCAAAAATACTGAGTCGGGCATAAAAGATTTGATAATCATGCCAAGAGAAATTGACCAGCAACTTTCGTTTTGTTCTGGCGTTGTTGCGGAAAGTTTGAACGAGTGCTTAAATCCACATTTGAACAAACAAGATTTTGAAACATTTTTTGTTTGATAAGCATAAGTTATTAGTATGAATAATACAATATTTTTTGGCGATGACTCTAACTTTTCGGGCAAAAATCTTGGCTCGTCCATGCGTGAAAAAAACATTTTGATTGTTGATAGTGGTAATGGCGGAAAGTATACTCTTAGTTTACTAAGACGAGTTTTGCCAGCGGAGAACTTTGTTTATATCGAAGATAACAAAAATTGCCCGTATGGAAAAAAGAGCAAACATAGGCTAAAAAAGATATGCAAAGACTTGCTTACGAGTGCATTAAAAATATACCCTGCAAAGATGATTGTTATTGCGTGTAACACCATGAGTTCGGTTATAGATGACAAGTTTAAATCAAAATTTAAAATGCCGATTTTAACCGTGACGCCAAAGATAAAAAACTATAAAAAACCGACTCTTGTTTTATGTACTACTGCCACTAGAAAATATAACAAAGATATTAAAAATTACTTAAAAAGCGAAAATATAAAAACCTGTGATTTTAAAGATTTGGCGAAAAAAATTGATGAAAATGTTGAAAATTTGACACTTTTACAGCCATATTTAGATAAAAAATTAAAAAAATATGCAAAAATGAACATTCGTAGGGTTGTACTTGGTTGTACGCATTTTAATCTAATAAAGACGCAAATTCAAAATTCACTCATCAATAACCCGCTTGTTCCAACTCCTGTTACATATAAAAAAGTGGCGAAAAAATCGGCACAAACTCTGCCAATAGTTTTGACGAACAAAAAGCCAGATGTGATATTCTACGAAAGCAGTAAAGATGTTGCTTTGTTGGCGTTAAATACTCTAAAAGCACTATCGTTGCAGTCTAAACGAAAGGCTGGCTCGGTGCTATATCTTAAAACACGAATAGAGTAGTTTTGAGCAGATATTAAAGTATAAAAATAATTAATTCTTAGTAAACTAAGAGTAGAAAATACACAAAAACACCTTAGTGAGTGTGTTAGATTTATATTAATCTTAATTTACTAAGACAGACTTTTTACGCAATAAACTTCACACAAGAATAGATTTTCGCACAATAAACTCCAACACAACAAGAAGATTAATATTCCCAAACTTCAATATTCCACTCAATATTAAACTATTTAAATTAATTCAACAATATTTGATAGCGTTATTAATTCATATCAACTTAGTATCAATTCAAACTATTATCAACGATATCAAAGCACTAAATCCAAATCAATGCATTAATTCAAAATTTTTATAAACCGTATGTCTTTGATATCGTAAGCCGATAGCATAACATTTTTTGCATCTACTGTGTGGCAAGTAATAAAAATGTCGTCAAAAGTTCGATTGCTGGGCTCTTTTTCGTGATTAATTTTTGTTATTAGCATAGAGTGGTGAAAAGTTGAGTGTCCGCCAAGGGTTAGTTGAACAATGTCGCCTTCAATCACTTGACTGATTGATGATAGCACGCCAATCGGCGATGTTTCTACTTGGTTGGTTAGCAAGAAATTGCAAAATTCGTTTACGCCACTCCAACTTGGCGAGCGGTGGTTGATGTTTCTAAAAAACCAGTTGTTGTAGTGCATTTTCATACCGCCATATAGTAGGCATTGGCTAACAAAATTTGTGCAATCTCCGCCGATATTTTCAAAGTCGTAAAAAAGTGGATTTCTGCTATTCCACCATTTTAGAGCGTAACTGATTGCTTTTGCTCGGTCGTAGGTCATATTTTACTATATGATATAGTAAAAAAAGTAGTTATCTTTTGCTAATATAAGTTTGATTTTTTGTTTTTGTGTGTGATATACTAGGCTAGAAAAAAGGGGGATTATATGACAAAAAAGATAAAAAATGTTGTTGCTAGTTTTATTCTAGTTCTAGCAATGATTTGCCCAATGTTTTCGTTTTGCCAAATAGTGTCGGCTTCAACTAATGCTGGAAGTGATTTCGGCTACTACGGACAGACTTTGACAGGCAGAGCAAAAACAATCTATCAAGCACTTGATTACATGGATAAAAACGGACTTTTTGTGCTTGGCGAAAGTTATGAAATCACAGATGTTAGCGTTAAGGCAATGGGCGCTAATTACGCAAACGGAGATGCAACTTTGCTCAAAGATTTTGGCAGTGCACTCGACTGTTACAGATTTGACCACGCAGAAATCTTTTATGTTGACTTTGATAAATTAAGCATTTCGGTTTATCAAAAAAACAATGATTATATCGTAAAGATTGGCTCAGGAAGAACAACTGACTACCTTGTTGACGGATTTAATTCAACCAATATTCCAGCAAAGGTTAGTGCTTTCAATCAAGCAGTGGAAGCATTTGTTTCAAATATCGGCAAAGATTTGACAGCAAAGCAAAAAGTTAGAATTGTTAATGATTTTGTTACAGGTAACACTGAATATAGTTTTTGCTCATCAAGTAGCGAGCAGGAATATGCTAGTTCGATTAGAACGAGTTTTGGTGCATTAATCAACAAAAAGGCAGTTTGCGAAGGCTATTCAAGACTATTTAAGGTTTTGCTCGACAAACTTGACATCACAAATGTGCTTGTGCAAGGATATGCAGTTAACGAAGGCGAACTTGAACCACACATGTGGAACTATGTTAATATCGACAGCAACTGGCTTGGTGTTGATACAACTTGGAACGACAGCGAAGTTAGTCCAAACAGATATTTGATGCTAGACTCTCAAAGTTTCAAAGCCGACCACTTTGAAGACCAAATTGTTTCTTCGTCAAACTTTAAAATGCCATATCCAACACTTTATACTTACTACATAACTTCAACAGACGGAAAATTGCAAGTAGAATCAAAACTCAATAATTCTGGAAGCACTACAATTTCGGTTAGTTACGACAGCAAAGGTGCTTTGAAGTTGAAACAAGAAGACAATTTGTTTATTGCTATGAGAACTGTTAGCACAAACACAGGTAAAGACGAGTACAGCGAATGGTCAACACTTGAATATTGTGCAGTTGCATTTGACGGACTCGTTAAAAACTATGATGACTACTCAACAATCACAGTGTCGTTTGCAGATATTCATATCAAAAGCGTGCAAATTGCAGTATTAAATATCAACGCAAACGCTGGCTTATACAACAAAGAGTACGATGTTTGGTCAAAATATGATAACATTACAGACGAAAATATCGTTGCAACAAGTTGTCAAATTGAAAATATCAACAACGACCCAAATTATGTTGCTCCACCTTATGTTCAATCAATTAATCCAGATTATTTTGGACTAAGAGATTTGAATATTGAAACAAAGTATGAATTTGTCGTTACTTTCGACCAACAACTCAAAAAAATTGACGAAAGCAAACCAGTAACAATCTCTTATACTTACAAAGCAAAGAATAACAGAACTATTGACGATGCCGAACTAAGACAATATGTTACGCTAGAATATGGCGAAGATGTGTGGGACGGCAACCGAACAATCAAGTTCAAATTCCAAGCAAGCCCAATGTTCCAACACAATTCACTTTTGTACACATTCAAAGTTGAAAACTTGGTTGGCGAAATCAACGGCGTAACAAGTTCTGCTCCAAACACATTTGGCTCAGTATTTTCTAGGGACTCAGTTTACTGCGGAAAAATCTTTAATGACGGCAGACTAAATCTTGATGTATATGGTCAACCAACACTTGCTGGCAATGGCGATTTGTCAATGAACGGCTGGAAGAAAGAAGACGGCACAATGGTTAGCGAAAACGAACGCAGTCAAATTGCTCTTGTTGTTACAACTCCACAAAACAGTGCAGAGTTGAGCGAAGCAGTTTCTTCCAATCTTCCACAAAATTCTGTTCTAAAAAGCGAAACTTACGAAATCAACTTGAATGTTTGCGCTCAAAAAGCAATCATTCCAAATGGCTCATACATGAAGTTATCTTTTGGCTTCCCAGCAGGTTATTCTGCAAAGGATAAAGGCGTAACTTTCAAAGTTTATCACTTTAAACGACTAGAAAGTGGTGAACTCGACTACGACAACCCAGAAGTTCTTGACGCAGTGATTACTGAATATGGAATCGTTGTAAAAGTTAATAGTTTTAGCCCTTATGTTGTTGTGGCTCTTGATTCTAGCAAAGTTCCAGTGTCAAAAAAGGGTATTATTACAAACTTTGACGGCAAAAACGGAAGCGTCACAACATCAACAAATAGTAGCGTGAACTTCCTTGCAGAGAACGAAGAAATCACTTATAACTTTAATGTTGATAGTGGCTATGAAATTGACTATGTTTTACTAAACGGTGAAAAAATGCAAGTTGTTGACAACAAATTAACAGTAAAATATGCCGACCTTGATGTGAACAACACTCTAAGCGTTGCTTATATCGCTTCAAGCGTAAAATCAGCAAATCAAAGCGAAAATTTGATTAGTGTAGAAAGCGAATTTGTTGCAAACATGACACCTGCAAAAGATAGTGCAAAAGCGTCTAGCAAATTCCTTATTATTCTACTAGTTGTTGTTATGCTTGGCGTGGTTGTAATTTACTTTATCGACCGCAAAAAAATGAAAAGAGCATAGATTAAATCCTAGTTTTTACTAGGATTTTTTGTGCCAAAAATGATATAATAAAACTATGGAAGACTTATTTTCAACTAACACAAAACAGTATGCTCCCTTGGCGGACAGAGTTAGACCACAAACACTTGATGAGTTTGTTGGACAAGAACATATCATAAAACAAGGCTCAATCATAAGACAAGCAATCTTAAAAGGCACTTTGGGTTCATGTATTTTTTATGGTCCACCCGGGACAGGAAAGACCACTCTTGCAAACTTGATAGCAAAATATTGCAACGCAGAGTTTAGGAAACTCAATGCAATATCGTCAAATGTTGCCGATGTTAAAAAGGTGATTGACGAAGCCCGAAACAACCTTAGGCTCTACTCAAAACGAACATATTTGCTACTTGACGAATGTCATCGCTTTAACAAAGCACAAAGCGATAGTATGCTCGAAGCAATCGAAGACGGCTCAATAATTTTTATTGGCTCGACAACCGAAAATCCTTTTACAAACATGACAAAAGCGATAGTTTCTAGGTGCAAGGTTTTTGAGTTTAAACCACTAAACAAAAACGATGTTAAACTTGCGGTTTTAAACGCCATAAAAAACCCAAACGGGCTTGGAAATATGCCAATCGAAATCTTGCCAGACGCTCTTGATTTTTTGGCATTTAGCGTTGGCGGAGATGTTAGAATGGCACTTAACGCTCTGGAACTCGCTAGCAACACAGCGCCCGTTCAAGACGGCAAAATTGTGCTAACAAAAGAAATTCTTAGCGAGTGCGTAGACAAAAAAGTTATGTCGATTAGCGAAGACGAGTACTATGATATGCTTTCCGCTTTTTGCAAAAGCATTAGGGGTAGCGACTGTGAAGGGGCGTTGTTCTATGCTTTTAGAATGATAGAATGTGGTGTTGACCCGCTGATTATTTTTAGAAGACTAATTGCACATTGTAGCGAAGATATTGGCATGGCAGACAGCAACGCATTGCTTTTAGCCACCAGCAGTTTGATTGCATATGAACATATGGGCAAACCAGAAGGCTTAATTCCGCTAACTCACGCAATAATCTACGCCTGCGAAGCCGACAAGTCAAACTCGGTTATCATTGCAAAAGAACTTGCCGAAAAAGATGCGGTTAATGTTAAAAAAGTAATCGTTCCAAACGCATTAAAAAATCACCCAAGCACCAACGATGACGGAACAGGAAAGTATAAATACCCACACGACTACGGTGGCTATGTTTATCAGCAATATTTGCCAGACGAGTTGCGTGACAGGGTTTACTACACGCCACTTGGTAACGGCAGAGAAAAAAATTTGATAAGAAAAAAGGTTAAAGATAGTCGTAAGAAAAAGTAGGCAACATTTTGCTAGTCGTCAAAATTTTGCTATTAAAAATCAAAAATTGCATATTGACTTGCTGTGCAATATATATTATAATAATATCATATTAATAGGCAGGAGATTATTATGAACTATATTGATGTTTTGGGAAAATTGGACGATAAACTTGTTGTTGACTTTATCAAGTACGGACTAAAAGTACAGTTGGAAGAAGTTGAATACGCCGACTATGACGATGTTATCGACATTATCACAATCAAGCAAAGACACGATGACTATATGGAATATGATTTTATTAGTGACGACACAAGCAGGTCTATCAAGGTAGTTTTTGGTGCATTTGATTATGCTATCACTCTAACAACAAATTATGGCGTTGTTGCTCCAAAGATTGAAAACTACGAGAGCGAAGAAACTCACGCCGAAAACAGAAAAAAATATATCAACTTTGTTGCAAATCAAATTGGAAGATATAGCGATTCGGCAAGAAAGGATTATATCAACAAGGCAAGTTTGAACTACGCTAGCGAATTGATTGCAGAATAAACTAGGATTGGCCTAGTTTTTTTTATGTTAAAAAAATTATTATCAAAAAATGTGCTAAAAAGTGATTTGGCACATATTTTTTTTGTTTGATTAGTAAAATAATGTATGGAAACTGAAAATTGATATTTCTTCATTTTTCGGCATTATTCGTAAAAAACAATAGTCTTTTGGCGTTGAAAAAAATTCCAAGTATATTAAAATTAAAGGGAGAACTGATGATGCATATCTATTGTGTAAGAATGAAAACTTTAAAGGCATTTTTACTAATAATTTTAACAGTCGTTCTATTGTCACTAAACATAAACGGGAATGTTCCAGCAAGTGTGTATTTTGGAGCAAGTTTAAGAAAAGTTCCTATTTACTATGTCAACACCACGGAAAACAAGGTCGCAATCAGTTTTGATGCTGCTTGGGGTGCTGACAAAACGGAAAAAATCATGGAAATTTGCAAGGAATATGGGGTTACAGCAACATTTTTCTTGACGGGTTTTTGGGTGGAAGACTATCCAGAAATGGTCAAAAAAATTCACGAAAATGGGTTTGAAATTGGAACACACTCCAACACACACCCAGACATGACCAAACTTTCAAAATCTCAAATGAAGTTGGAACTTGAAACTTGTTGCAAACTAATCACAGACATCACAGACACAAAAATTGAATTGTTTAGACCACCGTTTGGAGCGTATAACGACACACTAATCGAAACCGCAACCGAACTTGGACTCACAACAATTCAGTGGGATGTTGACAGTCTGGATTGGAAAGGACTCAGTGCCATGGAAATTACAACAAGGATTATCAACGGTGCAAGAAAGGGAAGTATCATTCTTTGTCACAACAACAGCGACCACATTTTAGAAGCGTTGCCACTTGTGCTAGACAGACTTCAAAAAAAGGGATTTACGGTTACGAATGTTGGCGATGTTATTTTAAAGGAAGATTACTTTATAGATAACAACGGTATGCAGTCAGCAAAAATTTAGGAGGAAATTTATCAATGTTTGAACAAATGAACAACAATAAAGTACATCTTTTTGGAAAAATTATCAGCGCACCAAAACTTAGTCATCAGGTGTTTGACGAAAACTTTTACGAAATCGACCTTGAAGTTTCAAGACTATCAAGTAGCGTGGACACAATTCCCGTGCTATTGTCGGAAAAGTTTGTGGAAGAATTTAGTCTTGAAGTGGGCAATAAAATTTGCGTTAACGGACAATTTAGAAGTTACAACAAGCAACTTGACGGCAAAAGCAAACTTGTTTTGACCGTGTTTGCAAGAGAAGTTTTCATGTTCGATAGTAGCGAAGAAAACCCAAACACAATCGAACTTGTTGGCTTTGTTTGTAAAGAGCCTACATTTAGAACCACGCCTTTTAAAAGAGAAATTTGCGACATCTTGATTGCGGTTAACAGAGCATACAACAAGAGTGACTACTTGCCTTGCATTGCATGGGGTAGGAACGCTAGATATGCAAAAAACTTGTCTGTTGGCGAAAAAGTTAGCATTTTCGGGCGTATTCAAAGCCGAAATTACGAAAAGAAACTTGATGACGGAAGCGTTGTTAGCAAAACGGCTTACGAAATTTCGATAATTAGAATTTGCAAGGCGGGGGCAGAAGAAAGGCTTGACGACACCTTGCCACTAATCATGAATCAAAGCACAGACACAAGCAATACTGTGGCAATTTAGGGCTAATAGTTTTGCATTGTAAAACTGTAATAATATATGAAAACTTAAAAAACCAGCAAAAAAAACGCTGGCTTTTTTTGTCAAGAAAAAAATCAAAAAAATTGGCAATTTTAGAAAATCATGACAAACTGTTGTCAGGTTTAATGTGGTATATTTAGAACAGATGTTCGATAAAATATCACAAATTTGTAAAATTTTGTAAAATTCTGTATTTTTTTACAAAAATCTGTCACAAACCTTTGACACAGCAAGTTTTTGATTTTTATAATATTCTCGAACACAAAAGGAGACCATAAAAATGAAACAAAAAATTTGGGCAAAAACACTACTAACCAGTTATAACTGTTTGGACAATATAGCAAGTGCGATAGACTCACTAGTTGTAAACCAAGGTGTTAATTCCAGCAGAAACAAACTTTCGACTCTTGAAAATGCGGAAAAAATCATTAATCTTATTCAACGAAAAAAATTACTTATAAACTTAAAAGTGCTAATCGAAAACATCATGTCAAAAATTGATGCAAACAATGCAAGGCTCTTGGTGCTAAAATATTTTGACCGACTCAAAACCGAAGTGATGATAGAAGTTTTGTCTATGACTCGCAGAACTTTTTTTAGAAGGGTGGATAGAGCCTTGGAACAGTTTGGCAACGAACTTGTTGCATCTGGTTACGACCACGATAGCCTTAACCTTGTGCTTGGAAAAGAAAATTGGATAAAGGAAATCTTTAACGGCTTTAACACCGAAGAAACCGAAGAAGAAGATGGCATAAGCGAAGTTGCTCCTGTTTTAAGTTGTTTGAGTATTAAACCAAAAATGGCTTAAAATCAAAAGAATATCAAATTTTTATTAAAAAAACACGAAAATTTCGTGTTTTTTATAGCAAAAAATCATTCTTTTAAAATTTTTGACGGTTTTACAAACAAATATAAAACCACGATTGCAGGAATTGAAATGATTAAAATAATCATGTTTTTTGTGGAAAGATTGAGATATAAAAGACTGCTAACGGGAACATATTGACTGACGGAAACCACTGTTAGATTTTCGTTATTCTCGCTTATGGGACTAAGATTTCGGGTTAGCGGGGAGTAAACATAACCGCAAATTTCTTTGCCGTTTGGAAGCGTGTAACTGGCGTAATACCAAATGTTACCAAGCCCGTCCATGCTTTCTTCGCCAGCAATCTTGCCAATATACGAAAGATTTTTTTGACCCGCTGGAATACTCATAAGCACTGAGCCAATACCACTTTTGGTGGACGGTTCGAGTCGTAACTCCACGCTAGACGCCGAGTAGATATCAAAAGTTATTCCAACAAGAAAAGGATTTTCTGGAATTTCTTCAACAAATTCAATGTCTGTTTTCTTAACATATCCCTTTATTCCATTATATTCGGCTTTGTAAAATTCTTCGTTTGCGTTTTCGATAACTCTAACAAAATAAGTTTTTTCTAGCAAAAAGTATTTGTTGTTAAGATTTTCTTCTGTTGTCAAAAACCTATAAAAATAGCAGTTATTGGTGTTAACAAAGGCGTAACCGCTAAGATTTGATGAACTCGTTTCTTCTTTCTTAACACTATTAACCAAAAATATAGAAAAAAACACAAACAAAAAACAGCCGAATATATAAACAAATTTTTTCATTTTTCTACCTAATTATTATATGTAATTAGTATTTACTAAAATAATAAAATTAAACAAAAAGGACGGTTATGGACAAGCAAAAGTTAGTAAGAATGCTAGATAGTTTGATTTATGAAAAAAATCGGCGATATAGCGAAAATACTCTAAAAAGATATAACTGTGGCAGTTTAGTTCACGAAAAACAGTTGATTTTTCACAAAAACACCAAAAAAAACAGGTGGGTGTTTGGTGGAAATCGAACGGGTAAAACCGAATGCGGTGCGGTGGAAACGGTGTGGCTTGCTCGTGGCAATCACCCGTTCAAACCCAACAAAGAGTTTACGGACGGCTGGGTGGTTTCGTTGACAACTCAGGTTCAACGAGATGTGGCTCAGCAAAAAATACTTTACTACCTAAACAAAGATTGGATTGTTGATGTTGTTATGCAAAGTGGCAAAAAAGAGAGTATGGAGTATGGTATTATCGACAAAATTTTGATTAGGAATGTATCTGGAAAAATCAGTACAATTGGCTTTAAAAGTTGCGACCAAGGCAGAGAGAAGTTTCAAGGCACATCGCTTGATTATGTTTGGTTTGATGAAGAACCGCCAAAAGACATTTACATTGAATGTAAGATGAGAGTTATTGACAGGTGCGGAGAAATTTTTGGAACGATGACTCCGCTTAAAGGTCTAACTTGGGTGTATAACGAAATCTATCTTAACGAGCGAAACGATAGCGAAGTGTGGTATGAAAATATCTCTTGGCAGGACAATCCATTTTTAAACCAGCAAGAAGTCCAAAAATTAAAAAGTCAAATGAGTGAGAGGGAGTTGGAAAGTAGGTGTGATGGCAAATTTATATCTTCAAACGGGCTTGTTTATCCAAATTTTGATGAAAACTTTAATGTTATTGAGCCTTTTGATGTTCCTAAGGAGTGGTTTGATAACATTTCGATTGATCCCGGATTTACAAATCCACTTTCTTGTCATTTTTATGCTTGTGATTATGACGGCAATATTTATGTTGTAGCCGAAGTGTATGCAAGTCAAACGAGTATTGAACAGCACGCTCAAAAAATTCACATAATAGCGGACGAACTTGGCTGGCCAAAAAACAGCAAAGGATACTTGAACGCCTTGATTGATAGTGCTTCGCTTCAAAAAACTCTTGCCTGTCAGGACACCGTTGCCGAGCAGTTTTATAACTACAAAATCAACTGCAACACAAAGGTTAACAAAAGTTTGGTCGGCTTGCAAAAGGTTAGAAAATATATCTGTGACGCAAACGGAGTTAGAAAACTTTTTATCTTTAAAAATTGCACAAACATGATTAGAGAAATCAAATCCTACACCTTTGGAAATGATGAATCGCCAGTGAAAAAAGACGACCACTCCATGGACGAATTAAGGTACTACATAATGTCTAAGCAAGACAATTTTGAACAACTTAAACCGCAAACCGACACTCAAAAATACAAGCAAAAATTGATTTCATCACTAAAACGAGAAAGGCTAGGAATTTATGGATAAACTCAAAAAAACAGAAAAAAACACGAAAAAATCACTTAAAAACACCAAAAAAAGTGATTTTTTTGAGCAAATTGATAGCAAACAAGATATCATCAAGGCTTTAACCAAAAAAGCAGTTGGCTACGATAGTAAGGAAATTATCGAAGAATTTTCGCTTGACGAAAACCAAAACGAGCATTTAGTAAAAAAGAAAATCACCACCAAGAATGTTCCACCAGATGTTACGGCAGTAAAGGTTTTGCTAGAACTTGAAAAGATTGATAGCAAGGAAGATTTGTCAAGCCTAACGGACGAACAACTTGATGCGAAAATAGATGAAATTTTAAAACATATTAAGGAGAACGAAGGAAATGTTAATAACGATTGAAAAACTAAAAAACATTAAAAAGTGCGACCAAGACGAGTGCAAAAATATTGCAACAATTTGTTTAACTTACAAAAATATTTTTAAACACAGATTTTGTTTGTGCAAAGATTGCTTGAACAAAATGTACAAAAACATTGGCAAATTTGTTACGCCAAAAAGTCCAAAAAATCTAATTATCAAAAAATTAAAGGAGGAAAATTATGACTAAAAAACAAGATGCTCAAAATCAAAAGTTTGTTGAAGATATCGTTGCAAGCGTGCTTCATGATTTTAGAAATCGTCAGCAAGCAAGAAAAAATTACGAAAGACAGTGGCAACTAAACATGAACTTTCTTGGTGGAAATCAATATTGCGGAATTACTAGCATGGGCGAAGTTGAAGATTTCCAAAAACAATTTTTTTGGCAGGAGCGAGAAGTCTACAATCACATTGCACCAATTTTGGAACAACGAAAAAGCAGACTTGGAACAATTAGACCAAAAATGAATGTTGTTCCTGCAACCAACAGCGAAAACGACCTTAACACCGCAAAAGTTAGCAAAAACATTTTGAACGCCGTTTATTACAAACTTGGCATGAGTGATTTGATTGCTCAGGCAACAAATTGGAGTGAAATTTGCGGAACAAGTTTCTACAAAGTCACTTGGGACAGCAACGGCGGACTAACAGTTGGTCATGACGAACACGGAAACGAAATCAAGGAAGGCGAAATAAAAATTGTTGTTTGTCCACCTTATGAGATTTTTCCAGACAACAGCAATGCGGAAAATATTGATGACTGCATGAGCATTATTCACGCAAAATGTTACGATGTTAGAACTATCAAAAGCATTTGGGGTGTTGATGTCAATCCAACCAGTCTTGATGTTATGACGCTTGACAATGTTTCCAGCACAATCGGCGGGCTTGGCTACAACTCGCAAATTGCCAAAGTGATTAGTCAAAAAGTTGACAACTGTGCGCTGGTTATTGAAAAGTATGAAGCACCAACAGTGGATTATCCAAACGGCAGACTAACAATAGTTGCTGGCGACAAACTTGTGTTTATTGGCGACTTGCCATACATCAACAAGGACGACAAAAAGCGTGGATTTCCGTTCATCAAGCAGTGTTCTATTGTTGAAGCAAACAGATTTTGGGGAACAAGCATTATTGAAAGATTAATTCCAATTCAAAGAGCCTACAACGCAGTAAAAAATCGTAAGCACGAGTTTATGAACCGAATGGCAATGGGAATTTTGACCGTTGAAGACGGAAGCGTTGACACCGAAAACTTGGAAGAAGAGGGAATGAGTCCCGGCAAGGTTTTGGTTTACAGGCAAGGAGCAAACAAGCCAGAGATTATGAACTCAGGGTCTATGCCAACCGATTTTGAGAAGGAAGAAGAACGCTTGCTTGCAGAATTTGCTAGTATCAGTGGTGTGTCCGAAATGATGATTAGCCAAGATATCACATCTTCAAATATTTCGGGTGTGGCTCTTGAAATCTTGGTCGAACAGGAAAACAATAGGCTCAGCAACTCTGCCGACCAAATCAAATCAGCCGTAAAAATTTTGGGTAAGCAAATTTTAAAACTATACAAACAATATGCTTTGTCAACCAGAATTTGCAAAATTATTGGGCAAGACGGCTCGGTTGAAATGTTTTACTTTAAGGGTAGCGAGATTGGAGCAGACGATGTTGTGCTAGAAACCGCCAACGAAATTGGCGACACTTTGGCTCAAAAGCGAAACATGATTTTCAAACTTTTGGAGGCGGGTCTTTTAGCAGACGAAAACGGCAAGATTTCCAACCGAGTTAGAAGCAAAACCTTGGAAATGCTTGGCTACGGCATTTGGGAAACTCAAAACGATATCAGCGAACTTCA
Organism: uncultured Clostridia bacterium; assembly: GCA_934777505.1. Taxonomy (GTDB): domain Bacteria; phylum Bacillota; class Clostridia; order Christensenellales; family UBA1242; genus CAKVNM01. The sequence continues at coordinate 330,907 of CAKVNM010000001.1, read as the reverse complement.
CATGAGAAAAGCAGGAAAAGAAAATCTTGTAATGCTTGGTGGAGCAAGTCAGGAAGTGCTCGAAATTGACGACCACAAATTGCATATTGACGAACACATTGCCTTTATGCTTGGCAGTGAATACGAAAAAATGATAAAGCGTAATCCAAGCATAAAACAAGTGTTTTTAAATCACATCAATCAACACAAAAAACTAATGCCAAAAGGAGAATAATAATGGAAGAAACAAAAAACGGGGAACAACTAGAAAACATCACTGAGAGCAAAAATGGTGCTACTATGCAAAGAGAAGAAGTGGCTCAAAATGTTGAAGAATCTGGCTCCCTTAACAAATTCAAAAATTTTAGTGAACTTGAAAAAGCGTATGTGAACCTTGAAAAAGAGTTCACAAAAAAGTGTCAAGCACTAAACAAACTAAAAGCAGGTGACAATGAAACATCAACTTCTACTAGTGAAAACGATGCTTCACCACAAGGCTTTGCGGATTACGAAAAAATTAACAAATTTTTTGAAGATAATCCAAACGCAAAACAGTTTGCGGACGAAATTTCTACTGTTATAAAAAGTGATAAAGTTTTGGCCGAAAGCCCAAACTCCCTTGATTTAGCATTTGAAAAAGTAAAGGCAAACCACTTCAAAACAAAAGACGAAATGCTCGTTGACGAAGATTTTGTTGAAAACTATGTTTTGAAAAACGACAAAATCAAAGAAAAAATTTTGGAGACATATTTGAGCGAAATCATGTCGTCAAAAACGCTTCCAATCATGGCTTCGCCAGTTGGGGCAAACATGATGATAACTCCGCCTTCAAAACCAAAAACAATCAAAGAAGCAGGAGAATACATGATGTCGCTTGTTAACAATAAGTAGAAAAAAAGGAGAAATATTATGGTTACATTAACAAGTGCAGACAACGCATTAAAGAAAATTTATCTTGATGTTGTTGCAAATCAACTAAACGACAAAGTAAACCCACTCTTAGCAAAAATCGAACAAACTTCGGCAGATGTTTATGGCAAAGAAATTATCAAAATTGCACCATTTGGAATTAATGGTGGAATTGGTGCAGGCACAGAAGAAGGTGCATTGCCACAATCTGCTGGAAACAACTATGTTAAGTTTGTTACAGAACTTAAAAACCTTTACGGTAAAATTGAAATCACAGACAAGGCAGTAAGAGCCAGCGAATATTCTGTTGGTGCTTTTGTTAACCTTTTGAACGCCGAAATGGAAGGTCTTATCAGGGCTAGCAAATTCAACTTTGGAAGAATGCTTTTTGGCGATGGCTCAGGCAAACTTGCAACAGTAAAATCAGTTGCTAGTGGCGTTATCACAATGGATAGCGTAAAGAACCTTATCGAAGGCATGGTTGTTGATTTCTACACATCAGCAAACGCAATCGTTAGCGAAATGGCAGGTGCAAGAATTACATCTGTTGACAGAACAAATAAAACAATTACAGTTAGCAAAACACTTGATTCAAAGGTTGTTGCAAACTGCTATCTCACAGTTCAAGGCTCAAAAGGAAACGAACTAACAGGTCTTGGCAAAATCTTTGCTTCTACTGGCACAATCTATGGTGTAGACAGAAGCACAAATGGTTGGCTAGTTCCACACATGGACGCAACAGAAAAATTGATTAGCGACACAGTTATTCAAGACGCAATCGACAAACTTGACGAAAATGTTGGAAGCACCGTTGACTATATCGCTTGCTCATACGATGTTAAAAGACTATATCAACAATATTTGTCTACAAACAAACGCAACATCGACATTATGGACTTGCAAGGCGGATACAAGGCTATGAGTTATAGCGGTATTCCAGTTGTTGCCGACAGATTTGTTGAAGACGGAACAATGTATCTTCTAAACACAAAAGACTTTGCTTTGCATCAACTTTGCGACTGGCAATGGCTAGAAGGCGAAGACGGCAAGGTTCTAAAACAAAATGCAGGCTTTGCAACATATTCAGCAACACTCGTTAAATACGCAGATTTAATCTGCCAAAAACCAGCAGGTCAAGCAAAAATTTCTAACATTGTTGCTACACTCACAACAACAGACTAACAAAAAGGAGTAATTAAACTGGCAAAGAAATTTTCTTTGCCTTTTTAATTAATTTTTATGAAAAAGATTTTAGTAAAAAACGATTTGTTTAACATATCAAACAGACTAAAAAGTATCGACAAAAACTACTTTGTTTTGTTTAATCCTTTGTCAAAAAAGTTTGAAGTCCACTACAAAAGAGCAAAGTCAACTTTGGAACTCGTGCTCCCGTTTTCGGCTCTTGATAGTCGCTCGGTAGACTTTGTTCTAAAAACCAAAGTGGAGCATAGAAAAAAACTGCTTCAAGACATGGAGGAGCATAATCAAAAGCTGGAACGAGAGCAAGAACAAAACTTGATTGACGAAGCATCTTTTAAAACAAAAGAAATGTTTGAGTTTTTGAGTCAAAAAACTTTTGACGGCGATTTTTTAAAGACTTATCAAAACAAATGGGAATAAAAAAGGAGGTTATATGAAAGTTATAGATATTATAGATTTAACGGCAAAATTATTGAATGAATTTGATGTGAAAAATTGCATTAGTTACTGCAAAAAAAATAATATGACAATCACAAACTTGTTCAACTGCGAAGGCTTGGAACTTGACTATTACAACGAGCAGTCGATTAAGGATTTAAGACTAATTCTCGATACGATTAATATCGTTTTAATCAAAATTGCAACCGAAAATCGCCCAATAGTTGTGGAAGAAGAAGTGACAAGTAAAAGTGGAAAGATTGCTATTGATACTCTTTCTCAAAAACTCTTTAAAATTAAAGAGATTTCTTGCGGTGGAATAAAACAAAATTATAGCATTAGTGGCGGAAATATTCTTGTTAGTGACGGAACTTACACTATAAAATACGCAATAATTCCAAACGAACTTGATTTTGAAAGTAGTTTTAATGATTACTATGGAAAACTCTCACTACTCACGGTGTGCTATGGTGTTTGTTCATACTATACTTTAATCAAAGGAATGTATGACGAAAGCGATATGTGGAAGGAAAAATTTGAAAATGCACTTAATCAAAATTTTGCCAAACTTGGCGGAATTTATGTGAAGTCAAGAAGGTGGTTCTAATGAAAAACACACTCATAACCACCAAAAAAAACGACACCATAACGCTAACCGTTAGCGATTTTAGCAAGGGACTTGATATCAATTCTGGCGAAAATATTGCCAGCATGAGTACGGCTGTTTCTTGCTACAACTTCAACTTTAACAATGGAACTTTAACGCAAGGAATTGGCGTAAATGATTTTCTTGTTCCAACGCAAAAATTGGACGATAGCGTTACAACAATCATTCACTATGACGATTTTGATTACGACATAAAAGGGCTTTGTTTTTACAGGGGATATAGCCAAATGCACCAAGGTCAAAGAGATAGAATTGTGCTTTATGCTAGCGACAATCACCCTTGGTTTATTGCGGTTAACACAGCATATCCAACCACAACAAGATTAGTTCCAGAGTACACCGAAAAGTTTAAAGGCTACAACCTAAAAATCGCTTCTAACGATGTGGTTGTTTTAACAAGCGTTGCAGACGGCGTGTGCGTTTGGAACGGTCAGGTGCAACCAAAATCGTATCCAAATTGTCCAACAATCGTTTCGCTTTGCGAGTATAACAAACGAATTTATTACATCACTGGTATTGACCAAAAAACATTAAGATACACCAGCAGTTATAACATTCCGCTTTGGTGTGACGAGTTTGACAAAACGGCTGGCGAAGGCTCGATTGAAGTCAATGACGGTCAAGGCAAGATGAACGAACTCATCAATTTTCAAAACCATATCTATATTTTTAGGGACTACACAATCTTAAAACTAACTCACTACGAAGACGAAAAAAATGTGCCTTCGTGGTCAAATATGTATCATTCTAGTGATATGATTTACGCAAACACTATTCAAATTTGCGGTGACGAAATGATTATGCTCACTCGTGACGGTCTTATTAGTTTTGACGGCATTACCGCAAAAAAATTGGAGTTCGGTTTTGAAAACTTGATTAGGGGTATCGACAACAAGCACGCAGTTAGTGCATATCACGGCGGAAAGTTTTACTTGGCTTTAAGAGCCAATTTTGATGACGGCAAAGTTGTTGGTTGCGAGTCCAGCGAAAACTGCATAAACAACTGCTTGATTTGTTTTGACCCGCTCGACAAAACCTATTCAATTTGCAGGGGTCTTGACATTGCCGATATGATTTCGCTTCAAGCCGACTGCTTGAACAAACTTGTGTTCTGCTTTAATGTTGGTAACACAAAAAAACTTGCGGAACTAACGAGTGACGGCAAATTTTTTGAAGACAATACTCAAAAATATTGGTGTTCGCCACTCAGTGACCTTGGTTATTCTTTCAAGAAAAAAGTGGTCAAGGAAGTTAGTTTGATTAGCAAGTACGACTGCACCTTAACAATTTTTACGGAGAAAGAAAAAAAGACTTTCAAAATTCGTGGAAGCGAAACAATCAGCAAATTTCCAGTAAGACTCACGGGCAAACAAATAGGTTTTAAAATTGAAACAACCGAGCAAAAAGCATACATATCAAACTTGACTTTAAAAGTTAATTTGGTCGAAAGCGAGAACTTGATATGATAACGCTTGACGGGCTGAAAAAAGATTTTGACTTGTATAACAAAAAGCAAATCTTTCTTGACGGAGAAATTTTGATGTTCAATAATGGTCTTGACATCAAAGAGTATGAAAATTTGAAACAAGAGTTTTTAAATTCGGTTTCGCTAAAATCTTTTGAAGGTTAATTATGTGGGAACGAATTTTGGATTTGGCAATAAAAAACGGGCTTTGGGCAGTACTATTTTTGGGACTATTTGTGTTTGTTTTAAAAGACAGTCATCAGCGAGAAAACAAGTATCAACAAACAATTAAAGATTTAACAGACCATCTTGGAGTTGTTAATGATATCAAAGCAGAAGTCGAACAGGTTAAACAGATTGTTTTCAAAAAGTCAAAGAAAACAAAAAATTTAACCAAAGGAGAAACAGATGAAAAACAAGTTGAAAAGTTATAAATTTTGGGTGGGACTAATTGCTTCAATCGTGGTGCTAATAACCACTCTTGGCACTGTCCTAAATTTTTCGGTTAACATTGTTGCAATCACTAGCATTTGTGCAACCGTTCTTGGAATTTTAATCGCACTTGGCGTTATCAGCAAAGATGACGAAAAAGATAATCCTAGCGATGACCTAAAAAAACAGATAGACGAAGCACAAAGTTGTGCCGACAACATTAGTCATGATATTAATGATAAAATATACGACTCAAAGCAAACAGACAAACCAAACCCAAACACAAAAAATGAGTAATGTAGCAAAAAAGTGCTAACGAATTGTTAGCACTTTTTTTGCGTAAATAAAAGAAAGTGCAAATATTTGAGTTATAAATAGTAAAAGTTTGGAATTAATCTTCCGTGTCGCAAATTGTAAAAAATGATAAAAGTTTGGGTGGGCGAAGAATAATCGGCCGTTAAAACATTGACAAGTTTTGTGGAATATAACTATAATATATCTAAGTAAAATATGTCAAAATTTGACAGACTAGGAGAGAATATGAAACTTTACAACTCAGCAACTAGAACTATAGAACAGTTTGAGCCTACCAACAAAAATATGGTCACAATGTACACTTGCGGGCCAACAGTTTATCACTTTGCACATATCGGCAATCTTAGGTCGTACATCATGGAAGATGTTTTGGAAAAATCCTTAAACTATCTTGGCTATCATGTAAAGCGTGCTATGAACATAACCGATGTTGGACATCTCGAACACGACAGCGACACTGGCGAAGACAAAATGCTTCTTGGTGCAAAAAGGGAACATAAGTCTGTTTTGGAAATTGCACAAGAGTACACAAATGCATTCAAGGCGGACACACAAGCGCTTCGCTTAAAGTGGCCAGAATTTGTTGTGCCAGCCACAACTTGCATTGACGACTACATTAAAATCATCACAAAACTGCTTGATACTGGCTATGCTTATGCTAGCAACGGAAATATTTATTTCGACACTTCAAAACTTGAAAAATATTTTAGATTTGGCAATCAAAACGAAGAAGACACCGCAGTTGGTGTTAGGGACTCCGTTTTGGAAGACACAAACAAGAAAAACAAAAACGATTTTGTTTTGTGGTTTACAAAGTCAAAGTTTGAAAATCAAGCACTCAAATGGGATAGCCCTTGGGGAGTTGGATACCCCGGTTGGCATATTGAATGTTCGGCAATCTCGCTAAAAACTCTTGGCGAAAACTTGGATATTCACTGCGGTGGCGTTGACAACAGATTCCCACATCACACCAACGAAATTGCACAAACCGAAAGTTATATTGGCCACAAGTGGTGCAAATATTGGTTCCATGTTGAACACTTAATCACAAATCATGGTAAAATGAGCAAGAGTTCGGGTGAGTTTTTGACGCTTTCACTTTTGACTTCCAAAGGTTACAGTCCAGATGTTTACAAGTTCTTCTGCTTACAGTCGCATTACAGAAAACAACTTTTGTTCTCGTACGAAATTTTGGATTCAGCCAAAAATGCATACAACAAAATGATGGAAAAAATTGCAAAACTTGATGTCAACTCGGCTGAAAGTTTAGAGCAAGACAAATTTGATTTGTTCAATCAAAAGTTCAAAGATGCACTTGCTAGCGACCTAAATACTTCCATGGCAATCACAACAATTTTTGATGTTTTGAAAGCCGACATGAACGACAAAACCAAGGTGGAACTACTCAAAAACTTTGACACCGTTCTTGGAATTGGAATTGGCGAGTTGTTTGCTAGCGAACGCAAGACGGAACACGAGAATGTCCCAGCAGAAATTTTGGAATTACTTGAAAAGCGTACTATGGCAAAGAAAAACAGAGATTTTGCCACCGCTGACGCTATTCGTGAGCAAATCAAAAGCATGGGATTTGAAATTATCGACACCAAAGACGGAAGTAAAGTTAAAAAACTATAATTGTGCGACAATTTTAGAAAATTACTAAAAAATCACGAAAAATTAGTGAAAAATCAGCAAAAAACAGGGTTTTTTAAGAAAAAATCAACAAATTTTATAATTTTTACAAAGTTCAAGACAAATTTTTCTTGAACTTTTTTGCTTTTAAATAGTTTTAATCAAGACTTTTTCGACAATAATTTTTGGAAAAGAAACAAAAATAATGTTTGCAAGTTTTGTATATATGATATATAATTATATGTAGGTAATAGATTATGAAATATTTGAAGAACAGTTTAAGTTATTTATTTAAAAACTTTTTGTATATCTTTTTGCTCGCACTAGTGCCAACTGCTTTTATTGGCGGTCTTTTGTCGCCTTTCAAACTTTTTGAATTCATGACTAACTATTCTGGCATTGTCGTTAATAGTTTTGGAGATATTTTCTATGCACTAGTCGATTTCAAGGCACTAACAATTTTCTTTGCATTCCTTGCAGTTATTATCGTTTCGATTTTTGTTAGTCTTGCGATTGGTCAAATGGAAAACCATATGCGTAGCGGAAAGTTGAACTACAAAAGCATGAGTCAATATTTGAACAATAACATTTTGGTTGTTATTTTGAACATTGCTATGATTTGGCTAATTTGGTTCGTACTTCAATTTTTGCTCAGTGCAATTTTGATGCTACTTCATATTATCATCAGTGGAATAGGTAGCGCACCAAATGTTGGAAATATTGTTGTTGCAATCATTTTCTGTGCGTTAAAGTTTGCAATCTTTGTGCAACTAACAGCAATCATATTCCTAACAATTCCAAATATGCTAATTAGTGGCTATCCAACAAAGCAGGCAATTTCAAATTCAATCAAAATTTTAAACAAAAACAATTTCAAATTTTTGCTTGCAATGATTGTTCCTTTTGTTATCATAATTCCTATGGCTTGCTTGCTAAAAGGTTCGCTATGTTATATCACTAATGTGTTTGGCACATTGATATTATTTATGTACTACACAACTCTTAGCATGACATCGTATTTTGAACTATCAAGTATTCCAAGATATGACAACCGAAAATATTATAACTATTAATACAAATGTAAAAATGGAGAATATATGTTTAAAAGTACTTTTAAGTTGATATTAAACAATTTTTCAATGGTTTGGAAAATTTTACTTTATAAATTAATCGTGGCAATTTGCCTAATAGGCTTGACAACTGTCTTTTGTTTGCCTATAATAAATGCACTAATAAGTCAAAGTTTTTTTACATTTTTACAGACAAATTTGTCTAATATGTTTTTGAATTTTAACCTTGTAGAATTGGTTAATATTGCTGTTTTGATTGTAAAAAAGTTTTATGAAATCGTGTCAAACGCAGGACTGCTAGCACTTGCAATCGTTAGCCAAGTGTTGCTTGTTGTGTTCTACTACTACATCGACAGACTTTCATATCTAGCAATCGTTGATGATGTTCACTCGTTTATGAGTAGCAACCTAAAACTTGGTTTTATCAACTGCTATGTTGCAAACTTTGGAAAATCAGCAAAACTAGGACTCGTAAAACTTGCAACAAGTTTTATCTTTGATTTGATTATCGTTGGTGGAACAATGGCAATTTATTATGGACTTAGCAAATGCGTTTTAGCACTTGCTCCAATCGTTGCATTGCTATACTTTATTTTGATATTAAGTCTAAAACAAACACTTTTAGTTGGTGTGGAAACATCACTTGTTGTCAATAATTGTAGTCTAGGTCAAGCAATAAAAAACAACTTTAAAGCAGTTAGCAAAAAATTCGTTTCAATTTTTAGTAATATTTTGATTATTTCAGTATTGCTTCTTGTAATGAATATGTTTGCAGTGTTCTTTACTTTTGGAATTGCACTATTAATCACAATTCCACTATCAGTTCTAACACTTTTGATTTTCAAAAATGTTGCATATTATGAATGTACAGGCATGAGATATTATGCCGATAGTCAAACAATCATGATGCCAAAAAAGTTGGAAGAACAAGATAAATTTAGCAAGGTTATAGACATAATTTAACTTTGATTTAGTAAAAATAACTCAATATTAGTGTGCCACTATGTGTGGTGGTTTTCGGCATGAAATATTGTTTAATATAGGAGAAAATATGAACGAACAAAAACCAACAAAGAATATGTTTTTGAGCAATGTTAAAACTTTGCCAAAAACAGAAAGCAAACCGATTCATGAAGCAAAAGATGTGGTAGCAAAAAAGTCGCCACGCAGAAATCCGTTTGCAAAATCAAAAATCAAAAACACCGATGGTTTAAACAATGTAGAAATCAATGGTGTTAACTTGTCTGGTCAAATTTCACCAGAAAAAATAAAGGAATTAAAAGCAAAAAAAGAGCAGGAAACAGTCACAAACATTCAAACTGTTAGACGCACAACTTATTCAACCGATACTGCTCCAATTAGAGTAAAAAAAGAGCATACAAACGCTCCACGAAAACTCAATTTGTTTGAAAGAATAGACAAAGAAAACGCTCAAAACAAAGTTGAGCAAATCATAACAATCAAAGACGATTTGGACACCAAGCCAGCGTTCAAAAACAAATCCAAAAACTCACTAAAAGTTATGTTTTTGGGTGGCGTTTGCGAAATCGGCAAAAACATGATGGCTCTTGAATACGGCAGAGATATTATCATTATTGACTGCGGTTCAACTTTCCCATATAGCGATTTGATGCCAGGTATCGACCTTGTTGTTCCAGAAATTTCGTATCTTGTTCAAAACAAAGAGCGTATTCGTGGCATTGTTGTAACCCATGGACACGAAGACCACATTGGTGCAATGCCTTATGTTCTAAACGAACTCGAAGTTCCAGTATATGGCAGCCGTATCACAATGGCTCTTATTCAAAACAAACTTAGAGAGTTTCCAAAAATCAAAGCAAAACTCAATTCAATTAAAGCAGGCGATGTTATCAAACTTGGTTGTTTTAGTGTTGAATTTATCAATGTTAACCACTCCATCCCAGGTTCAATGGCTCTTGCAATCACAACGCCAGCAGGATTAATGGTTCACACCGGCGACTTTAAGATTGACTTTAACTCATTTGATAAGGTTACTGACCTAGCAAGATTTGCTGAACTTGGTAGCAAAGGCGTAATGCTTCTAACCTGCGAAAGCACTAACATCGAAAAAGAAGGCTACTCCATGAGCGAGAGCAAAGTTGCCAAAAAATTGGACGAACTTTTTGAAAGATTTAGTGACGAAAGACTTATCGTTGCAACATTCGCAAGCAATGTTTATAGACTTCAACAACTACTATCTCTTGCTGAAAAGTATGGCAGAAAAGTTACATTCACAGGCAGAAGTATGCAAAATGTAACCGAAATTGCTTACAAAATTGGCGAACTCAAATTCAATCCAAAAATCTTTATTGATATTGACGATGTTGGCAAGTATAAAGACAGCGAAGTTTTGGTTATCACAACTGGTAGCCAAGGCGAGCCGGGAAGTGCGCTAACTCGTATGGCAAGCGGAGAGTTCCAAAAAATCAAACTTGGCGAGCATGACGCTGTTATCATCAGTGCAGCACCAATCCCTGGTAACGAAAAATCCATTAACAATGTGATTAACGCACTTTACAAAATTGGTTGCAATGTAGTTTATAACTCACTCGAACCAGTCCATGCATCAGGACACGCTCATCAAGAAGAAATCAAACTTATTCACACACTCGTAAAGCCAAAATATTTCATTCCAGTTCACGGCGAGTTTAGACACTTAAAACTCCACAAAGATTTGGCAATCAAGATGGGAACAGAAGCAAGAAATATCATTTTGCCAGAAGTTGGAAATGTTATCGAAGTTAACTCTCGTAGCATCAAGGTTGCGGGCAATATTCCATCAGGCGAAAGATTGGTTGATGGTCTTGGTCTTGGCGAAAGTGATAGTTCTGTTCTAAGAGATAGAAAGCAACTAGCCGAAGACGGTCTAGCCGTTGCTGTTATTGGTCTTAACACCGTAACAGGCGAAATCACTTCTGGTCCAGATATTATTTCTCGTGGTCTAATTTACTCAAACGAAATGGAAAGTTTGATTAGAGAAGGCAAGCAAGTGATTAGGGAAACCCTTTCCCAAATTTCTATCAAAAACGCTGATGTTCAACAAGTAAAACTCAGTGTTAGAAAAGCACTCTTGTCATTCTTCTTCAAAAAGACAAAGCGTAGACCAGTAATTCTAACAATCGTTTTGGAAACAGATTAGTAAAACAAAAAATTCACTAATTTCTAGTGAATTTTTTTATAATTAGTGAAAAATGCTAAAATATATTAAAAATGCCAAAGAATATTGAAAAAGCAAAAAAATATTGAAAAATGCTAAAAAAATTACAAAAAACAATAAAAAAGCGACAAAATTGTCGCTTTTTTTAAAATTCTTGTACTTCTTCGACTTCTTCGCTAGTGTTAACAAGTTCGTTCAAAATCAAAAATGATAGTCCGTTTTTTTGAATTTCGTCCAGTTTTCTAAATGTTAACTTTGGTTTTATAATGCAAAGATTGTTTTTCTTTTTGTAAAATCTAAAACCATTAACTTTATAAAAATTTTTAACATATTCTGGACGAGCAGGTGGCATTGGAACGCATAGTCCCCTGATTTCTTCAAGGCTATATTTCAAGGCTTCTTTTTCCAAAAATCTTAGCAAAATTGTGCCATAACCCTTGTTAAAATCTTGCTCGCTATATACTTCTATCAAACTGATGTAAAGGTGATGTTTGCCCTTAAATTTGATGTAGGTTTTGTCGGGATTGCAGAGAATGTAGTCGCAGTTTGCAACTAATCTTGTTCGGCTAACTTTGCCGTCTTTAAAACTTACGCTCCTAAGGCTTGCACTAACAAAACTTGACCATTCTTTGTCGGCTTTGCCTCTTGTTAAAATCAGCCATCGTCCAAACTTGTCGATTACAAAATAATGTTCAGTGTCGGGATTTTTTTGTTTTTCTTTGCTTAAAAATTCTTTTAAAGCAATCAAATTTTCATTTTCTGTTGTCATGATTTCTCTCTTTTTATTTTGTTAAAATATCTTCTTCATAAACAGTAATTTCGTTATCGTTCAAGCAAACAAAGTCAACGCCGTTGATATTTTTGCTGTCAAAACTTCTAAAAGTTGGTTGCATTTTTCTAATCATGTCATAGCCAAGGTGGTCATAAAATTCAAAACCGTTAACAGTGTAAAAGTTTCTAACATATTCTGGACGAGCAGGGGCGATTGGCTTAAATTTACCCCTAATTTCTTCAATCCCGAGTTGTTTGCATTGGTCTTCCAAAAATTTTAAAATCAAACTTCCGTAGCCACGATTATAGTTGCCACAAGAAAGCACTTCGATTAGTACTATAAAAATATGCTTGCCTTTTTCTCCATTAACTACCATATAGTCGCAAAGTGCAACCGTTTTTTCGTAGTAGTCTGTGCCGTTAAATTCAAGTTCCTTAACAGACAAACTGTTGTAAGAAGACTCGCCCCTTTCTGCCGTTATATTTGTTATGCAAGCCAAATTGCCTTTCTTGTCTGTTACAAAATAATCTTTTGCAAAACTTACTTTGTCTTTATCTCTTTCAATTACTGTTTTTAATGCTTCTAATTCTTTTTTACTAATTTTCATGCTTCAATTATATGCCTTAAACTATTAAAAGTCAATAGTGAGTTTTGTTTCCCCTAAATTTTTCCGTACAAGCAATTTTCGACACAATCTCTCATATAAATTTATTATCACGGCAGTTGTGGGGGAAATGTATGATTGTAGAAAGTTTTGTTAATTTTTTGAGCAGAATTATGTGCTTTACTGGCTTTGTTAACAATGCTACGGGCTTTCCAAAACCGCTCACTCAGGAAGAAGAAATCGAGTGTATAAAACTATTCAAGCAGGGCGACAAGCAGGCAAAAGACAGGCTTATTCAACATAACCTACGGCTTGTTGCACATATCGTAAAAAAATACTCCACCGCTGGCGAAGCCGATGACCTTATCAGCGTTGGAACGATTGGACTTATAAAGGCAATCAACACCTACGAACTTGGCAAAAACACGCAACTTTCCACCTACGCTGCAAGGTGTATAGAAAATGAAATTTTAATGCTTTTAAGAATGACAAAAAAGCATAACAGCGTCTACTCGTTGGAAGAAAGTTTGGGCAAGGACAAAGATGGCAACGAAATCACGCTAAAAGATATCATCGCCAGCGATGACGACCTTATTGGCAGTGTTGAAAGTTCGCTTTTAACTCGTGATGTTTTAAAACTCATAAAATCCACACTTCCAGAGCGTGAATATCAAATAATCTGCTTGCGATTTGGACTCAACAACACGCCAGCCTACACTCAGCGAGAAGTTTCCAAAATGCTTGGAATCAGTAGATCGTATATTTCCAGACTAGAAAACAAGGCACTAGATACAATCAAAGGCTCACTTAAAGGAAAAAATATTTTTCAATAGTATTGACTTTTTTGAAAAAATGCGTAAACTATTCATAGTGAGTTAGCCAGACGATTGCGGGAGTTTTACTCACGAGGAAAGTCCGAGCATCACAGAACAGGGTGCTAGTTAACTGCTAGTGAGGGTGACTTTAAGGAAAGTACAACAGAAAGCATACCGCCCAAGTTGATTTTATCAAACGGCAAGGTTGAAAAGGCGAGTGTAAGAGACCACCGCTTGCTTGGTGACAAGCAGGGCATTGCAAACCCCACCTGATGCAAGGTATAAATGGCGTATAAGTTGTTCGCTTTGCCATATACACCGCTCGAACATATTGGAAACAATGTGTCTAGATAGATAATCGTCAAATACAGAACTCGGCTTATAGACTATCTCATTAAAAAGGGACTACAATTTGTAGTTCTTTTTTGTGTTTGTAATTATGTTGAATCTTAAAGTTTAACGCCTAAAACTTCTATTTTATTAAGGTTATTCTGTTATAAAATTAAAAACATATATAAGATACTCAAAAATTGTTGTATTTTTATGTGGCGATTATAAAAAAGTTATGATAAAAAAAGAAACACAAAATGTGCTTCTATTATTTAAAAAACTCATAAGGCTCAATTTGCAAAGCGTTTGCAATTTCAAAAACCATTTTGACGCTTGGAAAAGCCTTGCCGTTTTCAATCTTGTTGATATATGTAACATCTTTGTCAAGCATTACACTTTTTTTTACTGCGATATTTTTTTTACTGCGATATGCCTTTTGATATTCTTAGTTTTGCAAGGTTTAGTCCAAAATCTTCTGGTTTCATGAATATTTCTCCTTAACTTTATTCTACCTTAACTATTTTACTTGATTATTGGAATAATATTCCATATATCGAGCCGTTTCCGTTATTAGTTATATTATAAACTATATATACCATATAACTAACATTATAAATTAAAAAAAAGTTAAAATTTTTTGACATAAATACTTGACAAACACATATAATAGGTTTAGAATAGTGCTAGCAGTCAAAGGAAATGAGTGCTAATATATATGGAGGACTTATGGTTAGCGAAAATCTGAGCGAAAGAAAACTCAAAATTTTGTATAGTAGTATCAATGACTACATTCAGTCCGCTAGTCCCATCACAAGCGGAGCGGTGCATGATAACCACCTTAAAGACATAAGCCCTGCCACACTAAGAAACGAACTTAATGCCTTGGAAGCCATGGGGTACTTAAAACAACTTCACACTTCTAGTGGCAGGATTCCAACCAGCAAAGCGTATAGGTTTTATGTTAACGAACTGATGAAAAACACCAAGTTCGACCAAAAGTCGCTGTTAACAGTTAGGGAAATTTTTAGAAAACGAACCGAAAGTGTTAGCGAGATTGTCAGTCAACTTGCGTCTGTTATCAGCGAAGCCACAAATTATCCAACTTTTGTGGTGCTTAATTCCTACAAAGGACTAATCGTTGAAAGCATAAAAATCATACCACTAATTGACGGTAGTGCGATTGTGTTAATTGGCACAAAAAGTGGCATAATCAACAACACAATGGAACTATCAAACGGCGTTAGCGACAATGACTGTATTGACGCAAGCAACTTCCTAACAAATCACTTTAAGGGCAAAACAATCGCCGACCTAATCGAAAATTTGCCACATTATCTTAATGATATGACAAATGACTTGGTTTCGTTTGCGGGAATATTTGACAACTTGATGGTGTGCTTGGAAAACTTGACTTGTTCAAAACAAGTTGCCAGTGCTGGAAGGACAAAACTACTTAACAACCCTGAGTATTCCAATATAGACAGAGCAAAAAAAGTGCTTAACTTTATGGAAGACGAAGACGAGATAAAAAAAGTGTTTAGCGGTGACGAAACAAAAGACGGCTTGTCATTCAAAATTGGTTCGGAAAACGAGAACGAAGAACTCGAAAACTGCTCGGTCATCAAGGCCGAATACAAAATAGACGGTAGCACAGTGGCTAGTATCGGTGTTATTGGTCCAGAGCGTATGGACTACTCCCGAACGGCTGGTGCGTTAAAGTTTATTGTAGAAGAACTTAACAAACTTAATCTGCTCGAAGCAGATACCAACAATAATCAAGGAGGTAAGTAATATGGCTTGTAACCACGATTGTTCAAATTGCCCATTTGCTTGTCCAAGCAAAGATGACGAAAAAGAAAACGAAGACGACAAAGAAGAAGAAAGTAAGTAGGAGGCAATAATGTCTAAACATAAACATTTTAACAAACAAACTTCATGTGGCTGTAATGACACCTGCACTTGCGGGGAAGATTGCACTTGCACCGAAGAAAACAAATGTTCACCTGATTGCACTTGTGGTCAGGAAAAAGAAAAATGCTCTTGCGGTTGTGAAGGCGATTGCTCTTGCGATGAAACTTGTTCTTGCGGTTGCAATGATAAACATGAGTGTGATGATGATTGCACTTGCGGTTGTCATGAAGACGGCGAGTGTGATTGCGACAAGCAAGACGAGCCTTGTGAAGACACTTGCGAGTGCGAAAAGCAAGACAACTACTTAGAACTTGCTCAACGCATTCAAGCAGAGTTTGATAACTATCGCAAACGAACAAGAGAAGCCGAAAAGCAATCCAAACAAAACGGGATTGTGTTAGCGGTGGAAAAATTCTTGCCAGTGATTGATAGCATCGACAATGCAAAAAAGCAAGTTACGGACGCTGATTTTATTAAATCACTCGACCTTGTGGCTTCGCAAATCATGCAGTCACTAGAAAGTCTTGGGGTTAAAAAAATTGAAACAGAAAATCAAATTTTTGACCCAAATTATCACAATGCGGTTTTAACTGGTAACGACCCAGACAAAAAGGAAGACGAAATCTTGGAAGAATATCAAGCAGGATTTATGCTAGACGGAAAAGTTATTCGTCATTCGGTTGTCAAAGTTAACAAGTTATAATCCACAAAAATTAGTTAAAAATATAGTTCAAAATCTATTAAAAAAGTTAAAATACTTAGCAAAAGGAGATAATAGTATGAGTAAAGTTATAGGTATTGATTTGGGAACAACAAATAGTTGCGTTGCCGTTATGGAAGGCGGCGAACCAACTGTAATCCCTAACAGCGAAGGAGGTAGAACAACTCCAAGTTGTGTTGCTATTGCCAAAAATGGAGATAGACTAGTAGGTCAAGTTGCAAAGCGTCAAGCAGTTGCAAACGCCGAAAACACTATTTTGAGTATTAAAAGAAAAATGGGCGAAGATGTAAAAGTCAGCCTTGGTGGAAAAGAATATTCTCCACAAGAAATTTCAGCAATGATTTTGCAAAAATTAAAACAAGATGCAGAAAGTTATCTTGGCGAAAAGGTTACCGAAGCCGTTATAACTGTTCCAGCATACTTTAATGATAGTCAAAGACAAGCAACAAAAGATGCAGGAAAAATTGCAGGTCTTAATGTTCTAAGAATTATCAACGAACCAACAGCAGCATCACTTGCTTATGGTCTTGACAAAGCCGACAATTCTAACCAAAAAATCTTGGTTTATGACCTTGGCGGTGGTACATTCGATGTATCTGTTCTTGAAATTGGCGATGGCGTGTTTGAAGTTTTGTCAACCAACGGTGATACACATCTTGGTGGCGATGATTTTGATAACGCAATCATCAATCTTCTTGTTGAAGACTTTAAAGCAAACAACGGCATTGATTTGTCAACAGACAAAATGGCTATGCAAAGATTAAAAGAAGCAGCAGAAAAAGCCAAAATCGACCTTTCTTCTGCAACAAGTGCAACAATCAACTTGCCATTTATCACAGCCGATGCAACAGGTCCAAAACATCTTGAATACACTCTAACAAGAGCAAAATTTGAAAGTTTGATTGATGGCTACATCAAAACATCACTTCAAAAAGTAGAAAACGCTCTAAAAGATGCAAAAATCACAAAAGACGATATCAGCAAAGTTATCTTGGTTGGTGGTTCAACCAGAATCCCAGCAGTTGTCGAACAACTTAAAAACTACATGGGCAAAGAACCATACAAAGGTATCAACCCAGATGAATGTGTTGCAGTTGGTGCAGCAATTCAAGGCGGTGTTTTAAAGGGCGATGTTAAAGATGTGCTATTGCTTGATGTAACACCACTTTCACTTGGTATCGAAACTTTGGGCGGAGTATGCACAAAGATTATCAATCGTAACACAACAATCCCTACAAAAAAGAGTCAAATCTTCTCAACAGCAGCAGATAATCAACCAGGTGTTGATATTCATGTTTTGCAAGGCGAAAGAGAGTTTGCAAAAGACAATAAGACTCTTGGAAGATTTAGTTTGAACGATATTCCACCTGCACCTCGTGGCGTTCCTCAAATCGAAGTAACATTTGATATTGATGCAAACGGAATTGTTCATGTTAGTGCAAAAGACCTTGCAACAAACAAGGAACAATCAATCACAATCACTGCTTCTTCTAACCTTAAAGAAGAAGATATCGACAAAGCAGTAAAAGAAGCAGAACAATTTGCCGAAGAAGACAAAAAGAGAAAGGAAGTTATCGACACAAGAAACCAAGCCGACAGTGTTATCTTGGGACTTGAAAAGATGATGAAAGACAGTGCCGACAAACTAACCGAAGACGAAAAACACACTCTCGAAACTGCTATCGAACAAGCAAAGAAAGATATTCAAGCAGAAAATGCTGATGATATTAGAAAGGCTCTTGAAACACTTTCAAAAACAACAGAACCAATCGTAACAAAACTTTATCAAAACTCAACTGGTGCTAACAACCAAGGTCAAGGCTCAGAGCAAGGAACAGGAGATAATAACACATCTTCTACAACTGGCGATGATGTTAATGTTGACCCAAGCCAATACACCACAGAGGACAACAAGTAAGGTTTGATTACACTTTTATACTAGGAAAGGAAAGCAATTTCCTTTCTTATGTTTAAAGTAAAAAAATAATATAAAGGCGTAGAATATGGCAAATAAAAATTATTATGACATTCTTAGAGTGTCAAAGACAGCATCAGCCGATGAGATAAAGTCAGCCTATCGAAAACTAGCCAAACAATATCACCCAGACTTGCACCCAAACGATGAAGTGGCAGCAAGCAAGTTCAAGGAAATCAGCGAAGCCTACGAAGTTTTGGGCGATGAGCAAAAGCGAAAAAACTACGACCAGTTTGGCTCGCCAGACGGCAATCCATTTGGTGCAAACAGCGGTGGTTTTGGCGGATTTAGTAGTTCCAACTTTGGCGGTGGCTTTGGTGGTTTTGACGACCTTGGCGGAATATTTGGCGATATTTTTGGAGCGTTTGGTGGTTCAAGCGGTTCAAAACAATCAAAGAATACTCGTGGCGATGATATTAACCTAAAAGTTAACATTTCGTTTATGGAAGCCTGCACAGGTGTTAAAAAGAGCATTAGTGTTAGCCGAATTGAAACTTGCGAGTTCTGTTCGGGAACAGGTGCAAAAACAAGCAACGACTACTCTGTTTGTCCAACTTGTAACGGCACAGGTCAGGTGAGATACACTCAGCAAACTTTCCTTGGCAGAGTTGTAAATGTTGGAACTTGTCAGGATTGTAACGGAACTGGCAAGATTATTAAAAACAAGTGCGAACATTGTGGCGGAACAGGCACAGTTAGAAAAACAAGAACAATCAATGTTCAAATCCCAGCGGGAATTGACAACGACCAAATTTTGTCTATCAAAAACGAAGGTCATGCAAACGGAACAAACGGGGCGAAAGGCGACTTAAAACTTTTGATTTCTGTTGGTTCGCATCCAGTGTTAAAGCGTGACGGCTTTGATTTGATTGTTGAAGTACCACTTCCATTCACAATCAGTTTGCTTGGCGGAAAAATCAAAGTTCCTGCAATCAACGAAACAATCGAACTTGTTATTCCACCACTAACTCAAACCAACACAACCTTTAACATCAAAGGCAAGGGCATAACAAAACTAGGCCATTCAACTTCTCGTGGAGATTTGAAAGTCAAAGTTGTTGTTGAAATGCCAAAGTCACTCGACAGACAAACAAAAGAGTTGCTAAGTCAAGTGGCAGACAATATTGGTTCTTCAAGTTATGCAAAGTATCGAGATTATTTAAGCAAAATATCATAAAAAATCATAAAAAAGTGTTAACATAGTTAGCACTTTTTTGTTATAATAAGTTATGTTAATGCAAGGAGTTTAATATGAACCAAATATTTTTTATCATTATTCCAATAGTTTTCGTTGCTCTTTTTATTGCAGTATTTGTTTTTGCTTTGGTTAGAATTTCTAAAATGTCAAAACATAATCAAAAACTCTTGGAACAACAACCAGAGTTTATTAACACCTTAAAAGAAAGCATAGACAAGCAGGTTAACCCAGCAAAGTATGTTAGACATTGTGAGTATTGTGGAGCAGAACTTAAAGATGACGAAACAAAATGCCCAGCCTGCGGAGCAGTAAACAAAAAGTAGAGATTTTTATGGCACGAAAATTTTATCTTCCAAATCAAGACCTAGTTATTGGACAAACCGTCACTATTAGTGGTGACGAGTTTTTGCATATAACAAAAGTTTTGCGAAATAGTGTTGGAGATTTCGTGCCAGTTTTTAACGGCTCGGGAAAAGATTTTACCGCACAGATTAAGTCAATAAGCAAAAATTCGCTTGACGCTTTAATTACAAGCGAAAACACAGTTCGCACCGAAACTAAAAATTTTGTTTGCGTTTTTCAAGCACTCGTCAAAGCCGACAAGTTTGAACTCATAACTCAAAAATTGACCGAACTTGGCGTGCAAAAAATCGTTCCGTTTTATTCAAGTTTTTGCCAAGTAAAACCAAACACAACAAGGCTCGATAGGCTCGAAAAAATTAGCATCGAAGCACTAAAACAGTGTGGCAGAAGCAAGAAAGTTGAAATCACTCCTGTTCAAACTTTTGACCAGATGATTGAAAGTTTGGCTGAGTTTGACAAAGTTATTTTTGCCTACGAAAAATCAAATCAAAACTTTGCTGAGAATTTTCTCGATAATAATGATACTAATTCTCAAAAAGTTGCGATAATCATAGGTAGTGTAGGTGGTTTTAGTCCAGACGAAAATCAAAAAATAGCACAACTACCAAACGCAAAATCGGTGTCGCTTGGCAGTAGAATTTTAAGAGCAGAAACCGCAAGCATAGCACTCACAAGCGTGGTTATGTTTTTGTTAGGAGAGTGGAATAAAAATGAAAATTAGTTTGTTAACGCTGGGCTGTAAGGTTAGTCAGTACGAAAGCGGAGCAATAAAAGAAGAACTTTTAAAACTGGGATATGACGCAACAACAGAGTTTGTTAGTGACGCAGACATTTATGTTTTGAACACTTGTGCAGTCACAAACGAAGCTGAGCATAAATCCCGTTCTTATATGACCAAAATTTTAAATAAAAATCCAAATGCAAAAATCGTTGTTTGCGGTTGTGCAAGCGAGCATAGTTTGGAACAGTTTTTGAAAAATCCAAGCGTGATTTATGCTGGCGGTAATGCTAGAAAAAATGATATTTCTTCGTTTATCGACTCGTATACTAAAAACTCAATAACTAGTGATTACGACAGAAATCAATACAAAAAACTCACACTAGACTATGACAATTTTTCGTCACATACACTCAGCCGAACACGAGCATACTTGAAAATTCAAGATGGTTGCAACAACTTTTGCTCATACTGTTTGATTCCATTTATTCGTGGCAGAAGCAGAAGCCGAGATTTGAACGAAATCGTTAGCGAAGCCACATATCTTAGCAAATTTAACAAAGAGATTGTTTTGACTGGTATCAATATGAGTGATTATCGAATTGACGGCAAACTTGCTCTTGGACAAGTTTTACAGTCGCTCAGCCACCTTGATGCAAGAATTAGGATTAGTTCGCTAGAAGTCAATGTTATAGACGATGATTTTTTAAAAATCGTGTCTGCAATGCCAAACTTTTGTCCACAATTTCACTTGTCAATGCAAAGTGGTTGCGACAGAATTTTGTCACTCATGAACAGACACTACACCATCAAAGACTATCTTGACAAAGTGGAGTTGATTAGAAAATATTTTAGTGACGCCGTTATCACAACCGATGTTATCGTTGGCTTTCCAACCGAAACCGAGCAAGACTTTTTGGAAACGGTGGACACAATAAAAAAAGCAAGATTTTTTAAAATGCACATATTCCCATATAGTCTTAGGGCAGGCACAAAAGCAAGCCGTATGCCACAGGTTAACGGGGCAGTAAAGAAAGAGCGTGTAAAAATTTTGGAAGAACTTGACAGCAAACTTCATAGCGAATTTTTGCAAAATATGCTAAACAAAACTCAGTCGGTATTGCTTGAAGGTCAAGACGACAGTTATGCCTTTGGCTACACTGAGTCGTACATAAAAGTGTATGTTAAAAAGCCAGTTAAAAAAATGTATGACATAGAAAAAGTTAAACTTGTTAGTATTCTTAAAGACGGAATGATTGGCAAAATTGTTGATTAAAGGAGATTAAAAAAATGAACGATTGTATTTTTTGTAAAATTCAAAACGGAGAAATTCCCTCTCCAAAACTTTTTGAAAACGAAAACTTTTTTATCATCAAAGATATTGAGCCAAAGGCAAAACACCACTATCTTTGCATCGTAAAAAAGCACTTCAAGTTGCTCAGCGAAATGGACAAGCAAGGCGAAAAAATGCTTTTGGATATTTTCAAAACTATTCCAACTTTGACTTCTAAACTTGGGCTTGAAAACGGATACAGAATTGTTATCAATCAAGGCGATGATGCTGGTCAAACAGTGCCACATCTTCATGTTCACATTTTGGGCGGAGAACGCCTTGAATAGTTGACATATCGTCATCAAAAAACTATACTTAATAAAAATTATTACTCAAAAACTTTACTTTCAAAGGAGCGTATCATGGACATAAAAGATTTAAACAAAGACTATAAAACTCTAATTGGTCAAACGATTGAACTAAACGGTTGGGTTAAAAATCACCGCAGACAAAAAAACTTTGGCTTTATTGATTTCACAGACGGCACAGCGTTCAAGTCGGTTCAAATTGTTTACGAAGACAGCCTAGCAAACTTTGCCGATATTCAAAAAATCTTAGTTGGTTCTAGCATCAATGTTAAAGGTTTGGTGGTGGAGTCGCAAGGCAAAAATCAGTTGTTTGAAGTTAAGGCAGAAAGCGTAACTCTTCTTGGAGCATCGCCAGACGACTATCCAATTCAACCAAAACCACACACAAGAGAATTCTTGCGTGAGCAAGCATATTTGCGTCCAAGAACCAACCTTTTCCAAGCGGTGTTTAGAATTCGTAGCGTGGCAGCCATGGCAATCCACACATATTTCCAATCCAATGGCTATCTTTATGTTCACACCCCACTAATCACAACCACCGATTGCGAAGGCTCTGACCAAATGTTCAAAATCACAACACTTAATTTCAACAATCTTCCAAAAAACGAAGACGGCACAGTCGACATGAAAAAAGATTTGTTCGGCAAACTGGCTTTTATCACGGGTAGTGGACAACTCCACGGCGAAGCGTTTGCTAGCGCTTTTGGAAAAATCTACACCTTTGGGCCAACTTTTAGAACCGAAAACTCAAACACAAAAACTCACGCCAACGAATTTTGGATGATAGAGCCAGAAATCTCGTTCTGCGACCTTGAAGGCTTGATGGATATCGAAGAAGATATGCTCAAATTTGTTGTTAAAACAGTGCTTGATTCTTGCCCAGACGAGTTAAAAATGCTCGATAACTTTGTTCAAAAAGGACTTATCGAAAGACTAACAAAACTCACCACCAGCAAGTTTGTTAGAATCGACCACAAAGATGTTATTGACATCTTGAAAAAAGCCCCAGTAAAGTGGGAATTTGAGCCAGAAGAAGGCGGAGATATTGCCAAGGAACACGAAAAATATATCACAGAATATTTTGGCGGACCTGTATTTATTAAAAACTGGCCAAAAGACATCAAGGCTTACTACATGAAGCAAAACAAAGACGGCAAAACTGTTGCCGCTGTCGACCTTGAAGTTCCGGGCGCAGGCGAATTGATGGGCGGAAGTCAAAGGGAAGAAGACTACGACAAGATTGTTGCTCGTTGCAAAGAAATGGGCGTTGACACAAATGTTATCGACTGGTACTTGAACCTTAGAAAGTACGGCACAAATGTTCACTCAGGTTTTGGTATGGGCTTTGAAAGACTTATCATGTACCTAACAGGCATTGATAATATTCGAGATGTAATCCCATTCCCACGCACTCCAAACAACTGTTTGTATTAGACTACAAGCAATGCTTTGATTTTTGCGTGAAAAGTGAAAAATAAAATAACAAAAAAGCGTAACTTTAACTATCACAAAGTTATGCTTTTTTTAGACTTTGCTATCAACCTTTTTGGTTGACTAAAAACGATTTTTTTCATATAATAATAACATTATGGACAATACAATAGAAATTCAAAATACAAGTCGTAGAATTTATAGATTATGCATAGTAGGCTTGATTTTTATCGCCGTTGTTTGCTTGGTTTGCTCAATAACTTCGTTTGTTGCAAGCAAAAATTTTAAGTACGAAAACTTGGAGCAAATCAGCATAACCGTGAGTGAAGTAAGACAAGACGCTGACACTATTCAAATTGTTGACACTAGCGAAAAGGTGTACGAAATTAGACCAATCTTTGCTCAATATATTGATTTTAACGATGCAAGTAACCTTGTTAATCAAACAATTCAAATTACATATCTAAAAATGGGTAATGAGATTTTTGGACTTCAAAGCGAAACGCTAAACATGGATGCACAAAAAAACATTGAGCGTAGGCACGAAGTCCTTATCAATGTTGGCATATTCGTGCTTGTTAGTGCAGTGGTGTTGGCTCTCATAGCGGTGGTGCTAATATTCGTTTATAGAAAAACAAAATCGGTACTCAAAAAAGACTTTTTAACTGATTTCTACAACCTTGGATTTACAACGCAAGCCCGAAAAAGTTATGTTAAAAAGTCACTGCTTGGACTAATTCCACTTGCAATATTGTGTGGACTAAGCATTTTGGAAGGCTCAAAAAGTCCACTTGGCACAAAGTTCTATGTGGTCATTTCGCTCTTTGCTTTGTGTACTATTTTGTGGCTAACACTTGTGATTGTGTTTGTGGGTGTTGTTAGAAACAGAGATATAGATTTTGCAAACAACGCTTTTGAACTTGAAAAATATTTTTCTAGTAAAGACGAAAATTTCTCATTAGACCTTCAAAACAAAGCGGTGTACACAATCGAACAAGACGGACTCCATGTTAGTTTTGAAAAGGAAATTGAACTTTATCAAAACTACTTTGAAGGACTCGCCGACCAAGAACATTTTGTGGACAAAACCAAAAGAGCAGAGTATATCAAGGAACTTGAAAAGCAGTATCAATCCATGCTCGAAAAGACTTGGAAAAAGACGATTTTAAGTTATGACGACCTTAAACTTTACACAAAAGTTGTTTGCAGACCAACTGGAATTGCCACGGCTTATATCGTTTCAAGACTTGATAGTAACAATCCTTATGGATTAAAAAAAGATGTAATTTTGGAACTCAATCCAGTCACATATCACTATTTTAAACAAGCAAATGTGCATATTGTTGGACTCGAAAACTTTATGAAAAACCGCAAAGAAATTATGCAAAAGCACTGCAAGTTTAAATCAAAAATTATAGAATTAACCGATTAAAACCACATTTTTGTGGTTTTTTTATGCAAAAATCCCAATTTTTTTAATAAAATCAAAATTTTTATGTGTTTTATCTTTGAACTACTCAATATTATTTTTCAAATTGTAAATAATAATTTTGAGGTGAATTATGGCGTATTCTTTCAAGGGTGCAATTTCGTTTGGACTGGTGTATATTCCAATCGTTTTAACAAATAGTATAAAGCAAAACGACATCGGTTTTAACTTGCTCGATAAAAAAACGATGAGCAGGGTAAAGTACAAAAAAACTTGTGTTGACTGTGAAAACAAGGAAGTCAAAAACGAAAATATCGTCCGTGGCTATCAGTATGAAAAAGATAAGTATGTGATTTTTACTGATGACGACTTTGAAAAAATCAAGTCCACAAAAGACAAAAACATCACTATTGAATGTTTTGTTAATCTTGACGAAGTCGACCCAATATTTTTTGATAAGTCCTACTATGTTGAACCGGACGGCTCTGACCGTGCTTTTTTGGTTCTTCTTGAAGCCATGGAAAGAGAGAACAAAGCAGGAATAGCCAAAACAGTGCTAGGAACAAAAGAAAGTTTGCTATTGCTTCGTGCAAGTAATGGCAAAATGCTTGTTAACACTCTGTTTTTTAATGACGAAGTTCAAGACTCGCCAGAAGTCAAAAAACTAAAAATTCAAAAACAGGAACTCGACCTTGCCACAACCTTGATTAATCAAATGGCAGCACCTTTCGAGCCTGAAAAGTACAAGGATGAATACAACGAAAAAATTAAAAAAGCAATCAAACAAAAAATCGCTGGAAAGAAAATCGTAACAAGCAAAAACTCGTCAAAGCCAGTCAAAATCATCGATCTTATGGACGCCTTAAAAAAGAGTGTTAGCACATCAAAAATGACTTCTTCAAAATCTCAAAAAACAGAAAAAGTATCAAAAACTAGTAAAAATAACGCAAAAAAGCCATCAAAAACCAAAAAAAAATAATATTTTTTAAATTTAAAGGAATTTGTTATGCTAAAAAAATATAATCAAAAACGAGATTTTTCCGTAACAGACGAGCCGATTGGCAAAGTTTCAAAAGCGTCAAAAAAACAAAAAAAGAAACGCATTTTTGTCATACAATTTCATCAAGCAACAACAGACCATTATGACTTTCGTTTGGAGTTTAATGGAGTGCTTTTGTCGTGGGCTGTTCCAAAGGGATTGTCTAATTCTAGCAAAGATAAGCGACTCGCAGTTCATGTTGAAGATCACCCGTTGTCCTACGCAGGCTTTGAAGGCGAAATTCCAAAAAATCAATATGGAGCAGGGTTGGTAGAAATTTTTGACAAAGGATTTTATGAACCACTGACTAGTTTTAGAAATGGTCTAAAAAATGGCAAACTGGAATTTATTTTGCATGGCGAAAAATTTTCTGGCGAGTGGCATTTGGTTAGAATGGACGAAAAAAATTGGCTTATTATAAAATCCAAAAACGGTGTTTCTACACCAAGCGTGAGAAAATCCGTCAAGCCAAATCCGTTTAAAACTGTGAGTCCCATGCTCGCTCTTTTATCAACAAAAATACCGTCCCAAGACTATCTTTTTGAAATCAAGTATGACGGCTATCGCATACTAACTTTTGCAGAAAAACAAAAAATCACACTAAAAACACGAAATAATGTTGATTATACTTCAAAATTTCAAGAAATTGAAAAATCTTTGACCAAACTTTGCAAAAATCACACTGCGGTTTTGGACGGCGAAGTTGTTAGTTTTGACGAAAACGGTCGCTCTAACTTTTCGTTACTACAAGAACAAATCAAGCATAATGGTGACAATTTGTCCTATGTGATTTTTGATATTTTGGCGTTGGACGGCAAGGATTTGAGAGATTTGCCACTGCTAGAACGGAAAGAAATTTTAAAAAAATTTATGAAAATTTGTCCGCAAAATTTGATTTTTAGTTCGTTTGTGATAGGAAAAGGAAAACAGAGTTTTAACCTTGCAAAGAAAAATGGGCTTGAAGGAATTGTTGCAAAACGGACAAACTCCGCCTATAAGTCGGCAAGAACGGACGACTGGTTAAAAATCAAGTGCTACAATCGTCAAGAATTTGTGATTGGTGGATTTACAACGACTTCAAAAAATAAAAATATGAGTGCAATTTTGCTTGGCTACTACGATAAAGATAAATTAGTCTATGTTGGTAAAGTTGGAACGGGCTTTGATGATAATTCTCGCAAGGAACTTAGGCAAATGTTTAACAAGATTGTCGCAAAAAATTCTCCGTTTGTGTCTTTCCCAAACACAAAAGATGATGTGCATTTTGTGAAGCCAAAATTGGTGTGCGAAGTGCAGTTTGCCGAACTTACAAAAGACGGTGTTCTAAGACAACCTTCTTTTATTGAACTAAGGACAGACAAAAAGCCAAAGCAAATTTTTTTGGAGAAAAATTATGACTAAAATTTGTAATGTAGAGATAACTCACCCCGACAAAATTGTTTTTGAAAATGGCAAAATTACTAAACTTGATATCGTAAAATATTATCAAAAGGCATACAAAAAAATGAAGCCGTTTTTTGAAAATAGGCTTCTTAGTGTTATAAGATTTCACTCTGGAAAGCCTAGTGAAAAATTTTTCAAAAAGCACCCAAATCCAAACGAAAATGTTGAAAAAGTGTTTTTTGGAGCAAAAAAACAGCAAAATTGCTACTTTTTTTTAAAAAATATCGAACAATTTATAAATCAAGTGCAACTTGGCTCTATCGAATTTCATGCATGGAACTGTTTGCAAAATAGCATTAACGCTCCCGATATTTTGATATTTGACTTAGACCCTGACGAAAAATTATCGCTTGATGTTCTAAGGCACGGCGTACTTTATTTAAAGGAAATCTTGCAAAGCCTAAATCTCAAAAGTTTTTTAAAAACGAGTGGTGGCAAAGGTTATCATATTTATGTCCCGCTCAAAGACTCAAAGAGTTTTAGAAGCGTAAATAACTTTGCTAAAAAGTGTGCCTTGCTGTTGGAAGAAAAGTGGAGCGAAGTTTTCACAACAAGCACTTTGAAGGTCAATCGCAAACACAAAATTTTTGTTGATTATTTAAGGAATAAAAAGGGTGCAACTTGCGTCATGCCGTACTCGGTTAGGATTAGAAAAACCGCAACTGTTTCTATGCCGATTTCGTGGAACGACCTAGAAAAGTTTGCTCCAAATGCTTTTGATATCTCGCTTGCAACAAAGTATCTTTCCAAAAATCCTTGGAAAAACTTTTTTACAATCCACCAGTCAATAAAGTAAAAACTTTTTGTAAAATTTTTGGAGTTCTATTGACATCTTTTGCATATAATGATATAAAGATTTTAAGGAGAATGATATGAAAAAAGTTTACATAGTTTTTAGTCAAGTAATTGTTAATGATTGGGTTGCTTTTGAGAGCAAGAAAGAAGCCTTTGCGTTTGCAAGAATCCAAAATAAAAAGCATAACGGCAATTGTTTTGCTGTTAAAGAAATGAGTATGTATGCTGATTGTGCAGAGTACTTTAATCGTGATAGAAAAAAGGAAATTGTGGATTTAATTTATGGTGTTTGCAAGAGAATTAAGTCGGGCGTTGCAGAAGGTATATGTATTTTAAAACTTGCCAACGGAGTTTATGAAACCGACTATGTCGAAATGAAAAAGATTGTTAGCGAAGGCAAATTTCCTTTCAACGGCTGGACAGACAACTACGGTCAATTCCACAAATTTGAGAAAGGTGATTATGGCATGATTGTAAAAAAATATAACTATATGTCTAACAAACTTTTCTTTTACGAATCACTTTTAACAAAACTTGCTAACGGCGAGAGTGTCGACAAGATTTTGGAACTAATCGATAAACAGACCAAAAAAGATAGCAGACAGTCGAACAGAGAAGAGCGACTTGATATGCTTGAAGATTAAAAAAATTGCTTGCTAATTTGAGCAGGCAATTTTTTTGTTTTTGCTTAAAAATTCCAAACAATTCTTAATATAGTCAATGTGTGATTTGAAAAAGTCGTCCTTCTTTATCAAATTTTCAATTTCCTCAATCGTGAACCATTTTGCGTCTTGCACTTCTTCTTTTTGAAGCGTCAAATCTTTTAAGTCAAAGTCTTGATTAAGATAGTAAAAGTCAACAAAGTCCTTGTTTGTTTTTATCGTGTGATAGAAAATGAGATTTTTTGGGTCGACATCAATTCCAAGTTCTTCCTTGATTTCTGTTACGATACCTTGCAAACTTGTTTCGCCACTCTTTGGGTGACCGCCGGTTGTTGCCCATTTTCCGCCTTTGTCTTTTGAACGCCTTTGCATTAGAAATTCATTTTTACTGTTTTGCATAAAAACGGCAACGGTAACATAAAATCTTCCCGCTGGAACAGGCTCGCTTTTTTCGATTTTTTCTCCCGTTGGAATGCGGTTTCCGTCATACAAATCTCTGTATTCCATTTTTAACTCCTGATTTTTGACTATAAATTACTCCATATATTATAATTTTTTTGACCGCATAAATCAATCAAAATTATGTTAAAAATATTATTCAAAAATATTGACTTTTTGTTTTTTTAATATTATACTAATTGAGTCAATAAAAATTTGGTCCCTTAGCTCAGTTGGTAGAGCAACTGACTCTTAATCAGTGGGTCCAGGGTTCGAGCCCCTGAGGGACCACCATTGAAGCCTTTATTTAAAAGGCTTTTTTAATGTCCAAATTTCATAAGTGTCTAATAGAATTTGTAAAAATTGTGCCGAAGTCAGCATGACCAAGCCACCTTGTAACTGCTTCATAGAAACACTATTTTTCAGCATTATACTTGCGCAAGTGTGTCTTAGATTGTGAAAACGAATCTTAATTAATTTCTTTTAATAATTTTTATAATTGTAAATTTCAAAATTAATTAGTAAAATTTTTTTTGTATGCACATTGTAGTTCAAAAAGTTAGACTGATAAAATTGCTTATTTTTTAATATGTCAACATAATCGTCTTTGTCGCCCTGAATTATATTTATGTGTTTTGTAAAAACATGACTCGTCAATTTGTTATCTTTCAAAGATTGCAAAAAATCGTGGTCAACGGCAATCATTCTGTTATATCCTAAATCCAGTTCTTGCGATAGCATTTGCGTAGGCGATATATTGTGGTCAGGCAAAATGTGGTTTAGTAAAACTTCGTCCATAAAAATTGCAGGTGAGCGTAGTATATGCTTAAAATCTATTGTGCTGTTTTTTTAATAATTTAAATACAAATATGATTCAAAACTTGTTAAGGTGTATTTTCTATATTCCGTTTTTACGCAATCAACCACAGTGCTTAAATATCTAAAACATTAGTTTAGGTCAAGTTTAAAATTTTTATCTTCTCCATGCAAGTGTAAATCAAAACCAATATAACAACACAGTAAAAATCACTGTAAAAAAAAGACCGATTTTTTCAAGTCTTTTTAGTTTTAATTTAAAAAATGTTATTGAACATCTGTGTTTTCGTTTGTAGAACTTTCTATTTTTTCATTTTGTAGTTGTTCAAGTTCTGCTTTGTAGTTTTCTAGGTCGTTTTTTAGTTTCTTATAATTCATCAATTCTTCTTTGCAAAGGTTAATAAAGGTATCAAGATATTGCGCCTTAAACTCCTTTGTTTGTTTTACTGTAACTGAGATTTCGGTTCCGCCCCAGCGTTCATTATAAAAAACTTCTTTTGGTAACTGTTTGTTTGTCAAAACATATTCAATATCTTTTGAATAGATATAATATTTTTCTTGCCAAATTTGTAGGTAACCTGATTTAAACTCGTCAAGATATTGTTCTGTCTTTTTAATGGCAGATTGTAACATTTTTTGATAAGTTTCTTTTCTATAATTTTTATAATCTTCCAAGTTTTCGTATACTACGCTTTCTTCAATTCGCATACCTTCTTGCATATCTTTAAATTTATATGCTGATTCTTTATCGAAAAAGTAATACTCGCCATCGCCATATACAATGTAAACTTTTTTCATGTTAAATTCTCCTTATAAAAATTTATACCTACATTATATCAAAAAGGGCAATAAAAGTCAATATCAAAAGTTTTTGCAACATTTTTGATTAATGGTTAAGGCGAAGATTTAGACAAAAAAAATATAAACTCATTGCACGAAATGCACCTTTTAATCAATATAAAATTGCAATTTGTAAAACTAATATTTTTTAATAAAATGCTAATTTTTTAAAAAAATATCAATAAAAACATAAAAAAAGACCGATTTTTTCAGTCTTTTTTGTTTTTTATTTACAAAATGTTATTGAATATCTGCATTTTCACTTGCGGATTTGTTAGGCTTTTCATTGTGTAACTGTTTAAGTTCGGCTTTATAATCTTTGAGTTTTGTTTTTAGTTCTTCATATTTCATTAATGCTTTTTTGCAAGCAGTAGTGTAGGTGTCAAGATATTGCTTTTCAAACTCTTTTGTTGTAAAGTCACTTTTAACTGTTTCAAAACTAGGTGCTTCGTAGTAGTAAACAAGTTCTGGCAATTTTTTGTCTTTCAAGATTGTTTCAATATCCTTGGAATAAACAATGTATGTTCTATATTCAGTTTTTGCTTTTTCTGGGCGAATTTCTAAGTAACCTGATTTAAATTTGTCAATTTGTTCTTTTGTTTCTTTGATAGCGAAAAGTAATTCTTTTTGATAATCTTTTTGAGAGCCTTTGTAATCATCAAAAGTTTCATAAAGAGTTTGTTCTTTTAATGTTCGTGAACTGCTCATTTCTTTAAATCTTAATGCTGATTTTTTATCTGCAAAGTAATATTCACTTGCTGTATCTCTTACTATATAAATTTTTTTCATGTAAAAATCTCCTTGTAAAAATTTTACGACCATATTATATCAAACAGAGCAATAAAAGTCAATACCCCTAAATTATAAAGTTATCAACGCAATCACAAGCAGTTTTATTTGCTTGACAAAATTCACTAATTTTGCTAAATTATTTTTATTAAAAAATATAGCAAACTTGGAGCAGATTATTTGATAATAAACTTTCTAATTTTGCTACAAATGCCTTTTGATAGGCGAACAAGGAGAACGAATGGAATTTATTAAAACACCAGTAAAGGGTATGCCTGAACAAATGCCAAACGACATGGCTATCAGGGAATATGCACTAAGAAAAATTAAAGATACATACAAAAAGTTTGGATTTATGCTTATCAGCACGCCACTAATCGAACATATCGAAAACTTGACAAACAAGCAAGGTGGCGAAAACGAAAGTTTGATTTTTAA
The DNA here is from genome assembly GCA_934777505.1 of uncultured Clostridia bacterium. GTDB lineage: Bacteria > Bacillota > Clostridia > Christensenellales > UBA1242 > CAKVNM01. Next base: position 298,454 of record CAKVNM010000001.1, on the reverse strand, counting down.
GATTTTGAAAAGGGGCGAAAAACTTGCCAAGGCAGAAAACAAAGACGACCTTTGCGATAGCGGACTAAGATATGACCTAACAGTTCCACTTGCAAGATTTTATGCAAACAATGGTGAAAATTTGCCACTTCCTTTCAAGTCACTACAAATCGGCGAATCGTTTAGAGCAGACAGACCACAAAAGGGTAGATTTAGACAATTTACTCAATGCGATATTGATATTTTAGGCGATAGCAGTAGTTTGGCAGAAATCGAACTTATCACAGCAACCTGCAATATGCTTAACGAACTTGGCATCAAGGAATTAAAAGTTAGAGTAAACGACAGAAATATTCTAAAAGCAATGGCTCTATCGTGTAACTTCCCAGAAGACCAACTCGACACTGTTTATATTATTTTGGACAAAATGGACAAAATTGGTTTGGACGGCGTTAAAAATTCACTCCTAGAATTTGGACTTAATCCTGCCGATGTTGATAAATATTGCAGTATGTTTGCAGACGCTTGCGAAAATATTGATTGCAAGGAATTTTTGAAAGGCAAAACAGACGGCTTTATTGAAGAATCCACAATCGACAACTTAAACAAGATTATTGGTTGCGCATCGGCTATCGTTTCAAAGGACTGCAAGGTTGTGTTTGACCCAACTTTGGTTAGGGGTATGTCTTACTACACTGGCCCAATTTTCGAGATTGAACTTAGTAACTATCACGCATCTGTTGCTGGTGGCGGAAGATATGACAAAATGATTGGCAAATATTCTGGAAAGGAAACAACCGCTTGCGGATTTTCGATTGGATTCGAGAGAATTATCTCCGTTATCAAAGAAAATAATTTGCTTCCACTTGCGAACGAAGAAAAGATTGCTGTTTTAATCAGTAAAGATGTTGACGCCGAAAAACTTGAACGCACAATCAAAAGAGCAAACGAACTTCGTGCTAGCGGAAAAATTGTTATGATTTCTCCAAGAAACAAAAATGTTAAATTCCAAAAGGAACAACTCAGCACTTTTGGCTACACTCAATTTGTTGAAATCTTTAACGATAATGGCGAACTATAATTTTTAAAAAATTTGCAAAATAACGAAAAACACTGAAAAATTCAGTGTTTTTTATTGTTTTTTAGTATTTTTCTTAATAAAACAGTATTTTCATTGAATTTCTGCTGGAAAGCATATATAAAAGTTAGCAACCATATTAAAAATAGTTAGGAAAGTGTTATTCTAAAAAAGTTAAAAATAGGGATTTATAATTTTCAACCTAATTAAATATTTCGTTACTCAGTGCAGTAAAATTCTATGTATGCACTTTGTTTGATTTTGTAAAAATGTTAAAGTGTAATATAATAAAATTGGATTTGGAAACAAGAACACAACTTATAATTTTTGCGATAGATTTATATTAGTTGTTTTGATTGTTAACGATTTGAAAATTAATGTTAATATTTTATTAGTGTCTTGTATTATATTTATTGCAAAAGTAGATAATATTGAATAAAAATATCGGGAGAGAATATGAAATTTTACAAAAACTTTAACTACATATTTTTTATTATTTGGGGATTGCTGTTTGGTGGGATTCCATTCATATTTCTTTTTAGTCCAGAAGTTGAAAACAAGTGGTTTTTGATTATTTTTGTGCTAATTGGCTTTGCTGGGCTGGCGTGCGGAATTAGAAATCTGGCTTTAAGAATAATTGACAAGCAAATTTTAAAAAATGGCAAAGAAACTGTTGCAACTTATGTTTCAAAAAAGGGAATGGGTGCAATGAATAATGTTCCGCTTTTCAAGGTTGTATACAACTTTACAAACGACAAAGGCGAACTTATTAGCAATGTGTCGAGCGAAGTTTTCACTTTTGAAGAAGTTGAAAAATTTGAGCAATCTGGAAAATTTAAGATTAAGTATAAGGGCAGTAGGTCGGCAATCGTTCCAAATGGAGTCGTTACAAATCAAGACCAATCAAAACAAAAATGCTTGTATTGTGGTGCGGAAATTAACGGCAAAATTTGCTCTCACTGCGGTGCTAAAAACGAATAGTGTGGACTTAATAAGTTGTAGTAAAGAAAATATGCTTTAAACTTAAAAATTCAAAAAAAACGGTCAAAATGGCTGTTTTTTTAATAAAAAATGCAAAAAAGTAGTGATTCTTCAAAAAAATTAGGCATAACAAACTTTTTTTGAGAGAATAATTAGTAATAAAATTGCAAAGAGAACTTAAAAAATGTTTGGATTAAAACCTATTGTTTGGATACTAATAAATTCCGTGACTTCGTTCGTATATTTGTTTATCATTTCCAAAATTCTTGGAAAAAAACAGATTGCACAACTGGAATTTATTGATTACACGGTTGGAATTTCACTTGGTTCAATTTCGGCGGAGATGTCAACATTGACCGAGCCGTTTTACTACTATCTAATCGCAATGACAATATTTTTTCTTTTAGCACTACTGGTTGCGTTCTTGGGTAGAAAAGCAATATTTTTAAAGCGTGTTTTAAAAGGCAAGCCAACAACGCTTGTTTACGAAGGCAAGATAAACTACAAGCAAGTTTGCAGAGCAAACATTGACATAAACGACCTGCTTTCCATGCTTCGAGAAAAAGGCTATTTTGATATAACCAAAGTGGCGTACGCAATTTTTGAACCGAGTGGAAAACTGTCCGTTATGCCCAAAGGCGAGTTCGCTCCCGTAGAAATCCATGACCTAAAAAGTCTAAACACAAAGCCTGCGCACCTTGCTAATATTTTGATTGTTGACGGCAAGATGTCGTTGTCGAGTTTAAATAACGCTGGACTTTCGCAAGAATGGCTACTAAAAAAGTTGAATATCACAGACAAAAAGGAACTCAAAAAAATTGCACTTGCTGTGTATGATAACAAAAAACTTGTGGTGCATTACAAAGACGATAGCATAGACAAATTTGGCAAGAAAAAAGCAACCGATTAGTTGCTTTTCTTTTTTAGTAACTTGTTTGTGAATTTTTCGTTGAATACCACAAACTTGTCCCATACAAATTCGGTTGCAAAGTTTAAAATCATCATTAAAACCGTCACGAGAGTACCATTCCAGCCGATACCTTCCAATGCTCGTCCACCAAACACGCTGATTGGCGTAAACGCACAGTAATAGATTAGCACGAGTCCCATGGCAAGTGGAATGTTGCTTGCTGACTTAAATGTGAATTTGCGGTTGAATGTGAAATTCCACAAAACCGAAAGCACAAGGCTTATAAGATAGGTTGCCCACCAAGATTTCCAGCCACACACATCATACATGAGTTCAAACGAGCCAAACTGAATAATGCCCGCAGAGAGTGAGAAGCCAAGAAATTTTACAAACTGCATAAAACTTTGCTTTTTTGTTAGTTTGACTTCTTCGGTCAAATTTTGATTTTCATTTTCTTTTATTTCAATATTTTCGTTTTCCATACTAATTTTAATTATATCGAAAAATCTGCCATATGTCAATAAGATAAATTTGTTGTCATATTTTTGATAAACTTCATAAATATTTTATATGCGTTCACTCAATGATTTTATAGTTTATACTGGCAATATTCGGCAAAATATTTTGAATTACAAATGCTTTTTTAATGGTGTGAAAATCTGTGCAATTGTCAAGGCTGACGCTTACGGCCACGGTATAGAAGGCGTGGTTAAAGGCATAATGAATACCGTTGATTTTTTTGGTGTTGCGGACGAGTTTGAGGCACTTAAAACTCGCCGTGTTTCGTCAAAGCCAATTCTTGTTTTAAACATGATTAATAGTGATAGTTTTGCTGAAATTATTAGGCAAAATATTAGCCTTAGCGTGTCAAGTTTGGACTATCTTAAAAGGCTTGAAAAGGTGGCGAAACGCCTAAATAAACAAGTTAGAGTGCATCTTAAAATTAACACAGGTATGAATAGGTTGGGCATATCTAACATAAAGGTTTTTAAGAAGATTTGCGAGTATATCAATCAAAGTCAAAATATTGTTTTGGAAGGGATTTATACTCATTACTTTGACAGTACAAATAGGGAAAAAACGGAAAAACAATATGCTAAATTTTGCGAATTTTTAAGTGAAATAGATACAAAAAATATTATCGTTCACGCAAGTGCTAGCAATGCGGGATTTTTAGATAGAAAGTATGTTTTTGATATGGTTCGGCTTGGCAACATGATGTATGGCTATCTGGATTTAACTGCACCATTCAAACTTTTGCCAGCGTTAAAAATTAATGCAACAATAGTGAATATAGTGCGAATTAAAAAAGGTGAAACTGTTGGTTACGGGAGCAATTTTGTAGCACCACAAAGTATGAAAGTTGCCACAGTAAGTCTTGGCTATGCGGACGGTTTTTTGCGAGCAAATAGCAATGGTGGTAAAGTTATAATTATGCATAATTATGCAAAAATAGTCGGCAATGTGTGTATGGATTTGTTTATGTGTGATGTGACTCACATTGATTGCAAGGTGGGTGACAAAGTCACAATCATTGGTCAAAGTGGCGATAAAAATATAGACGCAAATTTTATGGCAAAAGTAACTCACACAATCAACTACGAAATTTTAACCAACTTTAAAAAAGACCGCATGAACTATATTGTGTGTTCAAAATTATTGCCACAGAGTTTTGATGTGTGATATAATAAATTTATGAGAATTATTGCGGGAAAATTTAAGGGAAAGATTTTAAAAGAATTTGAACTCTCCACAACTCGTCCAACAAGTGATTTGGTTCGTGGAGCGATTTTTAATATTATTGGAAATGATGTGCAAAATTGCATATTTTTGGACTTATTTTCTGGGACTGGGGCGGTTGGAATTGAAGCAATCAGCCGAAATGCAAAAAAAGTCTACTTTGTTGATAGCAATAAAACTAGCATAAATTTGATTAAAAGCAATCTAAAACTTGTTGAATCAAATAACGCTGTTGTTCTAAATTTGGACTACGCCGAAGCCCTTGCAAATTTGTCAAAGCAAAACGAAAAATTAGATGTTATTTTTATCGACCCACCTTATGCTAGCGACTTTGCGGAAAAGGCAATCAAACTGATTAATAAGTACGATTTGCTTAACTATGACGGCAAAATTTACTGGGAACATGATCAAAGCAAACTTAGTCTTGTTCAAAATAATATTATAGAATTGAAGACCAAAAAATATGGCTCAAAATTTGTTACTGTTATCAAAAAAGACGATTTGGAAAATTTTATAAAAATACTAAATAATGTATAATTATGCACGCATATCAAAACACGCATACAACATATCAAAATATCTTTGCATATAAAATCAACTATATAATTTAGCCCTATAAATATAGAAATTAACCTTACAAAAAATCAATCAACAACCTAAATTAAGTGTATTAACAATCACTCAACATGATAAATAAAAAATCTCGCAAAAATAATATCATATTAGTAAGTAGCAAGTTTTTACAAAATAACTTAAAATTATAAACTAAAAACTACAAACTATAAACTAAAAACTGAATTAATCAAAACCTAAATAAATCGAAGTTGACAATAAAAATAAACAAAAAATTAAATATAAAAAAAATTATTAATCAAAAAGAGAAAAATATGAAAATCAAAGAACTAAACATAAAACAAGATATGCCACCAGCTGATGTTGCGGTTGCTAATTTGGAAATTGAAATCGAAGCACTGACGGGTAGCGAATATGGACTCATCAAAGTCATTCATGGCTACGGCTCTCACGGCAAGGGTGGAGAGATAAAATCGCTCCTACATGATAGGCTCAAAACTTTAAAAAAAACTGGAAAAATTTTGGATTTTGTTGCTGGCGAAAAGTTTGGCGATGCCGTTATTGAACAGTTTGACATCGTAAAAAACTTTCCCGAACTTTTGCTAAGTCCTGATGTTAGGTGCTATAACAGCGGGATTACGCTGGTGTTTTTAAAAAATCGTCTTGGCTAAGCCCAAGATTTTTTTTGTAAAATTTTCCTATAACTATGGCTCAAAAATTTTAAGTTGACACGGTACTGCATTTTATGATATAAAGTAACTATTGTTTGCCACATGGCAATCTTAGGAGAATATATGTTTGGTAGAAGAAGTGATGGAAAAGTCGCAAAAGATATAGACCCGATTTTAAGGGTCACGAGTGCAATCATGCCACACAGGTATGACGCAATGGTCAACTATAAACTGGAGATTAGATGTGATGAAATCGACAGGTTTATCGAAGAAGAACGAAAAAATGGACACGAGTTTTCGTATATGGACATCGTTATTGCAGCGATTGTTAGAATGTACGCCGAAAGACCTTGGCTCAATCGTTTTACAATGAACACCAGAATCTATGACCGCAAAGGCATTTTTGTTGCGTTCACAGTAAAAAAATCACTAAGGGACGGAGCAGACGAAACCACCGTAAAACTTGAATTTACGGGCGAAGAAAATATCTATGAAGTCAAGCAAAAGATTGACGAAGCCATAAAACTCAACAAGGGAAACGATAAGGAAAACGATACTGATAGATTTGCAAAAATGCTTTTAAAATGTCCACCTTTCTTGCTAAAAATGGCAATGCGACTTGTTAGATTTTTGGACAGGCACGGAATGCTTCCAAAAAAAGTTATCAGCATTAGTCCTTTCCACACAAGTTGCTTTTTGACCAATATGAAAAGCATTTCAACCGAATATGTTTATCATCATCTCTACGACCTTGGAACAACGGGAATGTTTGCTGGAATGGGCAAGGAAGTTGTAAAACCAGTTGCTAACAAAGACGGCACTGGAATTGAACTAGCCAAAGTGTTGCAAATCGGCGTTGTTATTGACGAAAGAATTTGCGATGGCTTGTACTACGCAAGAAGCATCAAGCAAATCAAAAGACACCTTCTTGATGTTGATGTGCTAAAACAAAACTATGTTTTGCCAGAAAAACCACTAACCAAAAAGCAGATTAAAAAACAACAAAAACTTGAAAAAAAACTTGTCAAAAAACAAGCAAAGCAAGCAAAAAAATTGGAAAGAATCAAAAGTAAAAATTTTAGTGCAGTATAGTTTGATTGTTTAATCTATTATGAAAAGTTGTGCTAAAAATTTGCCACTTAAAAAGATTGATATCATTTATCACTTTGTTAAGTGCAACATTACTTAATATCACGCAACTTTTACGAAAAGAATAGGAATATCATTTTCATAAAAAATTAAATAAACACACAAAAAAAACGGTCAAAATTTGACCGTTTTTGTTTTCGCCATTAAATTATTTGGCAAGAAGATTGTTCATCAAGTTCTACCTTTCTGTTTGCTAGGCTTGTAAACTTTTTATCTTTCAAGAGTTTGTCGATAGTTTTGCAAGTTTCGTTAAGAGCCTTTGGAGAGTCAATAGTGAAAACAAGTGTGCCGTTTTCGTTATCAAACTTTGAATCAAACAAAATTTCTTCGTTAAACTTGTCGCAAAGTCTGTCGTTAACTGCTGTTGCAAAGTCGTCAATTTTATCTCTAAGTTTCAAACTAGCATCATATTCTTTAACCGATAAATTCAATCTCAAAACTACTAATTTGTCCATAGTCAGCACCTCTTTTTTGTTTATATGTGATATATTATCACAATTTTTTTTGTTTGTCAAACTTTAAAAATTTTTTTCTCTTTCAAAAATTTTGATATTAATTTTATTTTTATAGTAACTCAAAAACTTTGCCAAAAATTTGTAATATGATATACTCTATTAGTTATTTTATTCGTGCAAACTTTTGTGTTTTGTTTGAAAAAGAATTTTAACCTATGGAGTTTTTTAATGGAATACAAACTTAATGATTTACAGCAACAAATAGTCAATCACACCGAAGGACCAGTCATGGTTCTAGCGGGTGCTGGAAGCGGAAAAACAAGCGTTTTAACGCAAAGAATTGCAAACATTTTGAACAGGGGGCTAGCGTATCCAGTTCAAATTCTTGCCATAACCTTCACAAACAAGGCGGCGGGAGAAATGAGAGCAAGGCTTGCTAATATCTGTCAAAACGCCGACTACATTTGGGCTCAAACCTTCCATTCGTTTTGTGCAAGAATTTTGAGATATGAAATCGACAAACTAGACGGCTACAACAGGAATTTTAGTATATATGACGAAACAGACAAAAAAAATGTGCTAAAAAAAGTTATCAAAGCAAACGAACTAAAAGAAGAAGACTATCTTCAAAATTTGCTTCACGATATCAGTTCCTACAAAAATGCAAATCTTAGCCTTGACGAATATGCAGGACTCAATAGTTTTAGACCTAACTTTGAAACTAACATAAAACTCATGCAAGACTATGAACAGGCAATGAAGCAAAACAACGCTCTTGATTTTGACGACCTTTTAATCAAAACTTTGCAACTTTTCAAAAACAATCAGGAAGTTAGAGAAAAATATCAAAATCAGTTCAAATATATCTTGGTGGACGAGTTTCAGGACACCAACCAAGTGCAGTACGACCTTGTAAAAATCTTGGCGGGCAAGTATAACAATATTTTTGCCGTTGGAGATGAAGACCAGTCAATCTATTCTTGGCGTGGAGCAAATGTTGCAAATATCCAAAAATTTTTAAAAGATTTTTCTGGAACAACACTCTATAAACTAGAACAAAACTATCGTAGCACCAAAAATATTATCGAGTGTGCAAACAAAGTTATCAAGCATAATCAAAACAGAATTGACAAAACACTTTTCACCGACAACGAAAACGGCATAAAAGTGCAGTATTTCAACAAGTATAGCGACAGGGAAGAAGCAGAGTTTGTTGTGCAAGAAATCTACAACCTTGCCCACAATCTTGGCTATGAATATAAAGATATTGCAATTTTGATGCGTCTAAACGCCCTTACTCGTTCGTTTGAAGATAAACTTCTCATGTATGATATTCCATACAGAGTTTTTGGCGGTCTTAAATTCTACGACAGACAAGAAATCAAAAATGTGCTTGCATATCTCAAACTTATTATCAACCCACAGGACAACGAAAGTTTTAATCGTATCATAAACTTTCCAAAGCGTAGCATCGGCGATATGACTATTGCAAAACTTGTCAGCCTTAGCGGTGGCACAAGTTTAATGAAAACGATTGACTCGCTTAGCGAACTCGACTATGTCCGTGACAAAGGCTTAATTAAGTTTAAGGAGTTCAAATCTGTTATTGACGATTTTAGACAAAAAAGCACAGAACTCAAAGTTAGCGAACTTGTAAAATATATCGTCAAAACTCTCAATTTGGAGGCGGTTTATGCCACTGGAAAAGACGAAGACGAACACAGAATGGCAAACCTTGACGAACTTGTTGCCAGCATCAAAGAGTTTGAAGAAGATAACGAAAACATTTCTCTTGAAGAATACTTGCAAAATGTTAGTTTGATTAGTGATATTGATACTTTTGATGACGAAACAAATGCAGTAACTCTTGCAACAGTTCACTCAGCAAAGGGACTAGAATTTAAAGTCGTGTTTGTTGTGGGACTGGAAGAAAGATATTTTCCAATCATTCGTGATAGTTCCAGCCCAAGCGACATGGAAGAAGAACGAAGACTCATGTATGTTGCAGTCACCCGTGCAAGGGAAAGATTATATTTGACAAACGCCAGCACAAGATATATGTATGGTTCAGTCAACTACACTTTGCCAAGCAGATTTTTGGGCGAAATGGGTTTTGGAAAAGTCAAAACTTCGCCAGTAAAAGAATATTCATTCTCGCAAAACAAGAGTAACGATTTTGGCTCGTCATATTCAATGAACTACACCAAGCCAATCTCGTCATCAATCGCATCAGCAAGTAAGTCGACTCTAAAACCAAACGCTCATCAGTCGTTCAAAGTTGGCGATAGAGTGGAACATAGCAAGTTTGGCAAAGGCGTTGTTGTGTCATATCAAAGTGCAAGCGATATTTTAACAGTTAACTTTGAAAAAATTGGCAACAAGGTTTTGAGTCCAAAATTTGCACCAATAAAAAAGATTTAATTTTCCAAATTTTTGGGCAATATTATTAACTAGGAGTAATCATGGAAAAACTAGAACGCATGAAAGCACTCGTGGAAGAAATCAACTTTCACAACTACAATTATTATAGTTTGGATAACCCAACAATCAGCGATGCTGAGTGGGACAAGTTGTATGACGAACTTCTAAAATTAGAGCAAGAAACAGGCACAGTTTTGCCAGATTCTCCAAGCCAAAGAGTGGGCGGGGAAACGCTTTCAAAGTTTGAAAAGTACACTCACAAAGTTCCATATTATAGCCTTGAAAAATCCAACACTTATGATAGGCTAAGTTCTTGGTGCATGGATATAAAAAATCAAGTAAAAAACGCATCATTTTTTGTGGAATACAAGTATGACGGCTTGACAATTAGTTGCACATATAAAGACGGCAAACTCGTAAACGCAGCCACTCGTGGCAATGGATTTGTTGGCGAAGATGTAACCGAACAAGTCAAAACAATCAGGACTGTTCCGCTAACCATTCCTTTCAAAAAGGAACTCGTTGTGCAAGGCGAAGGGATTATGAAACTTAGCGAACTTAAAAAGTACAACGAAAAGGCAGTTGAGCCACTAAAAAACGCTCGAAATGCGGCAGCGGGAGCAATTAGAAATCTTGACCCAAAAGTAACAAAATCTCGCAATCTTGATGTTATATTCTACTCCGTTAACTATATTGAAGGCGAGCAGTTCAAAACGCAAGAAGAAATGCACCAATTCTTAAAGAATAACAAGTTTAACACTATCAAAAATTTTTGGGTGTACGACACCTATGAAAAAGTCAAAGAGCGAGTGCAAAAAATCGACAAAGAAAAGTATGATTTGGACTTTTTGATTGACGGTGCAGTTGTAAAACTCAACGACATCAAGGCAAGAGAAATTTTTGGCTTTACAAGCAAATTTCCAAAGTGGGCAATCGCTTTCAAGTTTGAAGCGCAAGAACTTTCCACCAAACTTCTTGATGTTTTGTGGCAGGTGGGAAGAACTGGCAAGTTGACTCCTATTGGTATTATCGACCCCGTGGAACTAGCGGGAGCAACCGTCAAAAAAGCAACGCTCAACAACTATGGCGATATTGTTAGAAAAAGAGTTAGAATTGGCTCGTATGTTTTTGTTAGGCGTAGCAACGAAGTAATTCCTGAAATACTAGGAATTGCAAGGGATGAAGCGGGTAGCAAGGAAATCACACCACCAAAAGTATGTCCAAGTTGTAACACTCCGCTTGTGGAAGTGGGTGCAAACTTGTTCTGTCCAAACTATTTCTGTCCAGAGCAAATTGACGACAGAATAACGCATTTTGCCAGCCGTGATGCTATGAATATCGAAGGCATTAGCGAAAAAACAGTCGGTCAGTTTAGGGAAAAACTTGGCGTAAAGACTATTGCAGACTTGTACTATTTAACAAGTGAGCAACTATATTTGCTTGATAATTTTAAAGACAAAAAAGTTGAAAACTACTTTAAACAAATTGAGCAAAGCAAAAATGTTTCGTTGCAAAAATTTATCTATGCCCTTGGAATTTCTAACATCGGCAAAAAGGCGTCAAAAGACTTGGTTAAGCACTTCAAAACTTTTGAAAATATTAAAAATGCAAGCGTAGAACAAATCAACGAAATTTATGATTTTGGACTTGTCATGGCACAAAATGTTTTTGACTTTTTTAGAGAGCCACACAATATGCAAATTTTAGAAAGGTTAAAACAAGCGGGTATAAAAGTTGAAGAACACAACGAGCAACTTGCAAGTAACAAACTTGAAAACATGACTTTTGTTTTGACAGGAACGCTTCCAACTTTAACACGAGATGAAGCCACCGAGATTATCGAAAAAAATGGCGGAAAAACATCGTCATCAGTTTCTAAAAACACGACTTTTGTTTTGCTTGGCGAAAACGCTGGAAGCAAACTAGAAAAAGCACAAAAACTCGGCATAAAAACAATCACCGAACAGCAATTGCTTGATATGATAAAGTAAACTTTGAAAAATAAAAAGATAGATTTGCAAAAACTTGAAAAGCACAATTTTTCAAGTTTTTTTGTTTGTACTCAAAAGTTTCTTAGCGTTTTCTAAAAATTCTGCAAGGTTAATTTTGGCAAAATTGCACACAATTTTATTAATTTAATTGATATATATAATTTTTTATGCTAAAATAGTGTGATTATAGGAGTTTATATGGAAATTACGACAGAATTAGTTAGTCACTTGGCAACTTTGTCAAGACTAGAATTTAATAACGAAGAACTTGAAAATTTTAAAACCGAGTTTGCAAAAACACTTGAACAAGTCGACAAAATCGAAAAGGCAGACACAAGCCGTGTTGAAGTAAAGGAAAATATGCTAGACGCCGAAACCGAGTTAAGACAAGACGGCGGTTCAAATTGTTTGAATGTTAAACAAGCAATCAAAAACGCACCAGATAGTCTTGGAAATAGCGTGTTAGTGCCAGTCGAAATTGTTTAGGAAAGGAAAAATTATGGAAATACTAGAAAAATCACTCACAGAAATTATAAAAGATTTGAACAGTGGAGTTGTAACATCTCAGCAACTAGTTTTGATGTGCAAGGAAAAAATTGAGCAAACAAAAAATCTTAATGCCTTAAATTCCACTTGCTTTGAAGACGCTTTGATTAGAGCAAAAGAAATTGACGACAAGCGAAGCCGTGGCGAAAAGGTCGGCAAACTTGCGGGTGCTCCAATCGTAATCAAAGATAACATCAACAAAATTGGAACAAAAACAACTTGTTCAAGCAAGTTGCTTGAAAATTACGAGTCGGTTTATAACGCAACCGTTGTTGAAAAGTTGGAGAGCGAAGACGCAGTTATCATTGGCAAAGCCAATATGGACGAGTTTGCCATGGGTTCGTCAAACGAAAATTCAGCCTTTGGCGTTGTTCACAACCCAGTTGATTTTGAGCGTGTTCCGGGCGGAAGCAGTGGCGGAAGTGCTGCCAGCGTAAAAGCAAATCAATGTTTTGCAAGCCTTGGAACAGACACAGGTGGCTCGGTTAGACAACCAGCAAGTTTGTGCGGTGTTGTTGGACTAAAACCAACATATTCAAGAGTTAGCAGATATGGCGTTGTTGCCTTTGCAAGCAGTCTTGACCAAGTTGGACCACTCACAAAAACAGCCGAAGATAGTGCCTTGATGCTAGAAGTTTTGGCAGGATATGACGAAAAGGAAAACACTTCCAGCAAAAAGCCAGTTCCAGAATATTCAAAAAATTTAGCACAAAGTATTAAAGGCAAAAAAATTGGAATTGCAAAAGAATACTTTGCTCTTGGAATGAATAGCGAAGTTGAGTCAGCAGTCAAAAACGCCATTGAGTTTTACAAGCAAAATGGGGCAGAGATTGTTGAAGTTAGTTTGAAAAATATCGACCTAGCACTTTCAACCTACTATGTTCTAAGCAGTGCCGAAGCTAGCAGTAACCTTGGCAGATATGACGGTATTCGTTATGGCGTTAGAGCCAAAGAGTTCGATAGCCTTGAAGACCTTTATATAAAAACCAGAACACAAGGTTTTGGCAAGGAAGTAAAGCGTAGAATTATGCTTGGAAACTTTGTTTTGTCAAGCGGATATTTTGACGCTTACTACAAAAAGGCTCAAAAAGTACAACAACTTTTAAAGCAAGAGTTTGATGAATGTTTTAAAAAGTGCGATGTGCTTTTAAGCCCAGTTTCGCCAACAACAGCGTTCAAAATTGGCGAAAAAATGAACGACCATATCTCAATGTATCTTAGCGATATCTACACAGTGCCAGTCAATGTTGTTGAATGTCCTGCAATCAGTTTTCCATGCGGAAAAGATAGCAAAGGACTTCCTATTGGCTTGCAACTTATTGCTAACAAGTTTGACGAGCAAACTTTGTTTGACTTAGCATCATATTTTGAAAAACATAACGGAGGAAAAAACTAATGGACTATGAAATTGTTGTTGGACTAGAAATTCACTCCGAATTAAAAACAAAAACAAAAGCATTTTGTGTTTGCCCAAACAAGTTTGGACTTGCAATCAACACAGCAACTTGCCCAGTTTGTATGGGTATGCCGGGAGCGCTCCCAACTGTCAATCAAGAAGCCGTAAAATATTCAATCAAAAGCGGACTTGCGTTTGACTGTGATATCAACAGAAAGATTGTGTTTGAGCGTAAAAACTACTTTTATCCAGACCTTTCAAAAGCATATCAAATCAGCCAACTAGAATTTCCAGTTGCCGTAAACGGAAAGATTAGATATAAACTTGACGGCGAAAACAAATTTTGCCGTATCAATAATATTCACATGGAAGAAGACGCCGGCAAAAACATTCACGATGACAAACTAAAAATTTCACTTGTCGACTTTAACCGTTGCGGTGTGCCACTAATCGAAATCGTAACCGAACCAGATATTCGCAGTGGCGAAGAAGCCGTAAAGGTGCTTGAAAGCATAAAGGAAACTTTGCTCAGCATTGGCGTTAGTGACTGTAAGATGCAGGAAGGCTCTTTAAGATGCGATGTTAACATTTCGCTCCACAAAAAAGGCGAGCCTTTTGGAACAAGAACCGAGATGAAAAACCTTAACAGTTTCAAAGCGGTTAGCCGTGCCATTGAATACGAAGCAAATCGTCAAGCAAAAATTTTGGACGAAGGCGGAGTAATTGTTCAGGAAACACGCCGTTGGGACGACCAAAAAGGCGAAAACTTCTCACTTCGTTCCAAGGAAAACAGCAACGATTACAGATACTTCAAAGACCCAGACCTTCAACCAATCCACATCACTGATGAGTATATTGAAAAAATCAAGGCAGAGATTAGCGAACTTCCTTTTGACAAAAAAGAGAGATACAGAAATGTGCTTAATCTTCCGGAACACGACATCAGCGTTCTAACGCTCGATAGCAAAATCAGTGACTACTTTGAAAGTTGTTTAAAACTTTACGACAACGCAAAAGTGGTTTCCAACTGGGTTATGGGCGATGCGCTAAGAAAAATCAAAGAAGATTTTAGTGACGACTATAACTTTAAGGTTAGCCCACAAAATTTGGTGGAACTAATCAAACTTGTAGAAAGCAAACAACTTTCTGTTAACGCCAGCAAAGAAGTTCTTGACGCAATGTGGGGAACAGACAAAAATCCACAATCGCTCATGGAAGGACTTGGGCTAAAACAAACCAACAATCAAGACGAAATTGAGCAGATTGTAAAATCCGTTTTGGATAGCAATCCAAAAGCAATCGAAGATTACAAATCTGGCAACGAAAGAACTTTTACTTTCCTTGTGGGTCAGGTTATGAAAAATTCAAGGGGCAAAGCAAACCCACAAATTGTTAGAGAACTACTTTTGAAACTTTTAGCGTAAGACAAAAAACAAAAAAGCAGTTGACAAATAATTAATTTTGATTAAAATAGTTTTATAAGGAGAATTATTATGTTAAATCAACCACCAGT
Organism: uncultured Clostridia bacterium; assembly: GCA_934777505.1. GTDB lineage: Bacteria > Bacillota > Clostridia > Christensenellales > UBA1242 > CAKVNM01. Next base: position 283,051 of record CAKVNM010000001.1, on the reverse strand, counting down.
AGAAGAACTCACAAAAAAAGTGGGCGATAAATACAAACTTTCAATCTTGGTTTCAAAAAGGGCTAGGGAAATTCAAAAGCGTAATATCGAACAGGAAATTCAAGTTCCAGAACAAACCGAAATCACCGAAGCCGCTTACGAAGTTTACAACGGAAAAGTTGTAGCCGAAGACGATAATGGTCAAGAGTAAAAATTAGCCTTTGTGCTAATTTTTTTATGCTCTAACGGTCTTACTTTAAACACATTTTGTGTGCAAAATTTTATCATCTCTCATTAAAAAAATCAGTTTTAAAAAAATGTTTTGAAAAAGCCACGCAAAATAGTAAAATATAATCATATTTTAAAGGAGAATAGCATGATAGCAAAAGTTATAGTTGATGTTGAAAACAGTGCGGTTGATAGAATTTTTGACTATTCATGTGATAGTGATGTCAAACTCGGCAGTCGTGTTTTGGTGTCGTTTGCAAACAGACTTATTGCAGGCTATGTTATGGATTTTAGCGAAACAACAGACTGCCCACCAGACAAACTAAAATCGGTTGTAAAAGTTTTGGATAGCGAAGTTATCTCTCCCGAAATGATTGCTTTATCCCGCTTTATGGTGCAAAAATATAACCTAAAAGTCATCGACACTCTAAAACTTTTTTTGCCAAGCGGACTAAGAAACAACAAGGCAAAAACGCTCACCGAAAAAGTGTATTCTCTTGCAGATGACTACGAGCAAAAACTTGGCGAAATCAAAAAAAATGCCAAAAATCAACTTGCTCTTGTTGAATATTTGAAAAAAGAAAAATCGCAAACCAGTGCCACGCTTTGTGCGGTCTATGGTGCTTCCAGCGTTAAAAAATTGGAAGAACTTAATATTTTAAAATCAACTTTAAAAGCCAAAGAGCGTAGACCACAAGTTGCAAAAATCGAAAACAAACAAGTTGTTTTAACACCTTTGCAACAGTCGGTGGTTGACAAAATTTTAAAAGGCAAAAATCAAACATTCTTGCTTCATGGCGTAACAGGTAGCGGAAAAACCGAAGTTTATATGCACGCCATCAGCGAAATTTTGGCTCAAAACAAAACGGCAATCATGCTCGTTCCAGAAATCTCGCTCACTCCACAAGTAATGCAAAATTTTGTTGCAAGATTTGGCGAAAATGTGGCAATTTTGCATAGCGGACTTTCGGTTGGCGAACGCTTTGATGAGTGGCAGAGAATAAAAAGTGGCAACGCTAAAATTGTTGTGGGAGCAAGAAGTGCAATCTTTGCTCCAATTCAAAATCTTGGCTTAATTATCATTGACGAAGAACATGATTCCAGTTATTTTAGCGAAACCAATCCACGATATTTCACTCACGAAATCGCTCTTTTTAGGGCAAAATATAACTCGTGTAATTTGGTGCTAGGCAGTGCAACTCCAAGCATAGAAGATTACTATAAAGCCACCACAAAGGAGTATACTCTTTTGGAAATGCCAGTCCGTGTCAATCACTACGATATGCCACAAATTCACATTGTGGATATGCTCAGCGAAATTAGAAACGGCAACAGCGAAATGTTTTCAACAGCACTCGTTAGCAAGTTGCATGAAAAAATCAAAAACGGCGAACAATCAATCTTGTTTTTGAACCGCAGGGGCTATAACAGTTTTGTTATGTGCCGTGATTGTGGCTACACTGCCAAATGTCAAGACTGCGATGTTTCGCTCGTGTATCACAAGGAAGACAACGAACTCAAATGTCACTATTGTGGCAAAAGATATCGTATGCTCAGCGAATGCCCAGAGTGTCACAGCAAGTCGATTAGATATGGCGCTATCGGCACGCAAAAAGTGGTGGAAGAAATCAAAAAATATTTTCCAGATGTCCCGGTGTTTAGGCTCGACAACGACACCACGACCACAAAAAATAGACACGAAGAAATTTTGAGCCAGTTTGCTAGTTCCAAGCCAAGCGTGCTTGTTGGAACGCAGATGATAGCAAAGGGTCACGACTTTCCGTTAGTCACTTTGGTTGGAATTATTGACGCCGATGTTTCGCTACACTTTGCGGATTATAGAGCCAACGAAAGAACTTTTAACCTTATAACGCAGGTTTCGGGCAGAGCGGGCAGAAGCGAAAGGCAAGGCGAAGTTATCTTGCAAACCTATATGCCAAGGCACTATGTTTATCGCTACGCCAGCGTTTACGACTACAAAAAGTTTTTCGAGCGGGAACTTAACATTAGAAAAGTCACAAACTTTCCGCCTTACGCATTTATTGTTAGGGTGCTTGTAACCAGCACGGACGACAATTTGGCTCAGCAAACAACAAAGCAAATTTTTGAAAATATAACTGCGTTAAAACAGGCTAACCCAGACGATTTTGTCTATCTTGGTGCAATGAAGTCGCCCGTTAAGCGTATCGAAAAAAAGTATAGATATCAGGTTTTAACAAGACTAAAACGAGCAAACTACGACACTTTAATTAAGCAAATTTTTGATATCGCAAACGCTAGCATGAAAAAAAATGTCAATGTGTTTGTTGAACAAAATCCGCAAAATTTAAGTTAGTTTTTGTTGCGAATTTGCTGTTAAGTGAATATAAACTAGTGTTTTACAAAAAAAACTACTTTATTTTTTGCCCTAAATGGTGTAAAATATATTTTGGAGAAAAAGATATGGCAATTAGAAATTTAATTTTTAGCGATGAATCATTGATTAGAAAACGCTCACGAGAAGTTGAAAAATTTGACGAGAACTTGTGGACGCTTCTTGACGATATGAAGGAAACCATGCAAAAAAACAACGGTTGCGGTCTTGCAGCCCCACAAGTTGGAGTTTTAAGACGAGTTTGCGTTGTGGAAAGTGACGGAATGTATCTTGAACTCATCAACCCAGTAATCACAAAACACAGCGGAAAGCAGGAGAGCGAAGAAGGCTGTCTAAGCGTAAAAGACTACACAGGAATTGTTGAACGCCCACAAAAAATAACCGTTCAAGCGTTCAATAGATATGGCTCGCCAATCACTTTCACAGTCGAAGATTTTTCAGCCATTGTTTGTAGTCACGAAATCGACCACCTAGACGGAATCCTTTTCATCGACAAAGCAAAAAAACTATTCAAAAAAGCACTAACAAACTAACTTTTGTTTTTGGCTTAGGACTTTTTGGAGATTGTTATGAAAAACATTACATATGACGATGTGATAAACAGAGTTGGTTATTTTAGAACAAAGGCAAATTTATCTTTGAGAGAAACCAGTACAAGACTTGGCTATAATCCGCAGTTTATGAAAACTATTGAGAACAAGAGCATAGAGTTAAAAGTAAAAACCTTGTTAGATTTTTGTGATGTTGTTAACATTACAATTCAAGATTTTTTCTATATTGGCGAAGGTTTTAATAGTGAAGACAAAAATGTTTTGGAACTATATAACAACTTGTCAGCCGATAGCAAGCAAACAATCCTAGATTTAATGAAAAAGTTAAAATAAAAACTGAGAACTTTCTCAGTTTTTTTATGTTTAATAAAATCGTAAATTATAGAAGTTATAATATAGTCCTTATTAAATAAACTTTAATACAATCTTTGCAGTTTAAAAAATGTTTTTTATGATACAATAAAAATGATGTTAATCTCAAATATCTCACAAAAAAACAGGAGAGAAATTCCTGTTTTTGTTTGTTAATATAATTGTTCTTCTTGTGCGGAGTTTTCTTGCTCTTCAAGGAGTTCTTGCTCGTTTGGAGTGATAATTTTGTAAGACGCACCAAACTTGCTTGCGAAAATGTTTTCGGTTTCCTTGGTGCTAACCTTGTTTGGAAGAAGTCCAAGTTTTACTCGATTTTGTGCTTTGTTTTCCAAAAATGCAACATCAAAAAGTGATTTTGTATAGCCCTGATTTTCAAACACAAAAGTGTTGCGGTTGTAGTAAAGTTTGTCGATTAAGCCAACAACAATTTCTCTAAGTCTGTTGTATTCATCGCCACCAAAATACTTTTCAACATACAAAAGATTTACAAAACACTTTTTTTCGATTTCGAGCATATTTTTTTGAGCGTTGGTGTAGACATATCTGCTAAGCATCTCGTTAATTTTTTTTACTCTAACTTTGTCTTGTTCGACTTTTAAGTTGTTCATTGAATTAAAATTATAATTACTCATGTTTTCCATACCTAATATTATATTACGATTTTTTGATTTGTCAATACCAAAACTTTTTTATTTTGCAGATTTTGTTGACTCAATTTGTTCTAAATATATTCTTTTTGTCGATTTTTTGTTACAACTGCTTTGTTGTCAAGATTAATTATTTTGCCAAAATAATTTAACAAAACAAATAGCCTTAAAGTGTTTAACTTTTTCTAAAAATTTTGATATACTTTTGTCATGAAGATTATATTTTTAGGAACACCACATTTTGCAGAAAATGTTTTGCAGAAACTTATTGATAGCAGGCACGAAGTTGTTACTGTTGTTTGCCAGCCAGACAAATTGGTCGGCAGAAAGCAGATTTTGGAAGCCCCACCAACAAAAATTCTTGCCGAAAAACACGGCATAAAGGTTTTTCAGTTTTCCAAAATAAAGTTGGAAGGAGTCGAACCCCTAAAATCACTCGGGGCAGACATTATGGTTACCGCTGCCTATGGACAAATGCTCAGCCAAGAAGTTTTGGACATAACTCCAAATGGCGTTATTAATGTTCATGGCTCAGTTTTGCCAAAATATCGTGGTTCTTCGCCAATTCAGTGGAGTTTGATTAATGGCGAAAAAACGCTCGGCGTAACAATTTTAAAAACCCAGATTGGCATGGACGATGGTCCAATTTTGCACACCAAAGAGTTTGAAATCGCAAGAGAAGACACTGTTGATAGCCTTATGGAAAAAATCAGCCTTATGGGTGCAGATTTGTTGCTCCAAAGTCTTGACGAAATCGAAAACAAAACAGCAATTTTCACTCCTCAGGACGAAAGCAAAGCCACAAAATGCACAATGCTAAAAAAAGAGCAAGCAGTTATAAATTTTGACCAAAACGCATTGTCGGTTGAAAACTTCGTTCGTGGAATGGGTGCTTGGCCAGTTGCATATTGCTTTTTGAATTGCGAAATGCTAAAAGTCTATAAAGCCACAGCCTTTAATTTTGACGAACTAGATTTTGACTTTGATAGGTCAAGCGTTGCAGGTTCAGTGGTGATTGCTTCCAGCAAAAAAGGCGTGTTTATTATGTGCAAAAATTCGCTTTTAAGACTTGATGAAATTCAACTTCAAGGTGGCAAAAAAATGAGCGGAAAAGACTTTGCCAACGGCAATAAACTAAAAATTGGCGATATTTTAAAAGGAGTATAATGGAAAACTTACTCGATTATAGTTTGCAAGAAATCCAACAAATTATGGAAGATATGGGCGAAAAAAAGTTTAGGGCAACCCAAGTTTTTTCGGGTCTATATCTTGGCAAAAGTTTTAGCGAAATCACTAGTATTAGTTATGACCTTAGAGCAAAACTCACCGAAGACTATGTGGCTCAACCTTGCCTTATTCTAGACAAAAAAGTTAGCCAAGACGGCACTATAAAATTCTTGTTTAAACTAACCGACAATAATATTATCGAAAGCGTGCTAATGAAGTATAAGTACGGCTACACTGTCTGCGTTTCCAGTCAAGTGGGTTGCAGAATGGGTTGTAAGTTTTGTGCTAGCACTTTGGGTGGACTTGTTAGAAACTTGACCGCTGGCGAAATTGTTGGTCAAGTTGTGCAAATTAACAAGTTTTTAAACGGCGGACTCAAAGAAAAACGGATGATAACCAACATTGTTTTGATGGGCAGTGGAGAACCGCTCGACAACTACGATAATGTTACAAAATTTATCAAACTAATCGGTGACGAAAACACTCTTAATATCAGCGAAAGAAATATCTCGCTTTCCACTTGCGGAATTGTTCCTAACATCTACAAACTTGCCGATGACGGTTTTAAACTCACACTCACAATAAGTCTTCATGCGTCCAACGACAAAATTAGAAAACAAAGTATGCCAATCGCAAACAAGTATTCCATTCACAGAATTATTGATGCGTGCAGATATTATTTTAGAAAAACTGGCAGAAGAATTGTTTTTGAATATGTGCTTTTAAAAGGCATTAACGACAGCAAACAGTCCGCCATGGAACTAAGGCATCTTTTAAGGGGACTTCCTTGCCATATTAATGTTATTTGTTTAAATCAAGTGGCGGAAAGGTCGCTTCAAGCAACAACTAGGGACGAAGCCATGAACTTTGTTAATGAACTAAAAAAACTTGGGCTATCAAGCACTCTTAGACGCACAATGGGGCAGGACATAGACGGTGCTTGCGGTCAGTTAAGACGAAGATATTTGGAAACAGGAAAAATTTAAAAAGGAGATTTGTTTATGAGAAAAAATGTTTTGGTTAGCGTGTCATCACTTCCAGCCGAAAAAGAAATTTTTGATTATGTTAAAAAAATCGAAAGCAGTGCAGATTTTCTTCATTGCGACATTATGGACGGAACAGTCACACCTGCAACATCAATTTTAAATCATATTATGGTTAGAGAAATCAACGACAGAAGCACCCTTCCACTAGATATTCATTTAATGGTTCGCTCTCCACAAAAATATGTTGACAAGTTCATAAAGTCCTACGCTAATATCATAACCGTTCACAGAGAGTATTTTGATAATGATTCTCAGGTTATCGAAACAATCAAAAAAATTCAAAAAAACAAAATGATTGCAGGTGTTGCAGTTGACCTTCCAACTGATGTAAAAATCCTTGACCCGATTCTTGCTTATTGCGACTTAGTATTAGTAATGAGCGTTGATATTGGTGCTTCTGGTCAAAAGTTTGACGAAAGTGCAGTAGAAAAAGTCAAGTATCTTGCAAATATTAGGAAAGAAAAGGGCTACAAGTTCCTAATCGAAGTTGACGGTGGTATAAATAATCAAAATTGTAGCAAACTAACAAAAAATGGGGCAGACATTTTGGTTAGCGGTAGTTATGTGTTTAATGATACTAATTCTCAACAAGCAATCGCAAACCTAAAAAAATATTTTATAAAAAAATAAAATAGTGCAAATTTTGTTTGACACCCCGTTACTAAACATTATAAAATTAAGATGTTTAACAAAAGAATTTTAATTTTGGAGGAAAATTTTATGTTTAATAAAGTTTTATTGGCTATGGGTAATCTTCTTGAAGCCGATGCTGGACAAATCACAAAAGACACAGCAACTGCTATCATTAATTATGTTAACATTGTTGTTAGTGCATTGCTTGGTATCGTTGGTGCTATTGCAATTGTTTATGCTGTTTTGGTTGGTATTAAAATGGCAAGAGCAAACAATGCCGAAGAAAGAGAAGAAGCAAAGAAGAAAGTTATCTACACAGTTGCAGGTATTGCAGTTACTATTGCTTTGATTGTTGTTATTAACATCATTAGCAACAAACTTCCTGACTGGATTGGAGTAACACCTACTAAGCCAGATGCAAGTGGTGGATTTATTGGTCTATAATCAAATATAAAATTTAATTCAAAATTTTTGACTCATGCCGTTTGGTGTGAGTTTTTTTAAATTAATTATTGACAACGGCATTATAAAAATATATAATAAAGTTATAATAATTTGGGAGCAAAAAAATGACAAAATCCAAATCACAAAGTTTAACAAAAGTATTAAGCATTATAGTAATCGCTTTGCTATGCTTGTCATCGCTGTTGTTTGCTGGTTGTGGCAATCAAACAGAAGAAAGGGGAATCTCTTTCCAAAATCAATTTAGACTAGTGTATGTTGACGGCGAGAAAATCAACATTGCGGGCGAAGAAACCGCATATCAACCAGACTTTACTGGCGGTCAGTTGACTTATAGATATCAAGCAGAATCTGGCAAGTATGTCTCAAGAACAGTCGATATGCTAAAAGCGTATGAAGACTACAAGAGCGGAGCAGACAAAACAACTCACGACTATATTTATGCAGAATCGTTCAACACAGGAATGAACGATTCAACCAAGACAAGCGAAAGCCGTTCGATGACTCTTGTTTTCTGTCCTATGGGCGAAGGAGATTCCGCACGAATCACTATGGAAGTAACCTACAAGGTTTACAAAGACAAAAATGCCTTGGAAGGTGCTCAAAGCGTTACAATCCTTCTAAACAAAGTTAACTATGTTCTAAGTTCAATTTTGACTCCAATCTGCATTGTTATGTGTTCTATTGGAACAATATTTGCAATCTATCTTGGAATTAAACTTGCAAGAGCAAACAACGCCGAAGAAAGAGAAGAAGCAAAGAAAAGAGTTGTCTACACAGTTGTTGGTATCTTTATCGGTATTGCATTAATCATCTTGTTCCAACTATTCGCTTCATCATCACTAATTTGGTTTGGTGGCGACCAAGGAGCAGTTGATTTCTTCCCAAGATTTTTCATTAAGTAAGAATAGTTTATGATTTAAAAAAAGTGCTAGTTTTAGCACTTTTTTTGTTTTTAATTTGATTTTACATATTGCTCAAAATTTTGTCTTTATTGATTTTGTTTGAATTGATAAAATAGGGATTGTATGTGTAGAAGATTAGAAAAGAGAAAACGACTTTTAAAAACAAGGTTGGAACATAAGTGAGTGTGGGAAGAAATGCAGGTGGGAAGGAAAGTGCAAAGCGGGGCTTTGCTCGCCCAACTGCGGGCGGGCAGTTGGGCGTGCCACCACGGGCGCGGTTCACGCCCACGGTGGCAACTTTCCTTGCCCCAAAACAAAAACATTTTTTTGTTCATATAATATAAAAAGGAGTGTTACATATCATGAAAATAATTTGTATCAAAGCCCCAAAGTTTTTAGTTCCACTGTTAAAACTGATTTTTAGAAAGCAACTAAAACTTTAAAAAAACAGGCATAAAAAAACCGCCAATCAAGGCAGTTTGATTATGCTTTTTTTGATGTCTTCAAGCATTTTGTGCAAACATAAGTTCTTTCTTCTTTTCCGTCAACTTCAACTCTAACTTTTTGAATATTTGGAGCCCATTGTTTGTTTGTCTTAATGTTTGAGTGAGAAACTTGGTGTCCACCCATTTTACCTTTTCCGCAGATACTGCAAACTCTTGCCATGTATATTCCTCCTAAACTAGTTTATAAATTTCAACTTGAACATTTTATCATTTATAAAACGAAAAATCAAGCGTTTTTGCAAAATAATCAAAACTCCATTTTAATTTGGCAAATTTTGGGAATATTTGGTTCAACAAAAAAAAGAATTTTTACAAAAAATATTGCACTTTTTTTTAATATAGTGTACAATAATAGAGCAAAATATTTTTTTTGGAGGTTTTTTATGGCTGTTAACACTGCAAATGTGTATGGAAAAATTAGCATTAGTGATGAAGCAATAGCGATAGTAGCAGGACACACCGCTCTCGATTGTTATGGCATAGTTGATTTAGTAGCGAAAAAACTTTCTGATAATTTTGCTATGCTTTTTAAAAAGCAAAATTTTAACAAAGGTGTAAAAGTCTTAACTGTTGATAACAAAATTTACATTGACCTATATGTTATTTTAAAGTACGGCGTTAGCATTATTGCTGTTGCAGAAAGTTTGAAACGCAGTGTTAAGTATAGCGTAGAAGAATTTACAGGTATGCTAGTTGATAGCGTAAATGTCAATGTACTTGGTGTTAGAGTTTAGGCTTTTTTTTGATGATTTTGATTATTTGATTTTTAAGGAAGGATTTTTCGCTCATGAAAAAAGTTATAAATGGGGCTACCCTAAGGAAAATGTTAGTAGGTGGTTCTGCGTTATTAGAAGAAAACAAAAAGTATGTTGACTCGCTCAATGTGTTCCCAGTTCCAGACGGAGATACTGGCACAAATATGAGCATGACAATGAAGGCTGTTGTAACAGAAATTTCAAATTGTCCTAACAATAATATAGATGAACTTAGTGAAGCATTTAGTAAAGGTGCTTTGCGTGGCGCTAGGGGAAACTCAGGTGTTATTTTATCACAGATTTTGAAAGGTATCTCATCAGTATTCAAACTAGAAAAAACAGAAATTAATGCAAAAACTTTTGCAAAGGCTCTCAATGTTGGTGCAGAAGTTGCTTATAAAGCCGTAACAAAACCAAAAGAAGGCACAATCCTAACCGTTATTAGAATGATGGCAGAAAGTGCAACAAAGATTGCAAAGAAAAATATTGATGTTGACGACTTTTTAAAACAAGTTATCAACGTTGGTGAAGAAACTTTGCAAAAAACCCCAGAACTTCTTCCGGTTTTGAAAAAAGCAGGAGTTGTTGATAGCGGTGGCAGAGGCTTGATTATTATCTTTACAGGTTTCTACAAAGTTTTGATTGGCGATGAAACTCTAAAAATCAACTACGAACAAGCAGACAAGGTTGCTCCGGGTCTCGAAGTTGACTTTGGTGGCGAAAACCCAGCAAACATTCAAGATCTTGGCGATATTCAATTTGCCTACTGTACTGAGTACTTTATTATCGAAATGAAGAAAAAGACCACAGAAGCCGATATTGATAGACTTAGAGAAAGACTTATGGAAATCGGCGACAGCGTTATTTGCGTTGGCGATTTAAGTTTGGTAAAAGTCCATGTTCACACAAACGAACCAAACAGAGCGCTTGGTTACGCTCTTGAACTTGGTGAACTAACAAAACTAAAAATCGAAAATATGCTTGAACAAAACAGAGCAATGAAAAGGGCAAGAGAACAAGCCAAGGAAGTTAAACCTTACGGCATGGTTTCTGTTTGCGCTGGCGATGGACTTTCAGCAATTTTCAAAGACCTTAATGTTGATAGTGTGATTGAGGGTGGACAAACTATGAACCCAAGTGCAGAAGACATTGTTAAGGCTGTTGATAGTGTTAGAGCAAAAGATGTTTTTGTGTTCCCAAACAACAAAAATATTATTCTTGCCGCTGAACAAGCAAAGGCACTCACAAACACAAATATTCATGTTATTCCAACAAGAAGTATCCCAGAAGGTATTTCTGCAAGCCTAGCATTCAATCCAGATGCAAACCCAGCCGAGAATGAAGAAGCAATGATGGAAGCAATCAAAAATGTTCATTCTTCACAAGTTACTTATGCTGTCCGCAACACAAAGGTTAACGGATTTAGTTTGAAGGAAGGCGACATCATTGGTCTTAACGACAAGGCTATTATTGCAAAGGGCAAGGAAATTGGCGAAACCGTTGTTAAACTTGTAGACAAGCAAATGAATGACGATATCGTAACAGTTACACTTTTCTTCGGTAATGATGTTAAGGAAGACGAAGCAAATATTTTGGTTGGCAAAATCCAAGAAAAATATCCTAACTGCGAAGTTAGTGCACTTTATGGTGGTCAACCAGTTTACTACTACATTATTTCCATGGAATAATGTTATATATTTATAACTTTTTAATGATAATAAAAGGCAGAAAATTTTGCCTTTTATTTTTTTGACTTTACTATTGCTTTTCGACATTTATTTTGATATAATAGTTGTAACAATTAAATATTAGGAGAAATATATGGAAACACTCTTTATCGACCTTCACGTTCACACGATTCATTCACAAGAAAGATGTGCAAGTTTGCCCGTGAAAGACACTCTTGAATACTATCAAAAATTGGGTGAACGAAAGGGTAAAAGAGTGATTATTAGGATTAACGACCACGACACAATCACTGGTGGAGTGGAAACCATGGAAGAATTTTTGAACCATAGGGAAAAATATCCAAATCTGTTCGTTATTCCAGGAATGGAATGCAATGTTTCGCTAAACTATGTTTTGGCTTATAAAAAACCAAACTATGTTCCCGACCCAAACTACCCAGACACAGACGACCAATACAAATTTATCTTCAAGACAGCCCATGTTGGCGTTGCTCCTTGCTTAAAAGATATCAACGGATACAAAAAATGGAAAAACAACAAGGATTTGATTGTTTACTCCTTGCTTGCCAAAATGAATGTTGATTTATCGCAAGACAATGGCGTTTACTATCTTGGCAATCAAATAAAAAATATTAGATATGCCGACCGTGACAGGCTAACAAATCTTGGACATCAACTCATTGCAATCAAAAACTTGATTAGGAAAAAATACGGCGTAATTATTCCATATTCAACCTATTATTCTTGCATCAAGGAAGGCAGAAAATACAAGGAAATTATGCACGATTTCTTTGAAATATCTGTTGATTATTTGCAATCTCACTATGACTTGTTTAAATCTCGTTCTCATGATAATGTTGCAAACAGTGTTAAAATAATGCTTGCACAAGAACTTAATGCCACATCAAATAGACTTTCAAAGTTGAGCGTAAATCAAATTGTTAGATTGTTTGATAACTACCCAGATTCTTTGCTATCAAAAGACAATCAAAATCTTCACATTCAAACGGGTGGACTAAAAAGAATTAATTTTGACGAACTGTGCGATATAATCCATGATGTTGGTGGATTTGTCGATATAGAACACCCAGATTTAGTGTTTGGAATGCACACTCATGCAGAAATTCCAAGCGAATTTTTAAAAGATATTGATTTTTCAGTCCTATATCCGCAAGATTACAATAAAGTGACCAATTTAATTAAGACTAGCACAGAAGTTGATTTAACAAGAGTGCTTGGTGGCGAATCTTTATCAAAAGACCGCACGGGACTAATCAAGTTGCAGATTTTAAGAAAAGCCATGAACCAAAATGGCTATAAATTAACAAACGATATGCTTGGTTGCGAAATTCCAAAGAAAATCATAAAAAACACATTTTCTCTCGAAAAAATAATTGATATTATGGAGAAAAACAAGGTAATCCCAAGTATCGGCTACGACAAGCACATGAACCATGTTGATAAGTTGATGATGATTTCAAAAGACAAACGAGTTATGAAAACGCCAGAAGGCAGACTGGAAGTTATTGACGAAAAATATGCCTTTGATTATTATAACAAAGTAAAAAACACCTTGGAACTTGACAAGTCATTTGATAAATATTTAATTGATGACGATAAAACCCAAGGTATAACAGTAAAAGACTTTGATAAAATGCTTGACCATCACTACACAACACAAGTTGACCATGTTACTCAATCAGCGTATTGTGATGCAATATTAGGCAAGGAAATTGACTTTAAAACTTCTTCCATGTTTACAATGAAACTTGGCAGAATTTTGGTTGATAATGACGATGTTGATTGCACACCAAATTTAACAGAATTTATGGAATAAAATAAAACGGGGAACTAATATTCTCCGTTTTATTTTGAAAACTATTTTGTAAAACTATTTGCAAGCCTTTGTACTATGACTTCTTGTAGTTTTACTTGCAGTTCTACCACGAGTTGTTTTGCCAACGCTTGTGCTTGCTTCCATGTTAGAATTTCTCTTTGCAGCACTTCTTTTAGCGGTAGTCTTGCTTGCTGATTTTGCTCTTTTTTCCATAATAGTTTTCACCTCCATTAGTCTATAAAGCCTTGTGCTTTACACTAATATTTTGCACACTTTTTGCTACTATTATAACAACAAAAAATGGTAAAATGTGGTCACTTTTTGCGTTTGGAAAGGCAAATTCGCTCGTTTATTATGGTGGAGAGCGAGCAAGACACTTGCCCAACAATGTTGATTATTGTGCTAAGTTCGTCAATACTCTTGTTTTTGGCAAGGTCAACAGCAATGCTTGTGCCAAGAAGTGCCACTTGTTCGGGTGATAAATCTTTCATATATTTTAATATGAAATTCGCTTTTTGGTGTGTGCGGACTATGATTTATCTTTAATATTTGATATTTATTTGACTATTTTGCCCGTTTTGTGCTAATATATATCGGTTAAAAAAGTTAATTTTAGGGGATAAAATTTATGCAATCAAGAACTCATAACTTAAATGAACTAAGAATGGAAAATGTTGGTCAAAAAGTTAAAATTGTTGGCTGGCTAGAAAATGTTAGACGAGTTAGCAAAAACCTTGCGTTTTTGGTACTTAGAGATTTCTACGGCGTTACTCAGGCGGTTGTCGAAAGTGAAGACATTATGCACATAATCGACTCAATCAACGCAGAATCAACAATCAGCGTTGAAGGTGTGGTTAGAGAAAGACTTTCAAAGAATAAAAATTTGCCAACTGGCGATATCGAAGTAGTTTGCGAAAAGGTGGAAATCCTTGGAAAATGTATGTATAACGAACTACCTTTTGAAATCAATTTTTCAAAGGACGCAGACGAAAATCTAAGACTAAAATATAGATATCTTGATTTGAGAAATCCAAAGGTAAAAGAAAAAATTGTTTTAAGGTCAAAAGTGGTTTCTGCTTTAAGAAAAGCCATGACAGACAATGGATTTTTTGAAATCACAACTCCAATCCTAACTGCTTCAAGTCCAGAAGGAGCAAGGGACTATCTTGTTCCAGCAAGAAATCACCCAGGAAAATTTTATGCTCTTCCACAAGCACCACAACAATTTAAACAACTTTTGATGGCTTCTGGATTTGATAGATACTTCCAAATTGCACCTTGTTTTAGGGACGAAGACGCAAGAGCAGACCGTTCTCCGGGCGAGTTCTATCAACTTGATATGGAAATGGCATTTGCCGACCAAGAAGATGTTTTTGAAATCATCGAAAAGGTTATTCCACCAGTGTTTAGCGAGTTTGGAATTTACAAAACCGCTTCAAAACCACCATTCAAACGCATTGCTTACAACGATGCTATGGAAAGATATGGTAGCGACAAACCAGACCTTAGAATTGACCTTGTTGTAAACGATATCACTTCGCTTGTTAAAGACTCAACTTTTGAGCCTTTCCAAAAAAAGTGCGTGAAGGCAGTTGTTGTTGATAACTTCCACGAAGGTAGAAAGTTTATTGACAAACTTGTTAGCGATGTTGAAATTCAAACAGCAAGCAAAACATATTGGTTCAAAACAGACGAAAACAACAACTTTAATGGCGGTGTTGCAAAGTTCTTTGCGGGCAAGGAAGCCGAAGTTATTTCTGCTTTGAATATCAAACCAAACACTCTTGTTGCTATTGCTAGTGGCGACCTTAGACAAGCACAAAAAACAGCAGGTGTGCTTGTAAAAATGTTAGGTTCACAAGTTGCTGGACACATGAAAAAAGATTGCTATGAGTTCTGTTGGATTGTTGATTTCCCAATGTACGAAATCGGTGAAGAATCTGGCAAACTAGAATTTTGTCATAACCCATTTAGTATGCCACAAGGTGGACTAAAAGCCCTTGAAGAAGCCGAAAACGATATGGAAAAAGCACTCAAAATCAATGCTTATCAGTATGACCTTGTTTGTAACGGCGTTGAACTTTCTTCTGGTGCAGTAAGAAATCACGACCCAGAAATCATGGTCAAAGCGTTCCAAATTGTTGGACTTGGCGAAGAAGATGTCAAGGCAAAATTCCCAGCAATGTATAACGCTTTCTGCTATGGTGCACCTCCACACGCTGGAATTGCTCCGGGCGTAGACAGAATGGTTATGCTTATTACTGGTGACGAAAGCATTAGAGAAGTTATTGCTTTCCCAATGAACAAAAAGGCACAAGATGTCATGATGGGCGCTCCTTCAACTGTTAGCGAAGCACAACTTAGAGATGTCCACATCAAAATTGTAGACGAAGAATAATTTTAAAAGCCAAGCATTGCTTGGTTTTTTGTTGCCAAAAAAATGCTATAACAAGAGTTTTCGGTGGGAAACAACTGGCAATCACATTATTTTGACCAAAATCTTTGCAAAAATGCGTTAATAAGCGGAATATATGTTCTTTTGCTTGACTAATTATTAATATTTTGATATAATAATTTTATTAAACAATCAAATTTTAAATAAGCAAATTTAGGCGAAAAGGTTGTTTTAAAAATTTTTGATTTTTTTTTAAAAAGTTGTTGCTTTTTTAAAAATAATTTGATATAGTATATAAGTCAGCAAATATGGAAGCTTAGCTCAGTTGGTAGAGCTTCTGCCTTACAAGCAGGGGGTCATAGGTTCGAGTCCTATAGCTTCCACCATTAAACTTTTTTTAAATTAACACATATATATTATAGGAAATGCGGGAGTGGCTCAGTGGTAGAGCGTTGCCTTGCCAAGGCAAATGTCGCGAGTTCGAATCTCGTCTTCCGCTCCATTTTTTTAAAAAAGGGATTTTCACACAGGAAAAGAATTATGGCACCATAGCCAAGCGGTAAGGCTCGGGTCTGCAAAACCCTCATCCACGGTTCGATTCCGTGTGGTGCCTCCAATTTGCCGAAGTGGCGGAATAGGCAGACGCAAGGGACTTAAAATCCCTCGAAGGCAACTTCGTGCCGGTTCAAGTCCGGCCTCCGGCACCAACTTGAACTTTCAAACTCTCGTTTTGGGAGTTTTTTTGTTTTATATGCACAATTTTACTTTCGCAAAAAGTTGTAAAAAAAGACAATCTTTTGCAGAGTAAAATTTTTTTTGTTTCATAAACTAGCAGTATGAAAACCGAATATTTTGAATTTTGCTTGGTGTTTGAACCCAGTCAAATTGAACATATCAAAAACCTTAAACAAAACCT
The DNA here is from genome assembly GCA_934777505.1 of uncultured Clostridia bacterium. GTDB lineage: Bacteria > Bacillota > Clostridia > Christensenellales > UBA1242 > CAKVNM01. The sequence continues at coordinate 266,530 of CAKVNM010000001.1, read as the reverse complement.
TTGTGACGCTTTAAAATTTGACGGCAAAAATGGTGTTCTAAGGCTCGAAAATGATAGGTTATTTGTAGCGGTCAAAAAGGAGTACGAAAAGCAAGCAAAAGATATTTTCAAACTGCATATTACAAAAATAGTAACCGAAAATTATAAACTAAAATATTTTTCTTGCCACATTCAAGATTTGAACAATCTTGGCAATCTAAAAACCATCTTTTTGAAAGTTCTAACAATGTTTGATGTTGAACAAGATATGTTGGAAGTCGAAAAAAATTTGCGTTTTGAAAATGTACTAGTTTTAGACGCTTTTTATCGTTTTAGGCTAAATTCCTTGCAAAAAAAGTGGCAACAAATTTGCGATATGACAAACGAAAACACATTTTTCTTTTCTACAAATTCACTAGTGTTTGAACTTTTAAGGTTTTTGCTTAGTTCAGTCAAGCCAAAGCAAGACTATTTGACTTTGAGTGTTTCGCACGAACACTTGCAGATATTAAACGCCAAAAACGAAGTGATTTTTTCACAAAACGCACAGAGTGTGGATAGTGCAATAATTTTAAAAATTCTTGATAACTATCCAAAACGAATTTATGTTAAAAATAGTGAAAAACTAGACGAGGATTTTTCAAATTTAATGTATTCGATTTTTAAAAACACCCTAAAACCACTTTATTTCGATTTTTAAAAACACCCTAAAACCACTTTATTTTGTTTAAACCAATCATTTTGCTTGACAATTAAATATTTTGTGCTAAAATGCTTGTATAAATCAAAGGTTAAAGCAAATCCAAGTAGGGATTACGTTCAGGGCTTAAAGAGAATGTTGCTCGTGGCTGAAAGGCAACTAGGTCTTGGTAATTTTGAAACCACTTTTGCCACTTTGTCAGTGCTTGACTGATTCAAGAAAACAAGGTCAAACTTTTGTTTGATGAAATAAGGTGGAACAACGGTAAATATCGTCCTTAAAGCAATGCTTTTTGGGCGTTTTTTATTAAAAAAAGGAGAGAATTATGGAACAAAAAGAACAAGAAAAATTGGAACAAAAAAAGATTAGAGAAATGACGGCTCGCCACACAATGAGTCATGTTCTTGCGGGCGCTATCAAAGCGATTTTTGGCGATGATGTAAAGTTTGGTATTGGACCTGCCATCGACAATGGTTTTTACTATGACTTTGACATGGAACATAGTTTGTCGCAAGAAGATTTTGCTCATATAGAAGAAAAAATGCACGAAATTATTGAGCAAAATTTGGACATGACAAGAGAAGAAATATCAAAAGAACAGGCTCTTGAAATGTTTAAAAATCAACCATATAAAGTTGAACTCATCAACGACTTGCCACAAGACGAAGTTATTTCTATTTATCGTCTTGGAAATGTGTTCACAGACTTGTGCCGTGGACCTCATGTTGAAAACACAAAAGTTCTTCGCTCGTTTGCGTTCAAAATCAATCGTGTTAGCGGAGCATATTGGCGTGGAAGCGAAAAAAACAAAATGATGCAAAGAATTTATGTTTATGGATTCTTGGACAAGGTAGACTTAAAAGAGCATCTAAGACTTGTTGAAGAAGCCTTGCAAAGAGATCATAGAAAACTGGGCAAAGAACTTGGAATTTTTATGTTTAGTGACCTTGTTGGTAGGGGACTTCCAATGTGGCTCCCAAAGGGATTTATTCTAAGACGCACCCTTAGCGACTATATTATGAACAAAGAACTTGCTCTTGGCTACAAGCATGTTATGACGCCATCAATCGGTAATGTTGATTTGTACAAAACATCAGGTCACTGGGACCACTACAAAGACGATATGTTCCCAGCAATGGAACTTGATAACGAGTCGTATGTTCTTCGTCCAATGAACTGCCCTCATCACATGATGATTTACAAAAACTTTATGTATTCATATCGTGACTTGCCTTTAAGAATAGCCGAAATTGCAAACGATTTTAGATATGAAGCCAGCGGTTCACTTTGCGGAATTGAAAGAACAAGAGCGTTCACTCAAAACGACTCTCACATTTTCTGCCGTCCAGACCAAATCGAAAGTGAAGTAAAAGCCGTTATCGACCTAATTTTAGATGTATACAAAGATTTTGGCTTTAAAAACTATAAGTTTAGATTGTCGTTGAGAGATAAAAACAACACAGAAAAATATTTCGGCAACGATGAATTATGGGAAAAGAGTGAAAACTCACTTCGTCAAATCTTGAAAAACACAGGCGCAGAATACTACGAAGCACTTGGCGAAGCCGCATTCTATGGACCAAAAATTGATGTTCAGGTTTTGAGTGCACTCGGTCATGATGTAACACTTTCAACAATCCAACTTGACTATCAACTTCCAGAAAGATTTGAACTTGAATATGTTGATGAAGATAACGAAAGAAAACGCCCAGTTGTAATCCATAGAGCAATTTTGGGTTCACTTGATAGATTTGTTGCGTTCTTGATTGAAGAAACAAAGGGATTGCTTCCAACATGGCTTGCACCAGTTCAAGTAAAGGTTATGAATATCGCAGATAGCAACAAAGACTATGCCGAAAGCGTGTTTAAAGCACTTGAAAAAGCAGGATTTAGAGCCGAGTTTGATTCTCGTAACGAAAAAATTAGTTACAAAATTCGTGAAGCATCAAAGGCAAAAATTCCTTATATCGTTATTTGTGGCGACAAGGAAAGAGATGAGCAAACTTTGTCACTTCGTCTTCGTGGAAATCAAGAAAGAAGTGGTGTAAAACTTGACGAACTAATCGCTGAACTAAATGACAAAATTGCAAACAAAAGTTTAAACTAACTGTTATGATTTGTTTCAATTAATCTTAAAAAAACAGTTGACAAATGAGCAATAGAGTGATATTATATTAAAGTTTAAAGTAGAAGTTCCACTTCTCACCAGTCAAGATTTCTTCGATTAGGTTATGTAATTTTAATATTTATGCACGCATAATGCTTTTATTAGATTATCAAAGGTGGAACTACTTAAATAGTTTCACTTTTTTTGTGAAAATTAGGGAGGACACACTTATTAAAGATTTATTAATTAATGAGCAAATCAAAGCAACAGAAGTTAGACTTGTTGGCGAAAATGGCGAACCACTTGGAATTATGAGTTTGGATAGTGCCAAAAAGATTGCCGAAGAAAAGGACCTTGACCTTGTTGAAATTTCTCCAAATGCAAATCCAAAAGTTTGCAAAGTGATGAATTATGGCAAGTTTAAGTACGAACAAGTCAAAAAGCAAAAAGAAGCAAAGCAAAAACAAAAAGTTGCCGAGATGAAAACTATTAGGATAGGTCTTAATATTTCCGACCACGACATGATGTATAGAGCTAAACAAGTGGCTGAATTTGTGGCAGATGGTTGCAAAGTAAAGGCGAACATGATGCTAAAAGGCAGACAAAACGCCTACGAAGCCAACGGAATTGAAACTCTAAACGAATTTGCCAAAATGGTTGGAGAAGTTGCCACTATCGAAAAACCACCTTTTAGAGAAGGTCGTTTTATCAATATGGTGCTAGCGCCAAAAACTAAAAAAGATTAAAGGAGAAAAATTATGCCAAAACAAAAATCAAGAAGAGCCGCTTGCAAAAGATTTAAAGCAACACAAAGTGGTTTAATCAAAAGAGGTAGTCAAAACAGACGCCATATCTTAGCAAAAAAATCAACTAAGAGAAAAAGACAATTAAGACAAGGTGGAGTGGTTTCTAACGAAGAATTAAAGACAGTAAAAACCATGATACAAGCATAGGAGGACGAGTGATTTATGAGAATTAAAAGAAGTGTAAACGCTCTTAAAAAGAGAAGAAAAACATTAAAACTAGCAAAAGGATACTACGGTAGCCGTTCAAGACTTTATAGGTCTGCAAAATCTGCTGTTATGAGAGCACAAAACTTTGCTTATATTGGCAGAAGATTGAAAAAGAGAGATATGAGAAGCCTTTGGATTACTCGTATCAATGCTGCTTGCAGAATCAACAATATTTCTTATAGCAAATTTATGCACGGCTTAAAGGTTAACAACATCGACCTTAACAGAAAAGTACTTGCAGATATCGCTGTTACAGATGCACCAGCATTTGCAAAACTTTGCGAAACCGCTAAGAATGTTAAATAGTAACGCTTAAAATGTGGTTTTTGCCACATTTTTTGTTAAAGGAAGTGTATGGAAAAAATATCTTCAAAAACCAACCCAAAAGTTTGCTATGCTCAAAAACTCAAACAAAAAAAGTATCGAGAGCAGGAACAAAAGGTGTTGTTAGAATCCAAAAAGGTGATTTGGGAAGCCGAGAAGGCAGGACTCAAACTTGAATACCTTTTTTGCACCGAGCAAAATCTGAACGATGCCAAAGATATTAATGCGGAAAATATGTTTATTGTTACAGACGAAATTTGCAAAATTTTGTCGTCAACTGTCACAAGCCAAAATATGTTTGCAGTTGCGTGCATTAGTCCAAAAAAAACCGCTTATCAAGACAAAGTCTTGGTTTTGGACGGACTTCAAAATCCCGACAATTTGGGTGCGATTGTTAGAAACGCAGTTGCAACAAATTTTATTGATATTTTTGCCATAAATTCCGTTGATATTTACAACGAAAAAACTATTCGTTCCAGCATGGGAAATGTGTTCAAAGTTAACTTTATTAAGACTGATTATCAGCAACTAAAAACGCTTCTTAACGGCTATCAAATTTTGACCGCCGATATGGACGGAGAAGATGTTTTCAAAATCAAAAATTTTAGCAAAAAAGTAGCACTTGTCATTGGTAACGAAGGCAACGGCGTGAGTGACGAAATTTTGGCACTCACAACCAAAAAAATTGCTATTCCAATGCAAAATCAGGTTGAAAGTTTGAACGCTAGCGTGAGCGCTGGAATCATAATGTATCAAATCATAACAAAACAAGGAGAGTAAAATATGTCAGGACATTCAAAATGGCACAATATCCAAAAAACAAAAGAAAAAATGGACTCTAAGCGTGGCAAAATCTTCACAAAAATCGGTAAAGAAATTGTTGTTGCTGTAAAAATGGGTGGCGGAGCAGACCCAAACTCAAACGCTCAACTTAGAGCCGTAATTGCCAAGGCAAAAGCAAACAATATGCCAAACGACAATATCAACCGTTCAATCAAAAAAGCCAGTGGAGAAGGCAATTCTGCCAACTACGAATCAATCACATACGAAGGCTACGGAATTGGCGGAAGTGCCGTTATCGTTAACTGCCTAACCGACAACAAAAACAGAACAGCAGGCGATGTTCGTCACTGGTTCGACAAGTTTGGCGGAAGCATGGGTTCAAGCGGTTGCGTTTCGTACTTGTTTGACAGATATGGCGTTTTGGTTATCGAAAAAAGCGATAAGTACACCGAAGACGACATCTTGGAATGGTCGCTCGAAGCCGAAGCCAAAGATGTTATAACCGAAGACGAAGTATATCAAGTTTTAACCGAACCAGCCAAATTTGACCAAGTCAAAAACGCTCTTGAAAGCCACGGCGTAACATTTATCAGCGCCGAAATCGAGATGGTTCCACAATCGTATGTTGACCTAACCGAAGAACAGTACGAAAAGTTTGAAAAATTTGTTGACGCATTGGAAGACCTTGATGATGTAGAAGAAGTTTTCCACAATGTCAACGAACAATAATTTATCCAAAAAATGAGTCATTTTGACTCATTTTTTTAACATATTCAAATAGCATTTCCTTAACAAATGCATTTCAAAATATATCAACATTTGGCAAGTGGTTTCAATCAATTTTATAACATTTTGTACTTTGAAAACTATTTTGTAAAACTATTTACAATCATTTATGATATGTAGAATTATAAAACTTACAATAAATAAAAAACAACAAATTTAATATAATCAATGTCACGGCAAAATAGATTACAAAATTTTTGTAAATCCACATGAATGGCATTTTAGAACAAATCATAAAAAAATTTATAAAATTGAATTAATAAAAAAATATAAGCAAGTTAGCATATTAACTTAAAACTTAAACAGGTTTACAAATTTTGTTAACAAATTGTGAATGTTTGCCTTATGATTTTTACAAGTTTTATCGATAGTTTTGCTTTTGTGTGCTTGCAGTCTTAAAGTTATAACTTGCAATATGAATTAAGGAAAGAATATTCGAAAATTACATTCTAAAAATCACTTCTTACATAAAAAACCACCAAAAGTTTGGTGGATTTTTTTATTGCATTTCGTTTTCTTCTTGAACTTTATTATCTACAAATTGTTTATCAAGTTTGTTTAAGTAACTTTTTGCTTTATTAGAGAAAGTGATGTTTCTTTTTTTAATTCTGCGTTTTCTAGTTCCATCAAAAGCCACAAGTTCTGGGTTGACAATTAGTTTCTTTTCCATTTCTGCAATCATTTTATTGCCAAGTTTAAAGCCTGCAAGAATTTCGTTTAGAGTAGGGAGTATTTGAATTTCGTTTGAATACTTCTCGCATGCTTCTTGAATCATTCTGTTAATTTCTTCGTCTGGCACAACAAGTGGAGAGTTTAAAATACCATCTGTGATTTCTTGGATTTCTTTGTCGGTTTTTAGGTGTTGTGCCTTGTCAAAGTTTCCACTAAGAATAATTCCAACATTACTCATTCCGTAGGTGTGTTTAAAGTAACTGTTTAGGTCATCTTTATTAAGATTCAATAGTTCGTTGAACATACTACGAGTTTCTTTTTGAGATGAACTATATAGTTGTCTAAAAAACAATTTCTCTGCCGTAGGAAGACTGTTTGTGCGTCTTTCTCGTTGCGAAACCATTTTCATGTAGAACTGAGCAAGGTCATCATTTGTTACACCGTTTGATATGATGTCGTCAAGCATTTCAACTGTTGTTTTGATTGCTGTGTGTACTTTGTCTGGGCTTGTTTGAATGTTCAAACATTTAATATGCAGTCCGTTAAGATTTATTGTGTTAAAATATGAAGTGTAGGTTAGACCGTGCTTTTCTCTAAATAGTCTTGTAAATTTTCCAGTTTGATTGTTGAATAACCAATTTTCAAAAGTGGAGTATTTTTTGTTGTCAAAGTCGCTAATTACATCGTTTTTAAAGAAGAATGTGATATCAAAAGCGTTTTTTAGGTTTGTGTATTCTGTGTTAGAAAAGACCATAATATCTTTGTTGGTGTAGGTGTAAGTCATGTCCGATGGAAGAACTTTGTTTTCCTTTTTAGAAACAAGGTGACTAACAAAGTATCTCTCAACAAGTTTTTTGACTTCTTCAAAAGGCAATGATGATACTATACTACAAATAAAGTTTTCGCTGATAAAATATTTATCCATGTAGTCAAAGAAATCTTGCTGAGTGATTTTTCTCAAACTTTCTTCTGTTCCCAAAAGGTATTCGCTAGTGATATTGTCTTTTGTGCCAATAATGTAGTTACTGTTAATATCACCAGTCAAAACATTGAAAACATTACTCAAAATTTCGTCATCTTTGCGCATGTGCATTTCTTCAATGATTGGTGAAATTTCATCGTGCATTAGTTTGTTATCAAAGTGTTTTCTAAACAAAAAGTCACTGTTAATTTTGAGTGATGGAACAAAGTTAACGCTAGGGCAGTTAAAAGTTAGAGCAATACAATCCTTTGTTGTAAAAGCGTTTTGATATGTGTCCATGATATCTAGTTGGCGTTGTGCTTCTTCTCTAGTCATTTTGTCAGTATCGGAAACGAGCATATGTTCCAAAAAGTGACTAAGTCCTGGGTGGTCGCCATCGCATTTTGAACCGCAACTAAAACCGATTGTGGCTTGTGTTGTTGAGTCTTGTTTGTTTTGTTGATAGATTAGCGTTGCACCGTTAGCAAATTTGTATACTGTCATAGTGTTCTCCTTAAAATATTGTTGTTTAAATTTTATCATTAAAACCTCCATGTGTCAATATGCTTTTTCAACAAAATTCGGCAAAACTAAAAAAATATTTTACCTTTCATTTTTTTATCTTTGATAAAAAAACGGCGATTGTCACGGCTTAAATTTTTCGTTCAAATGTTTGACAAATTACACTCAAAAAAGTATCATATAATCATGATTATTTTAGGAATAGACCCCGGATATGCATTGGTTGGATTTGGGGTTGTGGAAAAGAAAGGGAATAGTTTTAAAGTTATCGACTACGGCGTGATTGAAACCTTTAAAGGCGAAATCATGAGTGAGAGATTAAAAAAAGTTTATGACGGTATTAAAGCTCTTATAAAACACTACAAACCAGATTGCATGGCAATGGAAGAATTGTTTTTTCAAAACAACCAAAAAACAGCAATCAATGTGGCAATGGCAAGGGGAGTAACTTTACTTGCGGGAGTGGAAGAACTTGGTAGCGACAATCTTTATGAGTACACCCCAATGCAAATCAAGCAAGCCCTAACAGGCGTTGGCAGAGCGGAAAAAAGGCAAGTGCAGTTTATGACAAAATCCATTTTGTGCTTGAATGAAATTCCAAAGCCAGACGATGCTGCGGATGCATTAGCGGTTGCTATCACGCACGGTCAAACAAATCAGGCTCTAAGCAGTTTTAAGATTATTTAGTTTGCATTATTTATGAAAAAAATTAAACTAGTGACAAAGGAAGGCGGAAAATGTATTCTTACATATCAGGAATTTTAACCGAAAAAGAAGGCAATATTTTGGTTGTTGAGCAAAGTGGAATTGGCTACGAAATCATGGCAAGCGAAACAACAATGGAAACTATTGGTGAAGTGGGCGACAAAGTAAAAGTTTTTACATATCTTCATGTTCGTGAAGACGAAATGCTACTCTATGGATTTTCGAGCAAGCAAGAAAAACAGATGTTTTTAAATCTTACTTCTATCAGCGGAATTGGACCAAAAATGGCTATTGGAATTTTGAGTAATATCAAACTTGGCGACTTAGCACTTGCAATCATCAGCAACGATGCAAGTTTGCTGTATAAAGTTAAGGGGATTGGCAAAAAAACCGCCGATAGAATTGTGCTAGAACTCAACGAAAAACTTGAAAATGCAGAGCAGTATCAAGTGCAAAACGAGCAGTCAAATGTTGGCGAAGTGGAAGATGCAATCATGGGACTTATGGCACTTGGAATGAACCGAATTGACGCCGTAAAACTTGTTAGACAATTTGCTGATAGTGGTGACACCGCCGAGCAAATCATAACAAAGTGTTTGCGTGGAAAAAACTAAGATAGGAGAAGATTATGGAAGATAATTTTGATAGATTTATCACCAGCACCAAAAACGAAACCGATGCCGAAATCGAAAACAAACTTAGACCAACCAAAATGGACGACTATGTCGGTCAGGAAAAGGTTAAAAATCAGTTAAAAGTTTTCATAAAGGCGGCTTTAAATCGTAACGAAGCATTGGACCATGTTTTGCTTTTTGGACCACCGGGACTTGGAAAAACCACTCTTTCACATATCATTGCAAACGAACTTGGTGTGCAAATCAAAGTAACAAGTGGACCAGCAATTTCGAGCGCCGCAGATTTGGCTAGTATTCTAACCAATTTGCAAACAAACGATGTGCTTTTTATTGACGAAATTCACAGACTCAACAAAAGCGTGGAAGAAATTTTGTATCCTGCCATGGAAGATTACGCTCTTGATTTTGTTGTGGGAAAAGGTCCGTCCGCAAGAGCAATGCGACTAAAAATTCAACCTTTCACACTCATTGGAGCAACCACAAAAGCGGGCAATCTTTCCGCTCCGCTTAGAGATAGATTTGGAGTGCTTTCAAGACTCGAACCATACACCGAAGACGAACTTTTTACAATCATCAGGCGTAGCGCAAAAATTTTGGGAATTGATATAGACGAAGACGCTGGCAGAGAAATTGCCCGCAGAAGTCGTGGAACACCTAGAATTGCCAACAGATTTTTAAAGCGTGTTAGGGACTTTGCAGAAGTTGAAAACAGTTCCGTTTTAACGCTAGAAATCACAAAAAATGCCCTTGATATAATGGAAGTAGATAACCTTGGACTAGACTACACCGACCGCAAACTTCTTCTTACAATGATGGACAGATTTTCGGGTAAGCCAGTTGGACTCGACACGCTTGCCGCTTCCACTGGCGAAGACGCAAGCACAATCGAAGATGTCTACGAGCCATATCTTCTTCAAATTGGCTTTATTGCCAGAACTCCAAGGGGCAGAATTTGCCTTGCAAAATGCTATGAACACTTTAACAAAACCATGCCAGACGCTGTTATGGAAACCATCAAAACCCTAAAAGCAGACGAAGGACAAACGGAGTAGTTTTGGCTTTGCAAAACTTTCGGTTGATATAATAAAAAAAGTATGATATAATGTGCATTATGGAAATCAAAAATGCACATTTTTTAACTACTGTTGCAAGCAGTAAAAGTATTTTGACCGATGCAAAAAACGAGTTTGCTTTTGTTGGCAGAAGCAATGTTGGAAAGAGTAGTTTGATTAACGCTCTAACAAAAAATGGCAAACTTGCCAAAACATCTGCAACACCAGGGAAAACCAAGTTTATTAACTACTTTGCAATCAACAATGGCGAATTTCACATTGTCGATTTGCCGGGCTATGGTTATCATCAGGCAAGCAAACAAGATGAGCAAAAGTGGATAAAGTTAACCGAAGATTATTTTCTCAACAGCCCAAACCTAAAATGCGTCTTCGTACTTGTGGATATCAGGCATGATGTTTCGCCACTAGACCTTGTGATGATAAAATTTTTGGTGTATTATAGGATTAGTTTTGTGGTGGTTCTAACCAAGGCGGACAAACTTAGTAGAAACGAACAAAACAAACAAGTGGAAGCGATTTCAAGACAAATTTGTATTCCAAAAGGCAACATGATTGTTGTTAGTAGCGAAAAAAAACAGGGACTTTCTGCCGTGCTTGAAAAAATAGACGAGTACTGCGACAAAGACTAAAAGGACAATATATGAACATATCAAGCGATTTGCAAAGGTTATATAATCATAGTTCATCAAATCAAAAGTTTGATGAATTTTTGATGGCAGTCGAAAAAATCGTCTTGGATTTTGTTCCAAAAGAAATGCAGTTTGACATGAAAATCAAACTAGAAAACATCAACCTTTCGGTCAAGCAAAATGGCTCGTCATATTATGATTATTACACCAACACGGTATATATTTTAAGTAGAGATATTTTTAATAAAAAAGCGTATGTTCACGAGATTTTTCATGCTCTCGGCACAAATGTTAAGGACAAAAAAGTTAACATTGGACTTATGGAAATCAGGCACGGCAAACTAGGTGACGAGTTAACCGAAACTATGCTTGCTCGTGCGTTAAACGAGGGTGCAAACACATATTTTACATCAAGAGCACTTGAAAAAGCGGGAGTTTTAGACACCCCAAACGATGTTGCGTCAAGTTATGGCTTTTGTACAAATATTTTTGCGGGACTTGTGAACTTGCTTGGCGAAGAAGACTGCAAAAAAGCACATTTTTCAGGTACTTTGAATGGTTTTTTGCAACTTGTCAAGAAAAAATGCAACCGCACAACAGATAGCAAAATCATCAAACTTATTTTGGCTCTCGACACTTTTTTGAGTGTTTCGCAGGTCAATAACTGGCTTGGTGTTGATTACACGCCCGATTCAAAAGCGGTGTTGATTGAAGCATATAAATCGCTCGTGGATTTATACTTTTTCAAGTACGAAACTCACGCCGAAAAACTAAATTTAGACAGCATAATTGGCGATTTTTACTTGACGGACGACAACAAACTATATTTTGAAAAATATATCAAGCCAAGAGTTGCAAGACACCTAGAAAAGCGAATTTTAAAAGAATATGTTAGCAAAGCACAGTCTTCCACTCATTTGAACTACAAAGACATCAATCTTGCGGTTATGGAAATCGTCAAAAAAGCCAAAAATGGCGAGCAACTTAACGGCAATAACTTGCCCGAAAAATTTAAGTGTGGCGAGTTTTATAACTACCTTTTGATATGTGTTTCGTTTATTGACCAAAACTACGAGCGAGAAGGCTTGAAAACCAACGATATTCAACGAATTGTAACCAAAGCACTGTTTGAAAAATCAAACAATTTCATGCCTACAAAGCGAGAACAAAGAGTGCAGACAATGATTGATATCTTGGCTTCCCGAATAGCCGTTCGTGCAGGGATAGAAATCAGTGACGAACTAATTTTGGATTGTCTAGCCGACAGCAAAAAGTTCCATTTTTATCTTATGGACTCAAATCCCGACTACTACAAGCAACTTTATCCGCTCGTTAAAGGCGAAATCAAGTTTAACACGGAGATTTTGCAAAAACTCGTAACCGAAGTGTATACTGGCAGAACCGAGCGTTATAAACTCAAAAAACTTCTTCAATCGCACGGAAATTTAGAGCCATTTGTTGATATGCTTGACGATAGTAACTTTAAGCAGTATTAGTCATATATATTTTAGTACACATCATGAAAAAGTAGCATATTATCGAAATTTACATTCACACCATAAACAAAATTTTGCTAGAAAAAATTTCTAGCAATTTTTGTTTTTTGCACAAATCTTAAATTCTCCACATATCATTTAATATACGGGCTATTTGAGGAGGTATAATATTATGTCATTTTTCACAAATAATAGAACGGATAGGTGTCCCGGACCTATAACAGGCAACCCACTAAGTGGTCTTTGCGAAAAAGTTTGTATTCACACAACCAAGGTTTTTGATTCTTGTATGAGCCAAATACATATTGAGAATGTTACACTTGCTTTAACAAACATAACACCAACTAGTGTTGTTTATCCTTTAACTTTCGTAAGTTGTGCTTCAAACGGAACAGCAACACTCACAGACCTTGTTATTGATAGATTTGATGATAGACCAAATTTTGCTAGGGTAACAGCAAACATCAATATTCCAATCTTGGTTAACTTTACAGACGCAAACGGCACGGCTGGAACAGGCACTGCAACACTCACAATCAACAAAGATGTGGTTATGTGTGTTCCAAGCAATTCAGTCATTCCATTTGAAGTTATTGGCTACGGTGCAATGGTTTGCTCGGACGGCGAATTTGTTGGCGAAACAGCAAATGCAATCGTTAGCGGTTGCGTAACTGTTATTTTAAGAGTAACAGCCCCAGCAGACATTCTTGTTCCAAGTTACGGCTATTGTAGAATCCCACAATGCCAAGACTACTCGCAAGAAGTTTGCTCAGGCGTGTTTGATTTGCCACTATATCCAGTCAACGGCTAAACTGTCGCAAAAAACACCAAAAATGCTTATCGGTTCGGTAAGCATTTTTTTTAATTTTCTACTAAAAACGCTTAAATTAGGTAGTGTTACAACTTTTTAGTAATATCAACGCAAGGCATAAAAAAATTATTACTTAGCACAAAATCAAAATGTGTTTTTTTAATTTATCAAAGCCGTAGATGCAAGTTATCAACCCAAACAAAACTTTTAAAACTTCAAAATTTTTTTGTTTTTTATTAATTTTATTGCCTTAAAAATTTTTATCCCTATTGACAAGCACATTCACCACGGTTATAATAAAATCATGAGAAAAGAAAAGTATTTTTCGGGCGACTTGTGTCTTTGCTATAAAAACATCGACAAAAAGCCACTAAACCACAAAAATTTGGATAATTATTTCTATCAAAACAATGATTACTACACCTTGGGCGTTGTGAGTGAAGACGGCAGAAAATTACTCTCACTTTTGAACGGAAAAGAGTACGATTTGGTGCAGTTTTCTCACGGCAGATTGCGTAGTTCTAGCAACAAAGAAACATCTTATGTTAAACTTTGCATGCTTCCATATATCACTTTGCATGACGACTTTATGCACGGCTACTGCAAAAATGTTTTTTGCAGAATGTTAATCAATATTGCTTGCAAAAATCAACTTGATTTGTCAATCGGTCAAGTAAAGCGTTTAATCAAACAATTTAACAAGGAAAGGCTAGTATTTGTTAATCATCTTTACAAAATGCAAGCCATGAACAATATGGAATTTTAAAATGTACGGAAAAAATCTGTACATTTTTTTCTTTTTACTTGTTTTTATTGTTAATATATGTTATTATATTAGTGCTTTGGACTGGCTTTCCAGTTCCAAACCTTACTCTTTTAAAGAGTCATTAGTCCAAAAGGAGGTAAAAGTATGAACAAATATGAATTGCTTGTAATTTTATCTGCACAACAAGATGACGCAGCAAACGATGCTTTGATTGAAAAAGTTAAGGCTATTCTTGCAAACAAAGGCGTTAATGTTGAAAGTGTTGATAAATGGGGCGTAAAGAAATACGCTTATAAGATTAATTTCAAAGACGAAGGCTTGTATGTTTTGTTTAACATCGAAGCAGACGGAAAGATTATAGCAGATGTTCAAAAACTCTTAAACATTACAGATAATGTTGTTAGAGCGATGTTTGAAAGAAAATAGGAGACAAATATGAACAAAGTAATTTTAATTGGTAATCTAACAAAAGACCCAGAACTCACAACAACAACCAGCGGTGTTAGTGTTGTAAGATTTACTCTTGCAGTAACAAGAAGATACACAAACAGCGAAGGCGAAAGAGAAACAGATTTTCTTAACATTGTTGCTTGGAGAGGACTCGCTGACACTTGTCACAAGTTTCTAAGAAAGGGTAGCAAAGCAGCCGTTGTTGGTAACATTCAAACTCGTAGTTATGATGCCCAAGACGGAACAAAGAGATACCTAACCGAAGTTATCGCCGAAGAAGTTGAATTTGTTGGCTCTCGTCCACAATCAGTTGATAACGATGATAGTGGCGATGCAAAAACCGAAAAAGTTGACACAACAAAACTTCAACCAATAGATGACGATCAACTTCCATTTTAATGTTTAAAAAGGAGATTTTTCATGGAAAACAATAGAAAGAACGCCTACCAAGATGGCGATGATAAAGTTAAAAAACCATACAAACCAGCAAGAAGAAAAGTTTGTTCTTTCTGTACCGACAAAGTTGACCACATTGATTACAAAGATGGTGCAAAACTTAGAAGATATATTACAGAAAAAGGCAAAATTCTTCCAAGAAGACAAACTGGTGTATGTGCTAGCCACCAAAGAGAACTAACAACAGCAATCAAAAGGGCTAGATGTATGTCAATCCTTCCATTCAAGGGTGAATAAAAGTTAAAAAAAGGCAAAAGATTTGCCTTTTTTTGTTTTGTTCCTAAGTCGTTTACAACTAGTAAACTCCTGTTGTCACAAACTCAAAAGGAAAACAAAATTTTAACCTTTTTTAACTTTTATGGGGTTAGTTGAAAAACAGTTTTTTTGCTAGTACTTATGGGACTAAAAATACTTTGTAAGATAGTTATTTACAAAAAAGTAAACTCTTGCCTTGACAAAATCAGCGAGCCTTGTTCTTTATTTCATTTTTTTATTTATTGCAGAAAGTGTGAAAAAATAAAAAGGCAAATCTTTTTCTTTTTTTGCAAAAAATGTCGAAAGCACAATTTCAAACCGATTATTTTTCAAAATGAGTGCTAATTGTTACTTTTTTGTTATTGTGGACGATAAAATTTTGACATCAAGTTTAACAAAGTGCTAAACTACATAAGTTAAAAAGGAAGAAGTATGAAATCAATATTAATAAACAGAGAATATTTGGACAATGCCAAAGTGGATTTTGAAGAATTTAAGTATGACTACGGTTATGGCGCAGAAGCAGACATTTACGACCAAGGCACGCTTGTTTTTATCGACAAAAAGGATAATCTTTTGGAAGACACCGACTTAATCAAGCAAGAACTAATCAAAAAATACACCGTTAAGGAGATAAAAAAGTAATGAACAAATATCATTTTTCTTTACATATATTTTTCAAACAAGACTGCGATGTTAACGAACTTGAAAAGATTATCGGCATCAAAGCCTACAAAAAAGTTTTGCTAAAAGATAGCATTGGACAAAACAAGTCTGCAAAATTGTGGCTAAGAACCGAGCAGGAAACACTGCCAAACACGGTTGAAAGACTAAGCAAGTTTATTGAAAAAATGCAACCAACTTTTTTGCTACTTCAAGGTTATTTAAAAAAGTTTGATGGCACTTGCACGCTCACTTTGTACTTTGACGAAATCGGCCAAAAACCATACATAAGTTTGCCAGTTGATAGTTTGAAAATTTTGGCAGAAAACAACATAAAATTTGATGTGGATTTCTGTGTGTAGCAATAAAAAATCGCAACAAAAAACCTAACAATTTGTTAGGCTTTTTTTATCTGTAATATTTTTCGTTCCTTTCAAAAATTTCGTCCAGCGAAACATCGTAAAAATCGGCAAGTTTTAGTAGCACATCGTAGGGGATTTGTCTTGCGCCAGTTTCATATCGGCTGTAATACACCGTGCGAATACCAATAAGCGAAGCAAGTTTGTCTTGCGTCAAATTGTTTTCGAGTCTTAATTGTTTAATGTTTTTTTGTAAAATGCTTGAAATATCCATAATTTTTCCTACCTATAATACTTTTCGTTTCTGCCAACCAGTTCGTCAAGAGAGATGTCATAAAAGTCGGCTAGTTTTATCAAAATTTCCAGCGGAATTTGATGACTCCCGTTTTCGTAACGGTTGTAATTTACAAAGTGAATATCAAGTGCTTTTGCAACATCTCGTTGTGACAGATTTTTCTCTTTTCTAAGCAACTTTAAGTTTTCAAGTAAATTATTCATACAAGATATCTTCCTTTCCTTGACATTGTAACCAATTTGGTTATATACTTTTTGTAAATTACTGAAACGGTTATTTTTTGGAGTAATAATTATGTATAATTTTGATGAGATATATACTCAAAGTCTTTTGGAACTAAAAAAGTCAAAGGAAGGAAAGAAGATATATTTGCAAAGGAAAAAACTTTTAGATAGTTTTAAAAATTCTAAAAATTTAATTCATAAAAACAACGCAAATTTGCTGTGCGATATCGAAAAAGTGTACATTCAAGAACTAGCAAAATGTATTGCTGATAATATTGCAAAAAGTTATGCTGATATGTACAATTTTATAAGCAAAGTAGAGAAAGACAATTTGGAGCGAGATTTAAAAAACAAAAGATAAACTAAACATTGTTTTTTGCTTGCAAAAAGTTTTGTGTGGTGCTAAAATATCCTAGAATATATAGGCGTTAATATAACATTTATAGTAAAATCAAAGTTCGCTTTTAGAGAGTGAGTATCGTGGTTGAAAGTACTCATAGGTTGAGTTGATTTGAATTTCGCTTGTTAGAGCCTGCTTGGAGAAATCCTTGCCGAATTGGTCACGAAACGACCTTTAATCAAGGTGCTTTTGCACGAAATAGGGTGGTACCACGAAAAATTTTCGTCCCTTGCTAATTTTTTTTAGCGGGGACTTTTTTATTAATCCACCACAAAAAAGGAGAATTTTATGTACGACAAAATCGAACAAGTCAAACAAGAATACTTAGACAAAACTTCGTCACTCGAAACAATCGAAGATTTGGAACAAGAACGCTTGGAATTTTTGGGTAAGAAAGGAAAAATCACAGAACTTTTGCAGGGTCTAAGAACTGTTGCACAAGAAGAAAGAAAAAATATCGGTGCAAAAATCAACGAATTAAAGCAAATGGCAGAAGAGCATTTTGCAGTTAAACTTCAAGAAATCAAACAAAAGGAACTTGAAACGCAAATTGCTTCGTCAAAGCAGTACGATATCACAATGCCAGTTGAGCATAACGAAGGTTCGCTTCACCCAATCACAATTGTTCAACATCAGGTGGAAGAAATCTTTAAGAGCATGGGATTTGTTGTTGAAGACGGCAACGAAATCGAAACCGAGTATAACAACTTTGAAGCAGTTAATGTTCCAAAAAACCACCCAGCAAGAGATATGCAAGACACTTTTTGGCTTTCTAACGGCGAAGTTTTAAAGACTCAAACAAGTGCTGGTCAAAACCGAATTTTAAGAAAATATGGCGCACCTTGCAAGGTTATTTTCCCTGGTAGATGTTTTAGAAACGAAAATGTTGACGCAAGCCACGAAAACACTTTCTTCCAACTAGAAGGAATGATGGTTGGCGAAAATATTTCGATTGCAAACCTTATTTACTTTATGAAAAAAATGCTTAGCGAAGTGTTTAAGCAAGATGTTAATGTTAGATTAAGACCGGGTTATTTCCCATTCACAGAGCCAAGTTTTGAACTTGACGCAAGTTGTATGTTCTGTGGCGGAAAGGGCTGTCCAACCTGCAAAAATGGTGGCTGGATTGAACTTTGTCCTTGCGGAATGATTCACCCAAGAGTTTTGGAAATGGGCGGAGTAGACACTTCCAAATATCAAGGATTTGCTTTTGGACTTGGACTAACAAGACTTGCTATGATGAAGTATGGCATTAACGAAATTAGAAACCTAAATTCTGGAAATGTAAAATTCCTAAAAAAAGCGGGAACAAAGTAGGATAAGGAGAAATTGAATTTATGAAAATAAGCATGAAATGGATTGGCGACTATGTTGATTTGAGTGGCGTTGATATCGACAAACTTATTGCCACTTTTGGACTTAGAACAGCCGAAGTCGAAGATGTTTATCACATGGGACAAGATATCAACGGCGTTATCGTTGCCAGAATTTTGGAAGTTAACGCTCACCCAAAGAGCAATCATCTTCACAAGTTAAAAGTAGACACAGGCAGAGAAGTTTTAGACATTGTTTGCGGTGCTCCAAATGTTAGACCAAACATGAAAGTGGCTCTTGCAACAATCGGCGGAAGCGTTAAAGGCATGAATATTGAAAAAGCCGTTATCGCTGGCGAAGAAAGTTACGGAATGTGTTGCTCAAAAGAAGAACTTGGATTTAGCGAGAATGACGAAGGAATTTGGGAAGTAGACGAGTCAATTCCACTTGGAACAGATATCAAAAAAATTTATGACTTTGACGATACGATTTTTGAAGTGGACAACAAGAGTTTAACCAACCGTCCAGACCTATGGTGTCACTACGGAATTGCAAGAGAAATCTCTGCAATTTTGGATAGACCCCTAAAACCAATCGTAACCGAAAACTTGCAGTACTACGCACAAAATGGCAGTGTTGATGTTGAAGTTATGACCGACAACTGCTATCGTTACAGCGCTATAAAAATTGGCAATGTAACAAAGAAAGTTAGCCCAATCGGTGTTCAAATTAGGCTCTTTTACTGTGGTATGAGAGCAATCAACTTGCTTGCCGACATAACGAACTATGTTATGCTTGATGTTGGTCAACCAATGCACGCTTTTGACGGCGATATTGTTAGTAACATTCAAGTAAAAGAAGTTAGGACTCCAACCGAGTTTAAAACTTTGGACAACGAAACTAGAATTTTGCCAGAAAACACAATGGTTATTTGCACCGACAATCGTCCAGTTGCTGTTGCGGGTGTTATGGGTGGACTTGATAGCGAAATTACAGACAAAACCACAAACTTGCTCCTAGAAAGTGCAACTTTTGACGCAACAAGCGTTAGAAAAACTGCACAAAAAATTGGACTTAGAACCGAAGCAAGTGCAAGATACGAAAAATCTCTTGACCCAGAATTAACAACACTCGCAATCGCAAGATTTATTCATATTTTGCGTACTGTTGACCCACAAGTTACAATTCAAAGTGGACTAACGGACATTTATAGCAAAAAGTACCCAGACCGCATCATAACCACAACAATGGAATTTATCAACGGCTATATCGGCATTGAATTAAAACCAGAGCAAGTTGGCAAAATCCTAACAAATCTTGGATTTAGAGTGGACTACAACGGTGCAATTATGTCAATAAAAGTGCCATCATATAGGGCAACAAAAGATGTTACTATCGCAGTTGATATTGTTGAAGAAATTGCTCGTATGTGCGGCTACGACAATATCCCACAAATTCCAGTAACTGCCAGCCTAAAACCTGTTGAACAATCGTTTGAACACGAGTTTGAATACTCTGCAAAACGCTTGCTTGCAGAAAAGTTTGGTCTAAACGAAGTTCACACATATATTTGGACGGACGAAAAGACCAAAAAAGACTTGCTTTTGGACACTCACGGCTATGTTAAGGTGCTAAATTCAACAGTTAAAGATAATGACGAAATCAGGGCAGAACTTGTGCCATCACTTATAAAAGTTTTGGTTGATAACAAAAAATTCTCCACCGAAATTGGTGTTTTTGAAATCGGCAGAGTCTGCACAGGTCTTGATATTCACAATTTGGCTATCGAAGAAAAACATCTTGCAGTTGCACTCCAAAGCAGTGAAAAAACAGAAGAAAGTTTGTATTTTGAACTAAAAGAAATCGTAGAAAATCTTGCAAAAAACGAACTTAACGCAAGCGTTAGATTTTTGATTGGAGAAGCCGAATCAAAACTTGTTCACCCAAAAAACAATGCAGAAGTTTTGGTTAATGGCAAAAATGTGGGCTATATAGCATTAATCCACCCAAAAACTCTACAAAAAATGGGCAAAAATTTGTCCGTTGCGATTGCAGAAATCGACTTTTCAAAACTTGCTGGTCAAAACTGCCCAGTCAAGAAACTTGAAACGGTAACAAAATATCAAATCAATACTTTGGACTTGAATTTTGTTGTGGACAAAGACGAATTATATCAAAATATCGTTGATACTTTGATGTCGTATCAAACCGAACTTGACTACGAAATTTCGCTTGTTGATGTCTACGAAGATAGCATTTTGCTTCCAAACAAAAAGAGTATGACCTTTAAGTTTGAAATATCTTCAAAAACTCATACACTTAGCGGAGAAGAAATCGAAACTTTCCAAAAAGATATGATTAATCTTGCAAGTAGCAAGGGCTATAAACTAAGATAAGCGTAAAATATTTT
Source organism: uncultured Clostridia bacterium (assembly GCA_934777505.1). GTDB lineage: Bacteria > Bacillota > Clostridia > Christensenellales > UBA1242 > CAKVNM01. The sequence continues at coordinate 245,742 of CAKVNM010000001.1, read as the reverse complement.
AGGTAATAAAAAAGTTTCCATGTTTGGAAACTTTTTTTGTATCAATTACTTGCTTGAAAAGTGAAATCTAATGTAGATTATAAAGCCGTTTGTGTTGCCTTCGTAGAAAACTGATTCATTGGAATAGCCTTCTTGCTCAGGAACAGTGAACGAGTGAGTTTTGACTGCGTCACGGTCGTAGGCAGTACTAAAACCGCTTTCAATAGTAATAACTTTTGGTGAGTTGAAGGTTAGGGTGAACTGTGAACCTGCTTCAATGTTAACACTGCCTGTTGTGATTACTAGTGGATTTTCTTTTGTGTAAGTTGTAACAACGCCTTTGCTTTTCTTATAGAATTCGTACTCGGTTTGAGCGGTTGTGTCCAAAGTCACTTCCTTTTCGTCAATGCTTCCGCTAATAGCACCAATTTTTACGGTTGAGTAAGACTTAATATCTGGCTTAGTTTGGAAGTAAAATTCAATCCTGTCCAAAACAAGATTTGCCTTGCTGTTATCTCCGCAACCCGAAAAGCATAGAACTGGAATTGTGAGCATTAAAACAAGTGCAAGAGTTAATAAAGTTTTGCTTAGTTTTTTCATTTCAATCTCCTTTTTATTGATATTTTAATGATACTATTTTGCGTGAATATTGTCAATCAAATTGCTTTGTGTTAGCGGTGTTTAGTGTCTATCACAATGCAAGTATTTTGTCAAAATTCAACGCTTTCACAAAGCAACAATGCTTCTTATGTTAATCTGTTTTGCTTGCCAATTAAATAATATTGTGGCATAATTATCACGGAGAAAAATATGAAAATATTTGCAATTAGCGATTTACATCTTAGTATCAACACAAACAAGCCTATGAATATTTTTGGACCTGTTTGGCATGACCACTTTAAAATTATATCTGCCGACTGGCTGGAAAAAGTGAAAGATGACGACATTGTTTTGGTTGCGGGCGACATCAGTTGGGGAATGAAACTTGAAGAAGCCATTGAAGACATCAAGGAAATTGCAAAACTCACTGGCAAAAAGATTTTTGTTCGTGGCAACCACGATTATTGGTGGAAAAGCATTTCCGCTGTTAGAAAAAGTTTGCCAGAAAATATGTATGCCCTTCAAAATGACGCAATCAAGTTTGACAACTATATTATTTGCGGAACTCGTGGCTGGACTGTTCCAGAAAAGGAAGGCGAGCAGTCGCCAGAAGACAAAAAGATTTTTGATAGGGAAGTTATCAGGCTGGAACTTTCGTTAAAAAGTGCCGAAAGCCTTAGAACCAACAACGAAAAACTAATTTGTATGATTCACTATCCACCTTTTAACTCAAAAACCGAAGATAGCGAGTTTACAAAATTAATGGAAAAATATAAAGTTGATGCTGTTATTTATGGACACCTTCATGGCAAGGGTGGCAGAACAATCATTCATTTAAACAAAAACGGAATTGATTATTATTTAACATCGTGCGACAAAGTGGGTAATCACTTAATAACAATTTTTGAATAGGAGAACAAAATGGAATTTCATCATGTGCCAATCATGTTAGACCAAGTTTTAGACGGTTTGAACATCAAACCAGACGGAATATATTTTGACGGAACTCTTGGCGGAGCAGGTCATAGCAAAGAAATTTTGAAAAGATTAAAATCGGGATTATTGATTGGTTGCGACAAGGACGCCGAAGCCCTAAGCGTTAGCGAAAAGCGTCTTAATGAGATTAGTTCTCAATTTGTTTTGGTTCATGACGACTACAAAAACTATAAGCAGATTTTGCAAAAACTAAATATTCAAAAAGTGGACGGAATTTTGCTCGACCTTGGCGTTAGTTCATATCAGTTAGACAACGCTTCCCGTGGCTTTTCGTATAGGTTTGACGCACCACTTGATATGCGTATGGACACCACGAGTAGCCTAACGGCAGAGCAAGTTATTAATACTTATTCTCAACAAGAATTGGAAAAAGTTTTGTTTGAATATGGCGAAGAACCTTTTACAAAATCTATCGTAAAAAATATTATCAAAGCAAGAGGGCAAAAACCAATAAAAACCACGCTTGAACTTGTTGAAATTATCAAAAACAGTGTTCCAAGCAAGGTGCTAAAAAAAGGTCACCCAGCAAAAAGAGTATTCCAAGCAATTAGGATTGAAGTAAACGGCGAACTTGTTACGCTAACAAACACGATTAAGGACATGATTGAAAGTTTGAATAGCGGTGGCAGAATTGCAATCATAACTTTTCATAGTTTGGAAGATAGGATTGTAAAAAATGTGTTCAAGGAATGTGCAACAGACTGCATTTGCCCATCAAGTTTTCCGGTGTGCGTTTGCTCGCACAAAGCAAGCGTTAGGTTGGTAACCCGAAAGCCAATTGAGCCATCAAGTTTGGAACAAGAGCAAAACCCACGAAGCCAAAGTGCAAAACTAAGAATTGCCGAAAAGTTATAACAAAAGTTAACATAAAAATTTTTTAAAAGGAGTATAATGTATGGAATATGAAAACGATATAATCACGACCGACACAGACGAAGAAGTTGTAAAGCCACAAAAGTCTAACGGTCAACTAAAACGAGAATATCAACAATTCACAGACTATTCAACTAGCAAAAGCAAAAAAGACTACGAAGAATACGAGATAATTCAAACTTACACTCCAAAGAAAAAACCAAACAAAAACGCTAATTTTAAAGACTTTGTTGATGAACAAAATTCTTATTCGCCAAGCAAGGAAACTTTTGTGTACGAAAAAGTCAAGCAAACTCCAAAAATGCAAAAATCAAACAAAATTTTCATTTGCATTTGTTGTGTGATTTGTGTCTGCATGGGCGTGCTTGGAATTGTTAACGCTGTAAATATCAACAATCTTAACTACTCAAACCTTTCCAAAACGCAAGAGATTGCAAATTTGGGTCAGGAAATAACCAAAATTGACCAAGTTATCGAAGGAATGATAGATGAAGACACCGTTAAAGAAAATGGCGAACAAAACGGCATGGAGTCGGTCACAAACAAAACCAAAATTGAATTAATCGAGAAAAAACAAGTGGAGGATTACCAAGGACGAACAAATTTCTTTGATAGAATTTGTAACTTTTTTAGTCATTTATTTGGAGGCTAAACCTTGAATATTTTTCATTCAACATTTTCGTTACAAAAGAGGCTAATTGCAATGTTTGCAGTCATAGCCTCTTTGTTTGTTTTATTATTTGGCAGACTATTATATTTGCAAGTTTTTTCGGGATATCAACTGCAAGCAAAAGCGGAAGAACAGTGGACAAGGGACTTGCCACTTTCGGCAACTCGTGGAACGATTTACGACAGAAACGGCAACGCTCTGGCGGTTAGTTACACCAGTTTTGATGTATATGTTAGACCAAACAATGTCGAAAACGCCGAAAGTGTTGCAAAAGTGCTTAGTAGCACGCTAGATGTCGATTTTGACAAAGTCTACAAAAAAGCAACCAACAAAAAAGTTAGCGAAAGTTTGATAAAACTTTCCATCGAGCAAGACAAGGTCAACGAAATCAAAAAGAGCAATCTTAAAGGCATATATTTTAGCGAAAACACAAAAAGATACTATCCTTATGGCGACTTTTTAACTCAGGTTCTTGGCTACACGACCATAGACAATATCGGGCAGTCGGGGCTAGAACTTTACTACGACAAATATCTTAAAGGCATAGACGGCTACACGCTTGTTCAAAGTGATATTCGTGGCGGAGAACTGGGTAACACTCTTGATAGTTTTGTTAGCCCTATTGCAGGTTGCGATATAACGCTCACGATAGACTATCGTATTCAACTGATGTGCGAGCAGGCAGCCGAGCAAATCATGCTTGACCATAATCCAAAAAGTGCTAGCGTAATCGTTATGGACCCAAACACCGCCGAGATTATCGCAATGACAACAAAGCCTAGTTTTTCGCTCAACGATATTCCACGAGATGATGTTAAAAGTTTGAACGCCAAAACAAAAAACCTAAGCATTGTTGATGTTTACGAGCCGGGTTCAACTTTCAAGGTTTTAACCACCGCTTCCGCTTTGGAAGAAAAGGTTACTTCGCTTAATGATGGCTTTTATGACCCAGGGTATAGGATTGTTGACGGTCAGCGAATAAACTGTTGGCGTCTTCATGGTCACGGCAGTCAAACCATGGTTGACGGACTTTGCAACAGTTGCAATAGCGTGTTTGTGGATTTGGCGTTAAGACTTGGCGAAGACAAAATGTATCAGTACTTTGAAAAATATGGCTTTGGCAGTTTGACCAATGTTGATTTTGCTGGCGAAAGTGCGGGAATTGTTATGGACAGAGAAGTGGCTCAAAAGGTGGACTTGGCTCGTATGGGATTTGGGCAAGCGATAGCAGTTACTCCGCTTCAACTAATCCGTGCGGAGTGTTCGGTGTTCAATGGGGGACTACTCATGCAACCATACTTTGTAAAGAGCGTGTCAAATTCATATAACAACTATGTAAAGCAGTTTAGTCCAACGGTTGTAAGGCGAACGATTAGCGAAAAAACAAGTGACGACATAAACTACATGATGGAACAGGTTATCGAAAAAGCCAACGCTATTAACGCCTTTATCCCAGGTTACAAGGTGGGTGGCAAAACAGGAACTAGTCAAAAGTACGAAGACGGAAAAATCAACGGGAAATATGTGTCTTCGTTCATCGGCACTTTTCCAGCCGACAAGCCAGAATATGTTATCTTGGTTGTGGTTGACGAACCAACCAGCGGAGCGTACTACGGAAGCATTGTTGCCACGCCTTATGCAAAAATGGTGCTAGAAGGTATTATTGACTACAAAGGCTATGAGCCAGTAAAAGATATCGTTAGCGAAACCATGGCAATGGCAAGGAATATCGAAATGCCAAATCTTGTAGGAATGAGTTTGTCGCAAGCGATTGCAATCGTTAAAATGCTAGGACTTCAATACGAAAGTGACGGCGAAGGCGGAACTGTCAAGTCGCAGTATCCCGCCCAAGGCACAATGCTGTTTAAAAACGGAATTGTGGTTTTAAGCACATGACAAAATTCACGGCAAGCCATTTGAAATTAGTAAAAAAAGGAACACCACGATTTTAAGAAGTGTTCCTTTTTAGAAACCAATTTTAAACTTTCTATATTTTTCATTCAATGCCTTAGGTGTATTTATGAAAAATCATGACTTTTTTTGCAAAAAAAGAACTAATTTTGCTTGTGCTAAAATTCGCACTTTAAAAGTACTAAAATTTTAGTAAAGGTGAAGTATGAAATTAAAAAAATTAATTCAAGGATTGTTTATAAAACAAACATCAAACTATAATCCAAATATCACGATTAAAGACATAACTTTTAACAGCAAGGAGGCAACCGAAACTTCCATTTTTGTGTGCCTTAGTGGAAGCAACACAACTGGCGAAAATTATATTTTCGAAGCGGTCAAAAATGGGGCAAAAGTGGTCATAACCGAACACTTTGTTGACTATGTTAGTGTTTGTCAAATTGTTGTTGAAAACACCCGAGTGGCTCTAAGTCAACTGTCTTCCAACTTTTTTGATAATCCCGAAAAGAGTTTAAAATTTGTTTCGGTTGTTGGAACAAACGGCAAAACAAGCACTTCGCATATTCTGTTTAATATTCTAAAAACTGCAAAAAAATCTGTGGGACTAATTGGAACAAACGGCATTCTTGTGGGAGAAGAAAAGTTTGAAAACGACATGACAACCCCAGACCCATTCTTGCTTTTTAAAATGCTTAAAAAAATGGTCAGCAAAGGCACAGAATATGTTGTTATGGAAGTTAGCGCTCACGCAATTTTTTATAACAAAGTGTATGGCATAAAAAACGAATGTACGATATTCACAAACTTTAATCAAGACCACCTTGATTTTTTCAAGACTATGGAACATTATAAAAATGTAAAACTTAGTTACTTTAACGAAAGCACCACCAAGTGCGTTGTTGCCAATATAGACGACAAGGTGGGCAAAGAACTTGTTAAAAAAACAAATCTTCCAACAATCACTTTTGGCATAAAAAATCCTAGTGATATTTTTGCGGTCAACATTGCAATGAATTTGGAAGGAAGTTCGTTTGTTGTCAACAATCTTGACGATGTCTATCAAATCAAAACTAATCTTTCGTGTTTGTTTAATGTCTACAATATTTTGGCTTGCATCGGTGCTTGCAATGTGCTTGGAATTGGCAAAAATGTGATTAAAAAAGCACTTGCTAGCGTCAAAGAAATTGCGGGAAGATTTAATGTTATCAAGAAAAAACAAAACTTTAATATCGTGATTGACTACGCTCACACGCCAGAAAGTTTGAAAGAACTTTTGACAAACATAAAATCACTAACAAAATCCAAAATCATAACAGTGTTTGGTTGCCCAGGTAATCGTGACGAATTTAAGCGAGAAACAATGGGGCATATTGCGGGAAAACTGTCGAATTATGTTGTTATAACAAGCGACAATCCGCAGTACGAGAACAGTTATCGAATAATGCGAAATATCGAAGTTGGCGTTGCAAAAACCGCCACGCCATACAAACTTGTTGACGACAGGCAAAACGCAATCAATTTGGCTCTTAGTTTGGCGAGTCCAAAAAGCACTGTTGTTATTGTTGGAAAGGGCATAGAAGACTATCAAAACATCAACGGCGTTCACGAAAAATATAACGACTATGACGCTGTTATTAACTGCCTTAGCCTAGCCAAAAAGTTGAAACTAGATAGCAAATTTGTGTACTAATTTTCAGTACTCAAAAAAACAAAAACTTCGACAATAATTTTATATTTTTTTATATCTTGCACAACATAACAATATAAAAAAGGGGAGCAAGGTATGAATAGAATTTTTACTGCCATTTTAATATCATTTGTAACAGGAATTTTGGTTTCCCCAGTCGTAATTTTTTTGGCAAAAAAACTAAAAGCCAAACAAAATATCTATGAATATGTTGATATGCACAAGTCCAAGCAAGGCACGCCAACAATGGGCGGAATTGGAATAATAATTGCCGTGATTGTGGGTTCGTGTTGTGTGTTTTCAAAAAACAACTTGCTTGCCACAATCTCACTGTTTATAATGCTCTTGTTTGGAATACTAGGCTTTTTGGACGACTTTTTAAAGATAATTTTAAAACGAAATTTGGGACTTAGAGCCTATCAAAAAATTATCGGTCAGTTTGCAATCAGTCTTATCGTCACAATCTTTGCATATAAAAATAACTTTGTTGGAACGCAAATTTTTGTGCCGTTTTCAACCATAACATTCAATCTTTCGTGGTGGTTTATTCCATTTTGCCTTTTTGTGTTTTTGGCAACCGTTAACGCCGTTAACTTAACTGACGGACTAGACGGGCTGGCGGGCGGAGTTAGTCTGTCGTACTTTTTTGGCTTTACATTTATCTGCTATTTGGTTGTTACAAAACTATCAAGCACCATGCAAGCCGAATATTTTGCCGAGCAAATGAACTTGCTTTGCGTGTGCGGGGCAAGCATGGGAGCGTTGCTTGCGTACATTTTGTTTAACTGTTTTCCGGCCAAGATTTTTATGGGCGACACTGGCTCACTCGCTCTTGGTGGACTGATTTCGTGCCTAGCAATTTTCTTAAAACAGCCACTACTCATATTGATTGTTGGATTATGTTTTGTGTGGAGTGCGCTCAGCGTTTGCTTGCAAGTGTGCTACTACAAACTAACCAAAAAACGAATATTTTTGATGGCGCCTTTTCATCATCATTTAGAAAAAAAGGGCGTGCATGAAAACCGAATTGTAGCCATATATATAGTTATAACAATTATAATTAGTGTGTGTGGCATATTACTAACTTTGCTTTTAAATTAATCAAAAGTGCTTCACACAAGTGGAGCATTTTTTATGAGATTAATAAACAAACTTGTTTTGGTTATGGGCTACGCAAAAAGCGGACAATCTAGCGTTTGCTTGCTTCAAAAAAAGGGTGCAAAGGTGTTTGTTTACGACAAAAACAAAAAAGTCAAAGATGCCTTAACAAACGCCGTGTTTGTTGAAAATTTGACGCACGACTTTGTACAAAAACTCGACCTAGTTGTGCTTTCGCCGGGGATTAGTATATATAGCGAAGGCGTAAAACTATGCAAACTATATGGCAAAAAAGTTATTGGCGAGTTGGAACTCGGGTTGTCGTTTGCTAGGGGCAGAAAAATACTAGTCACTGGAACAAACGGCAAGACAACAACTGTCAATTTAATCAATCAAGCGTTCAACTATGCAAAAAAACGCAATGTTCTTGTTGGCAATGTTGGAAATCCAATAACAAAATATGTTTCTCTTTTCAAAACAAACTATATCGTTGAAACAAGCAGTTTTCAACTGGAAAGTTCAACCGTTAGACCAGATATTGCGTGCATTTTAAACATCACGCCAAATCATCTTGATAGGCATTTTAGTTTTGAAGAATACAAGCAAACAAAGTTCAAAATTTTCGAAAACATGAGCAAAAATGGCGTCCTTGTTTTGAACGCCGATGACGAAGAACTTTGCAAAATAAGTCAGTCGTATGTAAAGCCAAAAATCGTGTGGTTCAGCCAGCAAAAGCGGGTTAAAGGTGCGTTTATTAGCAGTGGAAATATTTGCTTTGACAACGGCAAGCAAGTGGTTGTGGTGGCTAGTCAAAACGATATCAAACTGTTTGGCAAACACAACGAACAAAATGTTTTAAGCATGGTTGCAATTTGTATGTGCTGTAATATAAAGCCAAGGTTTATCAGGCAAGCAATCATGAATTTTAAAGGCGTTGACCACAGACTTCAACTCGTGCTTGAAAAATACGGAGTCAAGTTTGTTAACGACTCAAAATCCACAACGCCAAAGTCAACTTTAACAGCGGTGGAGTCGTTTCAAAACCCTATCATTTTGATTGTTGGCGGTAGCGACAAGGGCATTAACTATGACGATTTCGTGCTCAAATTGCCGTCAAGAGTAAAACTCACAGTGCTAACGGGTGCAATTTCGTCCAAACTCGAAAAGTCTTTCAAAAAGGCAAATATTCAAAATTATGTTGTCAAAAAAGAGTTTTATCAAGCGGTGGAATATGCTAGCCAAATTGCCGAAAGTGGCGATGTTGTTTTGCTTTCTCCCGCAACCGCTAGTTTTGACGAGTTCAAAAATTTTGAACAGCGTGGAGAAGTGTTCACAAGAATTGTGACGCACTCGTAATAAAAAATTCAGTAAGGTGAAAAATTGAAAAAAAAGTTTTCAAAAATATTTGATTTTAAAGGTTTTGGCGTAAAAAACACCGATTTTATCTTGCTTGGCGTAACGCTTTTGTTAGCACTGTTTGGCGTGGTGATGGTCTATTCCGCTTCGTGCTACACGGCACAAATTCAGTACGGCAGTGACAAGTTTTTCATGTACAAGCAACTTTTTGGTGTTGCAATCGGCTTTGTTTGCATGACGCTCATGAGTTTTGTTGATTATCACAAACTAGAAAAAATCAAGTGGATTGTACTTGCGGTTTCTATGATTCTTCTTGTTTTAGTTTTTGTGCCGGGCATTGGTTTTAGCAACTATGGTGCAACAAGGTGGATTAGACTTCCGTTTTTCACAATCCAGCCCAGCGAAATTGCCAAGTTTTCGTTTGTTATTTGGACGAGTTCATATCTTGCCAAAAACTATGACTATGTCAAAAAGTTTTCGGGACTTTTGCCAGTTTTAATGGTTGGCGGAATGTACTGCTTGCTGATTATTTTAGAGCCAAATATGTCAATCACAATGTGCATGGCTCTAACAATGATTGTCATGCTGTTTGTTGGTGGAATGCGAGCAAAACACTTTGCAATGCTTGGCTCTGTGGGAGCACTCGCCGTTCCAGCGTTAATTATCGCCGAGCCATATAGACTCAATCGACTTGTTGCGTTTATGAACCCTTGGCTAAATCCCAAAACCGAAGGCTATCAACTTATTCAGTCACTCTATGCACTTGGAGCAGGCGGACTGTTTGGAGCAGGGCTGTTTAATTCCAGACAAAAGTATATGTTTTTGCCGTTTGCAGAGTCGGACTTTATCTTTTCCATTATCGGCGAAGAACTTGGACTTTTTGGTTGTTTGATTGTAATATTGATGTTTGCGGTGCTAATTTATCGTGGCGTAAAAATCGCACTCCACGCAAACGATAGGTTTGGTGCATATTTGGCTACTGGCATAACAACGGTTATCGCAAGTCAGGTCTTAATCAATATTGCGGTTGTAACAGGCAGTATTCCGCCAACTGGTGTTCCACTTCCGTTCATATCAAGTGGTGGAACGGCCCTTGTTGTGTTTATGAGTTCGATAGGCGTTTTACTCAACATCGACAAGCAAAGTAAAAAGAAATTTTGCTTTAACAACTGATTGCTTGAACAATCGGCAAACACATTTGAAACATAAAAAAAGACAGAGCGTAAAAACTCTGTTTTTTAAAAAAAATATTGCTGTAAAAGTGTGGATAAAGAGAAATTTATTATAAAATTGTCGATTTTTTGCTTAAAAAATTTATATTTTTTTAAAATTTTTTATTTTTAAAAAAGTAAATGATTTTTCTTGGAAATAAAGTTATACAATTATAACTTTTAGATTTTTAATAAATTTTTTACATTCTTATTTATAAGAATGTAATTTTTTTTGCAAATTGAGCGTTTTTTATATCTTTCAATTTACAATAAGTATCAGGCTCTTTTCAAAAGGGGCTTGCTATCACAAACGCCCAGCAATTTATTTGACAAGGGGGGGGTAGAAGTATAATCGTTTTAAGGAGATATGTATAAATGTACAAAGAAGAATGTTTGCAAGAGATTGAACAACACTGCTTTGATATGGGATTTTTGGAACAACCAGAAATCAATCCTGTTGATGAGTCAAATGTTAAAAGTTTTAAGCAAGAAAATTTGTTAGGCTTTTTGTATGTTGATATCGGTGGCATGGGAAGTGTTGGCTGTGTGAAATTTGCATACAAAGAAAAGGAATTAAAATTTTACTTTCTTGATATTTACAAACACAAAGATTTGTTTGCAATACTGCGTCAAGATTTATTCCGTAACATGAGCGAAAGTGACGACCCAGATACTTTTGTTCGTATGTCTAACAACCAAGACTGGAAATGTATTCCACTGCAATTTGCCAACAAGTGCTTTATCCGAGCAAAATATCAAAGAAATTTGCTCGTGTTGTGTAGATATGTGGGAGAAAATGTGCAACCAAATTCTATATTACTTGCCATGCAGTTGTTGCTTGATGACAAGTATAAAAATGCCAAAGAATATTTGTTAAAAAAGCATTATTCTAATTTTTTAGGTGCTATTGCAGGAGATATTGTTGGCTCAATATATGAATTTCACCCAATCAACACAAAAGGATTTCCGCTGTTTTCTTGGAAGAATAACTTTGACGAAAACGGACAACCAACCATCGCTAGTCAATTAGTTACGCATTTTACTGACGACACTGTTATGACGCTTGCGGTGTGCAAATCATTGTTGGATTGCAGGGGAGATTACACAAATCTTAGACAAATTACAATCAACAACATGAAAGAACTTGGACGCAAATATCCACACGCTGGCTATGGTCTTAATTTTAAGCAATGGCTAAAATCTAATGACTCACAGCCATATAATTCATTTGGGAACGGCAGTGCAATGCGAATTTCCGCCGTGCCATATTTTGCTAACAATCGTAATGAATTAAAAGAACTAACAAAAAAGGTTACAGACATTACTCATAATCACCCAGAAGGGCTAAAAGGAGCAGATGTAATCGCTTATGCAATGTGGTTAATATTTCAAGGTCATTCAAAGAGTTCATTAAAGAATATTTTGCAACAATACTACAATCTTGATTTCGACTTTGAAGAGTTAAAGGCTCACTATGGTTTTGACGAAACTTGTCAAGGTTCTGTTCCGCAATCAATATTTGCCTTTTTGATTTCTAATTCTTACGAAGATGCTATCAAAAATGCGATTGTTATGGGTGGAGATGCAGACACAATGGCGTGTATTGCTGGCGCACTTGCGGGAGCGTATTACGGCGTACCGCAATATATCAAAGACGAAGTTAAATACTTTTTGTCGCCAGAACTATTAAAAATCTATAACGACTACGAAGAAACAATGTGTAAAGGGGAATAAAATATGGAAAAACAACACCTATGGGATAAAATTTGTTACGAATACGACAAACATAAATTTGATAAAGAAGAAATTTGGCAAGTGCTTGTTGAAAATTATTTTTCAATTTTGGGCTGGGAAGAACAAAATGGAGAAATTACAAAGCCTAAAATACCTTTTGGCTCAGCCAAATATCTTATTCCAGATATCGTTCTAAAACAAGATTTGAGAGATGTTTTGGTGGTGGAATTAAAGCAAGCCAACAAAGAACTCACAGACCATAATGAAAAACAACTCTTTTCTTACATGAAACAACTAAAACTAAAAGTAGGTATTTTGTGGGGAAATTCAATCAAAGTTTTTTATGATGTTCCAGACAGTGTGAGTGACCCAGTTGAAATTGTTGATATTAATTTTAACTATCAAGATTCTCATGGAACTGAACTTCTTGAAGTTCTAACCAAACAAGATTTTAGCATTGAGAAGTTGTACGCATTTTGCGAAAAAAAGTTAAAATCAAAACAAGCAGAAAAAACTAATCAAGAAAGTATAGATTTTTTGTGTTCCACTGCTGGTGAAGACTACATAAAGAAATTTTTGTCAAGCAACTATCCGAAAGAAGTGATAGAAAAATTATCTATTAAAGTGACAGACAAAGCAGTAAAAACAAAATATATAAACCCAGAACCTATAACTTGTATTATACCTAATGACCCAGAACTAGGAAAAAATATTAGAGATGATTTAAAGATACATGCCAACGGAAAAGAGTCAATTCAACACTATGTTAAAAGAGTTTTGGAAACTTTGTATCAAGAAGGAAAAATCTCACAACGAGAATTAGAACGAATGCATGACTTAAAATATTCAAAGCGTACATTTGGCTTAGCATTTCCTATAATTTGCGATAACGAAAAAGATACCATTGTTTCAGGACATAAACGATACTATGTTGATAAAATTATGGATAATAACTATTACTTATGCAGTCAATGGTGGAAAGATTTTACTAATATGTATATTAAACAAATACATAGATGGATTGAAAAAATTTTGCATGATAGTGAAACACAGTAAAATTTATAAAGCACACTTTTTGGTGTGTTTTTTTGTAAAATATTATAAAATAGGTTGTTTTTATCCTATTTTTGTGTATAATAATATAGAAAAGGAGAAGTTAAAATGAAAATTGACACAAAAAATTTGGTTTCTATGACAGAAGCAAATCAAAACTTTTCTAATGTTGTAAAAAAGATTGAGCAAAGTGAGCGTGTTATTATTTTGAAGAATAATAGACCTAAATATGTGCTTTCAAAAATTGATGACAGTAAAGAGTATATTGACGAAAATCAGTTTTTAACCACTGTGGCAAACATAATTTTAACAGAGCATCACAAAGCATTTGAGGAACTTGGAAAATGATTAAATTTGACGAAGAAAAAGTGTTATTACTGCAACAGTTAATTATCAAATCTTCTGGCGGAACTGCGGGAGTTAGAGATTTTAATTTGCTTAATTCCGCAATAGAAAATGCTTATCAAACTTTTGATGGCGTTGACTTATATCCAACCAAAGAAGAAAAGGGAGCAAGGCTTGGTTATGGGTTAGTGAGTAATCATGCTTTTGTTGATGGTAACAAACGAATAGGTCTTTTGGTTATGCTTTCATTTTTTGCAATGAATGGAATTAATTTAAAATATACTGACGAAGAGTTGGTGGAAATTGGGTTAACATTAGCAGACGGCAAAATGAGTTATGAACAACTACTTGATTGGGTTAAAACTCACAAGATATAATTTTAAAAGCACACTTTTTGGTGTGTTTTTTTCATATTAAAAGATATGGAAAAGTTATTGATACATGGTGGCAAAAAGTTAAATGGAAAACTCAAAATCAAGTCGGCAAAAAATGCGGTTTTGCCAATTCTTTCAGCGTGTCTTTTGTGTGACGGAGTGGTGGAACTCGACAACATTCCAAAACTTAGCGACATAGACAATATGTGCAACATTTTGCGAAGTTTGGGTGCAAATGTTTGTCAACAAAAAGACAAAATCGTTGTTGATTCGTCTAACATAACAAGCACGGTTTTGCCAAGCGAACTCACTCAAAAACTAAGAGCCAGTTTTTTTGTTTTAGGCTCGCTTTTGTCACGCAAAAAAACAGCAAAAATCAGTTATCCCGGTGGTTGCAATATTGGCAACAGACCGATTGACATTCACCTTGCGGGACTCAAAGCACTGGGCGTGCAGATTGACGAAAATCATGGCTTTATTTGCTGTGACGGCAAAGATATGAAAGCAGGCAAATTCTACCTTCGATTTCCAAGCGTTGGAGCAACCGAAAATTTGATGCTAGCAAGCGTCTTTACAAAGGGCGAAACAATCATTCAAAATTGTGCAAAAGAGCCTGAGATTGTCGATTTGCAAAACTTTTTAAACAAAATGGGTGCAAAGGTCAGCGGAGCAGGCAGTGGAGAGATTAAAATCCATGGTGTTAAAAAACTTCATGGCACAAAATACACCCCAATCGGCGACAGAATTGTTGCGGGAACTTACATAATTGCAACTTTAATGTGCGGCGGAAATGTCGAATTAACGAACATAAACCCAAATTATACCATGAGTTTAATACAATTATTTAACTCAAACGATTGCAAAATTAGTTACAAAAATGATAAAATAAAGGTGGAATCAACTGGAAGACTCAAAAGTATTCCTTTTGTTGAAACAAATCCTTATCCGTTTTTTCCAACAGACTTGCAACCGCAACTCATGGCACTTGAATGTGTTAGCGAAGGTAGTTCTGTGATTATGGAAACAATGTTTGAAACTCGTTTTAAGCATATTCCGCAGTTAATCAAAATGGGTGCAGATATTTTCGTCAAGAACAATATCGCCGTTGTGGTTGGCAAACAAAGCCTTTCTGGTGCGACTGTTGAAGCCACAGATTTGCGTGCGGGAGCGTGTTTGGTGCTGGCTGGACTTTGTGCTAGTGGCTACACGACTGTTGAAAATGTGTATCATATTGATAGGGGCTATGAAAGTATCGAAAAAGACCTAGAAAAACTAGGCGCAGACATAAAAAGAATAAATTAAAAGTGGGAGAATATGAAAAATAAAAGGCTTGCTATTTGTTTGTCTATATTTGCATTTTTGGTGATTTTGATTGTTTTGTCAAGCACTATTTTTGCATTGAACCAAGTGAGCCTTTCTTTTCTCTCGTCAACGGACAGGCTTAACGGCAAAGGCGAAGATATTGTAAAGAGCGTGGATTTCAAGTTTGGTCAAAATGTGCTGTTCGCAAACAAAAAAGGCTACATCAGTCAACTGGAAAAAAACAATCCATATCTAAAAGTTATAAATATCGAAACAATCTTTCCAAATAAATTTGTTATAAACGCAGTCGAAAGGCAAGAACTATTTGCCATAAAACTTGCAAACAACAGTTATGCGATTGTTGACGGAGATTTCAAGGTTTTGGATATTGTTGAAAACTATATCAACAGTGCTTCAAATGCAATCGTTCTAACCAACATAAAAGACTTACCAACAAGTGTTGAGATTGCCGACTTTTTGCAATTTGACAAAAAACAAATGAATGTTTTAAGTTTAACAATCAACAGTTTGTATGAGTGGCAAGAAAACTCTGTTTTAAAACAAAAAATTGAGTCGGTTGAAGTTGATTATGAAAGGCTAAATCAAGTCTCGGTAAAAATGCGTAGCGGTGTGCAGATTGTTGTAAAAGATGCAAACGAGTATAACAGCGACAAGTTTAACATAGCATTTTCCGCATATGAGTCAAACACAAAATATCAAAATTCGGGAATATTGGAAGTAAGACTAGTTAATGGAAACGAACTAAGAATTTTCTATTCAGGCGAGTAAGATTTTATGCATAAAAATTCATAAATATGCAAAATCGTGAATAAATTTTAAAATTTTTATTGACACGCTGAATTTATACTAATATAATAATTATATTACTAAGGAGAACAATATTTTGGCAAAAAATTATGCGTGTGTGTTGGATTTTGGTTCTAGCAAAATAACAGCACTTATAGCAGAAAAGGGAATAAATAACACATTTAACATCAAGGGAACTGGCGAAGTTGACTATGCTGGTTACTACGAAGGCGAATTTATCGAGCCTGAAAACTTACATAGTGCGGTGGAAAATGCAATCACAAAAGCACAAGCAAACAGCGGACTAGAAATTTCCAAATTGTTTGTTGGTGTGCCAGCAGAATTTTCTTATGTTCAAACAAAGAGCGAAGGAATTTCATTCAAAAAACGCACAAAGATTGGACAAGAAGAAATCTTTTCACTTTTTGATATGGCAAGCGAAGAACTTGATAACAACCAAAGCGTGATTATCAATCGTTCGCCAATTTATTTCATGCTAGACGACAATCGCAAATGCATGAACCCAAAGGGAGAGATTACTTCAAAACTTTTTGCGGAAATCAGTTTTATATTTGCAGAAAGCAACTTTATCGAAACAGTCAATTCGGTTTTGGAAAGTTTGGGCATTCACGACCTTGAATATATTTCCAGCCCGCTAGCAGAAGCAATCTATCTTCTCGACCCAGAAGTTAGGGACACAGGTGCAATTTTGATTGATTGCGGATACATTTCAACCAGCGTGGCTCTTGTAAAAGGTGATGGTCTTGTGGGACTTAATTCGTTCTCGCTTGGCGGTGGTCATTTTAGTGCAGATTTGAGTCAAATTTTGAAAATTGGCTTTAAGGACGCCGAAAATCTAAAACGCAAAGTGGTTTTAAGCGTTCAAGCATCGGACGATGACTATTATGAAATTGTTAGCAAAGACGGAACTGTAACACCAGTTTCGGCAAAACTTACAAACGAGATTGTGTCGTCAAGACTTGAAATGATTGCAGGCATGATTTCAAGATGCCTAACATCTCTCAAAGCAAACACAAGTGGCTCATATTTGCCAATTTATTTAACGGGTGGTGGAATTAGTTACTTAAAGGGTGGAAAGGACTTGCTTTCAAAGTCTATTGGAGCAAATATCGAAATTTTATCTCCACAAGTTCCACAACTAAATCGTGCACATTTTTCTAGTGTTATTGGTTTGCTAGACCTAGCACTTGCAAAATGTCAAAGTCAAAAATTGTCGTTTAAAGACAAACTAAAAAGACTATTCAAAAAATAATTTAGCACTTTTTGTTTAGATGTTGACAAATTTGCTTAATGCTTATAAAATATTTATCATAAGGAGAAAGTTATGTTTAACGAAGAAGTAACAAGTGTTGCAAAAATCAAGGTAATTGGTTGTGGCGGTGGTGGCTCAAATGCGGTTACAAGAATGATTAAGTTTAATTTTAAAGGTCCAGAGTTTATCGCTGTAAACACCGATAAACAAGCCCTTTTAACAAACCCAGCACCAACAAGAATACAAATTGGTGCAAAATTAACAAAAGGTCTTGGAGCAGGTTCTGACCCAGATGTTGGAATGAAGGCTGCCGAGGAGAGCAAAGCAGAACTTGCTGCTGCACTTCAAGGAGCAGACCTTGTGTTCATCACAGCAGGTATGGGTGGCGGAACAGGTACAGGTTCTGCACCAGTAATTGCTCAAATGGCAAAAGATATGGGAATTTTGACTGTTGCTGTCGTAACAAAACCTTTTGGATTTGAAGGTAGAGACAGACTTGCCAAGGCAGAAAAAGGTATCGAAAACTTGAAAAAGTATGTTGACACTTTGGTTATTATTCCAAACGACAAACTTTTCAAAGTGCTTCCAAAAGGCACTCCAATGCTTGATTGTTTTAGATATGCCGATGATGTTTTAAGACAAGGTATTCAAGGAATTAGTGATGTAATCATCAACCCAAGTTTGATTAACCTTGACTTTGCCGATGTTAGAGCAGTTATGAAAAATCGTGGCTACGCTCACATGGGTATTGGTAGAGCAAAAGGCGAAAACAAAATGCAAGAAGCAGTTAGAAACGCAGTTTATAGCCCACTTCTTGAAACTCAAATCGAAGGTGCAACTGGTGTGCTTCTAAACATCAAGGGTGGTATCGACCTAGCACTTGACGAAGTGAACGATGCAGCAACTTTGGTTCAAGAAGTTGTAGACCCATCATGTAACTTTATTTTCGGTACAAGTATCGACCCAAATATGGAAGACGAAGTTGAAATCACAATCATTGCAACTGGTTTTGATGGTGCAAATTTTGAAAACAAAAACAAGCAACCAGAACAAAAACAAAATCAAGATGCTGGCTTCCAAACATTTATGGGAAGGGGTAACGACCAACACTACACAGATATGGTTAATATCAACAATGGCTTGTTTGACACAAGAAGACAAGAGCCACGCAGAGAAGTAAGACAAGAACCAGAACAAAAACCAATGTTTAATCGTCCAACTTCTTCAAACCCATCAAGAATTAGTATCGATGATGACGATATTCCACCATTCCTAAGAAAAATTCAAAAATAACAAATTTAATACATAAAAAAACTTGGAAAACTCCAAGTTTTTTTGTTTTTATTCTAATTTCAATAAGCATATTCGCACACGATTGCGATAGCACCATCGCCAATATGACAGGCAATCGAAAGTGGAAGTTGAGCAACTTCACTAACTTCAAGATTGAAAGGTTTTAGTTGATTGTTAACAAAAGTTTTAAAGGCTTCAACCTTTTCATTTTTGTCGTTATCGCCAGTGTAGGCAATGCAAATCTTGATTTTTCCTTGCTTTAACTGCTCAGCAAACTTTGTTTTTAGGTCGTGAATGATTGTGTCAACCATTTTTCTTTTGCCAAGGGTGGACGAAATTGTTTGACTAAATTTTTCAACTTTTCCGCCATTAAATTGCATGATTGGCTTGATATTTAGTAGTGAACCAATTAGAGCAACGGCAGGGGAAATTCTGCCACCTTTTTTTAAGTATTTTAATGTTGAAACAAGGCAATAAATGCTATAATCCAGTGCGGTTTTTTCAAGAAATTCCTTGATTTCAATTGCATTTTTGCCTTCGCTCGCTAGTTTTACAGCGTCCAAAACTGATTGGCCATGCGTTACCGACAGTCTTCTGTTGTTAACAACCTGAACTTTGCCGTCAAATTCTTTTGCAAAATTTAAGGCGGTTTCGTAGCAACCCGACAAACTACTGCTCATTGGGATATGCACGATTTGGTCGTGAGTTTTAAGTAGTTCTTTCCAAATTTCAACAATGCTATATATACTTGGTTGAGAAGTGGAAACATCTGCATTTTGTTTGAGTTTTTGATAAAACTCCTGTTGGGTCAAGTTTACATTTTCAAAGTATTCTTCGCCGTCAATCAAAAAAGGCATAGGAATAACTGTTATGCCAAGTTCTTTGGCTTGCTCGTTACTAATTCCGCTATTACTATCCGTTACTATTGCTATTTTCATATAATCTCCTATTATTCGCTAAAAAAGTATTTGATTTTTGATAGCAAATCAATCAAATCGGCTGTTTCCTTGTTAGATAAGTTAGTTGCAATCAAATCAATCATTTTTTTGTGATATTCTTCGTGTATTTTTAAAATTTTGTTGCCTTTTGGGGTTAGTTTAACATAAAAAACTCGTTTGTCTGCCTTGCTTTGTCTTTTTAGTAGGTAGTTGTTATCAATAAGTTTTTTTATGTTTGTGCTAAGAGTACTAACCGTAACCCTGAGTTTGCCCGCGAGTTCGCTCATAGTGCAACAGTTTTCAAAACTGTTCACTGCTTCCAAAATATGCACATTGTTTAGGGTTAGGGAAGAAGTCATTTTGGACTTCATATAACTTTCTTCTTTTAATAACACTTGATTAAAAAGTCCCACCAAAGCGTCATTTAATATTTCTTTTGAACTGTCCATGTCTTCCTTGTTTTTAAAGTTTAATTTAAACATTATAAAGCATACTACTTTATATAAATATAGTCAAGAAATTTGCTAAAAATACTTTGAATATCAAACTATCTTTAAAATTTTGACATCAAAATCGCAAGTTTTTTCTAAAAATTTAATTATTTCTTGACATTTATATTCAAGTATTGTAACATTAATATGTTATCAAGATAATTCTTTTAAAAACTTTATCGTTACCCGCCAAAAATGGAGAGTTTTGTAGTTTTAAAAGCGTTAATATTTTGCTAATATGGCTCAGTCGGTAGAGCACCACCTTGGTAAGGTGGAGGTCACGGGTTCGATTCCCGTTATTAGCTCCATGACTACAAAACCCTTTATGTGAATATGGCACAGTAAAGGGTTTTTAATTTGTTAAAAAAGTCAATCATTACTGATGATAAAAATCAAGGAGTAAAAATGTTCTACTGGATTTTTCTGTACACCAATATTGCATTAATTTGTGGGCTGAACCTAGCGTTTAACCTTAGTTTTACGACATTTTTATACCTGCTACTATCGTTTGCGGTAGTGCTAATTCCATCACTTTTTGTTGATATTATCATTAGGCTTCTTCCACGAAAATGGTTTGACTATCATAAAAAAATTTACTATGTTAGCGAAAGAGAATCAAGATTTTACAAAGATATTGGTATTCGTGATTGGAAAGACAAAATTCCAGAACTTGGCAAAACGGTTAATTTTAGCAAAGCCAAACTTTATGACCCAAACAATCCAGAATATATCGAAAGATTTATTGTGGAAACCTGCTTGGGCTCTATGACTCATGTGTTTTGCATGATTTCCGCTTTGGGTTTTTCTGTTTTTGGACTTTTGTGGCACGGCTTTTTGACCATGACGCTTCCAGTAGCAGTGGTGTATGGAGTTATGAACATTCCATCAATTTTAATTCAAAGATACAACAGACCAAGATTAATTAAAAAGTTAGAGAGAATGACAAGAGTTCAAATGGGTACTCAAAACATGGCAAACTCTCTTGAAAAAGTGGAGAATTATATAAGCGAAGTGTATAGTCAAGACGACGGCGCCGAAGACGAACTTATCAACAAAGAGCGAACATAAATTTTATGAATTTTTGCTTTTGATTGGCATTATATTATTTGGGAGAGTAATTTAAAATGAGTAGCACAAACAGAGTTCAAAAAATGTCAAAAGTTTTTAAAATCCTAGCAATGATTGTGTTTTATGTAAGCATTGTTGGAGCAGTAATGCTTTTGGTTACGACTATTGCTTTTGCAGTTACTGGTAATAGTGCAGAAATTCAGGAAATTTTTTCGCAAGCAGGCGTAACTGTCGACCACAAAACGATTGTTTGGACTTGCGCAGTGTTAACAATTGAGTGCGTTAGCACGATTGTTCTTAGTTTTTACAATGTAAAATTCTACAAGTTTGAACTTGAAAAGGGAACACTATACAACAAAGATGTTATTAAAAAGATGTGGAACCTTGGATTAATTCAAATTTTTGTTCCACTTGGCGTTGGATTTGTTTGTGAACTAATACTAACTTTGGCAATTGTTGAAACAAGTTTGGTTGATTATTCAGGCTTTACGCTTGGAGTTATATACTTAATCGTTTCCGTGGTTTTGAAATCTGGACTGGAAAAAATCGAGCAAAACGATGGTCATGTGCAAGTTAATGTTGGCGATATCAATGTTCAAAAAATAGAACCAGTTAAAGTAGAAACTCCTACGCAAAACAAAGATGAGAATAAGGACGAAAATAAAGACAATCAAAACAAAAAAAATTAATAAAAATCAATAACTCAAATTAGTTTTTGAGTTATTTTTAACAGGAGAAAATCATGAAACTAAGAGTATTAAAAAAACAACATAATTCCAATGACTGTGCAGTGTGTGGCGTTAAAAATCCAATTTCGCTCAACGCCCAAATTTACGAACTTGAAAACGGAATGGTGGTTGGACTTACAACGGGCAAGGAATGTCATCAAAGTTATCCAAATCGTATGCATGGCGGAATTATAAGTGCTTTGCTTGACGAAATTATAGGCAGAGCAATAACAATTTTAGAGCCAGAAACCTTTGGAGTCACCGCTTCGCTTGAAGTAAAATTCAAAAAACCAGTGCCACTCAATGAACCAATCAAAGTTGTTGGAAAAATTATAAAAAACACCCGTATGTTTTTTGAAACGGAAGGCTTTGTTGAAGACCAAAACGGAAATATCTTAGCCATTGCTCACGCAACTTATGTAAAGCAAAATGTGGAGAAAATTTCTAACACGGCATTCACAGATGAAAATTGGTTTGTAATCAAAGATAAGGTTGAATTTGTTGATATCCAAAACACAGATTTTTTTGAAACAAAACATTTTTTAAAGTAGCAATATTTCGACATTTGAAGTGCTAAAATCAAAAAATATGTTCACTCGTTAATACTTAAAAACTCTACGACAAAATTAGTACTTTCAAACATTTGCAAAAATGAGCAAAATATAGTATATTAATTATAGGGAGAGATTTGATGAAAAAGCAATATGTGAACATTTATGTTTCACACCTTGGCAAAATCATGTCCAACTATTCGTTACTCGGCGTTTGTTTGATGCTGATTATTTTACTTGCAACAGCACTTTCTGCATTCTACTATGGCTTAGCATTTATCATTACTTTTTTTGCGGTAATTTTTACGCTTGGAATAGTACTCTATTCCAATCCAGAGTTCATTCCAAGCCTTTTTAATGCCGGTGACAGCATGATTGCAATCACAACAAAGGCGTGCGGAGCATTCCCATATTTGTTTGGAATAACTTTTGCAACATCGCTTGTTTCGCTAATTTTGCTTTGCATACAAAAGGAAAACAAGTCGGTAACAAGAATAGTCTTTTCTAGTGTAATACTAGCACTGACTGTAATTTTTGGACTTATATTCTTTTTAGGGGGTGTGGGCAAGTGAAAAAGTTAAACCTTAGACTGCAAGGCGGAATGACTTTGAAACCGATTGTAAAACTTGACGGAAAGGTTGTGCCTTACAGGAAAAACAAGTACGAAGCAATCGAACTTACGCACGAAACCGAGAACGATTCAGTTATGCTAGAAGTCGAGAATATTTTGGAAATTAAAGGACCATGTTGGTGGTTTGTTCAAATGGCGTTTTTTATAATTTCGCTGTTTGGAATATTAAATCCAAGGTTGGCAAAATCTCATTTTTTGGTTACTTACAAAGCAAAGATTAATCTTGCGGATGGTGAAAACAATGTGGCGTTAAAATTCAATCTTCCACAAGACAAGCAAAAAGCAATCTCGCCATTAAAAGAAGCAAATATCGAAGAAATAGCCAATGAGTACACCGAAGATTTGGTGGCAAAAAAGCGTAAAAAATGGCTAAAAATTTCGTATTTAATTTCGTGGATTTTGCTTGTTATGGCTATAATTTTAGTTTTGGTTATAAGGTAGGTGTGTATGAAATTTTTTGTAAAAAACAAAGTTGCGTCAATCGGCGGTAGTTCAAGAGTATATGACGAAAACAACAACGACATTTTTAAAGTTAAAGGCAAAGTTTTTAGCATAACTCGTAAAAAGAAAATTTACGACATGGACGGAAAGTTGCTTTACATCGTAAAAAACAAATTTTGGAATTTTTGGACTCGTTCCAGTTTTGTTTTGGACGCAAACAAACACAAGATTGCCAGGGTAAAGAGTAGAGCCTTTAAAAGCGGGTTCGACATCTTGGGGTATGGCGACCAAATTGCGATTGACGGCTTTACGCTTGGTGGCTACAAAATTATCGTAAACAGCGAGCAGGTTGGCTCGGTAAAATCAAACATTTTGTCACTTGCGGACAATTTTGAAGTGGAGATAAATGACGGTCAAGACCCAGCATTTATTGTTAGTTTGATTATCGCGATCGATAATGTGCGAGATAAATTAAAGCAGGCTTAACAAAATTTTTAAACAAAAGTAGGCTAGTTTTAGCCTATTTTTTATGCAAAAAAGAAAAATTCATGCTAAAAATCATGTAAAAGTAATAATTATTAAATATTATTTAATAAATCTACAAAATTTTTCCAAAATATAGTGCAATTAGTAATTGTTTATGGTACAATAAAAAGGATGTGTGCTGTCACTCATCAAATCAAGGAGAAAAAACAAGTGGAAGAAAAATTAAACGAAAATTGCGATGATTTTCCCACTGCTGATATAAATTTACAAAAACCAAAAAAATCAAAGTTAATTTTAAACATAGTTCTTGGCACAATCATGACGCTGGTTGCGGTTTTGGGTGGCTGGGTTGTTGGTGATATGATTATCAACGAAATTGATGCTTTCGACCCAACGGGTTATTCCGCCAAAGACTATATGGAAAAAGAAGAAAACATCGCACTCTGGAAAACAAAGAATATTGCATTATTAACTCCAACACAAATTTTCTGCGTTGCTGAGTATAACCTAAAAAACACCGAAAACTACTCGGTCTACACAAAAGGTTATGACGGCGAAGAGCGTGGCAAAGTTGTTGCCGCTGGCATGGCTCAAGATTTGTTTGGATATAGATATAAATATAACGGCAAAGGCTATTTTGACTATTACAGCACGGGCATGAAGCAAGTTATCAAAAAAACCGAGTTTACTTTTGGCGAAGACAAGTTTTATTGCTATGAAGGAACGGGAGTGGAAGATACTCAGTGGAAGTTGTTTCCGTCTAGCAGTGGACAAGATTACAGAACCGCCCAAGAATATGAAGAAATGGTTGGTTGCAGTGCGGACAACCCTATCGACTACATTGTTTCGTCAAAAACAGTGCTTAGCGAAAGTTCAAACGGCAAAACTAATGGGCTATATAGTTTTACAATCAAACTAGACAACAAATATTCCGTTTTGAATTATGTTAAAAAAATGAACTACATGAGTGGTTTTGGTTATCCAAAGTTTACAAGTCTTGAATTAAGATTTGAAGTTGATGAAAATATGAATTTCCAAAATATCTACATCAACGAATCATACAAAATCAATGTAGGACTCACAGTGCAGGCGACTGGTCTATACAAAAACGAGTTCCACTATGATAATATTGAAATCAGGTAAGAAAAATAATGATAAATTTTAAAAAATTCTTAAAAAAGTTTGTGTTATATGTTGGCGCATTTTTGGCTGTCGTGTCACTCACGGCGGGCTTCAAAGTGGGTTTGTTTTTCATAACTCGCACACCTGATAACACCCCAAATCAAGAAGAAAATATTGATGACGACAACTCTTTATCAAAAGTTATCAACAATTTGCTTGGTTCAAGCAATGCAAATCTCGCAATGAATTTGCAACTTGTTCCACAGTCGTCCAGCACTCCTGTTGATGTTAACACTGACATATTTTTGAATATGGCAGACGAAAGCAGTGCAAACAGTTCGTTTTCGATTGACGCATTAAAGGTGCAAGCGCAAGGAAGCATCAAGTTTTCCAATCAAGAAGTTGCTTATAAAATCAGTTATCTTGACGGCGTGATTTATGCCAATTTTGGCGACATGAAGTTCAAAATTTACACCGATAGTGTGATAGAAGATATCAACTCGGTTATGAGTTTTGGAATTTTGCAAAAACTTGGACTAAACATTTCGCTTCCAGACCTTTCGGGATTTTCTTTTGACCCATCAATGATTGCTACTTTGGCTAGTCAAATCACCGAAACAGACCTTGAAGACGGCAAAAAACTAATTCTTAGCATTGAATCTTTTGGAACAGTTGAAATTTATACTGACAACGACTATGTTTTAAAAAATATCAATTTAGATAACATAAATGTTAGCGGAACAACCGTAAAAGCGGGTGTTGTTGCAAATTTAAAACCAGAAAAAGTGGAGATAAAAGAGCCTGAAAACAAAGACGAAATCTCCAATTTTACGGGTATTACAAAATTTTTGGAAAGTTCCGACAAAGTTATCAACAAAGGCAAGATTTTTGGGAAAATTAACCTTAATATTGCGTCATACAATCTTTTGGCAGATTACTCTGTTGATTTTAGCGACCTAAACAACCTTGATGTTTACATAAAAACCGAACTGTTTGATAACAACGCAATGCTTGTTTATCAAAACGGAGTGGTGTACATAAACTACGGCAACAGCAAGTACTATTTTGCAAGTAATTTTGACCTTAACGAGTTGATTGAAAATGTAAAATATTATGCCAACAAGTTTGGAATTGAACTTCCAGACCTAGACCTTGGAAACCTTGCAAACAGCATAGATGTTAGTTCTATTGCACAAATGCTACACTATGCCGATAACCTTAAAATTGACCAAAACGGACTAAGTTTGATTACTGATGATTTTGGCGTTAATATCAACATAAAAAATGGGGATTTCGACACAATTAACGCTTACTACAAAGACACCGTAAGCGTTAATATCACTTTGCAAGAAGAAATCCAAAAAGAGCAGATTGTAAAGAGCGACTACACTGATATTTCAAAAGAGCCAATGTTCAATTTGTTCTACAAACAATTTTCGCAAGACAGACGCTTTGCAATGAGCCTTGATACAACAATCAACGGCATTAATATTCACGGACTTTTAAGAGTCGACTTTAACGAAAGCATTAGAGTTCAACTTGATGTTAAAGTTCTTGATAGAAACATTGTTCTAAGCGTTATTGACGACAAATTCTATCTTGAAATCGACAAAATTTTGAAGGCTCAATGCACTTTTGACCAGTTTGTTGACTACATCAAGTCAAACGACTTAATTGATAAGGCTTCGTCTTCAAACACACTTGACATTATCAAAAAACTTTTAGCAAGTGGCGCAAGCAGTTTTAACTATCACTTTGAACGCAATCAAGACAACAAAGTTGATGCAATTATTCTTAGCGGTAGCGGACTAGATTTCAAACTAGAAGTTGTACCTTATGAACAATTTGAATATGTGCCAAGCGGTAACTATCAAAATGTTACAGACATTGCTTCGTTTGTTATTAATGCTTTCAAAACATTCACAAATTCTAACAAAGTGTTTGATGTGAACTTTACAGTAAAAGGCTATAATGTAATTGGCAAATTAGCACTAATTGATAACGAAATTTATGCAAAACTTCAAACTACAATTTTGAACAAGCAAATTACTATCGAATTTGAGAAAAACACTGTCTACGCAAACATTGACGGCGTAAAATTCTACTGCTCAGTTGATGACGCAAAAGATTTGATAGAGTATATATGCGAGTTCGCAAACATAAACATTAACGATGTATTTGGTTACTTTGATATCGACACAATTTTGAACAATCTTTCTGTGATTGTAAAAGAAGACGAGGTTACACTTTCATACAAAGATTTTGTGTTTGTTTTGGACTCTAATTTGCAAGCAAGATTTGAAAATAGCATGATTTCTGGCACAATTTGTGGTGGAGAGAACTATAACATAACCGAAAAACAAGGCTACACAAACTTGCATGACTTCAAAACTCTCACAAAAGCGGTTTATAACACATTAAAAAATCTTTCAATCAGCGGTAATGTTGATGTAACTCTCAATATTTTTGGGCAAGACAATCATCTTAATATCGACTACTCAGTTGCCTACGAACAAGACAAGTTGATTGGCTATATCTCCACAAACTTTAAGGGACTAAATATCAACGCTTATCTTGATGGCAAAGATGTGTATATTGATGTTGTGGGTCTAAAACTTCATGTTGCTTACGAGCAAATTCCACAAATTATCAACTGGATTAACAGAACTTTCGACCAAAGTATTGACTTTGACATTGACAGTTTGCTCAGCAAAGACAATTTGATTGAAAAAATTGAGAATATTCATTTTGACATTATTTCATCAGTTTCAAGTTCTACAACTCAAACAAATGTTGTGTTTAAAAACGGACTAAATATTATCGTAAACTTTGACGACTATATTAGGAAGGTTGAGTTTGTTCAAGACTCTCGCAAGGCAACCTTAACTTGCACCAATTTTGATAAAATCAATCTTGACAACTTGAATAGGTTAGAGTTTAGGGACTACACCGAATTTACTGGCGTTATCGAGAACTTTTATAACCTTGTAAAATCCAAACAATATGACATTTTTACTAATGTTTACAAGTATAAAAACGGCGAACTTACAAACAAAATTGATGTTACTTCTTCGATTGATGTAACCAGTGCTTTGAATGCTTTTGTTGATATCAAGGGACTTGCCGAGCAAATCACAGTAAACTACGAAAACAAGGCGCTATATTTTAGTTACGGCGGAGAAAAAGGCTTAAAAATTTCTATCCAAGAAAACGCTTTGCAAGAAATTTTGAGTATTGTTTGCGGTGCGCTAAATATTGATGTTTCGTCAATTCCACTTTTAAACGATTTCTTAACAAAACCAGATATCGACACCAGCAATCTTGAAACAATCTTGCCAAAACTAGACCTTGGCAATCCACTTGATATGCTAGAATATATCGAAAAGTTTGATATAACTGATTCTTATTTTGCTATCACAATCAAGGGCGAAAAACTTGGCGGATATGCAAACGGCAAAGATATCACAATCAGGGCATACTATTCAAACAAAAAAATTACAATTTTGGAAGTTAACAACTTCTTTACAAACGCTCAAAACAACGAGTATGTTAATGTTTTGGTCAAACTCAATGATTTTGCTTCCGTAAAACCAGTAACAAACAAGGAAAAATTCATTGATTTATCCAATTCAAAAGATTTAATCAAAGCATTTGTTAACACCTCAAACTTGTTTGACTATCACATTTCGGGCAAAGTTAAACTCAATATCAATATTGGAATCAAGTTTGACGCTGTCACAATCAATGTTGATGCAAGAATTAAAAAACAAGTAACAAAATATAGCGAGTATGACGAAACGCTTGGACAGTTTGTTAGCAAAGAAAAAACTAGCGTTTATGGCATGGTTGAACTTTCCAACTACCCACTAATTGCTGGCGTTAACAACTCCAACACAAACGGCGGACTTTCAAGAAAGAGGGCTATCACGCTATACTTTAAGGACGGTTATATTTATCTTTCAACACTGGACGCAAAAACTTCGTTCTATGACGAACTTCAAAGAGTCACAAAAATCACTCCAAAATATTTGACCGAAAACTTAAAGTACTATATGCAATACTTGCTAGGCTTTACAGATTCCATTCAATCAAAAATCAACGAAGCAATCGACAAGAGTCAAGCCTACGAAGGCGAAACCGATTATAGCAACATTATTTTGTCGTATGTTCGCACGGGCAACTCGCACGAGATTGTTGTAAACCTTGCAGAACTCGCTCACAACAGTGATATCGGCTCGTTAACCGTTGTTATCACAACTTTAAACAACGACTCAACTCAAAACAAAGACTACCTTTACAGACTGGATTTGGACTTGAAACTTCTAAACGATATGATTGCAATTTCGACCGATAGAAGCAGTGACTCACAAGCACTATTCTTGCAAGATATTGGCAAGCAGGTTGATATGAGCAGTGCCGATTCGTTCATAATTATGTATGACGAAGTTAACAAACTTGGACTAGACGGCGAGTATGAAAAACAAGGCAACAAACCTTGGAAACAAGCCAACACTGGTTCTAGCGAAATTCGTTTGATGAGTCAAGGAAATCTTGTTCAAACTTTGAGCGGAAATATCGCTTCACAAGTTAGTTTGCCAGTACTTCAAAATATCGTAAAAGATGACGGCGTAACATATCAAGAATTTGCGTTTGACGGCTGGTTCTATGATGAAACTTATTTAGAGCGATTTACAAGCAATGTTTTCCCAAGATACAACACAACATTGTTCGCAAAATGGAAAGCACTCGACCCAAAAACTTATGTTACAATTTCATTTGTTAGCGGAGTTGACGGATTAACCCTTGACTCAATCACAAGGTTTGCAGGGGATGAGTTTGTTTTGCCAGTTTGCTCGAATATTGAAACGGCGATTGACGAAAACACTTCTTCGCTCAAAATCTTTGACGGCTGGTATACTTCAAACGGCGACAAATTTATTGATAACATCTTGCCAAATCAAAGCATAACTTTGTATGCTAGATGGATTGAAAAAATCACAAAAACATTTAACCTAGAAATTTATCACGCTGGCGAAAAAGTATATCAAGGCAAGGTGGTTGCAAACGAAGAATTTATTTTCCCAACTCAGCCATATTTCCTAGACACCACAAAGTATTACACCACCGAAAACTTTGACGAAAACTCGCTTGTTACAAACTTTGTTGTTTCTTCAAACAGCATTTGGTATGCAAGAAATATCTTCAAAATTAATGTTGTTTCGGCTTACACAAAAAAAGACGGAGAGCAGAGTTTGACAACTCAAAATCTCTACGAAAAATCTTCCGTAAACTTGCCACAATATGCAAACTTTACGGTTGACCACGGCTCATACTTTACTGAGTACACCTTTGCTGGCTACAAAATGACGGGTAGTGATGCAATCATATTAGACGCTACTGCTGTCAGCCCAGCATTCGACTGCGACTATATTGCAGTTTGGGAAGTGGTTGACTACTGCATGGTCACATTCGACCCAACAGCATGGACAAATCCTGCTTGGTGGACAATTAGTAGTTGGATTGCATATATTAGCAATTCAAATGTTTCCAACACACAAAATAATCAAATAAAGGTTGTAAAGGACTCAACAATAGACCTTACAGCCTACAAGGCAACTTGCACATACAGATACAGCACAAAACTTATCAACAAAAAATATAACTTTGAAACTGCCTGCTGGGCAACACAAACAGTCAACCTTTACGACAGCGCAGCAGGTTCGCAAAAGTATGACGGACCAACAACAATGGTTATAACATCAAATACGACATTATATCCTGTTTGGAAGCATATTTAGAGCAATATAAGTACATTTCACAAATTAAATTGTTTGTGGAATGTATTTTTTTATGTTAAACTTGTTTATATAATTATGGAGGGTAATTATGGAAAAATCAAAAAAGATATTGATGATAACATCTTTGTCGGCTCTTGCGGTTTCGTGCGTTATGCTTATTCTAGCCGTATTCAAACTTCCAATTTTTGAAGGCGTGCTTTTAAGAATACTTTTGATTGTTAGCACAATTGCCGTGTCGTGCGCTATTGCAATCAACGAACTTTCTATCATCAAACGCAAGAAAATTTTGGGCTATGTTGGTGTTGGACTTCTCGGTCTTTCAGTGTTGCTTGCAATGATAGTATTTTGCTCAAACTTGCTGTTTACGGAAAGCGTTTTCAACAGAATTACGGGCATAGTTTCGATTTCTAGCGTTGTGTTCATTTTTATTATTTCAATCTATTCAAAACTTGGAAAATCCTTGCTAGGATTGCAAATTCCAACTTATATCTCGCTTGGACTTGTTGATATAATGCTATCACTTTTGATTGGCGGGGTGGAACTATTTAGCATTAACGGAATGCTTCAAACTTTCATTGTTTTGATTATCATTAGCGTGGGATTATTTATCGCATCAAGCGTGGTTAGTTCAAGAAAAAAATCCACCGCAACTAACGATGTTAAGGCTAGCGAAATGATAACAATTTCAAGAGCGGAATATCAAAAACTCTTGACCGAAAACGAAGAACTAAAAAAGCAACTCGAAGCACTAAAATCAAAGCAAGAAAATTAACTTTTATAATATTAAAATTAACCTTATAACATTTTAACGAAAAAAAAGACACTACTTAATAGTGTCTTTTTTTGCTCAATTTGCTCATCTCTTTTAAGCGATTGGAGTAGGAGTAATTGTGCCACCTTTGTAGGTATTGTTTTCTACTGGTGTAACTTTTACTGATGTTCCGCTTGTTGTTGTAGAAATAAGCATATTTTCAATGTTTCCAGATTTGAAGTTGAGTGTTGCTCCAAAACCTTTGTCATATTCAAGATAAAGGTTCGTAACTTCTCCGCCGTTAATTGTGAAACTTCCAGCGTTGTTGGCTGAATATTCGTTTGAATTAACGAAAATATTTCCAACTTTTCCGCCCTTGATTGTTGCTAGTGAACCAGTTGCATTTGCACCAATCCAAAGGTCTGCTGAGTATTGAAGATAGTTGTCGTTAGCGTATTTTCCAGCAATTGTATTACCAGAGATATTGCCACTTGTCATTTCAAAACTTGCGGAATGGGTGATATATACGCCTGCAATATAGTTATCTGTAACAAGTCCGCCAGTCAAAGTTGCCCCGTCAACAATAACTTTTCCGCCTTGTGCCACCAAAATTCTGCCTTGTTTGTTGGCGTCAAGAGTGATGTTTCTTAAAGTTAATGTAACATTTGGAGTGTTTTTGCTAATAAAGAACATTTCTGTGCCGTAAGGGCTACTTTCGTCACCAACAAAACCGTCCTTGGCTTTGATTGTGTGCTTGTTTTGTCCGTCCAAAATTACGCTTTTTGATAGCAAAATTTCGCTATCAAGTTCGGCATTTTTGTGTAGGACAATTTTGTCGCCGTCTTTGGCTGCTGAAAAGGCTTCGGCAAATGTCTTGTAGTTTGTTGAAATGTTGTTTGTAATAACAACAAAGTCATTAACTTCTCCGCAGGCAGTAGCAAGTGTTGCAAGCGGAATCAAGCATAATACAAGTGCCAAAATTGAAAAAATTTTTTTCTTCATAAAGAATCCTCCCTAAATTTAATGTACTTAAAATTTTTCTCTGTGTCAAATAAAAAGTGCATCTAATTATAGATTGCACATTTTATATATATTTTATGTTTAAAATAATATTACACCTTTGCTAATATTTGGCAGGTTAATTTTGCTTTGCTTCTTCGTCTTCGTCCAAATTTTGCGTGAATTTTATAATTTTTTCTTGCTTTGATTGTTTGGATTTTGCGACTATCAAACTGATTAATTTATACAATCCAAATGCAATAAAGTAGCACCCAAGATTTTGCCCGATTATGAACGATATTGTGTATAAAACGGGAGAGATTTCATAGATTTGTGGACAAGGCCAAAACTCCACAGGTTCGCTCACAAACATAAAGTTTTTGCCACTAATCAAATTTACTCCAAGAGCAATCAGGCATATAGCCGTAACAAAAACAAAATATTTCCACATATCTTTTAGTTTTGGTGTGTATAAGCCTTTGATTAAAATCAAAATTCCACTGTAAATCATAAACCCAT
The DNA here is from genome assembly GCA_934777505.1 of uncultured Clostridia bacterium. Lineage (GTDB taxonomy): Bacteria > Bacillota > Clostridia > Christensenellales > UBA1242 > CAKVNM01. The sequence goes on along the minus strand of CAKVNM010000001.1, from coordinate 212,657 downwards.
GGAATGTAAAACTGTGCATTGCGATAAAGTGAAAAACTGGGTAGGTTCTAAGCGAAGTGTTTGGAAAGACAAGGTAGCATAGTCCCGCCAAAATGCCCGCAGTCGACAAAAAGTTGAGTCCTAGATTTTTGATTTCGCCCTTGCCAAACGATGCCATGCAAATGGCTAACAAAAATATTGAACAAAAGTATAGCGGAAGATAATGTTCAATGCCCGAAAATCCAAAAGTGATAATTTGATAAATGTCTTTTATAACTTCCAAGCACACCGTGATTATCGCAATAATTTTTAGCACTTTCATGCTTTGTTCTTTGCTTAGATTTCTCGACAAAAATAGGCCGAGTGCGACCAAACCAACCGTTATAAAAAGCGACACAAAGTGGCAAACTGAAAATATCCCCGCAGGTGCATAAGTGTATGGTTTTGAAAACATATTGAACTCCAATTTGTTGGTTTTTGATATCAAAAAAGTTTGATTTTTTAAATTATAAGACAAATTAGTTTGAATGTCTATATTATTTAACAAAAAGTCTAAAATTGTCGATTAAATAAGTTATAAATATTTTGAAATTACTTTAAGTTATGGTATCATAAAAACAGCATAAAAGGAGAAAATATGAGAAATTTTGAAGTTTCAACAGACAGCACAAGCGATTGGTACGCAAATGAGTATGAAGAGTATGGGGTTTCAGTTGGAAGACTGGACTACATTTTTGATAAAAACGATGTTATAACCGAACATCTTGACGACTTTAAATGCTATCAAGACTATGTTGATTTTTATAATACAATTAGGAGTGGAGCAATGCCTAAGACTTCTATTTTAAATGTTGACGCTCATGTGGAAATGTTTAAAAATCTTGCACAAAAGGGCGTTAAAAATGTTCTGCATATCGCACAATCTTATGGACTAAGTCCAACACTCGACAATGCAAACAAGGCAATCGAAATTGTAAAGGAAGAATTTCCAGATATCAACTTTAAGGCAATGGAATCAAGAACCACCACTTATGCCGAAGGTATGCTCGTAAAACTTGCTTGCAAACTAAGGGACGAAGGCAAAACTCTTGACGAAGCCTTGCAAATTTTGGAAGATACAAAAATGAAAATTCAACATTTTGTTATTGTTGACGATTTGATGTATCTAAAAAAAGGTGGTAGAATTAGTGGACCAAAAGCGGTTGTGGGGACACTTTTGAACCTAAAACCTGTCATTGAGTTTTCAAAAGAAGGTAAACTAGAAGTCGTTAGAAAAGAATTTGGCACAAAAAAGGCTATGCGTAGCGTGATTGAAGAAGCTAAAAAGTATACAAGAAACAGTCTTTTGCCAAACGGCGTGATTGTGCACACAGACAACGAACCACTTGCAAAAGAAATGCAAGCACTAGTAAAACAAGCATTTGGTTATGAACCAGAAATCCGCATTATTGGACCAATTATTGGTTCTCATCTTGGACCAAACTGCGTTGCTTATGCGTTTATCAGTAACGAAGAAAGACCACTATAACAAGTGAATTTTTCAACTAAGTATTTATCAAAAGGTGTTATCAAAAACTGATAATACCTTTTGTGTTGCTGTTTTAGTTGTGAAAAATTGTAGAATAGTGTATAATTTGTATTCAAAAAGGAGAGAAATATGGACTGGGCAGGAATTTGGGAGTCTATTAAAACATTTTTTACGAACAATTACATGGGAATAATTAAGTTTTTTGCGGTGTTGATTATTGGAATTATCGTTATCAAGATTGGCTTAAATCTTATAAAAAGAATTATGAACCGCACTAAAATGGAAAAAGTTACGCAAAGTTTCTTGTATGGTATACTAAAATTTTGCTTGTACTTAGTACTACTTTTAACGCTTTTAAGTATTCTTGGTGTGTCGATTAGCGGAATAGTTACGGCACTTTCGGCTCTTGTTCTTGCAATTGGCATGGCACTTCAAAACAACATTTCCAACCTTGCAAACGGCATTGTTATTATCTCGTCAAGAATGTTCAAAAAAGGCGATTATATCAGTGTTGACGGCGTTGAAGGTAGTATTTATGATATCAACTTTTTGTTCACAACAATTATGACAACAGATAACAAAAAAATAACTATTCCAAACTCGACTATCGTCAATAATGCAGTAACAAATTATGGTGCAAACGCAACTCGAAGGGTGGACTTTAACTTTGGAGTGGCATATGAAAGTGATGTTGAACTTGTAAAGAAAATCATTGTTGATGTTATCAAAAGCAACGGTAAAGTTAGGCTGGATAAAGATGTATTTTGTAAACTGAAAACACTTAACGATAGCAGTATTAATTTTTTTGCAAATTGCTGGGTGGACAACGAAGACTACTGGGATGTCTACTACTATGTTATTGAAAATGTGTTCAATGAGTTCAAGCGAAACAATATTTCAATTCCATACAATCAACTTGAAATTAGAGAAAGAAAAGACGATGTTGTTATGCCTGTTTCAAACGACAAACTCCCAGTAAGAGTGGAAAAGGTTAGAACGGAAGAAAAGCATCTTTTCGACCTTGAAAACGATGACCTTATGACTATTTTTAAGCACAAAGATAACAAAGAAAAACCAAAAAAGAGCAAGAAAAAGGACAAAAAGTCTAAAAAACAAGTAACAATTCAAGAAAACAATCAAACAACTTTGCAGACACAGCAAACAAAAGTTGAAGTAAAAACCGTTGACGCGACTGAAAAAGACGGTCAAAACGGTCAAAAGTAAATATAGCCCAAAATTTATATGCACAATTCAACATTTGTGGTGAAAAAGGCAAACAAAAAAGCATTACGATTTGTAATGCTTTTTTGTTATTTTTTGATAATTCTCAAATCTTTTCCGCTAAGGTTTATAAGCACCGAATTTGATTTGTCAAACATTCTTGAAAAAATGCGTTCTTTGTAGGTGTCAAGAATATTATCAGGCATCATATTGGTTGTGAAAATTGTGTGTTTGTTTTTCAAAATTCTTTCGTTTAAAAGCAAAAAATAATATTCCTTGGTTACATTCTTAATCATTGGTTCTGTGCCGAAGTCGTCAATAATCACAAGGTCTGGCTCAATATATGTTCCAAGCTCTAACATTTTATCCACATTTTTGGAAGTGTGAGCTTTTAAAAATGCGTTGTTAAGAGCAAAACTTGTGGTGAATAGTACAGTGTAGCCGTTCAAAATTATGTCTTTTGCAAGGCTTTGAGTTAGGTATGTTTTTCCAACGCCCGTTTCGCCAACAAGCACAAGATTTTTGATTTTTCCATGCTCAAAATTTTCAACAAATTGTTTTAGATTATCAACGATATTTTGCATTTGTGCTTTGTTCTCGCCAAAAATGGAGCAGTCGTAGTTGTTTAGACCACCAACATTTTCAAGTTTTAGTCCAGAATTTTGCATGAGCCTGTTGTTGTATTCCTGTTTTAAACATGAACAAATTTTGTTGTTTACAAAGCCAGTATCCTGACATTTTTTGCACTCAAATTTTGGGGCTAAATCGCTAGGTTTTATGTGATGACTTTTTAGTACTTTTTGTTTTTCTTGTTTGATGACATCAAGTTGCTTTAAAAGGGCAGAGCAGTCTTTTTGTTCAAACTTGCTTTTGCCAATTTCAAACACAAGAGCACGCTCTTTTTTGTCGAGTTCGTTATATTCTTTAATGCTTAGTGCATTTTTTTGATTAAGTTCACTTTGAGTGATGGCATTGTTTCGTTTTACGCTGTAATCTCGTAATATTTCTGTTAAAAAAGTTGTGTTTATCATTTCCATTTAACCTCGTTTAAGTTGTCAAATAGGGCGTTAATTTCTTCGCTGGTGTAACTTCTTTGCTTAAAGTTTGCTGGCTCTGGTGCTTTGACTGTTGGTGTGGCAACTTGCTGATTTTTTGCTTTTTCCAAAGTGTCAATATTGTTTTTGAACCATTCGCTTAAAATCTTGTTTATGTACGACATTGGGTGGGCTTTGCCAACAGCAAACGAGCAAGCAAATTTGATAATATCGTCACTAAAATTCCAGGTATAAGTCCAAGTTCTGTAAAAATCCCTGTCCCATGTTGTAACGCTTCGATTTAGTCCAACAAGGCTCAAAAGTTCCTTAATTGTTTTGTCACTTTCCAAAATTTGATTAAAGTACTCGTTAATGCTTTCAACCTGTGTGAGTCCAAGTGAATAAAACTTTTCGATGCTTGTGTTCATGCCGTCAAGAGTTTTGATGTTGTTTCTAAAACAAAAATCTGCAATCATTTTCAAACTGTCGTAGTTATAGCCCATGTTTTGCCATTTGACAATGTAGGTTTCAATAACATTTTCAAGGTTTTCGTAGTAAACGCCAATTTGTTTTGTGACCATTTTTGCTAGTTCCACAAGGCTCTGCTTGTTTTGCTCGTAGTCTTCGATTTCTTTGGTGCTTAAAAGTTTTAACTCATAGTATTTTTCGAGTCTTTCGTTTAATTTTTCAATTCCGCCTTTTTTCTTTAAAAGTTTGGCAACAAAAAGGATTGTGTCCTTGTCAAATCCAAGATTTTTTGTCCATCTTGTGTACATTTTTTTGTCGTCAAACATTGCTTGTCTTTTGCTTCCAAGAGCAGTCAAGACATCGGCAACATCGCCAACAATGGCTTCATATTCTTTTAGTTTTTCTTCAACATCTTTGGCGGTTCTAACACCTTCGTATGCCCAGTTTTTTGCGATAGTCAAAATGTAAGGATAGTTTACATCGTTGCCTTTAAGATTTGTGCAGTATTTTGCAATCATGATTAGGACAGATGGCTCAACATGGAAAGTTTCCATTAGTGAGTAATATTCTTTGTATTCGGTTGGGGTTATCATTCTTTCGCTCAAAATTTCTTGAATTTGAGTGTTGAAAGTTGAGTATTTTGATTTGCTATATTTTTTTACAAATGCGTTATTTTCTTTAACGGGCAAATATCTAACTTCTATTGGGTCGAGTTTTAAAACGGTCACCAAACCTTGCTCTTGCCAATACAAAAAGCAATCTTCAATTTCGCTAGGCTTCATGTTTAGCACCTTTGCAAAGTTTTCAAGATTGTTGTTAAGACTATCATTAAAACAACTGTTTAGCCCATACAAATAAACCTTAACGCACGATTCTGGGGCGTAAGGCATATATTCTTCGATAAATTTTTTGTCGATAAACACGCTGGAAGACGAGTTAACAGATGTTGCAAATTTACATAATCCCATATTTTCACCTAAAAAATAATACCACATTTTTGTGATATTATCAATAATATATTAAAAATATATTTTTTGCAAATTTTTTGTCTTCGATTTTGATTTTACAGGTTTTTTCGCATGGATTCGATTGCATTTTTTTCTAGTCTTGAAACTTGTGCTTGACTAATTCCAACACTTTGACTAACTTCCATTTGTGTTTTGCCAAGATAATAACGCATCATTAAAATTTGTTTTTCCCGCTTGCCTAGTTTTTTTAAGGCGTCTTTCAATGCAAAATCTTCAATCCATTCGTCCTGATTGTTCTTGCTATCGCCAATTTGGTCCATAATTCTAACCGTTTCTTGCCCGTCATTATAAACAGGGTCGAACATACTGCACGGCTCGCTGATTGCGTCCAAAGCATACACAACATCTTGATATTTTATGCCTAAATCTTTTGCAATTTCTTCAATAGTTGGCTCGTCATCTTTACCTTTTGAAAGTTTTTCTCTTGATTTTAAAATTTTGTAGGCGGTGTCCCTTATGCTACGGCTAACTCTAACGCTGGAATTATCACGCAAAAAACGCCTAATTTCGCCAATAATCATGGGAACAGCATAGGTGGAGAACCTAACATTCAAACTGATATCAAAGTTGTTTATTGCCTTGATTAAGCCAACACAGCCCACTTGAAAAATATCGTCTGGATTTTCTTTTCTTGCGCCAAATCTTTGAACGATAGAGAGTACTAATCTCATATTTGCGATAATAAACTCGTTTCTTGCATTTTCATCGCCAGACTTAACTTTTTTCATAAGTTCGTCCATCTCTTTGCCTTTTAATTTGGGTAGGGTACTGGTGTTAATTCCACAAATCACAACTTTTTTTGCCATAAAAACTCCAAAAAAATAATTTGTTTTTATGGTTTCCAAACAAAGTTTTTTTATACATTTTTTAGATAATATGATGTTTTATATTTAAGTTTTGGCGTAATTTTGAGTGATTTTTACATGAAGAATAGATGAGATTTGAACAAAATTTTTGGTTTAAATTTTACACCTAAAAATTGTGTTTGCATAATACTATGCATAGTATTATGCAAACTTGCTATTTTATTAAAAAAGATATATACTTTGTATATATCTTAATTTTTACATAACTAATAAATTTTAAGTGAAGTAGTGAAAGATTAAAAACTCTTTTTTAACTCTTTATTGAGTCTTGAAATTATCTTTTTTTCTATTCTTGAAATGTAACTTTGACTAATTCCAAGCATATCGGCAACTTCTTTTTGAGTTTTTTCTTCGCTGTCACTAATAAGTCCAAATCTTAGCGTTATAATTTCTTTTTCTCTGTCGCTAAGTTTAGATAAGCATTTATATAGTAATTCTCGCTCGGTGGATTGTTCAATGTTTTTGCTAACACTGTCACTTTCTAGGCTCAAAATGTCGGCAAGCACTAGTTCGTTGCCGTCACTATCGGTGTTGAGTGGTTCTTCAAGGCTGATTTCGTTTTTCTGCTTGCTGGTTTTCCTAAGGTGCATCAATATTTCGTTTTCTATGCAACGACTGGCAAAAGTGGCAAGTTTTATGTTTTTTTCAACATTAAAACTATTAACTGCCTTTATTAAACCTATTGCACCAACGCTGATTAGGTCTTCCATGTCGCAATTTGTGTTTTCAAACTTTTTGGCAATGTAGACTACTAGTCTAAGATTATGTTCAATTAGTTCGTTTTTGGCGTCTTCGCTTCCTTTTTCGGCTTCTAAAATCAGGTCGAGTTCGGTTTCGCTGTCGAGCGGAGAAGGTAAGGCTTCGTTTCCGCAAAGATACAGTATGATATCAGGATTTATGACAAAACTTTCGCCTTTAAAAATTTTTTTTAGGCCAGAAAATAGTTTATGTTTTAATGATTTTAAATTCATACAATTTGCTCCTTTTTAATCAAATAACAATGGGTTTAAAATACAGTCGGCTTGCAAGTTGTCTTTGAATGGTTTTAGACTAATTCCAACCATAACATTATCAAAACTTGAAGCGTTGTCGATTAGTATATTATCTATTTCAAACACATAAATTTTAGAACTTTTAGCAATTCCTTTAACTTCCATTTCGTGCAGATTTTTTAGGTTAATGCTTGATGATTTATGTAAAAGCAAATCGCTTAGTTTAACATTTGCAATATGACTCAAAGTTTCGTAGTTTATGAGTATTATGGGCTTGCTGGTTTTTGCATCAACAAGTCTATTTCCACTATCTAAAAATGCTTTGCAACTTGCCGAAGAATCTTGATATTTTAGCGTTATGTTATACAAAAATTTTTCAATCTTTTTTTGCTTAAAAAACTGCATTATTAGGTTTTTTAAAACGAAGTAGACGATTAGGCAAATTAGCAAGGCTAGTTCAACTGGAAAATTGTATATTTCAAGGCTTCCGGAGTGAATGCTAAACGGAATGTTGAATGCACAGCACACCATGATGCACGCTCCGCCCATAATCATTGTGCTAACAAGAAAAGTCAAAAGCGTTAAAATAAAAGATTTAAACTTGGGTTTTTCAAGCAGGAATAACGGCATTAAAACCCCGCAGATTATTTTTGTGAGTATCAAGTATATTCCGCTTAAAAATGGCGACACAAGGCTGATTATCGTTCCAAACAGGCTGATTAGCCAAAGTTTGTAGTTCTTTGTTTGAAGTCTAAGCAGTTTTTTTGTTATGGACAGAATAAAGTAGTCAATCAGCAAATTGTCTATTAACGCATACTCGATATAAACTTCCATATCTCAATTTTATCAAACATAAAATATTTATGCGTATAAAAAAAGTGGCAAGTTTAATCTAACAATTTGTTTTTTTGTCATTTGCTGACATCTTGATTTGTTCCCGCTGGTTCAACGCTAGCGGTGGCAGTGTAGGTTGTCTGCTTTAAAACATTGATTTTGCTATTTTGATTGAATAGTTCCACCAAAATGCAGTCGTAGCCAATCTTGCAAATGTTGGCGTAGGGAATGAAAATATCGTCAACGCCCTTAAAAAAATTCCAGCCTTTTTTCTCGCCAGGGACAACAAAACCTAGGATTTTCCCGCACTGCGTTTCAAACACCATATCTATGATATGACCAAGCCGTTTGCCGTCAACAATATTGATGACTTCTTTGGCTTTTAGTTCACAAAAACTTGTTTCCATATATTCATTGTATGAAAAAATGCCGTCAAAAAGGACTAATTTTGTAATTTTTTGACAGATTTAGAAAATATGCTTTTTGCTTTTTTATAGAAGATTTTTGGCATTATTTTTTCTAAGCGAAAATACAATATTTTAGGAATTTTTATGGAAACAAAAAGTTTGATTGATTTAAAACAAAATCAGGTGGGAATTGTACAGTCTTTAACAGGCTCTTTGCACCTAAAACGAAGGCTTTTAGATCTTGGACTAACAACAGGGACAAGTGTAAAGGTGATTAATGTTTCGCCCCTAAAAAACTCGTTTTTGCTGGAAATTCACGGCTATATTTTGGCGTTAAGACAAAATGCTGTAAGAAATATTTTGGTGGTGCAAAATGAAAGTGAATAGCGAGCAACTAAGCCAAATAACAAATCACAAAAACAGAACTCGTTCAAACATTTTTGGACGATTTTTACAGCGAAAGAACTCCAAAAAAAAGCCAGCAAAAGAATGTAAAACAAATTTGGTCTTGGTGGGAAATCCAAACACTGGCAAGACCACACTTTTTAATTCCATCACTAAAAGTGATGAACATGTTGGAAACTGGCACGGCGTCACGGTTGATTACAAAGAAAAAATCACAAAACTTGACGGGGAATTAATCAAGGTCACCGACCTTCCGGGGCTGTATTCTTTAACAAGTTATAGTTATGAAGAACAGGTTGCACGGGACTATATTCTGGGCGAAAAAAAGTTTGATAGTACAAACAAATATCAAATAATTAACATTTGTGATGCAAACAATTTGGCTCGAAATCTTTACTTGACGCTTCAACTAATCGAACTTGGCAAAACACCCGTTGTATGCGTTAATATGGCAAACGAATTAGCTCGTCAGGGCAAACAAATTGATGCGGACAAACTAGGCTCTCATTTGGGATTAAAAGTTGTGCTTTTAAATGCTCAAAAAAAAGCGGAAGCCTTGAAGATTGTTGAAATTGCCAAGGACACTGTTAGTGCTCCAAAAATTTTGCCGTATTTTAAAAATTTAAGACTGGAAGAAGTTAAAAAAATTATTGCCGAAAACAAACAAAACTTGCCAGATTTGAACGATAATTTTGTTGCAATCAAGGTGCTAGAAAAAGACGAGTTTGTTTTGGAAAAACTCAAACTATCAGCCGAGCAAATCAGCAAATTGAATGACTTAAAACTAGACGAAACTTCGGTTGCGGTGGAACGATATTTGTACATTGAAAGTGTGATAAAAGATTGCATAAAATGCAACTCAAACAAAGCGTATGGTTCCTCAAAATTGGACAAAATTGTGCTTAACAAGTTCTTGGCACTTCCAATTTTCTTGGCTGTCGTTTCGCTAATATTTTTTATCACTTTTTCCAGCGTTGGACGGTGGTTGACCGAACTTCTTTCTTCGTCACTCGAAAATTATATTTTCACGCCGTGCCTAAATATTTTAAAGCAAAGCACAAACAATGAATATTTGATTTCGTTTGTGAAAGACGCAATATTTGGCGGGGTGGGCAGTTTGCTGTCATTCTTGCCACAAATTGCCTTGCTTTTCTTGTCGCTTTCCATTTTGGAAGATAGTGGATATATGTCAAGGCTAGCATTCACTTTGGAAGATTATTTTGCCAAAATTGGACTCACGGGAAAGAGTGTTTTTGCACTCCTTATGGGCTTTGGGTGTTCAACAACAAGTGCAATGACGAGTCGAAACCTAGAAGACAAAAATAGCAAAATCAAAACTGCAATGCTCTCGCCATATCTTTCGTGCAGTGCAAAAATTCCGCTATACACAGTGATTTTGTCGGCGTTCTTTTTCAAGTATCGCTTGCTAATTATTATTTTGCTTTACTTGCTAAGCGTGATTGTTGCTGTTGTTGTTAGTTATGTTTTGGAAAAAACAATCTTAAAGTCTGGCGAGCAGAGTTTTATAATGGAACTTCCGCCTTATAGATTTCCAAGTTTTAAACGAATTTTAAAGGTGCTTTACGCCAACATAAAAAGTTTTGTTTTGCGTGTTGGAACAATGATTGTTAGTTTTTCAATCATTATTTGGATTTTGCAAACTTGCGACATAACTCTAAATTTCAATCCAGAAAATAGTATTTTAAAATCCATCGGCACTTTGCTTGCTCCAATTTTTGCTCCACTTGGATTTGGCTCGTGGGGAGCAGTGGTGTGCCTAATATGCGGAGTGGTTGCAAAAGAGATTATCGTTGGAACAATGGGTATTATCAACAATATTTCTAGCGAGAACGCTCTTAGCAGTTTGCTTATTAGTCAAAGTCTGCTTCTTTCTACCAACGCTCTAAGTTTTAATAGTTCGTCAGCACTGTCGTTTTTGGTGTTTTCACTTTTGTATATGCCATGTATTTCCACAATCTCAGTAATGAAAAAAGAAATCGGCACAAAGTGGACAACGATTGCAATTTTAATCCAATTTGCAATAGCATATATTTTGGCGTTTGCGACTTATAAAATTAGCGTTTGCTTCTGCATTAACGGCTTTGTGGGTGGAATGGTTGCAAGTTTGATTTTTGCAAGCATAGTGGTGTCGTTTATCATCTTCAAAAAGTTTGTTAATAGCAAAAACAAGTGCAAATTTTGTCCAAATCAAAAGCGTTGTGGCAAGACTTCGTGTAACTGAGTTTTTTGGTTACTGATGTTAAATTTTCATATAAAATCATAGTAAAATTTTAGATAATTTTTCAAAAAGATGTTTTAGTAACAAAGTGATTGCTAAAACTCTTTTTTTGTGATAATATAACTTAGTTAGAATAAAAATAGGAAAGATTAGATATGAAAAAACCATTAGTGGCCTTAGTAGGTCGTCCAAATGTTGGAAAAAGTACGCTTTTTAACAAAATTGTGGGCAAAAGAATTAGTATTGTAAAAGATGAACCGGGTGTTACTCGTGATAGAATTTATGCAAGTGTGGAATGGCTAAACTACAAGTTTAATGTCGTTGACACTGGCGGTCTTGACCTTAGAAACAATAGCGAAGTTCAAAAAAACATTATGGCACAAGCAAATGTTGCAATAGAACTTGCCGATGTTATCGTTTTGGTCGTTGACGGAAAAGAAGGCTTAACCGCCGCCGATAAAGAGATTGCCGACTATCTTAGACGAAGCAAAAAAGATATCGTTCTATGCGTCAACAAACTTGATAACAACGAAGTTGAAAATAGTTACGAGTTTTATGAACTTTCTCTTGGCGAGCCTTTTGTCGTTTCGGCAAGCAATCGTCTTGGATTTGGCGAACTGCTTGACGAAGTCTGCTCAAAGTTTCCAAAGGGCGATGTTGAAGATATTGAAGACGATAGCGTTAAAATTGCGATTGTTGGAAAACCAAATGTTGGCAAGAGCAGTATTGTAAACAGACTTCTTGGCGAAGACAGAGTTGTTGTTAGCAATATTGCAGGAACAACCAGAGATGCAATCGACACTCCTTTTGAATATGACGGCAAACACTACACTTTGATTGATACTGCGGGAATTAGGCGAAAAAGAGCAGTCGAGTTTGAAAGCGTTGAAGATTATAGCGTGATTAGGTCGCTCGAAGCAATCGAAAGAGCCGATGTTGTTGTTATTGTGTTTGACGCAAGCGAACCACTCAGCGAACAAGATGTTAGAATTGCAGGAATTGTGCACGAAGCACAAAAACCAAGCGTTGTTGTTGTTAACAAGTGGGATAGCATTGAAAAAGACCAGTCCACAACACAAATCTACGAGCAAAAACTAAGCGAAGATTTGGCTTTTATGGACTACTATATTTCTTGCTTTGTTTCGGCAAAATCGGGTCAAAGAATTGCAAAACTCATGCCAAGCATTATTCAAGCATACGACAATGCTCATCGCAGAATGTCAACAAGCATTTTGAATGAAATTTTGCAAGATGCGGTTAGAATGACGCAACCACCAAGCAAAAATGGCAAACGCTTAAAATTCTTCTTTGTTACAGAGCCAAGTGTTGAACCGCCAACTTTTGTGTTCATGTGCAATGACGCAAAAATCGTGCATTTTTCATATCAAAGATATCTTGAAAATTGCATTAGAAAGTCGGTTGATTTTTCAGGAACGCCAATTAAATTGATTTTTAGAAGTCGTGGCGATGACAAAGATTTTGACTACAAAAAATAAATTTATAAATATTTCAAAAGTTGCATATTTATTCATTAATTTGTAATAATATGCAATTTTTTTGTGCTTTTTGTTTAAAATTTTTGCGAGTTTTGTCGATTGACTTAATGTGATTATATTCGACATTTTTATTCTTTACAAATCCAAAAAATGATTATAAAATAGCCTAGAAAAATATGTTTTTTTGGAGAAATTATGGCAAGAAAAATTGTTATCACAAGCGGTAAAGGTGGAGTTGGCAAAACAACAATTTGCGCTAATCTTGGAATGAGATTATCTCAACTTGGCAATCGCGTAGTAATGCTCGACACCGATATTGGACTAAACAATCTTGATGTTGTTATGAATGTTGAAAACAGAGTTGTGTATGACCTTTTTGATGTTATCGAAGGCAAGTGTAGGCTCAAACAAGCGCTCATTCAAGACCTTAGATATCCAACACTTTTTGTGCTTCCGTCAAGCCATCTTTACACCGACACAAAAATTACAAGTTACTCGATAAAAGCGGTGGTTGAAGCCCTTAGCGAAACATTTGATTATGTCCTAATCGACTGCCCAGCGGGTATTGATAGTGGCTTTCATCGGGCGGTGTATTCGGCTAGCGAAGCGATTATTGTGACCACTCCAAATTTGTCCAGTATTCGAGATGCAAGCAAGGTGCTAACAATCCTTGGCTCGTATAATGTTGACAGCGTTAGTTGCGTGATTAATCGTATGCGTGGCGACATGACCCTAAACGGTAAAATGCTTGATGTTAATCAAATTAGTTCACTTTTAAAATGCGATATTTTGGGGATTATTCCCGATGACGACTCCATTGCAACTTTGTCTTGCTCTAATCCTTTCAAAAGTGTTGGAAGTGATGCTTTCAAATTGCTTGCAAGCAATGTTCACAATGGAAAAAATGCTTTGTATGATTATACAGCAAAATATCGTGGATTTTTTGGTGGATTAAAGCGAAAATTAAGAAAACATTGCTAAAAATTTTCCACTCAGTCAAGTTTTATATTTAAAAAAAGGGAGTCACAATGGGTTTGTTTTATAGTTCATCGGCAAAACAAGACGAAGAAAGGCTAAAACATGTTTTGATAGCCGACAAGCATTTTAATCCCGAGCGAATCAAGCAGGTTATCAAGAGTGATATTTTTCATGTCATGAAAAATTACGCCAGAATTGATAGCGACAATGTTTTTATAGACCTTGAAATTTCGTCCAGCGGTCAGTATCATTTCAAGATTGATATTGTTAGCGATAACCTTAAAATTTTTGGGGCTTTGCCAGACGATTATTCCTAGGAATTGGCTATCATATTTGACCACTTTTTAGCATATAGGTAATTAAGGTGGTTGTATGAAAGTAGTTGGATTTAAAGCACTCAAAAACAAAAAAAAGACCAAAAAGGTTCAAATTTTTTGTTGGTCAAATGTCTTTTTAAAACTCATGATGGTGGGCGGATTTTTGCTTGCTTTTTTTGTGATTGGACTATTTAACAAAACTTTTTCGCTAGGGCTAAAAGAGTGTATTCAAGACTTTGTTAGTTCAATGGGTAAAATTAAGTTTTAATGAGCAAATTTAGTTTCAAATTTCACTGGTCATTTATGATTCTTGGACTGGTGATGATTTATTTTGGACAAGGCTTGCTTTATTTTTGCTACACAATAACTGTCGTTCTGCACGAAATGGGACACGCTCTTGTTGGTCGAATTTTGGGCTACAAGTTGAATATCATAAGGCTCATGCCCTATGGGGCAAGTTTGTCTGGCAACAACGCACCGTTTAAGCCAAAAGATGAGATTTTGATTGCACTTGCAGGCCCAGTTGTTAACGCCTTGATTTTGCTAGTGTTATCGTCAGTTTGGTGGTTTTTTCCTTGCTCATATTCGTTCACTCAAATGTTTTTTGCAGCCAATTTGTCAACGCTATTATTCAACTTTTTGCCAATATTTCCGCTTGACGGTGGCAGAGTCTTGCTTGGTATTCTAAACACAAAACTCAACCGAAAAAAAGCGTTCAAAATAACAAAAATTGTAGGATTTGTTTTTACTGGCGGACTTTTTGTTCTGTTCTTTATGAGTTTTTTCACATCGCTCAACTACACAATGGGCATAAACGCAATTTTGCTTCTAATCGGGCTGTTTGATGACGACAAATCCATTTACTATATCAACATTCAAGACATTGAAAAAAAGAGCGAAAAACTCAAAAAAGGCTTGTTTATAAAAACAATCGCAATCAGCGAAAATTCAAGCATATATGACGCATATCGGCTACTTGATAAAAACAATGTTAATCAAATTTTTATCATGGACGATGACTGTAAAGTGAAAAACAGTTTGACCGAAAAAGACCTTGAAATGCTAATATTTACTAGACCCTTAGACACAAAACTAAAAGACATTTTTGCGGGGAAGTAGTGCAGAAATATTAAAGCAAAAAGCGTATAATTTTTGATGATTTTAGCCATAATTTTGATATGAAACAAATCTTAAAATACACGCTTTCGCTTGTGATTGACAATGTAAAATTTTCGGAAACAAAACATTCCATAATCATCTCGCTAAACGGGGCATTGATTGTGTTCACAGCGGGATTTTTTTCAAGCAAGGTGTTTGAAATCGCCCTTTTAAATTGGAGCGTCCTACTTTTTTCTGCAATCAGTATGCTAATTAGTTTTTCGGCACTCCACCCAAGATTTGACAAAGTCAAACGCAATCTAAAACGCCAGCGAGTAAACTCTTTGGTGTATTATCGTGATATTTCCACGCTTGATGTGCAAGATTACTTAAATCGCATAATTATAAATTATAATTTCCCGAAAGAGTATGCTTGTGATGAGTACGAAAAAGACTTAGCCAGCGAAATTATAACCAATGCCAGACTTGCAGAAATCAAGTATTCTATGTTCAATAAAAGTATATTTTTTTTAAGTTTGGCATTGATTTTTGGCATAGCTTTGTTCGCAATCGTGGGGTTTGTGTCATGAAAAAAATTGACTTAAAAAAACAGTATTTTGCACTAAAAAAACGCAAGCGTAATTCCATGAAACTTTCGCTTAGTCAGCGTGATATAGCGGATATCTCGTGGGAGTTTAAATCGTGGCTAACGGGAATAGAAGAAGATGACCCGCTTCCGCCCGAAATATCTTGCGTTTGCTTTTGTTTTGAGTTTTTGAATAAAAGTGTTAGTTTGTCTGTTTCTGGATTTGAAAATGCTCCAAAAGTGATTGATAAAGGCTCGTTTAGCCCGCTTGAAACGCAATACTTTTTTTGTGAAAAATTGAATGCGTTTGTCAATAACAAAGCAAACTTAAATTCTCACTTAATATTATTTGAAAAAGTCAAGCAAGAAATTTTTGATTTGTTTGAAAAAATTATCAAGTCTTTTGCTGGTGATGAAGACTTTTTGTTCCTTTCTGGCAAAAGAATTTTGATTGGCGAATTTTTGCATAATTACGCAAAATCGTTTCCGTTTAAAATGGTATAAATATAGGATATATTGCATAAATATGCAACCAAAAGAAATTTGAAAACTTTATTCAATTTAATAAAATCTTTTTCACTAACACATTACTTTAATTTAAACAATTTATCAATCTTGCTTAAAATCTTTAATGAATTTTGCATAAAAACTTGACTTTGCCTATTCTAAGAGCAGGGTAGTAATGTATTTTATAACAAATAATTGCATTTTAGAGAAATAATCCTTGACAACAGGTTATTTTTTTTGTAGAATATACTCGTTCCGCGTGAAATGGGTTTTTTAAGCATGGACAAGTTCCATCACCTTTGTTCAGCGAGTTATACTAGAAGGAGGTTCACATTAATGTACGCAGTAGTATCAGTTGGAGGCAAACAATACAAGGTTAGCGAAAACGATGTTCTTGATGTAGAAAGAATGAACGCTAATGTTGGCGACAAAGTTAATCTTGATGTTTTGATGCTTGTTGATGGCGAAACTGTTAAGGCAGGAAAAGATGCAAAGAAGGCAGAAGTTGTTGCAGAAGTTGTTGCTCATGGAAAAGATGCTAAGATTTTAGTTTTCAAGTACAAAGCAAAAAAACACACAAAGAAACAACAAGGTCACAGACAACCATTCACAACATTAAAAATTGTTAGCGTTAAGTAATGACAAATATTAAAATTTTTAAAAACGATGGCAACATCGTATGTGTTCAATGTATGGGACACAGTGGCTATGCAGAGCGTGGCGAAGATATTGTGTGTGCAGGCGTTTCAACTCTTGTTCAAACGGCAGTGCTTGGACTACTAACAGTGGCAAAAGTCAATGTCGATTTGGTTAGAGATGACGAAGCAGGATATTTAAAGGCAAAATTGCCTAGTAATATCACTGCCGAAGAAAATCATGATGCACAAACTATTCTATTAACAATGCTTTGCGGTCTATCGGATTTAAGAGAAAGTTATTCCGATTTTATCAATTTGGAGGTAATAGAAAATGTTTATTAATTTGCAGTTATTTGCTCACCATAAAGGTGGTAGCACAACACATAACGGCAGAGATAGTGAATCTAAGCGTCTTGGTACTAAAAAGTACTCTGGCGAAAGAGTTACTGCTGGAAACATTATCGTTAGACAAAGAGGTAGCAAAATCTATGCTGGCAAAAATGTTGGTATGGGCAGAGATTACACTTTGTATGCATTGGCAGACGGTATTGTAAAATTTGAGTTTGTTACAAAAGACAAAAAGCGTGTTAGTGTATATCCAGAAGCAAAGTAATTTTGGACTATTAAAAGTTAGTTTTTAGACTAACTTTTTTTGTGCCTTTTTGCCGTCAAAAGTTCTAAGAAATGTGGCTATAACATATATTTTTAGTATGAAAGTTTTAAAAAAATTGGGCGAAAAATTATCGTTTTTTAAAAGAATAAAAAAGTCAACTTGGATTAGTATCGGCACAAATCTAATCCTTGCAATATGCATTTTTAGTGCGTTTAATATGTGTTTTAAAGTGGACGCAAAAATCGTTAGTTCCACGGGCTATTCGGCAATTTATCGTGGCAACGAGCAAAACAAAAACGCTAGCCTTATGATTAATGTTTACTGGGGAACGGAATATATCGAGCCGATGCTAAAAGTCTTGAAAGACAAAAATGTTAAAACCACATTTTTTGTTGGCGGATATTGGGTTGCTCAAAACGAAGAACTGCTCAGCAAGATTGTTGAAGACGGTCACGAAATTGCAAATCATGGCTATTATCACAAAGACCAAGGCAACTTTGGACTAGAACGCAATTTGGAAGAAATCAAAATGAATCACACGCTCGTAAAACAAACTTGCGGGGTAGAAATGAACCTTTTTGCTCCACCAAGCGGGTCGTACAATTCCAGCACTTTGCAGGCGGCTGAAAAACTGGGTTACAAAACAATCATGTGGAGCAAAGACACAATCGACTGGCGAGATAAGAACGCCGACTTGATTTTCTCTCGTGCAACAAAAAATATGCAGAATGGGGATTTGATTTTAATGCACCCAACAAAATGCACTTTTGAAGCACTCGAAAAAATCATTGACGCATATCAAAATGCGGGATTTACTTTGACAACTGTTAGCCAAACAATCGCATGAGTTTTGTAAAGTGCAAAAATTTGTTTAACATTTATAGATAAATTATATATAATAAACTCATGCAAAAAAATCAAGAATACATTGTTACTATCGAAAATTTGGGAGCAAACGGCGAAGGTGTTGCACTATTAGACAACCTTCCAGTGTTTGTTCCTTTTGCTTTACCACACGAAAAGGTCAAAATTCACATTTTGAAGGTTTTAAAGAACTTTGCTTATGCCAAACTCGTTCAGGTTATCGAACCCGCTAAGGAAAGAGTAGAGCCCGTTTGCAAAGTTTTTACAAAGTGTGGTGGCTGTCAACTACAACATCTAAAATATAGCAATCAACTTGATTTCAAAACCAATTTGGTCAAAACAAATCTTAAAAAGTTTGCGGGAATAGACTTTGATGTTCAGCCTTGCGTTCCTAGCCCAGTTTGTTACAAATATCGCAATAAATTGCAAATGCCAATCGGGGAGATTGACGGTAAAATTGTCATGGGTTTATACGCTCCAAATTCGCATAGAATTGTTCCAACAAATTCTTGTCCATTGCAAGACGATTGGTGCACAAAATTAATTTGCATAGTATTAAAATACGCCGAAATTTCGGGCGATAGCGGGTATAGTACTATGCAAACTGGAAATCTTAGACACTTGGTTAGTAGGTTTGTTGACGGCAAACTTGTTGTGGTGATTGTAACCACCAGTGGCAAGTTGAAATCCAGCCAAACTTTGATTGATTTATTAAAGCAAGAATTTGACGACTTTTCGCTTTTTGTCAACAAAAATAACTCTAACACAAATGTGATTTTAGGAGAAAAATTCACGCTTTTATATGGCGATAGCGAACAGCAGATTGACAACTTTGGAATAAAGTATAAGGTTAGTCCACAAAGTTTCTTGCAAGTCAACACTTTGGTGCAAAATTTAATATATCAAAGTGTGCTTGACGAGATAGACCAAAGCGAAGTTATCGTGGACGCATATAGCGGAGCGGGATTACTAAGTGCCATTGTGTCGAGAAAAGCAAAACAGGTGTATGGAATTGAAATCGTGCCAAATGCAACGAAAAATGCCGACAGTTTGGCAAGAGAGAATAATATTAAAAACATGACAAATATCTGCGGAGATTGTGCGGTTGAACTCCCAAAACTCGTTGAAAAGTTGGACGGACAGAACTTGTCAATCATTCTTGACCCACCACGAAAAGGTTGCGACCAAAAAGTTATTAACTCACTAATCAAAGTGTTGCCACAAAAAATTTTGTATGTTTCGTGCAATAGTGCAACGCTCGCAAGAGATTTAAAACCGCTTTTGGAGTTTTATGATATCAACAAGGTTACGCCTTTTGATATGTTTCCACAGACCAGCCATGTTGAAACTTTTGTGAGTTTGACATTGAAAAAGTAGTCAGCAAATATCAAAACTAAATGGCTTCAAGTTTAAATGTCAGTTTTTAGCGTAAAATAAAAAAGGAGAGAATTATGAAAACAGAAATCAAACAGTATAGCAACGGAATTACACTTGCAGTAACACAAATGCAAGGATTTGAAAGTGTTGCATTTAATATCTATGTTAAGACGGGAAGCATAAACGAAACCGAAGGTTACTACGGCATTTCGCACTTTATTGAACATATGCTTTTCAAAGGCACAAAAAAGCGTAGCACATATCAAATTTCTAAGGAACTTGACGATATCGGCGCAAATGTTAACGCTTTTACAGACATTGAAGAAACAACATATTTCACAAAATCAACCAACGATAATTTGGAAACTTGCGTTGAAATCCTTAGCGATATGTTTTTTAATTCCGTGTTCGACAAAAAGGAAATGGCAAGGGAGAAAAAAGTTGTTTGCGAAGAAATTTCGATGTACAACGATGACGCTCCTTCAAAGTGCGAGTTGCTTTCCAATACAATAACCTACAAGGGAACTAATTTTGCACTTGATGTTGCAGGTTCAAAGCAAAGCGTTAGAAATCTAACAAAAGAGAAGATTGACGCCTACATGAAAAAGTTTTACACCCCAGAAAATACTATCGTTTCTTTCACAGGCAATATCACATTAAGACAAGCCGAAAAGTTAATGGAAAAGTACTTTTTGAGCCACTATGGACTTTCGCTCAAAGACGAAATCACTCCAAAAAAGTTTATTATGCCAAAACAACTCAAAACTGTAACAAAAGAGCAATCAATCAAGGAATACAAAAACAACGAACAGGCTCACATCTGTATTTCCTACAAGGGATTTAATCGCTACAACGACCAAAAATATGCACTATTTGTTTTAATGAATGCACTTGGTGGAAATATGAGCAGTAAACTTTTCCAACGAATTAGGGAAAAACTTGGACTCGTTTATTCTATCAGTTGCACGGAAAATTTAAACGATGCGGGTGGAGATGTTACAATCAAGTTTGCAACAACCACCAAAAATGCTCCACTTGCTCTAACTGCAATCAGGCAGGAAATCGAGAGCGTTATAAAAAATGGACTAACCGAGCAAGAATTTTTGAGCGCTAAGAAAAACCTTATCGCTTCGCTCAAACTATCTTACGAAAACACAAGTTCTGTTAATGTTAGCGTTTGCAAAAATATTCACTATTATGGCGAAGTTTTGGGTAAAGACGCACGCATCGAAAAAACAAATAATGTTACATTAAACCAAGTAAATCTTGTTGCAAAACAAATTTTCGACACAAACAACTACTTTATTTCCTATGTTGGCAAAAACACACGAATTGATTTGCTAAAAAATTACCAATCAAAAATTGATTAAAGCGTTTGCATACTCCAAAAATTGTGATATAATTACTTTGTAATTAACTTTTTGGAGCGCATAATGCCGATTATAACCAATTTTCAAAAAAATTTTAATGAAAAAAAGAAACTTCCACCATCAAAAGTGGCAGGAATTATTTTGCTTGTTATCGCAACAGTGGGATATATTGGACTCTTTATTAAATGGATTCCATTTTTGCATAACTTTTTGCTAGGCACATTTGGGCTTTTTTCCTATGTGCTATTTTTGATGATGTACATTATTGGCGGGGCACTTTTAAAGGGTGCAAAATATGTTTTTTCAAAAAGGTACATCGTTTATCTTTGCATGGCACTAATTAGCATTTTGGCAGTGTTTCATATCGGTTTTACATTCAATATGCAACTTTCGTCATACGGCGCATATCTTAGTGAAATCTACACAAGCGGAGTTTCGGTTGGCGGAGTTTTGCTTGGAATTATAATTTATCCTTTGCAAAAGTTTTTGTTCCCACTTGGAGCATTGTTCTTGTTTTTGATATTGCTTACAATATCAATTTGGCTAATATATGACTACCTAACTCGTGTTAGATACATCAAAAAAGCCGACACAAAGATTTTCAACAAAAAAGTTGAAAAGGTTAAGCAAGACAAAGTAAAAACCAGTTTGATAACTATCGAAGACACTCAAATTGCGCCAAAAACCAAAATTGGACTAGACGCAGAAATCGAAAAAGAGCAGTCGTCAAGACAACAAGCACTCGAAAAACTTGGACTCGACAAATCGGTTAGAAACGAAAGATTTGTTGAAAGCAAAGAACTCAATTCTTTTGCCACAGACTTTTTGAACGATAACCGCTATGGAAAGCAGACAAGACTAGAACGCCCAACAGACTATTCTGGCACATTTGGCTATAACATGGTGGATTCAAAAAAGACCAAGCCAAAATCTTCTAACTATGAAAAAAATATGGAGTTTTTGGAAGCCACACTTAGCGGAAAAGCCTATGCGATGTCTTCTCAACCAACCACCACAAATTATCAAACAAAAAAGAGTGATGTTACAATGGAAGACTTTATAAACGCAAACTTTGGCGACTCCAAGGAAGCTGAACAGTCTTTCATTAACAAAAAATATGAAGAATCGCAAGCAATAAACAATCAATACACTCAAAACACTCAAAGCAACGATTTTTCTAGTGACTATCAAACAAGTTACAACAATCAAAACAGTTTGAACAGCAATCAGTCAAACCTAAATAACAATCTTCATGACGATTTGCAGACTGGTGAAACACCTAGCCAAAATGCGTCCAATGAGCAAGACTTGTTTGATATGGCAACTTCGACAAAATCAAGTGACGCACAAATCAATTCGTTCAATAGCGTTGAAGACGCTCGTAAACTCGACAAAATCGAACCAGAGCAAGATGTTACAAAGTCTATCGAAGAAAAGATTGACGAAGTGAAACCAGCAAAGAACGAAATCGACCTTTCAACCTTTGAATTGCCACCTTCGCTAAAATCTTCGTCAAGTTCAAGGCGTAGGGGATTTAAGTTTAACGAAAATCAAACAGATATGTTTGGAGTTAATAGTGCAATAAATGAAGAAAAACCAAAACCACATATTTTCAAAAAATATGTTAATCCAACAATCGACCTATTAAGTCAAGTTTCTGTCGACACGGATTCCTACAATCAAGACTGTGAACACAATGCACTTGCAATCGAGCAAACGCTTGAAAACTTTGGCATTCCAGCAAAAGTTAACAACACAACAATCGGTCCTGCCGTAACACGATTTGAACTTAATATGCCAGCGGGTATTTCAGTTAATATGGTCACAAAATACTCCAACGATATTTCCGCTGCCGTGGCTTCCAGCAGGGGTGTTAGAATTCAAGCACCAATCCCAGGCAAAAGTGCCGTTGGTGTTGAAGTTCCAAACAAAAAAATTGCTATGGTTAGCATTAGGGAAATTTTGGAGAGCAAAGAGTTTTTATACAACAAAAACACTTTGAGTTATGCCGTAGGAAAAGAAGTTTCGGGCAAGAGCGTTGTTGCTGATATGCACGAAATGCCACATATGCTTGTTGCGGGTTCAACAGGTTCAGGAAAGAGTGTTGCACTAAATACAATCATTATTAGTATGATTTACAAGTACGGACCAGAAGATTTGAGATTTATTTTGGTCGACCCAAAACAAGTTGAATTTTATATGTACAATGGACTACCACATTTGCTTATGCCAGAAGCAATTATCGACCCAGCAAAATCACTTAATGCACTTGATTGGGCGATTGGCGAAATGGAACGAAGATATGCTCTTTTGAGAGAATCTGGCGTTAGGGAAATCATGGAGTACAACGAACTTCCAGAAGTAAAAAATCACACCAAGGAAAAACTTGCTCACATTGTGATTATCATTGATGAAGTTGGCGATATCATGACCCTAAGCAATGTTAAAAAAGACTTTGAAGAAAAGGTTAGAAGACTTACTCAAAAAGCAAGAGCGATTGGAATCAATCTTATTTTGGCAACACAAAGACCATCAGTCGATGTTATCACAGGTGTTATCAAAGCCAACCTTCCTTCAAGAATGGCTTTTGCTGTTCAAAACTATCAAGACTCCAAAACAATTTTGGATACTGGTGGTGCAGACAAATTGCTTGGAAAGGGCGATATGCTATTTTCTCCTCGTGGAATTGAACCATTTAGAGTCCAAGGTTGCTTTATTTCAACCAAGGAAATTCACGATGTTGTTGAGTTTGTAAAATCGCATAATGAAAGTTACTATGACGAGTCAATCAGCAAAGCAATCAACAAAGATGACGATAACGATTCCGCTGACTCAGGCGATATCGGCGGAAAAGAAGGTGGCGAGTTTGACCCACTCATGCCAGAAGCATTGAAACTTGTTATAAAAACAGGTTGTGCATCTGCGTCTATGCTTCAACGAAGATTTAGCATAGGAAACCCAAAGGCTGCCCGAATTATCGACCAAATGGAACAACACAAGTTTGTTGGTGGCCCAAATGGAAGCAAGCCAAGAGCAGTTTATATCACCGCTGAGCAGTTTAAAGAATTGTTTGGCGAAGATGTCGAAGATTAGAAAAAAGGACAATTTATGACAAAAGAAGAATTATTAAAAAAGAAAGTTGCTATGATTTCGCTCGGCTGTGACAAAAACACGGTCGATGCCGAAAAAATGATGTATTTACTCAAAAACTATGGTTTTGAATTTGTTGACGATGTTGCTAATGCAAATATTGCTATTGTTAACACTTGTGCTTTTATTTTGCCTAGCAAAACGGAAAGCGTTAACAAGATTTTGGAAGTGGCAGAGTACAAAAATCAAAATCTTGAAAAATTGATTGTAACAGGCTGTTTGACGCAAAGATACTATGACGAAGTTGAAAAAAATATGCCCGAAATTGACGCTCTTGTTAGGATAAAAAACAACAGCAAGATTGTTGAAATTGTTTGCGCACTTTATGGCGTAACCGAAACTCCAAAACTCAAAGTAAAAGCACCAAACAGAATGTTATCAAATGCTCCACACTATGCATTCCTAAAAATCGCAGATGGTTGTAACAACTTTTGCTCGTTCTGCACAATTCCTTTCATTCGTGGAAGATATAAGTCCGTGCCAATGGAAGATGTTATAGAAGAAGCAAAGGCACTTGTTAACGGTGGCGTAAAAGAACTAATTTTGGTCGCACAAGATGTAACCAATTATGGCTCGGATTTGTACGGCTCGCCACAACTTGTAAAGTTAATTCAAGAACTATCTAAAATTAAAAAATTGGAGTGGATTAGACTGCATTACTGCTATCCACATCTTATTACAGATGAACTTTTGGATGAGATTGAATCCAACGACAAAGTTTGCAAATATCTTGATATTCCACTTCAACACATCTCTAACAATATTTTGAAAAATATGAACAGAAAAGACCTTGCGGAAGATATCAGGTCGCTTCTAGCAAGAATTAGAAGTTTGAAAAAGCCTATTTCCATTCGTTCCACATTTATTATCGGTTTCCCAGGCGAAACAAAAAAAGATAATGACGAACTCATTGACTTTTTAAAGCAGTTTAAACTTGACAATGTTGGCTTCTTTACATATTCAAGGGAAGAAAACACCAAGGCAGGCAAAATGAAACACCAAGTGTTTGAATTTGTAAAACGCCATAGGCTCAAAAAGGTTGAGCAGGTTCAACAACAAATTATGCTTGAAAATCAAACAAACCGAATTGGAAAAACCTACAAAGCAATTTGTGACGAACTTTACGCCAAACAGGAAGACGGCTCATATCTTTATATTTTTAGAACGGAAGAAAATTCTGTGTCGGTCGACACCGTTTGCTATGTTAAAACTTCCATGCCACTAGTGGTTGGCGAGTTTTATAACATAAAAATCACAGGTCTAAACGGCATAGATTTAACCGCCGAACTTGCTTAGTTTGTATATTTTGGCAATCAGCCACTAATATATGTTTTGCTAAAAATTTGCGAGCAACTTGGCAAAACAAAATTCACTCGCAAAATGTATTTATAAGGAGATAAAAATGAATACACCAAACAAATTATCGCTTCTAAGAATTATCTTAGTTCCAGTTATGATGGCAATGTTTATGATTAACTTTACAGGTCATATGTTCGTTGCTATGGGAATATTTATTATCGCAGCGTTCACAGACTTTTTAGACGGCAAAATTGCCCGCAAATACAATCTTGTAACAGACCTTGGAAAGTTTCTTGACCCAATAGCAGACAAAATGCTCACAACAACCGCACTTCTGTTGCTAGTTTGCTATCAAGTTGTTCCAATGCCATGGGGAATTATATGTTTATTCTTGTTTATCGCAAGAGATTTGATTGTTGACGCCCTAAGACAAATTGCAGCCACAAAAGGCAAAGTTATTTCAGCACTTCCAATCGGCAAGTATAAGACTTTTGCAGTTGATGTTGCCATTCCAGTTTTGATGGTTATGGTTGCGATTGCAGAACTTGGAGTGACTGGCACGGCAATCACAGTTTTGCAGTGGATTGGCTTTGCACTACTAATTTTGGCATCGGTTTTGAACCTTATTTCTGCCATTGTTTATGTTATTAAAAATGTTCATGTGCTAAAACAATAATTTTTCAAACATTTGTTTGAAAAATGCTCATTTTGTTTGATTTTATCTGCGGTTTATGTTATAATCAAACTATACTTAATCTAGGAGAAAAATATGGAAGATAGAAAAAAATCACTCGAAGACGCTATTGCTCAAATCGAAAAACAGTTTGGCAAAGGCTCAATCATGAAGATGACCGAGGGCGTTGTTGAAAAATGCGATGTTATTCCAACAGGTTGCTTAACACTTGATTCAGCACTTGGAATAGGCGGTGTGCCAAGGGGTAGAATTGTTGAGATTTATGGACCAGAAAGTTCTGGTAAAACAACAGTAGCACTTCACATTGTTGCAGAAGCACAAAAAATGGGCGGAACAGCAGCGTTCATAGACGCCGAACACGCTCTTGACCCAGTTTATGCAAGCAAAATTGGTGTTGATATGGACGACCTTTATATCAGCCAGCCAGACACAGGTGAACAAGCACTTGATATCTGCGAGACCCTTGTAAAGAGCGGTGGCGTTGATGTTATTGTTATTGATAGCGTTGCGGCTTTAACACCAAAGGCAGAAATTGACGGCGAAATGGGAGATAACTTTGTTGGTCTTCAAGCAAGACTAATGAGTCAAGCCCTTAGAAAACTAACAAGCATAACAAACAAGACCAAAACTTGCGTTATTTTCATCAACCAACTTAGAGAAAAAATCGGCGTTATGTTTGGTAATCCAGAAACCACAACAGGCGGAAAGGCTCTAAAATTCTATTCAAGCATTAGACTTGATGTTAGAAAAACCGACACTATCAAAGATAGTTCAAACAATATCGTTGGAAACAGAACAAGAGTTAAGGTTGTTAAAAACAAACTTGCAGCACCATTTAGAGTGGCAGATTTCGACCTTATGTATGGCGTTGGAATTTCCAAGACAGGTTGCTTAATCGACCTAGCACTTGAACACGATATCATTCAAAAGAGTGGTTCTTGGTTTAGTTATAACGGCGACAAAATTGGTCAGGGTAAGGAAAATGTTAAAACATTCCTTGAAAACAACCCAGATGTTTATGACGAAATCGAAGGCAAAGTTAAAGAAAAACTTTTTAACAAATAATCAAAAAAGCAGTGAGCATATCACTGTTTTTTTATGCTAAATTTAATGTAAGTTTAAAATTATATTTTGAAAAAAATCTTATAATTCACAAACGCAAAAACTTACTAAAATAATGAGTAAAAAACCACCAAAAAAAATAAAAAATTTTTGGTGTTTTTCACAAAATTTTATAAATCCATAACACAAAAATATTTAATAAAAAATGGAAAAAATAGGAGACTTAAAAAGAAGTAAAAATGCAAGATTTTTTCTCACATAATTTATGTTAATAAAAAATTTGCATAGTACTCAAAATGTCTAGATTTTACTAGGGTTTTACGGTACTATGCAAAAATATTTTTAACCGAAAAACCAAAACTTTTTTGACTTTGGTTTTTCGTTTTGATTAGATGGTTTTTCAAGTTTGTTTTCACTTGCAAAAACTTTAACGCTGTTGCTTCTAATTCGCTTGCTCAAAGTGTTGGTTGCATGATTTTTTGCACACGCTTCAATGTAGTAGGTATAAAAGCAATTTTCTTCCAAATCTTTGTCCAAAACTTCAACTTCACCTTTTTTGTTTTTTATGGTGTCGACAAGTTTAAATTCGTCATCAAAAATTCTGTAAATTTTGTATTCCACTTGTGGAAGTGCTGTAAACGAAAGTTTTACTTCTTTGTTTTGCATGGTGGCGTTTAGATGCACGGCTTTTAGTTCGCTAAAACTTTTTGCCACCATGGTTGGCGCATATTTTTTGTTAAAATCTGCTTTTGTCTTAAAGATTTCGGGAGTGTTGCTGTCGGCAAGCATCATTGCGTGATTGTTTTCTAGTTCTTGACTGTCGAGTTCAACACTAACAATTCCACTTGGCTTTTCGAAATCTTTTGGCTTGGAAGTGGCGTATATGTCCTGCATAACGCTCTTTATCATGCTGGTGCAAAATGTGCCACCATTGTTTGCTCCTTCGAGCATATATTCTTGACTTCCAGTTGAATTGCCAAGCCACATTCCAACTGTGTGACTTGTGGTGTAGGCAACCGACCAAACATCACTGTTTAGGTTGGTGTTTTTGATGCCCACAGTGCCAGTTTTTCCTGCGACTTCGTAGTCTAGTGAACTTAGTCTTGCACTAGTACCTTTTTTAACGCCACCAATCAGCATTTCCGTCATTAAGTATGCCGTTTCTTCGCTCATTGCAGTGGTTTTTTGTGACTTGTTTTCATATATCACATTTCCGTTTTTGTCGCAGATTTTTCTTATAAACTGAGCCTTAAAAAACTGACCGTTGTTGCTTAGCGGAATATATGAGTTTACAAGTTCTTTGACGGTTACTCCGTTTGTCATTCCGCCAAGAGCAATAGCATAGTTTGTGTCGGTTTTGTCAAAGTTTATTCCGCATTTTTTTGCCATATCTTTTGATTTTTCAATGCCGTTTGCTTGCATGATTTTTATTGCTGGAATATTCAAACTTTTTTCCACACTTTCGCTAGACGAAATATAGCCGTAATATTTTCCGCCCACATTTTGCGGAGTGTATGAGCCAAAATGCGTTGGCTCATCAAGTATTGGTGAAATTGGACTAATCACACCACTTTCAAGAGCGGGAGCATAGACGAGTATTGGTTTTATGCTAGACCCCGGTGAGCGTTTCATGTTGACGATGTCATACACGCTTTTGCCGTCAAACGCAACAATTCCGCCAGTTTTGTTGTCAATCACAATTCCAGCACTGTCGGCAATATTCCCAAATGAATTTTGATGATAAAAATCGCTGTCGTTAACCGTTTTTGTCAGTGACGATTGAATGTTTTTGTCAAGATATGTAAAGATATAGTAGCCTTTTGTTGCAAGTTCTTTTTCGCTAATATTTAGTTTTTCGCTCGCTTCTTCAAGCACCGCTTTTTCATAAAAATTTTGATTGTTAATAACTTTGTTATTAATTTTTATGGGAGTCACGATTGCTTTTTGATAGTCGTCACTCGAAATTACTTTGTCGTTGAGCATTTCTTTTAAAACAAGATTTCGGCGGTTTAGACAATTTTCCGTTTCAAAAACAGGGGAATATGTTTTTGGAGATTTTATTATTCCAGCCAGCATTGCACTTTCGGCAATGGTTAAATTTTTTGCAGGCTTGTCGAAGTAGATTTTGCTTGCATTATCAAGCCCGTATGCTCCGTTGCCAAAGTAGATAGCGTTTAGATATGTTTCCAAAATTTCGTTTTTACTCATCGCTTTTTCCATTTTTAAAGTGAGTAGCATTTCTTTAATTTTTCTATCAAAAGTTTTGTCACTACTAAGGTGTGTGTTTTTGATTAGTTGTTGACTTATTGTGCTAGCACCTTCACTAAACGAGTGGCTTTTTATGTTTCTATACATCGCCTTTAAAATTCGCTTGTAGTTTAGCCCGTGGTGGGAGTAAAAATTTTTGTCTTCAATGCTTAAAAACGAAGCAGGGACATAGTCTGGCAGTTCACAAAGTTTTACTTTGCTTTTTTGACTGTTCGACTCACTTAGCGAGTTGTTTTCGCTGTCGAAAATCAGCATTTCGGCGTTGACTTGCCTTAGTAAATTTTCATCAAAATCAAGATTTTTGCTCATCAAAAAAAGATATGTTATCGTGCCAGCACAAGCCAAAGCAATCAAACACAAAATGCTAATAAATATTGCAAAAAACACTCTTTTTGTTTTTGACAATGTTTTTGTTTTGCCTAAGTTTGATAATTCCATTTTTCTCCTCAAAATTAGTATTAGATATTTTTGTCAAAATATGTTTGAATTTCTGCAATTTTATTATATAATAACTTGTATTAGTATAAAACTAGACGACTGACTTAGAAAAAGGATAAAAATTCTACAATATGGAAAAGTACTACAAAATCATAACATTTGGCTGTCAAATGAACATTCACGAATCGGAAAAATTAGCAGGTATGCTCGAAAGTTTGGGCTATAAGGCAACAGAAGACGACCATCAAGCCGATGTCGTTGTTTTCAACACTTGTGCAATCAGGGAAATGGCAGAACACAAGGCTATTGGAAATATCGGGGCGTTCAAGCCAATCAAGAAAGAGAAAAAAGACATGATTATCGCAGTTTGCGGTTGCATGACTCAGCAAAAACAGCGTGCGGAAGAAGTCAAAAAAATGTTCCCATTTGTCAATATCATTTTTGGTACGCACAATTTGTATGAGTTCAAAGACTACTTGCTTGATTATCAAAAATCACACAAAAAGGTGTTTGAAGTTTGGGGAAAAGACAAGGACAATGTTTTGCCAATCGAGTCTGCTTCGTATCGAACAAGTGGCTATAATGCGTGGGTCAATATCAACTATGGTTGCAACAACTTTTGCTCATATTGCATTGTGCCTTATGTTCGTGGTAGAGAGCGTAGCCGAAATTTTGACGAAATCGTTGACGAATGTAAAATGCTCGTGGGTCAAGGCTACAAAACCATCACTTTGCTAGGACAAAATGTTAACAGTTATGGCAAAGATTTGAAAAATCCAGACTACACTTTTGCAAAACTAATCTCTGCAATTTGTGCAATCAAGGGCGACTTTGTGGTTTCGTTTATGAGTTCTCACCCAAGGGATTTGACAAGTGATATCATTGACGCTATCAAAGATAACGAAAAAATGAGCAGGTCAATTCATCTTCCGGTTCAAAGTGGAAGTGATAAGATTTTAAAACTCATGAACAGGCACTACACAAGGGAAAAATATCTTGCACTTGTTGACGAAATCAAGGCAAAAATTCCAGATGTAACGCTTTCGACCGATATCATCGTTGGTTTCCCAAGTGAAACAGAGCAAGACTTTATGGACACTGTTGACCTTGTAAAAAGAGTAAAATTCAACGGCGTGTTTGCGTTTATGTACTCAGTTAGAAAAGGCACACCAGCCGAAAAAATGGGCGACCAAATTCCGCAAGAAATCAAAAACAAGCGTGTTAACGAACTACTTGCCTTAGAAAAGGAAATTCAAGCCGAACTAAAACAAAAACTTGTTGGAAAAACAGAAAGAGTTTTAATCACTGGCGAAACGCAGGACGGCTATGTGGTTTCCAAAACCGATTGTGGCAGAGAAGTGTTGCTTCCAAGTAGCACAGATAGTACTGTTAGATTTGCAGTTGCAAAAATCACAGAAATTCAAAAAAAATGCATGGGAGAACTTGTTTAATCTCTCGAATAGTTTAACAAAGGAAGAAAATTTATGGCTTCAAAAATGATGGAACAATATAGGGATATAAAGAAAAAGTATGGCGATGCCATTATCTTTTTCAGGCTCGGCGACTTTTACGAACTTTTTGACCAAGATGCAGTAAATATGAGCAAGGTTTTGGACCTTACTCTAACAAGCAAAAATTGTGGCGAAGACGAAAAAGCACCGATGTGCGGAGTTCCCGTAAAATCCGTTGATATCTACATTAAAAAAGCACTTAGTCTTGGCTATAAAATCGCAATTTGCGAGCAGTTAAGCGTTCCAGTAAAAGGCTCAAAAGAACTTGTCGACAGAGATGTAATAAGGGTTATCACAAGCGGAACTATCATGGAAGATAGCATTTTGGATGACCGCAAAAACAATTACATCATGAGCGTATATCAAAATGCTAACAATTTTGGTCTTGCGTGGGCAGATATCACAACTGGCGAACTTTGCACGGCAGAATTAAAAAATTTGGACGACTTTAAGCAGGTTAATGACGCCTTAATCATGATTGCTCCAACCGAAATTATTTGCAACGAAGAATTTGCCAAAACCGAGCAAACTTTGCCTTGTTTTGTGTCGGGAAATATGGTCAAAGCACAGGCATATCTTGAATATGCATTTAGTTTTAACAGAGCGGAAGACCTAACAAAAACGCAACTGAACACAGTTTCGCTTGGCTCATTCGGCATTGAAAAGATGAAGTATTCCGTTTGTGCTTTGGGTGGACTATTTGAGTACCTAAAAGAAACGCAAAAAAGAGCATTGCCACAAATCAACAGCATAAAAGTTGTGCAAACGCAAAACTATATGCAACTTGACTATATTGCACGAAAAAATCTGGAAATCAATGCAAACTCGCATGACGGCTCAAAATATGGCTCACTGCTTTGGCTAGTTGACCAAACTTCAACCAGCATGGGTGCTAGAACGATTAGAAAGTTCTTAAACGAGCCACTTCAAAATATTAAGGAAATCAATCTTAGACAAAACGGCGTTGAAGAACTATACAAAAACATTATCAAACGAGAAAGTATCATAAACGAACTTGACCGATTTGCCGATGTCGAAAGACTTTGCGGAAAAATCAGTTTTGGCAGTGTTAATCCAAGAGATTGCTTGGCACTTGCTAGGTCACTTCAAAAATTGCCAAATATTAAAAAGTTGCTCGAAAATTCTTCGTCAAAAGCACTTCAAACAATTTATGAAAACATCGACCTTCAAGACGATGTTGTTGAATTACTCAATAACGCAATCAGCGAAAATTGTCCCGCACAGATTAGTGATGGCGGAATTTTCAAAAAGGGCTTTAATGCCGAACTTGACGAACTTCTCTCAGCCAAAACGGACGGAGTAAAGTGGCTAGCAAATTTGGAAGCCACCGAAAAAGAGCAAACGGGAATTAAGAACCTAAAAATCGGCTACAACCGAGTGTTTGGCTACTTTATCGAAGTAACAAACTCGCAAAAGGACTTAGTTCCATTTAGATACACAAGAAAGCAGACTTTGACGGGAGCAGAAAGATATATCACTCCCGAACTAAAAGAACTTGAAAACAAAATTTTAGGCTCGGAAGAAAGAGCGTTAAAACTTGAACAATCATTGTTTGGAGAAATCAAAAAGTTCTTGTTATCAAAAGTGGAAGCCATGCAAAACACTTCGCAATATGTTGCATATCTTGACGCACTTTGCTCACTTGCCACAGTTGCGGTTAGAAACAACTATGTTAGACCAAAACTTGTTGAACACGACAAAGATTTGATAATAAAAGACGGCAGACACCCAATAGTTGAAAAGTTGTCCAAGGAAGCATTTGTTCCAAACGACACAACTTTGAACAGCACCGACAGCAAGACCATGATTATCACTGGACCAAATATGGCGGGAAAAAGCACATACATGAGGCAGGTTGCGGTTATAACACTCCTAGCACACATTGGAAGTTTTGTTCCAGCAAGTTTTGCTCAAATTCCGCTAGTAGATAGAATTTTCACCCGAATTGGTGCAAGTGATGACTTGTCTTATGGCCAAAGCACATTCATGGTGGAAATGGTGGAAGTTGCTAACATTCTTCACAACGCAACCGAAAAGAGTTTGATTTTGCTTGACGAAATTGGCAGGGGAACATCAACTTTTGACGGACTTTCGATTGCATGGAGTGTTATGGAATACCTTTCAAAAAACTTGAAAGCAAAAACGCTATTTTCAACTCACTATCACGAACTAACCGAACTTGAAGGCTTGCTTGACGGAGTAAAGAACTACCGCATAACAGTTAACGAACAGCAAGGCAAGATTATTTTCCTTAGAAAAATCGTTAGGGGCGGAGCAAACAAGAGTTTTGGTATAGAAGTTGCGGGACTAGCAGGATTGCCACAAGAGATTATCACAAGGGCAAGACAATTACTAGTTTCGCTTGAACAAGCCGACATCAACAAAAATATTGAACTAAAAGATGTTGACGCAAAAGCAAAAATTCAGGAAAATCGAACCAATAATATGGAGATTATCAACAGGTTAAAGGAAATCGACATAAACACCATTTCGCCAATGGAAGCGTTTAGTATTCTAATTGACCTAGTTCAAAAGGCAAAGTAAATAATAGGAGAAAAGTATGAACAAAATTAACATTCTTGATAGTACAATTTTCAACAGAATTGCAGCGGGAGAAGTTGTAGAAAGACCATATTCGGTTTTAAAAGAACTTCTTGACAACTCGATTGACGCCAAAGCGAGCGAAATTTCAATCAATGTTTTGGAAGGCGGAATAAAGCAAATCGAAGTTATCGACGACGGACAAGGCATTGAGTTTGACGATTTGCCAAGAGTCTTTTTGCCACACGCAACAAGCAAGATTAAAACTGTTGACGACCTTGATAAAATTGGCACACTTGGATTTCGTGGCGAAGCGTTGGCTAGTATTGGAGCGGTGAGCGAAGTTACTTTGATTTCCAAGCCACAAGCACAAGAAAATGCTGGAAAGTTGACAATCTCTGGCGGAAAAATGGGGGAAATCATGCAAGTTGGCGGTGTTAACGGCACAGCAATCACTGTTAATAACATATTTTTCAATGTTCCAGCAAGAGCAAAATTTTTAAAAAAAACAAAACAAGAAGCGGGCGACATAACCAACCTTGTTGCAAGATATATTTTGACTAATCCAACCATAAAAATTAAGTATACGCTTGACGGCAAGGAAGTTTATTCTTCCACCGGCAATGGACTTTTTGAAGCAATCTATACTGTTTATGGAAAGCAAACCACCGACCAAATTTTAAAAGTGGACCATCAAGGCACTTCAAACATAAAAGTTAGCGGTTATGTTGGAATGCCAACATTTTCAAAGCCAAACAGAACATATCAAACTTTGTCTATCAACGGAAGATATGTTGTAAATTCCATGGTGTCGCTTTGTGTTTACAACGCTTTTGAACACTATCTTATGAAAGGTCAATTCCCATTCTTTGTTCTAAATCTTGAAATGCCTGTTGATAGCCTTGATGTGAATGTTCACCCAAATAAAATGGATGTTAGATTTGAAAACAACAACACAATTTATGGCGTAGTTTATCAAGCAGTAGCAAACGCTCTTGAAGAACATTCCAGAAAGGTGGTCGAAGTCAACAAAAAAGTGTTCGACTTTGCTCCTGTGGGTTCTAGCGGAGTTAGTTTTATCACAACTTTGCCAAGCAAGGACCTTAGACCTATCAAAATCACGACCGATGCTGAACAAAACATCGACAGTGGCTTTACAATCTCCAAGGAAGAAGAATTTAAAGAGCAACCAAATTTAGAAAATAGCAAAGTGGAGAACAATAAAGTTGATTTTTACGAAGGCATTGCGTCTTCTAGCAATCAACTAAAACAATCAAGTTCTATTATGACCAATTTGTTTGACGATATTTTGGAAGAAGATAGGCTTGCTTTACAAAAATCACAAACACAAACTTCATTTTTAGAAACGCCAATAAAATATATCGGCACTGTGTTTGATACATACCTAATTGTGCAAGAAGACGATGATTGTTATTTCATCGACCAACACGCCGCTCACGAAAGAATTTTGTTCGACAAACTTGTTGAGCAAATGAACAAGCATGAACTTGGCATACAGTCACTTTTAGTACCTTTTGTTCTAACTGTTAACAATATCGAAAAGCAGTTTTTGGACTCCAATTTGGACAACTTAAAAGAACTTGGTTTTGATATCGCTGAATTTGGCAATATGTCCTATAAAGTTTCAACTGTTCCAACAGTGCTTGCAGGAATAAACTTAAAAGAGTTTTTTGATAGTGTGCTTAGTGACTTACTAAACTTAAAGAGCCTAAAAAAGAGCGATTTAATACTAACAAAACTAATGCAACATTCGTGCAAAACGGCTGTTAAAGCGGGCGATAAATTAAACGACCTTGAAGTCAAGTCGCTTTTAAAACAAATCAGGGACAACGGCATGGTTTTGCAATGTCCACATGGCAGACCAGTTGTGGTCAAGGTTGCACGAAAAGAACTAGAAAGATGGTTTAAAAGAGTGGTGTAATGAAGCAAAAAATTTTACTCATCGGCGGGCCAACTGCGGTTGGAAAAACAAAACTTGGCATAACTTGTGCCAAGGTTTTTGATGGAGAAATAATCTCCGCAGACTGCGAACAGATATATAAACATCTTGATATTGGCTCGGCAAAGCCAACAAAATTTGAGCAGGAACAGGCTGTTCATCATATGATTGATATTTTAGAGCCAACGGACAGTTTTTCGGTTGCTGAGTTCAAACTTAGAGCCACAAAAATTATTGATGACCTTTCAAAAAAGAGCAAACTTCCAATAATCGTTGGCGGAACGGGATTGTATCTTAAAACATTGCTGTTTCCGTATGAACTAGGTTGCAGT
The DNA here is from genome assembly GCA_934777505.1 of uncultured Clostridia bacterium. GTDB lineage: Bacteria > Bacillota > Clostridia > Christensenellales > UBA1242 > CAKVNM01. The sequence goes on along the minus strand of CAKVNM010000001.1, from coordinate 176,536 downwards.
CAAAAAGATGACGCAATTCGTCAAAAGTACAAAACTTTGGCGGAGCGGAACGGTAATGAATATGTTTTTGATATTTTATCAAAGGTTGACCCACAAAGTGCGTCAAAACTCCACCCAAACGACCTAAAGCGAGTTATTAGAGCATTGGAAATATATGAACTGACGGGCAAGACAAAGTCGAGCCAAAGCGTTAAAATGGAAAGCCCTTATGACTACAAAATAATCTTTTTGAATGATGACAGAACAGTTTTATATGACCGCATCAACAAAAGGGTTGACCAAATGTTTGACGAAGGCTTGGAAAGCGAAGTTTTGGGATTAATCAAAAGTGGGTTAACACGAGATAATCAATCCATGCAAGGAATTGGTTACAGAGAGTTTTTTGATTATGTTGACGGCTTGGTTAGTCATGAGCAGTTGGTTGAAAACATAAAAAAAGACAGCCGAAACTATGCCAAAAGGCAAATCACTTGGTTTAGACACATGGAAAACGCCCAAGAATGTTCAATTCAAAACATTGAGCATATTTTGGACGATATCAAAAATTGGCTTAAAAACTAAAAGTTTACATTTGGCATTATTCTAAATAAGGAGTAAAATAAACTTATGAAAAATATTTATTCTGTGGCAATAGACGGTCCAGCAAGTTCTGGCAAAAGCACAATTTCAAAAAGACTAGCCAAGGAACTTGGAATTGTCTATCTATCAACTGGCTCAATTTATAGAGCATTAGGGCTCAAATGCAAACTACTTTCGCTCGACCCAAAAAAGCACGAAACAGCAGTTATTGTTTGTGACAGCAAAATTGAATGTGAGTTTGACGGTGACCAACAAAAGATTTTTCTTGACGGAAAAGATGTAACAAATCAAATTGGGACGGAAGAAATTGGCGGGTATGCAAGTTTTATCTCTCAGCATAAAATAGTAAGGGAAAAGTGCGTACAAATCCAGAGAGAAGTCGCAAGCAAGCAGTCAATGGTGGTGGACGGCAGAGATATTTGCTCGGTTGTTTTGCCAAACGCAAAGTATAAGTTCTATCTTGACGCTTCCAGCGAAGTTAGAGCAAAGCGTAGATTTGAAGAAATGCAAGCAAAGGGCGTAAACATGACTTATGGTCAGGTTTTGCAGGACATTGAAAGGCGAGATTACGAAGATATGCACAGAGAACTTTCGCCATTAATCAAAGCCAAAGATGCAGTGGTCATCGACAGTAGCAACTTGAATATCGACCAAGTTGTAGCAAAATTTTTGGAAATAATTAGGAGTTAACAATGTTTTGGATTGTATTACTTATAATATTTATTCCTATCAAGTTGTTTCTTCCAACTAGGGTTGTTGGCAGAAAAAATTTGCCAAAAGGCAAGGCAATATATGCAAGCAATCATCAAACAAACTTTGATATTATGATTATCGCTTGCGGAATTTTTAGGCGAATGTATGCACTTGGAAAAGCAGAACTATTTAAAGGAAAATTTTTGTCTTGGTTTATGCGTTCTCTCGGTTGTGTTAGAATTGAGCGTGGTAAGCCAGATATAGACGCTGTAAAGCAAGTTTTTAGCATTTTGAACAAGAAAAACAAGCCAATCGTAATTTTCCCAACAGGAACACGCAATTCTTCGCCAGACGAAATTCAGGACTTAAAGAACGGTGTTGCAATGTTTTCAACAAAAACTCATTCGCCAATCATTCCAATGGTGCTTGTTAAAAAACCGGGGTTTTTAAAATTTAACAAACTAGTTATCGGCAGACCGCTTGATTTAACAAAGTACGAAGGCAGAAAGGCGGACAAAGAACTTTACGCCGAGATTAGTCAAGATTTGTCTAACGCTATGGAACAGTTGCTTGAAGAAAACACAAAAAAGTCAAAGAAAAAAGTTGCGGTTAGCACAGAAAAATAACTTTTAGGAGAGTATTATGTTTATTATTTTAACTGGCAGTTCTGGAGTAGGGAAAAACACTGTTATCACAGAGATTGAAAAGAGAAACGAAAAATTCAAACTCATGCCAACCTACACAACAAGGGAAAAACGCCCAACCGAAGTTGAAGGTTATCCTTTTTACTACATTTCAAAGGACGAATTTCAAAACAAAATCAAGGAAGGCGAGTTGATTGAACATGAGTTCATTCATGGCAATTACTATGGCAGTTCCTACAAGATTTTAAACGACCACCTAAACGGTGACTATGTTCTAATCAAGGATTTGGGAATTGAAGGTGCGCAAAACCTAACAACAAAAATTTCACACCTAACGCCTGTTAAAAAAATCTTTTTAACGACCACAAAAAAGGAGTTAAAACGAAGACTAAAAGGCAGGGGCGAAAAACAAATCAAGTTAAGACTCAAACGCTACGACCGTGAGCAAGGCGAAATCAACAAGTTTGATTATATTATCGTAAACAACGATTTGGACAAAACTTGCGAAGAAATTAGAGTGATTTATAACAAGGAACTAACCGATATTTTGCCAACCAAAAGAGTGGAAAAGATTAGTCTTAGAAAGATTAACAGATATGTGAGTTTGCTAAGGCGTGGCAAGATTTTAAAACCAGTTGAAGTAACAATCAGTGACGAAAAAATATATATCGTCAAAGGTCACGAAAAGTTTATTGCAGGAATTTTGACTGATAAATTGGTTGCCAAAAAGTTGGTCGACAAAGATGTTAAACTTTTAGACGAAGCCGACTATCAAAAATGGCAAGATTTAATTAATCAAAGTCTGGAAGACTAAAAACTGACGCTAAAAAGCGTCTTTTTTTTTGCAAATCAGTATTGACATTTGAACTTTTTAAATATATACTTACACCAAGGAGTTTTTATGGAAGAAGACGAAAGTTTTTCAGTTTTAATGGCAATGATTAAAGCAAGACACAGCGATTATGAAAAGCCACTAGACAAACAAATGTTACTAAAAATTTGTGATTTTTATGATTACTACACAATGTCTTTTACAAACACAATGAACGAACTTATAAAGAAGTGCGATATTTCCATTGATTATTGCAGGGGCAGTATTGAAAATTTGAGATTTTTTGATAAATTAAAAACAAAACTTCTCATGCGTTCCGTGACAAGAGATTTTAACGAATACTTTGATTTTACATTCAATATTGTTGAGCGTACAACTTTGAATGCACGAAAAGCAGTTGCCAACTGCGACCAAAGAAGTTTGTCAAAAGCGGTTGTTGATTTCACACTCGACACGGTTGATAATTTCAAGTATTTTCACAAGGAAATGTACGACTTGTATGACGATATTGACGAAATAGACATCGACTTAATCGAATATTATGTTATTATTAAAAAACTTGCTCAAAGAGCGATTGAAATCGTTAATGACAATGTTGCTGTAAAGGAAGATTTCCAAAAGTACATCAATCTTTTCAACTTTGAGCGTGGAGAAGAAGACAATTATCTTTGCTAAAATTCATTGCTTTTGTAAACATATTTATGTGCTAAAAGTATAATAAAATATAATTAAAAAATTTTTAAAACAAATTTAATTTTTTTCTTGACAAAAAGGCTGATTTATAATAATATATATAAGTCAGCGTTTATCGAGGTGTAGCGCAGCTGGTAGCGCACGTGGTTTGGGACCATGGGGTCGGGAGTTCGAATCTCTTCACCTCGACCATTACTTTTAAGTTTTTGGGCCTTTAGCTCAGTTGGTTAGAGCAACCGGCTCATAACCGGTCGGTCCGCGGTTCAAGTCCGTGAAGGCCCACCATTTCTTAAAAGAAAACAATTCAAAAGAAAACTTTGGCTTGGTAGCTCAGTTGGTTAGAGCGCCGCCCTGTCACGGCGGAGGTCGTGGGTTCGAACCCCATCCGAGTCGCCATTAGTCCCTTTGAATTAAGGCATTTAAAACAATTGGACTATTTAGCGAATTTGCTAAAACTTACCAAAAATGCCTCGGTAGCTCAGTCGGTAGAGCAAGGGACTGAAAATCCCTGTGTCGGTGGTTCGATTCCGCCCCGCGGCACCATTATTGGTAAGTTAATATGCTGGTGTGGCTCAATTGGCAGAGCAGCTGATTTGTAATCAGCAGGTTGATGGTTCGATTCCATTCACCAGCTCCACTGTTTTATAGTATTCTAACCCATATTATAAAACATTTTTTTAAGGGTAGGTGCCCGAGGGGCCAATGGGAGCAGACTGTAAATCTGCCGGCTAGCGCCTACGGTGGTTCGAATCCATCCCTACCCACCAAAAAGAGCAACGAATTTTCGTTGTTTTTTTGTTCCAAAATTGATATTTAAAACAATGATAAGTCACTGCTTTTTTTATCTTTCAAGTATGCTAAAATTTTATATTTTTAATATTGATAAATAGTTTTTCAAATTTTTTTGTGGAAAATTAACCTTGTTTTTGAAATCTAAGCGGATAAATTCGACAAATATTGTGGCAAAGCGTCAAACTTTGCCATATTTTTTTTATTGCGATTTGTTATTATATGGTTGCTAGAACTTAGTCCTAACTTTTTATACATATTTTGGGGAGGAACTTATGCAAATAAAACACAGAATTTACAACAAAATTTTATATTTGGTGCTATGCGGCGAACTAGACGAAAACAACTCGCATTTTGCCAAAACAACGCTTGATGAGTTACTTAGTCAGGACGGGTTTAAAGAAGTCATTATCGACCTATCCGAACTTGATTTTATGGACTCAACGGGAGTAGGCGTTTTGATTGGAAGATATAAGAAAATGAAGGAAAAAAATATTCCAATTTTCATTTGTAATCCATCAAAGCACGCCGAAAAAATTTTTAATATGACGGGACTATATGGCATTATGCCAAAAATTAATTAGGGAGATTAATCATGAAATTATTAAACGAAATGACGCTTTCAGTCAAATCCTTATCAGTCAACGAAGGCTTTGTTAGGAGTGCGATTGCTGCTTTTTGCGTGGAAGCAAATCCAACGCTAGACGAAATCACTGATATTAAAACTGCGGTTAGCGAAGCGATTACAAACTGCGTTGTGCACGCATATCCAACCAGTGTTGGCGATATTTTAATCAAGGTTAAACTCTTTGAAGGCAAGGTTGACATATCAATCACCGACTATGGCGAAGGAATTGACAATATTGAACAAGCAAAAGAGCCATTTTTCACAACCAAGCCAGAGCAAGAGCGTAGTGGCATGGGATTTACGGTTATGGAAAGTTTTATGGACTCGTTTGATGTTGAAAAAAACAGGGGTAAGGGAATTACCGTGCGAATGACAAAAAATCTTGGGAGTGAGCAAAAACAAGTTGTGGGAGCATAGCGTATGCTTGACCACAGCCAGACTTTGCAACTAATAAAACTTGCACAAAGTGGTGATGAAAAAGCAAAAACCGTGCTGATAGAAGAAAATTCTCCGTTAATAAAGAGCATAATCAAGCCATACAAGTTTAAAGGTGTTGAATATGATGATCTTTATCAACTGGGCTGTTTGGGCTTTTTGAAGGCGATAGAGCATTATGATGCAAACTTTAACACAAAGTTTTCAACCTACGCCGTTCCTATGATAGCGGGGGAAGTCAAAAGGTTTATGCGAGATGACGGCTCAATCAAGGTTAGTCGTGCGTTAAAATCACTAAATGTGCAAATCAACAGATATATCATGGAATTTAAGTCCACCCATGCGGACGAAGCTCCATCTATTGAGCAGATTGCAAAGCATTTTAATATGGACCAAGCCGAAATCGTGTTTGCCATGGACAGCCGAAAAGCACTGCTTTCGCTTGACGAAAAGCAAGACGAAACAAATCCCCGTTCCAGAACAATTATGGAGTCGGTGGAAGAAGAAAATGTTGTTGACAATATGCTTGACGATATCATGCTAAAAGAGATAATTTCGTCACTTTCTCCACGAGATAAACAGATTATCGCCCTAAGATATTTCCAAGATAAAACGCAGAGTGAAATCGCCACCAGACTTGGAGTATCGCAAGTTCAGGTTTCACGATTGGAGTGTAAAATAATTGAAAAACTAAAAACCAAATTCAAAGAAACATATTGATTTGTAAAAAAAGCAGTTGATAATAAACCTGCTTTTTTATTGACTCTTTTTTGTTTTGTTAATACAATAAAAATATGAATAACAATTATCTTAACTCATTAGAAATTGAGCCTTGTGACTTAAATGAATTTCCATTTTCGCTACCTTTATTTAAAAATGGAATTAAAATAAATTTTGATTGTCCTATTACTTTTATAGTAGGAGAAAATGGGGCGGGAAAAAGTACGCTACTTGAAAGTTTGGCGTATAATATTGGTTTTAACATACTAGGCGGGAATAGAAATCATTTGTATAATGATGACTTAAATTTTGATAGTATTAAATTATCAAATAAAATGAAATTGTCATGGCGGTTAAAAACATCTAAGGGCTTTTTCTTTCGAGCCGAAAGTTTTTTTAACTTTGCAGATTATATAGAAAATATGGCAATAGAAAATGGCAAGGGAGCATTCTCGTCCTATGGTGGCAAATCTCTAAAAAAGCAATCACATGGGGAATCTTTTTTATCTTTATTTAAAAATCAATTTAGAGATGGTGTTTTTATACTCGATGAACCCGAATCTGCGTTGTCGGCAGAACGACAATTAACACTGATATCAGTACTTAACCAACTTGTAAATGAAAATCACTGTCAATTTATAATTGCTACACATTCGCCTATTTTGATTACTTGTCCAAATTCTGTAATCTACGAAATCGAAGACAATGGTTTGCAACAAAAAGATTATCAAGATACAAAACAATTTCAATTATATAAAAATTTTATAAACAACCCCGAAAGAATTTTGAATTACTTGCTAAAAAATAATGATTAATGCCAACATTGTTAAAAGCAAGCAGAGATTTTATTGTAATATAAAAAAGCAGTCCGTTTGGACTGTTTTTTTAACTAACTATAACTGGTTTTTCTGTGGTTTGTTCAAGAGTAGTGAAGTTAGCGTTTTGGCTGGATACATTGCCGTTTTGAGCGTTTTCTTGCTTGTTTTCAAGTGGTTCGGCTTTGATATCGCCATTGTCAAGTTTGTTTTCTTCGTTTGGGATAACTTCGCCACTTTCTTTATTCAAGTTTTCTTGTGATTCTTTTTGCTCGTTTTTCTTTTCTACTTTTTCAGGGTCAAAAGGATTAGGTAGTGGGCTAGAAGTAATTGGAGCAGTGGTTGTCAAGTTTTGATTTGTGTTTTCTTGGCTTGAAAGGTTTTCTGTGTTATTTTCAACCTTTGCTTGTTCTTTGTTTGCTTCGATAATTGCATTGTTTGGACTATTTGTAATGCTATTTATTGTATCGTTTGTGACTGTGTTATTAGGCTCAATAACTTGTCCGTTTTCTTTGTTTAAAACGGCGTCTTGATTGCTAATATTGTTGTCGTTTGTTTGGTCAAGTTCTTCTGCTTGATTGTTGCTCAAATAGTCTTTTTGATATGTGTCAATATTGGTGTAGATGTTTTGATATGTGTCGATATTCTTTGGCAAGTTTTGATAAGTGTCGATATTTCGTGGAGTGTATGGGTAGGCGTTGTAGCCGTAGTTGTTATAGCCAAAGTTTTGATTATATGCACCCATGTTCACGCCTTCGTTTCTAAGTGCGTTTTGTCTTTGAAGATTGTTATTGTTAACCAAATTTTGATTTTGAACACCATTGTTCATGTTCATATTTTGCCTTGTAGTGTTTCGTTTGAGTGGGGGAACACGCCTGTCATTTCCCATGTTTCTTGGTCTAGAATTTTGAGTTGTTGTGCTTTTGTTTTGATTTGTTTGATTAACTTTTGTTGTTTTAACATTTTTTGTTTGCGTAGTACTGTTATTAGTCGAATTTTCGGTGTTTTTTGACTTTTGCATAGTACTACGAATTTTGTTTTTTATAGTGTTTGAAGTTGTGCTTTTCTTGCTAAGATTAGTAGTTTTGTAGCCATTAGTAGTTGTTTTTGTTTGAGTTGTGTTTTGTGATTGATTATTGTTTGCGGATTGATTTGAATTTGTGCCGTTAATAATATTGCATAAGTTGTCCATGCAAGAAGTACATTCGTTGATGGCGTCAATTCGCTTGTCAAGACATTGATTGATTAAGCCATAGCAAGAACAGATTTTGTCAAAATTACTGTTGTATTTGCTAAGTAGTGGTTTTAGAGTTTTAACAAGTGTGTTAAGTTCGCCTTTTTGAGAGTTAAGGTTGTTCAAGCAGTTTTCGAGTTGGCTGATACAGTCGTTACAAGACGAAATTTGTTCGTCACTAAGTGTTATAGAGCCGTCTTGAAGTTTTTGACACAAAACTTTGCAGTTGTCGCAAGAAACTTTTAATTGTTCACGGCAAGAATTACATTCTGCGTTAGAACTAATGCAGTCTCCGCATGACGAATACAAGTCTTCAATCATGGCAAAGTAGTTTTGAAGATTGTTAGTTGAGAAGTTTTCGCTAACACTGTTAACATATCTTGGGGTGTAGGAGTAATTTCTAACTTTTTCTTCGTTGACTTTTACGCCATTAACTCCGCTGATTGTGTTGTTAACATATTGATTTTTGTACTTTTGCGAGTAATATGTTTTGTTTTTGATATTACTTGTTTTTTTGGCTGATTGATTGCTTAAAGTGTAGTCGTTTGAGTAGCCATTTGTTTGAGAAGTTGTGTCATAACTTTTTTGCGTGGAAATAGGAGATATATCCTTAATATCCAAGTCGTTATCACTGGCAAAATCAAGACTATTTAGAGTCCTAATAATGCGTTCTGCCTGTCTGGTTGCGGTTGAACCCACTGCTTTTGCGGTTTTTGGCGTTCCGCAAGCAACAAGCAAACAACTTGTTGCAATAACCAAAACAAACAGCATTGTTCGTCTAAAAATTTTCATAAAATTTCCTCCATAATGGGTTTGCTAAATGTAGTTTAACTCAAAACTGCAATTTTATTACATTTGCCCTTTGTTATAAAAATTGAAAATTTTGGAAAACATTGATTTGTTGTCTAAAATGGAAAATTTTGGAAATTATTTAGTAGAGGATTATATATGACAGAGAATAAAGATAAAAACTTGCAGAAAAAATTGGAACACGATATGTCGCCCGAAAAACGAAAGGAACGCAACGAAAAATATGTGGAGTATGTTGAAGCCAAATCCCCAAAAACCAAGAATTTTCCAACGCTTTTCAATTCGTTCTGGGTGGGCGGACTTATTTGCTGTATAGGTCAAGGATTTTCCGACCTTTTATCTTACTTTGTGCCGTCCATGACCGACACCGAATTAAATGCTTGGATGCTAATATTTTTGATTTTTATCACTTGCTTTTTGACAGCGATTGGTGTTTTCGATAAGATTGGAAATTTTGCGGGAGCAGGCACGATTGTTCCTATTACTGGCTTTGCAAACTCGATTGCAAGTCCTGCGCTGGAGTATAAAAAAGAAGGCATAATTTTTGGAGTATGCTCAAAAATGTTCACAGTTGCAGGTCCAGTTATTGTTTGCGGAATTGTGGCAAGTGTTATTGTTGGAATAGTGTATTTGTTTATATAAGGAGTAAAAATGAATTATAACAGACTTGGGACACAGACTATTGTGTTTAAAAATCAGCCAAAAATTATCGGCAACTATGCGATTGTTGGTCAAAAAGAAGGTGCTGGCCCATTTGGAAAGTTTTTTGACTATGTTCTTGAAAACGACCTTTTTGGCGAAAAGACCTACGAAAAAGCGGAGAGAAAAATTCTCGAACACGCAATTTTTAGTTGTATAGACAAAGCCAAAATTGACCCACACACTGTTGATGTGATATTGTCGGGCGACTTGCTCAATCAAATTGTGTCGTCTAGTTTTGCAGCAAGACACTTCGACAAGCCTTTTTTGGGGCTATATAGTGCTTGTTCGACCATGACGGAAGCATTACTGATTGCAAGTTGTTTGGTGGACGGAAAGTATGTAAAAACGGCGGTTTGTGCAACTGGTAGTCATTTTTCGACAGCCGAAAAACAATATCGTTTTCCGCTAGAACTTGGAAATCAACGCCCACCAGTTTCGCAGTGGACGGTTACGGGAGCAGGTACGACAATTTTGTCGCTAGACGCAAAGAAAACTTTTCCAAAAATCACAATGGCAACAATCGGCAAAGTTGTTGATTATGGCATTGTTGACGCAAACAACATGGGTGCAGCCATGGCACCTGCTGCGATGAATACCTTGATTGCTCATTTTGAAGACACAAACACAAAGCCTAGTGATTATGACTTGATTTTAACTGGTGACCTTGGAAAACTTGGAAGTGAAATTCTGCGGGACTTGATGGAACGAAACGGCTATCCACTTGGCGAAAATTATAGTGATTGCGGACACATGATATACAACGACCACCAACACACATATCAGGGCGGAAGTGGTGCTGGTTGCAGTGCAAGCGTTTTCAACTCATATATCATCAAACAAATCAAAGAACGAAAACTTAAAAAAGTGCTATTTTTGGCAACGGGAGCGTTGTTAAGTCCAACCACTACTTTTCAAGGAGATTCTATTCCAGCGATCTCTCATGCGGTGGTGGTAGAATGTGGCGAGGAGGTGGAATAAATGCTACTAACATATCTTAAAGTCTTTGCAGTTGGTGGGCTGATTTGCTTGATTGGTCAAATATTGATTATCAAAACCAAAATGACATCTGCTAGAATTTTAGTAACATTCTTGGTTGCTGGTGTGTTTTTGGAAGGTTTGGGACTATATGACCCCATTGTTGACTTTGCCAAAGCAGGTGCAACCGTGCCAATCGTTGGATTTGGCAGAACGCTTGCAAAAGGCGTGATAAAACAAGTTTCACAAAAGGGAATAATTGGACTGTTTACGGGCGGACTCACAGCCACAGCGGGTGGAATTGCGGCAGCAGTGTTCTTCTCGTTCGTGTTCTCGCTGATATTTAGTTCTCACACAAAGCATTATTAAAAACCAGCACTTGCTGGCTTTTTTTGTCTAAAAATTGATTATATTACCAACTTTTGAGTCATAAAATACTCTATGAAATGTGATACTAACAAAAAGTATAAACAAAAAAGGCGTAAAAGATTATTAATTTCTCTTGCGGTTATATTTGCCATTGTTTTTGGGATTATTATGTACTTTAATTTCTATATTAACCCCATAATTTTGGCGTCAAACAAGGGCGTTATAAAGTCCAAAACAATTAGCGTAATCAATTCGTCCGTGCAAAGTGTGATATCAACAAATGCGTATGACGACTTGATAAAAGTGTCGTATGACTTAGACGGCAATATTACTTCCATAACGGCAAATTCCATGCTTGCCAATCAACTAAACACGCAGGTGCTTGAAAAGTGCCAAGACGGTCTTAACGACATCACAAGTCTTTGCTTTAATGTTCCACTTGGGTCGTTTAGTGGTATTCCGCTTCTTAACGGAATAGGTCCTAACATAAACATAAAAATGATTCCAATCGGCAGTGTTCAAACTTACTTTAAAAGCGAGTTTGTTTCGGCGGGAATAAATCAAACATATCACAAAATATTTCTTGATGTTTCGGCGGAAATGTCCATTTTGCTCCCAGGGACAAATCAGTCGGTTGTGGTCAACACGCAAATACTCGTTGGCGAAAGCGTTATCGTTGGCAAAGTGCCACAAGTATATTTTGGAAATTCCAGTCTGCTCAATAGTCAACTAAATTTAATCCCATAACAAAAAACCGTTTACAATTTTCGCAAAATTTTGTATAATCTAAAAATATGGAAGAAAAGATATTTTTAGACAATGCTAGTACAACTAGAATTAATAGCCAAGTTAACGATTTGATATATAGAACCAACACCGAAGATTTTTATAATCCATCGGCACTATATCACGAAAGCGTGCTTGTAAAACAAAAGATAGAAAAAGCAAGTCAAGATGTTGCAGAGTGCCTAAATGTTAATCCAAAAGGAATAATCTTTACAAGTGGAGCAACCGAAGCCAACAATCTTGCTATTATGGGAAGTTTTACTGCTAAAAGGGGAGCAGAATACATATTCTCTATGGGCGAACACCCATCGGTTTACAATGTGGCAAAGTTCCTAGAACAAAAAGGGGCTATTGTTCACTTTGTCAAACTCACAAAAGACGGCTCTGTTGATATTGACCAGTTAAAGAGTTTGCTAAACGATAACACTCACTTTGTTAGCATAATGTTTGTTAGTAACGAAACGGGTGCAATCAACGATATCAAACAAATCTCAAAGATTATAAAGTCGTATAACAAAAACATAATTTTCCATGTTGACGGCGTGCAAGCGTTTGGCAAAATCAAGTGTGACCTAAAAGAACTTGGGGTTGATGCATTCACAATGAGCGCTCACAAGTTTGAAGGCCCAAAAGGCGTTGGGGTGCTTTACTATAAAAACACAAGCAGTTTAAAAGTACAAATGCTTGGAGGCGGACAGCAAAACGCTCTTAGAAGTGGAACGGAAAACATCAGCGGAATTTTGGGACTAGCCTTGGCTTGCAAAATTGCAACTCAAAACCTTGATGACAACTACGCCAAAATTCAAAAGTGTAGAGAAATTTTTGTTAACAAAATCAATCAAGATTTGACGGGCTATGATTATAAAATCAATCAGCCAAATGTTTGCAGTCCTTATGTTTTGTCGGTTAGTTTTAAGGGACTCAAAGCACAAGTACTAATGAACATGCTTGACGAAAAAGGCGTAATCGTTGGAACAGGCAGTGCTTGTTCAAGCAAAAAGCAAGAAAACAGAATTTTGCAAAATATGGGCGTGCCACTCGAATATGTTAAGGGAAGCATACGAATTAGTTTTTCGTCCGCAACAACAGTGGAAGAATGTGAAAAAGCAAGTGAGATTTTGACTCAAACAGTAAAAGAGTTGTATGCTCACATTGCAAAGTAGGAGAAAATATGGAAACAAAAAGAGTTATTTTGATTAGATATAGCGAAATTCACCTAAAAGGTGGAAACCGTAGTTATTTTGAAAAAGCACTATTTAAAAACATCAAACTTGCACTTGAAAACATCGAGTGTAATGTTTCAAGATTTAACAGCAGGTATTTTGTTAGCGACTATGCAGAAAATCAAGAAGATTTGATAATTGAAAAATTGCAGACGGTGTTTGGTATTCACTCATTTAGTATTGCAACACAGATTAAGAGCGATAAAACTTTGCTATTTAATTATTTTAAAGATTATTCGCTTGTTGCAAAAACATTCAAGGTTGATACAACACGAGCAGACAAGAGTTTCCCGCTCAGTTCTATGGAAATTTCAAGAGAGATTGGCTCAATAATCTTGGAAAACAATCCTTCGCTCAAAGTTGACTTGCACAAGCCAGAAAAGGTTGTTTATATCGACATTAGGGAAAACGGATTTACATATATTTTTAGTGACCACATCAAAGGTCTTGGCGGAATGCCAGTTGGAACAGCGGGCAAGGGACTAGTTTTGCTTTCTGGCGGAATTGACAGCCCAGTGGCAGCGTTCAAAACATCAAAGCGTGGCATGAATATTATGGGAATTCACTTTCATAGTTTTCCATACACAAGTGAGCAAGCCAAAAACAAGGTTATAACTCTTGCTCAAAAGGTTAAGCCATACACTCAAATTTACAAACTGATTGTTATTCCTTTCACAAAGGTGCAAGAAGAAATCCACAAGCACTGTGACGAAGAATTTATGATAACAATCATGCGTAGGTTTATGGTTAGAATTGCAGAAAAGGTCGCAAAAACATACAAGTGTCAAGCACTCATAACTGGCGAAAGTTTGGGACAAGTTGCCAGCCAAACAATCGAAAGCATTACAAGCACAAACAGCGTTGCAAAAGAACTTCCAATTTTAAGACCATTAATTTGCATGGACAAGGAAGAAATTGTTGAAGTGGCAAAACAAATCGACACTTTCGAAACTTCTATTTTGCCTTACGAAGATTGTTGCACTGTTTTCTTGCCAAAATATCCAGTCATCAAGCCAAAACTTGAAAAGGTTATCAAGGAAGAAAGCAAACTAAATGTTGATGAACTTGTTGATTATTGTGTGAATAATCTAGAAGAAATCATAATTAAATGAGATTAATTCTCATTTTTTTATTGACTTTTATAGACAAATTTTAGCATTAAAATCGTTTGACATTATTTATAAAAAAATGTAAAGTAAAAGTGTATATAAATGAAGAATCTTATATTTCGACCTATAAGTTTTTATATATATTTCAAAGTTAAATAAAATTGCAAATAGTTTTGCAATAACTTTGGTCTAAAATTTTAATCAAACAAGGAGAACATTATGACAGGTATTATTTCAATGCTTGCCATGCTAGAAGTTCCTGTTTGGGTTTCCGTAGTCGCTGGTGTACTATTTTTGTCTGGCGGTTTTGCGTGCGGATATTTTGTAGATAAACATATAACAACAAAACGCCTTGGCAAAGCCAAAAGTACTGCTAATCGTATCATCGAAGACGCATATCAAGAAGTAAAAACAACCAAGAAAGAAGCGATTTTGGAGACTAAGGAAGAAGTCCATAAACTAAAAACCGAAGCGGACGAAGAAATTAGACAACGCAGATTTGAAGTGCAAAAAATGGAAGACAGACTTGCACAAAAAGAGGACTTCCTTAACAAAAAAGAAGAACAACTAGACAGAAGGCAAACAATAATTGACGAAACAAAACAAAAACAAGAAGACAAAGAAAAATTGCTTGAACATAACAAACTCGACATCGAAAAACTAACCGACCAAGCAAAACAAGAACTTGAACGAGTTAGTGGACTAAGCAAAGAACAAGCAAAACAAGAACTCATCAACACTTACGAAGAAGAAGCAAAGATTGATGCAGTAAAAATCGTTAGAGATATCGAAGAAAAAGCCAAGGACGAAGCTGAGAAAAAGGCAAGATACATCATTACTTCGGCTATTCAAAGATATGCTGCCGACCAAACAAGTGATGTTACCGTTTCAACCGTAGCCCTTCCTAATGACGAAATGAAAGGAAGAATTATCGGCAGAGAAGGCAGAAACATTAGAGCCTTGGAACAAGCAACTGGCGTTGACTTTATCGTTGACGACACACCAGAAAGCATCGTTATTTCTGGCTTTGACCCAGTTAGACGAGAAGTTGCAAGACAGACTCTTGAAAAACTAATTATTGACGGCAGAATTCACCCAGCAAGAATTGAAGAAATGGTCGCAAAAGTTCAAAGAGATATCGACCAAGAAATCAAAGAAGCAGGCGAAAACGCAGCGTTTGACGCAAATGTTCATGGTTTGCACCCAGAATTACTCAAAGTTTTGGGTAGACTAAAATATAGAACAAGTTATGGTCAAAATGTGCTAAAACATTGCCTAGAAGTTTGTCATCTTTCGGGCATGATTGCAGCAGAACTTGGCGCTGATGTCAAAATTGCAAAGCGTGGCGGACTACTTCATGATATTGGAAAAGCACTCGACCAAGACACAGAAGGAACTCATGTTTCCATCGGTGTTGACCTTTGTAGAAAATATCACGAAAGTGAAGAAGTTATCCATTGCATAGAAGCACATCACGGTGCAGTTGAATTTAGAACAATCGAAGCAATGATTGTTCAAGCGGCAGACGCAATTTCAAGTGCAAGACCGGGAGCAAGAAGGGAAAACCTTGAAAACTATATCAAAAGGCTCACTCAACTTGAAGACATTGCAAATAGTTTCAAAGGCGTTGAAAAATCATACGCCATTCAAGCAGGCAGAGAAGTTAGAATTATCGTTAAGCCAGAAGAAATTAAAGACGAAGATGCAGAATTTTTGGCAAGAGATATTGCAAGAAAAATCGAAAACGAAATGCAGTACCCAGGTCAAATCAAAGTCAATGTTATTCGTGAATGGCGTTCGGTCGACTATGCAAAATAGTATTAAAAAAGAGCAACAATTTGTTGTTCTTTTTTTGTTCAAAAATTAAAAGCGTTAGATAAACAAAAAAGAGCATATCGTTTGCTCTTTTTGCTAAAATTTCTTATTAGAATATTAACACACATAATCAAATCGCTAATAAAAAGTTGTGTCAAGCATATTTTGATATGCTAGTCAAAACTTTTATAAAGTGTGTTTTTGCCCGAAATATCGGGATTTTTTAATGGCAGGCGAAGTAGGACTCGAACCCACGACCAACGGTTTTGGAGACCGCGACTCTACCAACTGAGCTATTCGCCTTTATTAACTATTAAAGTTTACTATTTTTTGCGTATAATTGTCAAGCAGATTATAAAAAATTGTTTACTTTTGTTGTTTAGATTGATAAACTATAAATATGGAAAATTTAGTTCATGTTGATTTATACACAGACGGCGCTTGCTCGCAAAATGGCACTTGGCTTGGCGGATATGGAGCAATTCTTATTTGCGGTGGACGCGAAAAGGAAATCAGCGGGTATAGGGAAAACACAACCAACAATCAAATGGAACTTTTGGCCGTTATAGAAGGCTTGAAAGCCCTAAAAACCAAGGTTGATGTGACTGTTTACACCGATAGTGCGTATGTTCACAATGCGTTTGCAAATAGGTGGATTGAAATGTGGCATAGGTCTGGCTGGAAAACATCACAAAACAAGCCAGTGGCAAATCAGGAACTATGGCAAGAACTCATTGACCTTTGCTCAAAGCATAATGTGTCTTGGAAAAAAGTGCAAGGTCATGCAGATAATGTTTTAAACAATCGTTGCGACAAACTTGCAACCGAACAAATCAAACTTCACGCAAAAGACAAAGAGTAATTTCATGGCAAAAAAAATCATAACCAAACAAATGCGTGAAAAGATTAAGTGCTTGTATGGGTAGACACAACAACCAGCCAAAAACACACAAGAAAGCATTAAAATTAGCATAAAAAAACACACCGAATTTGGTGCGTTTTTATTATTATCTTAAATCTCTGTGTTTGAAAACTTCGATTACAAGCACAACAAGTCCAATCATAACAACAAGTGAGTAAATGAAACTTAGCCAGAAATTTGAACCAACTGCAACAGGCGAAGACAAGATTTTTTGTAATGCTCCTTGCGTTGTCATAAACGAACTACCAAGATATTTGTAAAGGTTGATGTTTGTAAATGGCAAGATTTTTAGCCATGATGCACTGTCAAGAACTGTGTTGAGTGCAAGTGTTCCAAAGAATAGTAAGATTGAAATTGAGATTGATGCAATTTGTGATTTGAATAGGAGTGAGATTGCCAAAGCACATAGCACGAAGAAAATCATTTCGTAGGCTAGTGTGAGTAGCATGATAATGTAGAATAGGAATGGACTGATTGCGTGAGCGGTTTGTGCGTTGAAGATATATAAAATAGGGTTAGAAGCAAATCCGTATGAAATTCCGCCCAAAATCAAGGTTGCAACGGCACTAACAGCAATCATGATTAATCCAATAAAGATAATTGCAAGAAGTTTTCCGCCAAGCAATTTTTCCCTTTTATATGGTCTAATTGCAAGCATTTTCATTGTTCCAGATTCCTGTTCGCCAACGATTGTTGTTGCAGCCATTGTGATAACATAAATCACGATAATGAACATACATAGACGCATTGCAAAGTAAGAGAAGTCGTAGGCATTGAGTTTGAAGTTTGAAGGTTGGTCGATGCTAAATGGGTTAGCATAGTCGATTTCAAAAGTATATGTGTCAAAAAGATAGTTTAGTTTTACAAAATTTTCTTTTGTTTCGTAGTAGTTAACATTTTCAAGTCCCAAAAATCCGTTTAATTGATTTTGGCTATATTTTTCAAGAGCGTTAAGATAAATTGCGTCTGTTACGATATTCAAAACTTGTTCGGTTTCTTGTTTGTAGCAAGTTGCCATATATCTTAGTTTTTCAAAGTTATCTTTGCTTTTGTTGCTCTCTGTGGTTTGCTTCCATTCGTCAACTTGTGTCTTGATGGTTTGATACATTCCATTTGAAGTGTAGTTAACAGTTGTGCCAATAATTTCTATGCCAAGTCTTTCGCTCGCTTTTGTGATGTAGGAGTAGAGAGTGTTAACATAGTCTGTGTTTGGAATGAAAGGAATTAACTCATCAACATAACTTCTAAGAGTGTCGTTGAATTTGTATTCACGGTCAAGTTTTTGAATGATATATTGATATAGGTCGGAAGTTGACGCATCAAAAACATCAATACATTTTTGAGTGAAAGAAGTTATCTTCAAATTCAAAGCGTTTGTTGTTAAAACATGGATTTCTTGATTGCTCTTTGTGATTGGCACTGTGCTGTTATAAAAATCAAGAAAACTTGTAAAAGCATACTTTAAAGCGTCTTTATCTCGGTCTAGTTGTTCCTGTCCATAGCCGTAAGAGATATACTCGGTGTAACTTTGTTGATATTTTGAGTATGCCGACAAAATATTGTCAATTTTGCCGTTTAGTTCGGCTTTAACATCTCGTTCTGTGGCGTAACTGTCAATAAAGTTTTTTGCACCAACAAGTGTTTGATTAAATCCTGTGAAGGTGTTGGTCAAAGACGAACTATTGAGTTCGTTATAAAAGTCAGCAACAGTTGTTATTGTACTTTTTGTTGTGATGTAAGTGCTGTTTCTGTTGTTTGGGTGATAAATAAACGAGCAGATTGCAAGCGTAAAGATTAAAATGCCAGTAACAACAAAAATGCTTGGCTTCATGAACAACTTTTTAAATTCTGCTTTGCAAATTTTAAACATAACTTTCTCCTAATTTATTTTTCCTTTTGATTTTTTCTTTTCAAGAATATCGGTAAACACTTCTTCGAGTGATTTTGTTATTGTGCTAATTCCAAAAATAGAGATACCTTCTTTGATTAGCATTGCAGTGACTTGTGGAACACTTTTTTCGTTCATTTCAAAAATGATTGTGTTGCCAGCAAGGTATACAGGCACTTTGTATCTTAGCATAACAAGTTTGCCAGCAAAATTAGGGTAGTCAACCTTAATGCAAACTTTTTGACTTGTTTCAACACCTTTTTTTAGTTGGTCAATGGTCTTAACTTCAAGCAATTTGCCGTTGTCCAAAATTCCAACGGTGTCGCAAAGTTGTTCCATTTCGGCTAGAATATGACTAGAAATCAAAATGGAAATTTTTTGCTTTGCTGCAAGTTCTTTTAAAAACTTTCTCATATCCTTGATTCCGTTTGGGTCAAGACCGTTTGTTGGTTCGTCAAGAATTAGTAGTTTTGGATTGTGAAGCAAGGCTTGTGCAATTCCAACTCTTTGTTTCATTCCAAGAGAGTAGGTTCTAACTTTGTCGTAAATTCTGTTTTCCATGCCAACAAGAGTAACAACTTCTTCAATGCGTTGCTTTGTGATGTTTGGATAAAGGCTGGCAAAATACTTCAAGTTATCCATGCCAGACATATAAGAGTAAAGTTCTGGGTTTTCGATAATTCCGCCAACATTGCGAATTGCACTTTCAAACTCAGTTTTAACATTTTTTCCGCAAATCTTAACACTGCCACTTGTTGGAGTAGCAAGTCCTGTTATCATTTTGATAATAGTAGTTTTTCCAGCACCATTTGGTCCAATTAGTCCAAAAATTTCCCCTTCAAAAATTTGAAAGGAAACATTGTCGACGGCAATTCTCTCTTTATACTTTTTTGTGATGTTTTCAACATCTAAAACTATATTTGTCAAGTTAAGCACTCCTTATTTACATTAATAATAGCATTTTAAGTTATAATATGCAAAAATTATTTGGCATAATATGGAATTTTGTTAAATAAATGTTTGATTACTGGCATTAATCCAATCATAACAAGGTCGGCAGTAGGAATGATTAGTGATGCACTATATTGCATAATATTTTCGGCAGTCATTCCACACACGATGTTTAGAATTACAACTGCAACGATAAGCAAGGCACATAGAACTAGGCTTTTGATTAAATATTTTTTGTTAAATTCGTATTCAATCTTGTAGTCTTTATCTTTGATAAAGTTTACAACATAGTAGAACAAAATTGTAACGCAAAGCACAATGTTTATGATATAAAAAGCGTTCTGTGCAGGTGTGATATTAGTATGAGCAGAAACGCCAAAGAATAAACCAAGTGTTAGCCCAATAGAGATAAGGCAGAATAGTGCAAACACACTCAAATTTAGTTTGTTAATTGCGGTAAACTTTGTTGGAGCGGTTTCAACATTGTTTTTTCTTAGATATCTAATCTTGTAATTTGCGGTTGGGGTGTGAGCGGTTGTAACTTTTTCGTTAAAAGGCTTGTTTGCCAAATTGTTTGAGTTAAAATTGGTGTTAAAATTGTAGTTGTTTTGCACAGGCTCTTGTTTTTGATAACTATCGTAACTTTCTTGCGTTGTGCTTCGATAATATGTACTTTTTGTTGGTCTGTCGGCTTCAAGACTAAGATTTACATTGTTTGAATAGTCATATCGTGGCAAATCGTCTTTTAAAGGCGCAGTTTGCTT
Organism: uncultured Clostridia bacterium; assembly: GCA_934777505.1. Classification (GTDB taxonomy): domain Bacteria; phylum Bacillota; class Clostridia; order Christensenellales; family UBA1242; genus CAKVNM01. Next base: position 156,160 of record CAKVNM010000001.1, on the reverse strand, counting down.
TGGAGTTTCGTCACGACTATCAAGACTAACATCTTTTCCGCCAAAATTGGTGTTGTTGAATGATTGATAATCTTCATATCTTTCATCGTCACGGAAAAACGCATTTTGGTCAATTTTTGGATTTTCTTGGGCTGGTTTTGGCTCTTCTTTAATAAAATCTTTAAAAATGTTTTTAAGGCTATCGCTGTCGATTTCTTGATTGCTTGTAACTTGGCTGTTTTGAGTGATTTGCTCATTATTTACAGTGTTTTCACTTTGTGAAACTTCATTGATTACGCTTGAAGATGTAACTTTCAAATCATCATAGTTGTGCTGTCCAAGATTGCCAGAAAGGGCATCGCTCATGCGTTTTTCTTGCTCTTGTCTTAACCTTTCTTCTTCGTCAAAACTACTCGTTTGACTAACTGGCTGAGTAGGCAAGATTGCGTCTTGGTTAAGGGTCTTTTGCTGAGTATTTTCTTGATGTTCGTTTGTGGTTTCGTAGGAATTTTCAAACATCTTTTTAAAATTCTCGTACTTTTCGTCAAACTTGTCGTCCAACTGACTAGGCTGGCTATCGTTTGAGCCATAAAAAGTCGATGATTTTTCAAGGTCGCTAAACACAACAGGAGTTGCTTGTTTTTCTTCCACATGGCTAGCAAAACTTGTGGCTTTCTTACGACTAAAAAGTTCGTCAAAGTCAATGTCAACATCTTGTGTGTCGTTAACTTGTGGCTTTTCTTCCACGGCTACTGATTGTTCTTGCTTAATTTCCTGTTTTTCGTTGTTAAAGTTATCTTTTGCATAGTCAAAATCAAAAATGCTCATTTGTGCAGATTGTGGCTCTTGCAAAGCGTCTTCTTTTGTTTGATTGTTTTCTTCACTTTTTGTTGTATTTTCTTGACTTATAGTAACAATATTAGGCTCTTGTTGGACTGTTTGCTCGGTTGGTTTTTCGTCTGGTTTTTCTTCCAAACTAGCGTTCTTTTCAGGCTCAACAAATGACTGCGGAGCAGTGGAGTTTGCAGTGAAAACACTTGGAGTTTCTTCTTGTGTGATTTCTTGCTTTTCTTCTGCTGGTTGCAATTCTGTTTGTTGGTTTTCTTCGGTTTTGTCTTCCGCTACTGGCTCGCTATCTTGTTGCTTGCCATAAAAACTAGCAAACGAAAAAAGGTCGAATTGATTGTTTTCGGCTTGATATGTATCATCTTTGGTTGGAGCAGACGAAAGCACTTGATTGACTGCTTGATTTTCCTTGCTAGCACTTTCAACATTTTCGCTGACTTCTTGAATGGACTTTTTTATGTCTTCAATGTCTTGGTCGGATTCGCTTTTCTTAAAAAAGTTTTCCATAATGTCGTTTCGTTCGTCTTCCCACGAAAAATTAGATTTTTCAATCTTTCTGCGTCCTTCTTCGGTTAGGGTATAGTAGTGTCTTCTGCCACCAATCTCGCTGTCGCCCCAATATGATTTAACCAACTTTTGTGCTTCCAGCCTTTTAAGACCACTATACAAACTTGGTTGTTTTAAGATATAGTGACCGTTTGTGTTAGTTTCAATTTCTTGGCAGATTTCATAGCCGTATTTATCGCCCGATTGCAAGGCTTTTAGAATAATGTTATAAACTGAGCCTCTGCCAGAACCAATGCTTTGTTTCATTTGTAAAACCCCTTTAATTCAACAAATTTTAACATATTGTTAAACAATATGTCAAACAATACTATGCAATCTTGAAAATAAAGTACTATGCAAACTTAATTTTGTTCAGTTTTTGCTTGAAAAATAAGACACTTCGTTGTACAATGAAAATATGATAACACCAAAAATAATTGAGCGAACAAACAGGCGAACATTGTCACTCATGATAGACGAAAAAGGCGACCTAATAGTCAAAGCACCAAACAAAATGAGCCTTGACGAAATTTTTGCTTTTATTACCAAAAAGCAAAAATGGATAGAAGAACGCCAAAGCAAAATCAAAACAATTCTAGCCAAAAATTATGAATTAATTAACTATCAAAAAATGCTACTTCTTGGCAAACACTACACAATTTGTATGACAAAGTCCTTAGACAAGCCATATTTGACGCAAGAAGCAATCATTTTGAACCACACAAAAAGCCTAGCAAACATGAAAAGTCAACTAAAACAATTTTACTATGATGCTTGTGATGATATCATTGTGCCAAGGGTGGAGAAACTTGCAAGCAAATTTAATTTTAGTTATAAAAGTATAAGTATAATTTCAAGCAAAGCCAAGTGGGGAATGTGTGATAACAAAAAAAATTTATTATTTAATTTTAAACTTTTAATGCTTCCGCCAGACCTAATTGACTATGTTATAATTCACGAACTTTGCCACACAAGAGAGTTAAATCATAGCAAAAACTTTTGGAAACTGGTGGAACGCTATTTGCCAAACTACAAAGAATGTCAAACACTCATAAAAAACTCGGGATTTTTGATAAAACTTTACTGTTAAGCCCATTTTTCGGGGCAGAAAAGAGTGAATTTGGGGTAGAAACGAGTGGAACGGGTGAGATTGGGAGCGAGTAGCGTGGGGCGTACTCTTAACCTTTTTAAGCATAAAACCTTATGTTGACGCAATAAAATCAATATAATAACAAAACAAGTTGGTTCTTAATTCCGTTGAACACTAGATTGAATTTTATAACCAATTTTTGTGAACTTACCTACCAGTCAGCCAGTTACTTAATTTAATAAAAAAAAGATAGCAACGGAAAACCTGATACTATCTTTTTTTGTGTGGAGTAGATTAAAAACTATGCATTTTGAGTATCTACAACTATTCGCAAAATACAGATTTTACGAATTTGTACCCACAGAAAATGCCTGAAAAGTCGAATGTTTATAAATTTTCATAATTTTGCATAAAATTTGAATTGGATTTTTTACTTTAATAATTCGTCAAGATTTTCTAACGCATATTCAATTTTATTAATAAATTGCTTTGCATAGTTCTTTGAGTAAAAATCTTGTTTATACATAAAATCGGTTTCGTCAATCAATCTAAATGTTTTGTAATCTTTTAACCTTAAAAATGCCAAAATTTTGTATATCGTGTTGTATACAGAATCGCTTTTAAAAAGTTCACTTGGAACATTAAAAAGCAAGTTTTCAACAAAGTAATTTTTGCCAATGATAATGTTCGATTCTTGGTTTAAAACAAGTTCCATTTCGAGCGCTTTGAAAAGTCTTGCAATAAGTTCAAAATTATTGTCGGTTTCAAGGCGTTTTTTGTCGATTTTTTCAAGATATTTTACGGGATTGATTTGCTTCCAAATGTTAACATTTCGGCAAGTTAGTTCGCCGTTTGGCTCGCTAAAATCGTAACAAACGGTTATTCTGGCAATAACATCGCCATTGAGTCTTAGCATAATTTGGTTGCGTTTTTGGAATATCGACAAGGTTTTTATAGTACCTAAAATTTGGTCACTAAGCCTTTTTGCGATATCTTCGGCTTGCAAAGAGCCTGAAACCATAGGTCTGTTCATAATCTGGCTATAAGTATTAGCCTTTTTGCCCTTTTTTGTGATTTTTTGGTCAACTATCGAAAAGTCGATTTCGTCTTTGTTTGTTTTGAATATCACATAAAAATCAACAATCGAATTGTCGTAAAATGTGTGCGTAAAATAATCTCCGCATGGCAACACAAAAAGTTTGTTTTGAACATCAACAAAATTAGTGTCAATAATTGCTTGCAAGTTTTCATAAAGTGACTCATAAGCGTTTTTTTGAATAGTAAAATTTTGCTGAGTTTTTTCGTTTAAAATATCTAGCACAAGATTTAATTTTTCTTCGTTCATACTTTTATTATATATCATATTACAAATATAACCAAACAAAACGGGTTTAAAAAATATTTTTAACTATTCGCAAAATACTTGAAATTTACTATAAAATTTGATAAAATACTTGTATGGAAAAATTAGATTATTTTCAACAACGAAATGTAAAAAACGAACAACAAATAAGAGAAATTTTAAAGGAACTCCCAATTTTTTGCGAAGAGTTTTTTCTTGGAATTGAGTCCAGAACAACTCCGCTAACTCGTCTTGGATATGCCCAAGATTTGAAGCGATTTTTCACTTTTTTGACCACTCAAATCTACTCTTTTTCTAGCAAAACTCCGCAGGAACTTACTTTTGCGGATTTAAATCGTGTGACCGAAACTCACATTGAAAAATATATGTCATATCTTAGTTCCTACGAAAACAACGATAAAATTTATGTTAACAGCACCAAGACCAAGGCTCGTAAGTTTTCCAGCGTTAAAACAATGCTAAGATATTTTTATCGTAAAGGCAAAATTGAGCAAAATATTGGCGACAAACTAGACAGTCCAAAACTAAGAGAAAAGGAAATCATAAAACTTGAACCCGAAGAAGTTGTAAAACTGCTTGATGCGGTCGAAAATGGCGATAATCTCTCCCCTAGTGAAAAGAAATATCACAAGGTTAACGAAGCCAGAGATTTTGCTATTATGAGCCTATTTTTAGGCACAGGCATTCGTATTAGCGAACTTGTGGGAATTGATGTGAAAGATATTGATTTTGACCAAAATGCGTTCACTATCACCCGCAAAGGTGGAAGTCGTGTGATTTTGTATTTTTCCAACGAAGTTAAGGACGCTTTGCTTGACTATCTTAATGTTAGAAATGCGATTGCGAGCGAAAATGAAACTGCTTTTTTCCTTTCCATGCAAAAAAAGCGAATTACAACACGGGCCGTTGAAAAATTGGTTAAAAAATATACAAGTGGCGTGATTCCACTCAAAAAAATTACTCCGCATAAACTTCGTTCTACTTATGGCACAAATCTTTACAGAGAAACCGGAGATATCTATGTTGTTGCAAGCGTTCTTGGTCATAAAGATGTCAACACGACCAAAAAGTACTACGCTCAAATCAGTGATGATATTCGCAGACAGGCGTCAACAAAAGTTAAACTTAGAGATAAATAAAAAATTTAGAACAAATGTTTGACAAGATGATTTTTGTGTGATATAGTTATACATATAAAACATTATTTTGGAGTTGATTGATGAAAAAAATTGAAAGAAATTTGGAAAGATTGACAGATTACTTGTGCGAGTATTCAAACGACAACAACTATCTTCCAAGTGTTAGAGAAATGGCAAACTTTTTGGGCATAAAAAGCACTTCGACTATTAGTTATTACCTTGATATTTTGCAAAAGCGTGGCGTTATTAAAAAAGGCGAAACCAGCAAAGCAAGAGCGTTTGAACTAACCGAACTAAAAAAGGCCAAGGAAGCCGAAAGTCAGCGTATGATTCAAATACCACTTGTTGGTACTGTAACTTGCGGTACACCTATTTTGGCTGTCGAAAACTATGAAAGTATCTACACCTTTCCAGAAAATATGTTCAATTCGCAAGACCTTTTCATGCTTCAAGCCGAAGGCGAAAGTATGATAAATGCGGGCATTAATTCGGGCGACTATATTGTTGTTCACAAGCAAGCAACTGCCGAAAACGGCGAGATTGTTGTGGCTATGATTGACTATCACGCAACGGTTAAGAGATTTTATAGAGAAACTGGAAGATTTAGACTTCAACCAGAAAACGACAACATGAGTCCTATCTACACCAACTCGGTTATAATCCTAGGCAAAGTTGTTGGACTTATTAGAAAAATGAGATAAAATTTAAGTATTAGTAACAAAAAACTTGGAATCAATTCCAAGTTTTTTTATAACGATTTTAAATAGTCAATTTCATTTTGCGTTAGTTTGCGATATTCGCCCCGTTTTAAACCTGTCATTTTTAGGTTTGCAATTTGCGTGCGTTTTAAAAATATTACTTGCTTGCCGACAACTTCAAACATCTTTCTAATTTCTCGATTTTTGCCTTCGTGAATAACAACGCTGAGTTTTGTTTGATTGTCTTCGTGGCTTAGAATTTGCACTTTTGCTCCGCTAAGTTTAACATTGCCGTCAATTGTAACACCCTTTTCAAGCAAAGCAATTTCGCCAAGCGAGATATCGCCTTCAATTTTAACAATATATGTTTTGTTAATTTCGTGTTTTGGGTGCGTCAAAATGTTGGTTAAATCGCCATCGTTGGTCAGTAATAGCAAGCCTTCGCTGTCGTAGTCCAGTCTGCCAACAGGGAAAATTCGGGCGTTTGTGTTTATGAGCGAAACAACTGTTTTTCTGCCCCTGTCGTCCATAACGGAACTAACATAGCCTTTTGGTTTGTTGAGCATATAGTATTCAAAATTTTCGCATGGTTTTACAATTTTTCCTTTTAGTTCCACCTTGTCCGTTTCCAAAATATCGGTTGCAAGGTTTGTGCAAATTTGGTCGTTGACTTTTACAAGCCCACCAGTCACAAATTCTTCCGCTTTTCGTCTGCTAGCCACTCCGCAAATGGCTAAATACTTGTTAATTCTCATACTTTCCTTAATCAAGATACCATTGGTCAAAAATATCTTTCATTTTATCCTTAATGTCTTTTTTGTTAACATCTTCAATAGTACAGATTTTTTCACAATAAATCAACTGGTTTTTTAGATAAACGCTAAGATTTCCAACTTCGCTATCTTTTTTTACGGGTGCGTCAATGTTTTCTTCATACTTTGTTTCCACTGTTATATCGTCTTTTTCGCTATCGAGTAATGGATATGAAAAACCGTTTTTAACATATATTTTTACTTTTTCACTTGTGCCATCATTCACAAGTATGCGGTCGATGTATGTGTAAGGTTCAACAATCTTGGTCATTTTGTAATCTTTAAAGCATTTTTCAATACATTTTTGGCTTTCCAAAAACATATCATTGCAGTTTAAGACCACGCAAATCAATCTCATATTGTCACGATAGCAACTGGTTACGCAACAGCGTCTGGCGTTGTCCGTAAAGCCCGTTTTGACACCTTCGCAACCGTCCATTTGTTTAAGGAGTTTGTGCTTGTTTCTAACAAATCTGTGACCCATTTCTGCTGGGCAAGAAATCTCTTTAACATCAGTTTTTACAATTTCCCTAAACACTTCATTTTCCATTGCCTTTGCTGTGATTAAAGCAATGTCGTAACTCGAAGTATAATGTGTTTTGCTGTCCAAGCCGTGTGGGTTGTCAAAATGAGTGTTTTCAAGGTGTAAGTCTTGTGCTTTTTTGTTCATTAAATCCACAAAAGCGTCCATATCTCCGTTGCCAATTTTATAGCCAATTGCCATGGCAGCATCGTTGCCAGAGTTGAGCATTAGACCATATAAAAGTTCACGCATGGAAAGTTTTTCGCCTTTTTTAAGATATATGCTTGTACCTTCAATTCCAACGGCTCTGTCGTCCACCAAAAAAGGCTCGTCCAAGTTAGTGCAATTTTCAAGAGCCACAAGTGCGGTCATAACCTTTGTTGTGCTAGCCATTGGAAGTTTTAAGTCCTTGTCTTTTTCCAGCAAAACTCTGCCACTAGACTGCTCGATAACGCACATACTTTTTGCAGTGCAGTTGAACTCTTGCGTAGCATTAACAGTAACCGATTTTTTTGGCAAAAATATGCTTGAAAGCATAATCAATGCAAGCAGTAAAGTAAGCAAAACAAAGACTATATTTTTTCTATCTTTCATGACGACTCCTTTTGTTATTTGTCAGCAATCTTTTTTGTTAGATTTGACATGATTTCCATCAAGTTTTCAAACGAACTTTTGTTGTCAACAGTGATGAGTTTTAAAACCCCGTTTTTTTCCACCAAAAATCCTATTGGATTGATATTAAATCCAGCACCAGAACCACCAGCAAAAGGGTATGAATCCTTTTGTTTTTTCTTTGGAATATTTTGCGAATATTCGCCACCACCCGCAACAAATCCAACGCTCACTTTTGTGATTGGAATAATCGTGAGACCATCAGGACTTGTTAGTGGCGAGCCAACAACCGTGTCGACATCAATAATTGTTTTGATTTTGCTTAATGATTCTTCCAAAATTTTGTTGATTGGATGCTCGGTGTTATTCATATTTCATAATCTCCTTGTTGTTCTTTATTTTCCTAAATTTTGATTGTAACAAACTTTGTAAAACCTGCCAAATGCTGATTTTTATACTCGCTTTCAAACATATCAAAAACCTGTCTTTGTTAAAACTTGGATATATCTTGTTTTTTATGCGGGCTTCGTGCTTTTTAGACTTCAAAATTGCGCCAAATATGCTGGTAACTGTCTTAGATACTCCAACAGCCATGGCGGAGATAAAAGCGTCATCTTTTAGCCCAAAATTGATATAGATTGTGCCATGCTCAATATAGATTTTTTTGAGCAAAATCATAACAATATCGGTTTCTTGAAATTCGCTATCTCCAAAGATAAATGGCGATAAAAACACTTTTCCGTTTTTCTTTTGCCTTAATTCAACAAAGCCTTTTTGAATGACCAAATATGCGTCAATCAAGGCAAGTTTGAAAAGTTTGATTTGCACGCTTCCGTTGTTTTTTAAGATGTTATACGACACCTTGGCTTTTAAGTTGATTGGAATAAAAATGATGAGCATAACAAACAAAACAATAGCAAGCGTTAGCCATAAACCCCAGTTCATATTGTTATTATTTTCCAATTTTAAAAAAATATGTAAAAAAAGGAAGTATAAAACTTCCCCTTTATAAATATTTGATTCTTTTACTTTATAACTTCAATGTTTTTCTCAGTCTTTAAAAAGTCTGGAATATCGTCACTTTCCTTCAATAACTTGTCAACTTGACTAGTTGAAAGTGTTTGTTCAGGCTCTTCTTTCTTTGGATTTAGCACGGTTTCTGTAATCTTTTTGTTGAGAGATTCGAGTGCCTTTTGACTACTAGCAAGGTCTTCAAGAAGCATATCGTCTTTTTTGGCTTGTTCTCGTCTTTCCTTGATGAGTTCGCCGTTGAGTTCTTGCAATGTTTTGGATTTGTTTTTAACAACTTGACCATTGATAACAACTTCTTCTTCGTCATCGTCTTTGATTTCAAATTCGTTATACAAACTCTTGTCGCTTTCGATTGTTTCAACTTGTTTTAAGATATCTTCATAGTCAGGCAATTCGTTAAGATTTGAAATTTGAAATCTCTTTAAAAATTCATCGGTTGTGCCAAAAAGTAGTGGTTTTCCAACAGCGTCTTTTCGTCCAACAACTTCGATTAACTTGTGATTTAAAAGTGTTTGAATAGCGTAGTCGCTGTTAACCCTTCTTATTTCTTCAATTTCTAGCCTTGTGATTGGTTGCTTGTAGCAAATAATTGCGATAACTTCCAAGGTGCTACGGCTCAAATTTCGTTCCCTAATTGGATTTAGAACTACCGAAATATCGTCCGCATATTCTGGGTTGGAACAAAGTTGAATTTTATCTCTGTATTGAAGCAAATGAATGCCACTTTCGCCAGAATATTTTTCCTTTAAAACTTCGACCGCTTTTTCAAGTTCCTTGTCCGTAACTGAAAGTTTTTCCATTATGTAGCCTTTGTCTAGCCCATCGCCAGAAACAAATAGTAGTCCTTCCAAAATTTTATCTAAATTTTTCATTCTAAACATTCTCCTTGACCGATACTGATTTCTCCAAATTGTTCGTTTTGAAGTACAGTAATTTCTTGTCTTTTTAGCATTTCAAGTAGTGCCATAAATGTGGTTATAATTTCGCCACGAGTAAAGTCGTTGCCAACAATATCGCTAAATTTTAACTCGCCGTTTTGCTTTACGAGTGTTCTAATTTCAAACTCTTTTTCTTCAACTGTCCAACGGTCACGCTCGATAGTTTTTGTTTCTTCGATTGCCGTTTCCAAACTTTCTTTGGATAGCAGTTTTGTGAATGCACTTATCAAGTTTTCAACATTCATTTGTTTTAGGACAATCCTAAAATCGTTAACTTTTTCGTCTGGGTTTTTGTATAGTCTGTTAACATTTTCTTGAAGTTTGAGTTTTTCGCTCGCTTCCTTGAAAAGTTTGTATTCTTTTAGACGCATAAGAAGTAGTTTTTCATCGTCAACAACTTCTTCTGTCTGTTCGTTTTCTTGTGGCAAAAGATGCTTTGATTTGATTTCAATTAAAGTAGCAGCAATGTCGATAAATTCCGCCGCTTTTTCCATGTCGATAGCGTCCAAATCTTGCATATAAACAAGATATTGGTCGGTTACTTCGGCAAGTTTGATATCTTCAATTTCCACCTTGCTATCTTTGATTAGGTAAAGTAGTAAATCAAGCGGTCCTTCAAAGTTTTCTAACGAAACTTTGTATGCGTTGCTGTTTTCAAATTTCAAAAGGTCGTTTTTACTAACAACAATCTTTTGAATTTCAGGCTTTGCTTCGCTTTCTGCTTCTGGTTTAACAGTTGCAGTTACTTGATTTTCTTGACTATCGTTAGGCAAAGTGATTGTTTCTAACTTGTTTGTTTCTTGTGTGTTGTCCATTAATAAACTCCAAAAATTATTCTAAACCAAAAAGAAGTGATTTGTCCAAAAACATTGTCAACCAAAAAATTCATCAAAAATTCAAGACCAGTTGAAAGCATTAAAACAAGCAAGATTATTGTGCCGTATTTTCTTAAAAACTCGACAAATTTGTTTGTGCCTTTTGTTAAGGAAAGCATAATGTTAAAGCCGTCAAGCGGATAAATTGGAATAAGGTTGAAAACTGCAAGCGAAAAGTTGACGATAGCAATATACAAAAACAAGATTTGCAAAAACATTAGTAACCCAACAACAGAACTGCTGGAAGCACTGCACGCCACTCCTAAGTAAGTAAATAGCATACTTATTCCGCTAGCAAAAAAGCAGATTGTAAAGTTTGTGAGTATTCCTGCAATGCTGGTTAAAAACATTCCCTTTCGGTACTCTTTAAATCTTACGGGATTGATTGGAACGGGTTTTGCCCAGCCAAATCCCACAACGACCAACGCTAGAAAACCTAGTGGGTCAAGATGAGCCATTGGATTAAGCGTCATTCTTCCGCTGAGTTTTGCAGTGTCGTCCCCGCAGTTGTATGCCACTCTTGCGTGAGCGTATTCGTGACAGCACATTCCCACAACGATTGCGACAATAAACCCCACGATATACATCCACAAGTTGTCCATATCTCTATAATTTAAAATTAGGTCTAACAAGTCAAATTCTCCTAGCAATAAAACTATTTTGCATTAAAAATCCAAAATACTTATTATAGTATATAATAATTGCACGGCTTTTGCAAGTAAAAATAAAAAATTGACAACATCTTATATTGCCAATTTTTTGTGAATTTTGTTATTTTTAACCTGCAATGGAAAAGTGTTCCAATGCTTCGTGAATAGCGTCTTTGTAGCCAAGTTTTTTGTAGTCGTTAGCACTAATCAAATTACATTCTTGCGTTACAATTCCGTTTTCAATCAAGTATACTGTTCCAACTTTATCACCTGCTTTGATTGGTGCTTTTATGCCGTCATCAAGCACGACTTTTGTTTGAACATCTTGCGTTTGCTCGCCCCTTTTTGAAAGCACGAACATATCTTTTTCGCTTTTGACTTCGATATTGTCCTTCACGCCTTTAACCTTAAAGGTTTCAGCAAAGTTTTCGTCCATAGAAACAATCTTTTTGTTTTCGTAGTTATTAAAGCCATAATTTAGTAATGTTGTTGAATTTTCAAACCTTGCACTGCTACTTTTTGCGCCGATAACAACCGAAATCAATCTCATATTGTTTTTGCTTGCACTTGCACTCAAACAATAGCCTGCTTCGTCTGTAAAGCCTGTTTTTCCACTGTCACAACCAGGGTAGTATCTAATCAATCTGTTGGTGTTTACAAGTTCGGTTTCTCTACCGCTTGGGTGAATCAATTTATCCATCCAAATTGTTGAATATTTGTGATAAATGTCATGTTTGTGAACTTCCGCCAAGATATGTGCGATATCTTTTGCGCACGAATATTGCATCGTTGCAGGAAGTCCAGTGGAATTTGCATACAAAGTGTTTGTCATGCCTAATTTTTCGGCTTTTTCGTTCATCATATTAACGAAATTTTGCTCGCTACCTGCCATATTTTCGGCTAAAACAACACAAGAGTCGTTTGCTGATGCCACGATTACACTTTTTAATAATTCGTCAATAGTGTATTCGCTTCCAGCGTCCAAAAATGCTTGCGAACCTTCCATACTAGCAGCATAATCACTGGTTAAAAGTTTGGTGTCCAGCGTCCATTCGCCTTTTTCAATCTTCTCCATGGTGAGTAATGCAGTCATAAGTTTAACCATGCTAGCCACTTCTAATCTTTCGGTTTCGTTGCACGAAATGAGTGGTTTTTCGGTGTTATAATCCATTAAATAGTAGGCTTTGACTGGCAAATTTAGTTGATTTTCGTCCGCAAACACCACATTTTCCTGCGGTTTATATAGTGTTAATAGCGATGTGACCATTAAAACAAGTGTCATCAAACAAATGCTAACTTTTTTCATAAATTCTCCTCCGTTTTCAAAATTATTATTTGTCAAAAAGGAAAACTTATGTAAAAAATACCAAATTTTAACGATGTTTTACTCGCATATTACTATGCATAGTATTATGCAAACTATATTTTCGCTATTGCATAGTACTATGCTATTGGGTTTTGCAATAAAAAAAGGAATAAGATTTCATATTCCCTTTTTTCTATATTTCTTTTAAAAAGTGTTCAATAACGATTTTAAGTTTGTTTGATGCAATCTTTGCATTTTCAAGCACTTCTTCGTGCGTTAAAACTTCTTCGTTATCATCACTGATTGCTTTGTTTGCAATACAACTGAGTCCTAACACCTTTAAGCCACATTGTCCTGCTGCAATAACTTCAAGAACAGTACTCATGGACACTGCGTCCGCCCCAATCGTCCTAAAAAACACTACTTCTGCCGAAGTTTCATAACTTGGACCAAGGTCTTGCAAGAAAGTGCCTTCTTTTAGGTTTAAATTATACTTGTTAGAAATCTGTTTTGCAATTTCTCGGTATGGCTTGTAGTAAACATCTTTTAAGTCGACAAATTCTACGCCATAATCAATAATCGCTCCACCTATTAATGGGTTAAGTCCTGTTAAATTGATGTGATTTTTGATCACCATAACATCGCCTGCGTTGTAGTTTAGGTTAACTCCGCCCGCTGAGTTTGTAATAATGCAAGTTTGAACGCCTAATAACTTAAAAATATAAATTGGCAAAGCGCACTCTTTTGCTGAAAATCCGTCATAAGGGTGAAATCTACCTTGCATTGCAATCACTTGCTTTCCTTGCATTTTTCCAATAACAAACTGATTTTTATGACCTTTCACATGTGGAATTGGCATTCCAGAAAGTTCTTCATATTTTATGATAACTTTGTTTTCCAAATTGTCTGCAATGTTGGCTAGTCCTGAGCCTAAAATGATTGCAACCGTTGGCTTTTCGTTAATTTTTTGGCTGATTTGACTGGCTAAACTTTGAACTAAAACGCTATCAACTTTCATGGCTATTCTCCTTTGTTTAAAATATCATAAACCGCCGAATTTTCGGTTATTCCAAATAGTTTTTCGATAAATTTTCCAATATTGTTAAAGCCTTTTAAAGTCCCAAAATTATGCACATTGTTTTGCTCTTTTGAAAAAACTAAAAGTGGCGTGTATTCTCTTGAATGGTCGCTGGAAATTGTGGTTGGGTCACAGCCATGGTCACCTGTGATTATCAAATAATCCTGATTGTTCATATTGTCGATAACAACTGGTAAGGCTTCGTCCACTTTTTCGATAGCCCTTGCATATCCTTCAATATCATTGCGATGACCATATAACATATCGGTGTCAACAAGATTAACAAAGCATAGTCCGTTAAATTCTTCTTTTGAAAGTTGTTTTAACACTTCTAACGACTCTGAATTTGTGTGGTTAACATACGATTTTGTGATGTTTTGATGATTGAATATGTCTTCGATTTTACCAACTGCGATAACATCAAGATTATGTTTTATCATTCTTTCCATGGTGTTTGGAGTTGGTGGCATCAAAGAATAGTCACGCCTACCGGTATTAAGTCTTTCGTACTCGCCTTTTTCGTTTGTGAAAAATGGTCTTGCAATAATTCTATCCACAACATCTTTGCCTTGCATGATTTGTCTTGCTTGCTCGCACATTTCATACAGTTTTTCTAGTGGAAAAATGCTTGTGTGAGTGGCAACTTGCAAAACACTGTCTGCGGAAGTATACAAAATTGGCTTATGGGTTTTTAGATGCTCATCTCCATATTTTTTGACAAGTTCTGTTCCACTACCTGCACAATTTGCTAGCACTCCGCTAACACCCCATGCTTTGACCAGTTTTTCGACCACTTCGCTCGAAAAGCCGTTTGGATATGTTGGCATTGGGTCTTTTGAAATTATGTCCATCATTTCAAAGTGTCCAGTTGTGGTGTCTTTTCCAGCCGAAAGTTCTTCAAGTTTGCCGAAACTTCCAATCAAATTGTCGGTGCTGGTTTGAAGATTAATGCCGTCTATGTTTTTAAGTCCAAGTTTTGTTAGGGTTGGAATTTGCATTTCCCTAACCTTGTACAAGTTTAGAAAAGTATTGCTTCCTTCATCGCCATACTTGTAGGCGTCTGGTGCTTCTCCAACACCAAAGCCGTCTAATACTACTAAAAAAATTCTTCTTTTCATGCTATTAGTATATACCAAATTTTTTAAAATTCTAAATAATTATTATCAATATTGGAGAAATTATTTTTATTACAATCGTGTCTAATGCAAGAAGTATTAAAATCACGAGCAATGCAAGTAGAAAATATTTGAGCGTTCCACCGTTTGTTCCGTGTTTTTTGCAACTTTGCGACTGTTCAATCGAAACAAGGACGAGAAAAAAAAGGATTATCAATATTGCAAGATTTAAAATGAACGAAGCCAAATAGCACAGTAGTCCCTTTATTCCGCAAAGACAGATTAAGAGTGAAAAATTGAAAATTAGTTTGAAAAATGAGTATAAAATAAGAATGTAACTGGCAATCAAGCATGGCTTAAAATAACAAGTTGTAAATATTATTAAGGTTATAAATATATAACCAATTAAATGTTTAAAAAATAACGAATAACCAGAAATTTCTCCACTAAGAAAGCAAAACAAATTTTTGTCTAAAAGATTACAAAAATCCAGTTGTTCTCTTTTTTGAATAATGCTAGAAATTGCCAAAACTGCACAAAAAATAGCCATTAAAATCATAATGACTAATCTTTTTTTGTGAAGCGAAAAAACTTCGCTTATGTAACTTTTGTTTTGATAATATTTTCGATATACTTTACTATTTATCATAAAATATTATATTTGACAAATAGCAAAAATTTGACAATTTTTTTAAGTTAACCGTTAGCGGAAAATGACTGCTTTGTTTTCAAAAGGGCTTCTACGCACATACAAATAAATTCTCTGTTAGAAGGTCTTTTCATGTCCTTGTAAATGCTATTGCTTGGAAAAATCTCGCCCCAATTTTTATGGTTGTAGGTTTTGTATGCTAGGCTGATTGCGTTTCTAATATTTCTTTCGATATTGCTTGGCGAAGTTTTGAATTTGACTGCAATATATGGGTATTGCTCGTTGACAAGTGACGACACAACTCCCCCATTTTGCAAAATGTTGTTAATGATATCTTTAAGATAACTAAATCCAGAATGCTTTGGCGAAAATCCAAGTTCAAACAGTAAGTTAGAAACGGTATTCTTCATATCGTCTTGCTGTGCTTGATTGTTTAAAGTGTTGAGTATATTAATGTCGATAACTTCCTTGCAACTTAAAACATAGTTTTCGACTTGTGCTATGGTTGTAAACCCAACTTGGCTATAACCTAATGCTTCAATGTATGCTCGTTGTGCTTCCGTGCCGATAACGATAATTTTAATATTTTTAAACTCCTTACTTTCAAGTGCAAGTTGTAGTCTATGACTGTTGAAGTCTATAGTTTCTAGGTCCACAAAAATAACCTGTGGTTTTAGTTTGTGCACTTTGATGGTTAGTTCAACAAAGTTGATGCAAGTGACCATATTCATGCTTAATTTATGGCAACTTTTGTTAAGTCTACACATCAAATCAATGTTTTTATTTGAATATAAAAACGCAGTTAATTCCCTTTTTATCATTAGTGATTCCTCCGCAATGTATTGATAGTATATCACTTGATTTTGGAAAAAACAATCATTTTTACAATATTTTTTACAAAAATAATTTTGCAAAATATGATTATGACAAAAAACGACAAAATACCTGTAAAATCATTAGATATTTTGTCGATTTTTTACTATTCATTTATCATCCAATCAAGATAAATTCCAAAGCCTTTTGTTGGGTCACTAACGAAAACATGGGTTACTGCTCCAACCATTTTGCCGTTTTGAATGATTGGACTTCCGCTCATTCCTTGAACAATTCCACCTGTTTTTCGTAGCAACTCTTTGTCGGTTACTCTAAAAACCATGCTTTTGTCACTGCTGGCGTTTTGATAGTTGGTTTTAATAATTTCAATGTCATACTCTTTTGTTACTTCACCGTCAAGGCTTGTTCTTATCTTGGCTTTTCCAGGTTTGGCTGTAAATCTTCCGCCAATGCTAATCAAGTCGTCTTTGCTTAACTTCTCCAAATACGATTGCTTGTATGAACCAAACACTCCAAATCTTGTGTTTTTGTCGACCGTTCCTATGTTATTGCTTCCTTGAATAAACAAGGCTTTCAGTTCCCCCGGCTTGCCTTTTTGCCCCTTGTTTATTCCAATAACTGTGCTTTTGTACATATCTCCGCTGTTTAACTCAAACGCTTGCTTGGTGTCTGGGTCGCTTATTGCATGACCAAGTGCGCCGAACCTTGCATTGTCTTCCCTAACATAAGTTAAAGTGCCAACGCCTGACGCATCGTCTTTTACCCAAAGCCCTAGTTTGTATTTTCCAGATTGACTATCTTTTGCAGGCGTGATTTTTCTTTCCAAAGTTTCGCCTTTTCGCTTGATTAAAATTGTGAGTTCCTTGCCTTGATTTTCGTCTTTGTTGATGATGCTCGAAAGGTCGGAAATTCGGTTAACTTTGTCGTTTTCTATTTCTAGTATTATATCGCCATTTTTAATATCGGAATTTTGAAGTGTGTCGACTGGACCATTTTCGGTGGTAACAGCACTGTTTCCAACCACGATAATTCCACTGCTATTGAGTGAAAATCCAACAATATTGCCACCTGCATATATTTTTGTACACTCAGTGTTAACGGTTATTGTTCTTATTGAAAACAAGTTAAACAACTTAAAGTTTACTGATAGACTGCTATCACTTTGACTGTCTGTTTGAATTGCTTTTGAAAACGAAAGATTGATTAGTTTGCCAAAAGGTTTATCTTTTTCTAAATTTTCCAAACTCTCGTATTCAAGATTGATATTATCTGGCAAAGCAAGAACTTGCTTGATTGGTGTTAGGCTAACGCCAAAAAGAGCGAAAAGTCCGCCAACAATTAACACAAAGATTATAATTTTTCCCGCTCTTTTTCGCATAAAAAACTACACCGTCCTTTGAATGTAGTTTTTTACTCTATAAAATTAATATTCATAAATTTGCTAGTAAAAATTGACAATTAAAGTTTTTGCTTGAACAAGTCTTGTTTTTTAATTATCTCTACTGCACTTTGTTTTGCAAGTGTTGAACTTGCGTCCGCTGAGATAAATCTAGCAATTTCGTCAACTCTACTATTTTCGTCGAGTTGCTCAACATAGCTGACGGTTTTTCCGTCTTGTTCAAATTTTCTAACTTTAAAGTGAGTGTCTGCCATGGAAGCAATTTGAATTGTGTGGGTTATTACAAGCACCTGATGATGTCTTGAAATTTGAGCAATTTTTTCACTGACTGCTTGTGCAATTTGACCGCTAATTCCGCTGTCGATTTCATCAAAAATCATGGTTGATATGTTGTCGCTTTCCGCCAAAACCGACTTGATAGCTAGCATAACTCTAGACATTTCTCCGCCACTGGCAACCTTGCTGAGCAATTTTGCCTGCTGTCCCAAGTTGGCGCTAAACATTATTTGAACACCACCAACACCAGTTGAAGCTAGATTGTCTTCAGTGTAGTCCATGTTGTTAAAATCAAAATATATTGTTGCACTTGGCATACCAAGACATACCAAATTTTGTTTTAGTTTTTCTTGCAATTCTTGCGCTGTTTTTTGTCTTATATTATTGATTTGTTTTGCTAAATCAAGTGCAGATTTTAGAGCGCTGACTTTTTCGTCCTGCAACTTTAAAATATACTGCTCGCTGTTGACTAACCTATCAAGTTTAGTCTTGGATTCATTAAGGAATTGTAGTACATTCTCGGTTGTTCCGCCATATTTCTTTTGAAGACTCTTGTAAGTATCGAGCCTTGCGTCCAACTTGTCAAACTCTGTTTCGCTAAAATCCAAATTTTCGAGATATTCGTTGATTGTTTCTGTTATGTCGTCAAGTTCAATTTTTTGCGACTTTAATCGTTCATATAAGTTTTCCATACTATTATCAAACGCAGTGATTGTTGAAATGCTGGGAATTGCCTGATTTATATACTGCTCGGCACTGCTTAGTGCGTTTGCAGTCATATTTGCTCCGCTCATAATTTTTTCAATATTGGAAAATAAATGGACTTTCTCTTTTAAATCGTTTTCTTCGTCTTCGCTAAGATTTTGGCTTTCGATTTCGTTAATAACAAAAGAAAGATAGTCTTTTTCTCGCTCCACCATTTGGCTATCTCCACCAAGTTCTTGAAGTGACTTGTTGATTTTTTTGATTTGGCTATATTTTTCCAAATACTCTGCTTGAAGTTTCTTTAAATCCTTACCGCAAAAGTTGTCTAATAATTGCAGTTGCTTGCTGTTTGAAAGCAGACTAACTTGCTCTTGTTGACCATAGATATCAACCAAGTTGGAAGTTAATTCTTTCAACATTCCAGCGGTTATAGGGTTGCCGTTGAGCCAGATGTTTGATTTTCCGTCTGTGTTCATACTTCTTGAAATCAAAATTTCACCATCATAATCAAAATCGTTAGCCTTAAAAAATTCTTCAACCGCAGTGTTGTTGTCAACTGTGAAAACTGCGTCAACTCGGGCGTTGCTCTCGCCACTGCGAATTAGCGTTCTATCGGTTCTAGCACCCAAAACAAAGTTAAGCGAATCAATAATAATTGATTTACCTGCACCAGTTTCGCCCGTCAAAACATTGAGTCCTTTATCAAACTCAATAGTTAAATTTTCGATTAATGCAATGTTTTTTATCTTTAAAGTGTTTAACATAATTTTATTATATCAAACAACTGTTCTAAAATCAAACAATTAGCAATAAAAAAACAACCATAGGTTGTTTTAATTAAATCATCTCTCCAATTTTTTCGCTAACAAAGTTTGCATCGTCACCGTTTTCGCAAATAACCAAAACAGTTTCGTCCCCATAAACCGAACCAAGAACTTGTTTGATTCCCATTTTATCAATCAAACTGCTGATTGCACTTGAAACGCCTTTTAGAGTCTTGATAATAACTTGATTGAGTATTGGCTTGATACTGATAATGCTTTCTTTGAAAATTCCAAGATATTTTGTGGACATCTGTTGTTCGGACGAGTCGACATAGGCATATTTGTATTTTTTGCTGTCGCTCATGATTTTGATGAGTCCAAGTTCTTTGATATCTCTTGAAATTGTTGCTTGGGTGATATCAAAATTCAAAGCACGCAAGGCATTAACAAGTTCGTCTTGTGTTTCAATTTCTTGACTTTTAATGATTTCTAGTATCTTATTTTGTCTTGCTGTCCTTGCCATAAAATCTTAAAATCCTCCGTATTTTCGGGCATTGTAGCCACTTTGCATAAATATGCATTCATATTTATTCATCGATTGCGAAATAATTATACAATACATTTTATAATTATGCAAGGACTTTTTGCATATTTATGCAACAAATTTTTCATAAATATAAATAGTTATGAATTTATATTTATTTTGGCTTGAATTTATATGCATTGCATACAAAAAGGCAATCAAATGCCCCATAAAATAATATTATGCAAGCATGAAAAAATGGGTTACTCAGTTTAAAAGTCACCCATTTTTTTAAAACCACTCCGCACACCACTCCATTTTAAAGCAACAAAAAAGCCACTCAAATTAAGTGGCTTAAAATCTATTTTCCAAACTTAAAGAAACTTATAAATTTTCCAAACGCAAATATAATGCTATGTGCTTTGCTAATTGCAATCTTTTTGCCTACTGCTTTCAAAAACACCGTTAACGCTGCAATCCCTGCACTCACTAGTGATGCAATTAAAACTTCTTTTATGCCAGAAAACTGACCATTTACAATTTGCACACTGAGCGTTGCACCGATTGTACCTGACAAAATTCCACAAATATCGCCAATGATATCATTAAATATACTAGAAACCTTGTCTGCGTTTTTGATGAGCGAAATACACTCCTTTGCACCCTTGACCTTTTTTGCGCTCATTGCATTAAATGGTTCAATCTCCACCGAAGTGGCAGCCACACCAATCATATCGGTTATCATTGCAAGAAGCAAAAAGAAAACAAGTAGCACAACGGAAAGCACTATGCCCGCCCCGCTCAAAATAAATTGCGAACCAAATCCAAATGCAAAACTAAGTGTAAAAGTTAGCACTAACACAACTAGTGGCCACTTAAAACTAATCTTTTGCTTTTTCTTTGGTTTTTGTTTTTTCTTTTGCTGAGCAGTCTGCTCTTTTTCTAATTCTTCTGTTTCGAGTTCGTTACTCGGTAATGGGTCTTTCATAATCTCCTCAAATTTTTTAGTTTAAAAAACACACCTATTCAAAGGAAAAATTTTAGATAAACCTTGCAACTTAGGTCTAGTAGGATTTCCCGCTTGACTACTCGCCGTCACCGAACGAGCCGTTTCCGTTCAAAGCCAAGCCTATATGTAAAGCACTAGATCGCCACTTAGATTGCACTATAATCCCTAAAATTAAACAGTCTAGAAGATTTCCTTGGCGAATTACTATGATATTATCTTTTTTTGCAATAGAAGTTTCATAAACCGATAACCTTAAATTTGTGGCCACAAACTTGTAGGTTTTGATGTTTAATCCGCTTGTTTCACTCAAAGCAGGCTACTCTGCACACAGACATTTTGTAATCCGCAATGCAGGTTCACGCCTAATTAGTTGTCTGCTACAACAATCTTGTACTAAACAACCTTTTAGGTCTCCACGATAGATGGGTCTAAACGCTATATGCCGTTATAACTAGCCCATGAATCTTAACTTCCAGCATAAACCCCGATTTGGGCAACCAAGGCAAACACAAGAAACTTCACAGATGTGCCCGATGGTGCTTTGTTTCATCACCGTCTAGCATAGTTTTTCGACTAGAATACTGCTCCTTTTTTTAGTGTGCTTACATTATATCATATTATTTTACAAAAATCAATAGAATTATTTTTATCAAAATATTCAAAAAAAGTGAGATAAGTTCCCCACTCTTCTTATATTAATATTGTTTAGCAAAATAGATTTTGTACTTTGCTTTTTTGCCACAGTGAATACACTTATGGTCATCGTTTTCGTCACATTCGCTGATAATAACTCTGGTTTGAATTCCAGTTTCTGCTTTTATTTGTTCTTCACATTCAATGTTTGAGCAGTGATAGCCCATAGCAACCTTTTGGTTATTGATTGCGTCAACAAGTTCTTGCATATTGTTAACATCAACTGAGCAGTGGTCAACATAATCCTTTGCTTGATTGTACATATTTTCTTGTATATCTTCAAGTAACTGTGGAATTTTTGTTTCGAGTTCATCCATGTTAACAGTAATTTTTTCATGAGTATCTCGTCTAACCAAAGTAACAACCTTGTTTTCAATATCTCTTGGACCAACTTCCAAACGAAGTGGAACACCTTTCATTTCATATTCGCTAAATTTCCAGCCAGCAGAACTATCTGTGTCGTCAAGTTCCACCCTAATGTTTGCACCAAGCAATCTTTCTTTGATTTTGTTAGCGTTTTCCAAAACGCCATCTTTGTGTTGAGCAACTGGAATAATGATAACTTGAATTGGAGCAACTCGTGGTGGGAGTTTAATTCCCCTTTCATCTCCGTGGGTCATAATAAGCGCACCAATAAGTCTTGTTGATATTCCCCAAGATGTTGAATAACCATATTCCCATTCGCCGTTTTTGTTAAGGAATTTTATTCCAGCAGCCTTGGCAAAGTTTTGTCCAAGGTCGTGAGTTGTGCCACTTTGCAAGCATTTTCCATCTTTCATAACGGCTTCTATACCATAAGTTGAATTTGCACCTGCAAACTTTTCTCTGTCACTCTTTTTGCCACTTAGCATTGGAATTGCAAGCAATTCTCTGCACACTTTTTTGTAGATTTCAAGCATTTTGAAAGCATCGTTTTTTGCGTCCAATGCTGATGCTTGAACAGTGTGACCTTCCTGCCACAAAAATTCGCTGGTTCTAAGGAATGGTCTTGTTGTTTTTTCCCAACGAACAACATTACACCATTGATTCATAACCATTGGCAAATCCCTGTATGACTTAATCCACTTTGCATACATTTCGCAAATGATTGTTTCGCTTGTTGGACGAACGATAAGTTTTTCGGCTAGTTCTTGTCCGCCGGCATAGGTTACAACAGCAACTTCTGGTGCAAAGCCTTCAACATGGTCGGCTTCTTTTTTCAAGAAACTTTCTGGAATAAGCATTGGGAAGTAAGCATTTTTGACGCCTACTTTTTTAAACTCGCTATCCATCGTATTTCTAATATTTTCCCAAATTGCAAAACCATAAGGTTTGATAACCATTGTTCCCTTTACTGGACCATAGTCGCAAAGGTCTGCTTTTAAAATAACATCAGTATACCACTGTGGCAAATCTGTGTGGATATCTGCAATTTGTTCTACAAAATTTTTCTTTTCCATTTTATGTCTTCCTTATCTCATTTTTTCTTCTATGTAACTGTCTAGGTCTTGTTTAACCTTTGTAATAGAGCCTTTAACACTGTCCAAACTTTCAACACATTCCTTAATCAAAGCAACGCCTTTGTTATATTTTTCGAGTGCTTCGGTTAGCGGAATATCTTTTTCAAGTTCGCTTGCTATTTGCTCTAACTGTTTTATTTTTTCATCATAGTTCATGTTTTATTATCTCCTTAACACTCGATACAAGTTGCCCGTCTTTTAGGTTGCAAACAATCTCGTCCCCAATCATAACATCTTTAATTGACTCCACTCTTTTGCCCTGTTTTTCAAGTTTGGAATAGCCTTGGCTTAAAATTTCCAAGGGGTTTTTGTGATTTAACGCCTGAGCAAGTAGTTGTAGTTTGCTCTGCTCTTTCATCAGTCTTGATTGAGTTAAATTATCTAGCATATTTTTGTATGATAACACGCTGTTTTCTACCTTGACTAGTTTGGACTCAATCAAGTAATTAAGTTTGGAAAATAGTCTGTCAAAATCTTGAATATATGACTTTTTTTCTTTTACAAGCAATTCCGCAGCCGCTGACGGCGTTGGGGCTCTAAGGTCTGCAACAAAATCAACCAAAGTATAGTTTGTTTCATGACCTACTGCACTCACAACAAACTTTGAGCAGTCTGCAACACTTCTAGCCACCGCTTCGGTGTTAAACGGCATCAAATCTTCTTCACTTCCACCGCCACGAGCAACAATTATGGCATCAACATCACTGTTATTAAAGTAATTAACGCCCCTAACAATAGAGTTTTCGGCAAGTGCACCTTGCACTTTCACTGGAAATAGCACCAAGTTTATTTGACTATCTCGCCTTGTTGAAACATTGATAATATCTTGAATAACTGCGCCAGTTTCGCTTGTAACAATTCCTATTTTGCTAATCTTTGCTGGAAACGGTTTTTTTCGTTCAAGGTCAAATAACCCTTCTTTCTCCAACTTTTGCTTTAAAAGCAAAAAGTTTTTGTAGAGTTCGCCTTCTCCAAAAAGTTCGATTTTATCAGCATTAAAAGATAGCCTTCCGCCCTTAATGTAGTAGTTTGGCGTGCCTTGAACAACAACTTTGTCGCCAATCTTTATGCTGTCATAATCTTGTGGATAAAACGAAACGCAATTTAATAGAGCATTTTCGTCTTTAAGACCAAAGTATACCACTCTGTTTGAGATATTAAAACTGGACACTTCGCCAAACACTTTAACTCTATAAAGCAACTGGTCGTTATCCAAAATTTGCTTTAAGTACGAACTAATTGTTGTAACCGAAAGTGCGTCCATTTATTCTCCCTTTACAATATTTGCCAAAACGCCGTTGATAAACTTGTAACTATTGTCTGTCGAGTACTTTTTAGCAAGTTCCACTGCTTCGTTAATCACCACAGCAGGATTTTCGTTCAAATACTTGATTTCATAAATTGCAAGTTTTAGTATGGCAAGGTCAACC
Organism: uncultured Clostridia bacterium; assembly: GCA_934777505.1. Taxonomy (GTDB): domain Bacteria; phylum Bacillota; class Clostridia; order Christensenellales; family UBA1242; genus CAKVNM01. The sequence goes on along the minus strand of CAKVNM010000001.1, from coordinate 131,777 downwards.
TTGAAAATTCTTTCCAAAGTGTAGCCTTTTAGTTTGCTTGCGATAAGTTCGTTTAACTCGTCTTCCTTTGACAAAATTCCGTCATAGACTTCGTTAATGAACTTCGCGTCTTCTTGTTCAATATCTTTGCTCGACAAAAATTCATCAAGCGTTAGTTCATTTTTTTGTTTTAAAAACTCATATTCAAATATGAGTTTAAAACAACTTTCTCTTGCTTTAATACGGCTCATTAGATTGCTGATTCTCCTTCTTTGTTAAAGTCCACGCCAAGCACATGAACATTGATGCTATCAATCTTTATGTCAACCATGGCAGATAGTCCATTTTTTACATTTTCTTGAACCCTAAAAGCAACATCGCTAACAGAATAGCCAAACAAAATGTTGATGTAGATATCAACCATGATAGAGTCGCCAGATTCTGTTATTTTTACTCCCTGAGTATAGTTGTTTGAAAATAATTTCTTTAGTCCGTTTCCAAAATTTGCACAAAGACAAGAAACACCTGTAATCTCTTTTGTTGCAAGACTAACAATAGAAAGCAAAATATCTCTGTTGCAAGAAACTTTGCCCTTGTTGTTTTTGGAAGCCACTTGATTTAGTTCTAATCCCATGAAAAATCTCCTATACTTAGAGATTATATCACATTAAAACAAATTTAAGCAATAAAAAACTCATTTTATCTCAATGAGTTTTTACAAAATTTTTATTCAACTGGAAGAATTTTGATGTAATCTATCGCCATTCCTGTTTGTTCCATAACAATATCGACAATTTGAGCCACCTGATTTGCGGTTAACTCTCCCGCCTTCACAACGACTTTAACATTTGACGAAGTGCTTGTTACAATAACATCTTCAAATCCTTTTGCCTTGATTAATCCTTCGGTTACAAGTTCTGTTTCCATACACTTGATTAGTTCCTGCTTTTTGGCTTCTGCACTTGCCTTTGCTTCGGCACTAGATTCTGCACTTGCAATAATTGCGTCATAATAACTAATTTCTTCGTTTCTAACCGATTGCCTATCGCTTCTGTATGTTGCAAAAAAGTTTGCCGATGTGATATTGCTTCCGCCAGTTTCAACTACTCCTTTGTTTAGTGCCACATTAAGCACACCTGTTACAACAAGAAGGACTGCCATAACAGACAAAATGATAATCTTTTTCTTTTTTGATAACATAAATCATATCTCCTTTTAATTTCCAACGAATACTTGGATTTTGTTTGCTTCTATATTTAGCAGTGTTTGTACGGCTGAAATTATATCAAGCCTGACTTTCGTATCTTTTGCTCCGCTACTAACGATAACTACTCCATTGATTTCGGGCAATTTTTCGCTAACGATTAGTGGCTTTGAGTCAACTAACACAATCTTATTTTCCGTTTCAGTACTTTGTCCAGACGATGTTGTTGTTTGATTGGTTGCAAACACGATTTCCGTGCTTCCGTTAACCGAAATCATAACCCTGACATTTCCAACATCTTTCATATTAGACAAAGTGTCGGTTAGTTTGTTTTCCAAAAAGTTGACATACTCTTTTGTTGTGATGTAAGTTGTTGAGTTGCTAGAACTAATTGATTCTACCTTTGATGTGGACGAAGTTAATCCCCCGCTTCCAAAACAAATCAAAAGCATTATCAAAAAGAAAATTACAAGAACAATAATCTCTATGTGCTTAACATTTTTTAACTTTTTGATAAACGGCAAATCCGCCAGAGATTTCAGCAGTCCCTTTTGCTTTTTTTCGTCACTCATCGAATACTATTTGCTCCTTGTCAACATTTACAACTTGCCTGACAGCCTGTACAATTTCTGTATACTTATTTATATGCACCATATTTTGGCTAATAACTAAATTTTTCAAATTTATTCTAACTTTTTTTATACTCATAACATTATATTCCAAAACACTTTCTATTTCGCATACAACACCCATATATCCCGATTTTTCGCAGTTTTTGACAACTAGATTTTCAAGTTCTTTTACGATTTTTTTGTTTGTTACTTCCAGATAATCTTGGTCGATTGTTGTGCTAACGCTGTTGTAGAATAGCGAAGAAAAATCAAAGTTGGAATTTAATAGTTTTGGCACTGGCGAAATTATCACAAGGATTGTAAACAGTCCAAAAAACGATTTGATATACTTGCTCATTTGTCCTTGCGGAAGCACCATGCTAACCAGCACTCCCAGCACCACTACTCCAATAATCGAAAGCAAATATTCGTTCATAGCCGTTCTCCCTTAGATAATATTACCTGTGCACATAACAAGTCCAATCGTTATCAAATATGCAAATCCAGCCACGCAAATTGTTGCAATAAGCATTGATAGGCATTTTGAAATATTGGTTAAAAAATTAGGAATTTTCTTATCACAAATCGGCTCTAAAATACTAGCCGAAAGACTGAGTGCAAGTTTGAGAATAAGTATTTTTGATATCGGCGTTATGACCGTTGCAACTAACAGCAATAGTCCCGCAAGTCCCACCGAGTTTTTTATCAAAATACTACTTGTTAAAATCAGGTTTAACCCATCCGACAGATACGACCCAACAAAAGGAATATAACTTTTCATGGCGTACTTTGTCGTCCTAATCGACAGTCCGTCATAACTTCCAGCAGTTATGCCTTGAATGGTTAAAAACGCCGAAAAAAGAGTAAATATCAGCCCTATCGTCCACTTGTAAATGGACAAAAACAAGTTAGAAAATTTGCCGAGTTTTACATTGTCGGACAAGTTGCCCGCCACATTGAACACTAAACAAAAAATAAATAGTGGCATGACAAAATTTGAAAATATTGTCATCATTGTACCCGATAAAATCGCCACAGTTGGCTGATAAACTCCCACCGACACAACCGAACCAACAGAAGTCATCAAAGTAAGCAGAATTGGAAAACTAATCTCCATTTGCGACTTTAAACTAAGAAGCGAGTTTGATGATAGCGTGATAACATTTTTTACGCTCGCAAACACTATCATAACAATCGTTCCATAACACACAAAATGCACAATATCCGCCACAGATTTGTCTTTTGAATAGCCCGTGTTAGAAATAATACTCGACAGTATTCCAATGCCGATAATCAAACACATAACAGGCAAAATTTGAAGAATATCGTTAGAAAAAAGGCTAAAAATTGCACTACTAATTGACCTAAAATCAATGCTCGTTTGACCCGATAAAATGGCTTTTACCTTATCTAAAAAACTATCGCTACTAAAAATGTCTTTTTCACCACTGGAAAGTTGTTTTAGAATCTCGTCAAAGCCCGAAAAATCAAGGTTTTTTAACTGGTCGTTCACATTATCTTCAAGGTCGGTTATGGTGCTATTTTCAGTGTCTGCCAGCACCATTTTTGAACGAAAACTACTACAAAAAACACTCAGCAAAACAAGTATCAAATAAAGCAAGAGTATCAACCATCTTGCTTTGCGTTTTCTTTCACTCAAAACTTGTCCAAACTTTGTGTTTTTCATGGCATAAGTCCAATTATCATTTCTATAAGATTATTTATCACTGGCATTGACAAAACCAAAATTGTAACCTTGCCAGAAAACATGATTTTGTCTGCAATGGAACTATTCCCGCTATCAATGCAAAGACTAGAAGCAAATTCGGTGCAATAACCAATCCCCACCACCTTTAAAATACTCTTAAAAAGGCTAGAATTTATGCCCGTTTTGCTAACAAGACTATTAAAACCCGCAAAAACAGTCGTAACACTGTTGATTATCATAAAAATAATAACTAGTCCGCCCGCAATAGATATAAAAACCGCCATTTCTGGCTTGATTTGCTTTAAAATTATCGTAGTTATGACGGTTATTAATCCAACAATTATGATTTTGAATATATCCATGTTCCACTCCTAAAATATATTCAGCGAAAATAGCCCTTTTACAGTGTTAAACAGGTCACTTATAAGATTTACAATCATTAGCAACACCACAATGACCGAAGCAAGCGTTGTTAAGGTTGCAATCTCGTCTTTTCCAGAATATTTAAGCACTTGATTGACTATTGCGGTCAAAATTCCTATTCCTGCTATCTTAAAAATTATATCAACACCCATATTTTCCCCTTTGCATAGTATTATGCATAGTATGTTGCATAGTACTATGCAACGAAAAATCGACTAATATCTCACCTTTTTTATCAAATAAATATCACAAATATTGCTATTGCCAACAATATTCCTAATTTAAACGATGTTGTCCCCTTTTTTTGCGTTTCTTGACTGACGGACGAAAGTTTACTTTCAAATTCTGCTTTACACGCAGATATTTGTGACAACTGGTCCATTTGATTGGTTTTCCCTAACATATCAAAAAAATCAATAATCTTTGCTTTTTCTGGGTCGAGCAACAGATTAGTCATCATTGTTTTTTGCATATCTTCCCGAAAATTCGTGCTTTTTAATGCTTTTTGATAACATTCAAGCGTCTTTAAAAACTCCTTTTTATAGGTGTTTTTTCGCTGTTCAACAAGGTTATATATATCGGTCTTTAAAAATCCTATCTGCGACTGCAAATATGTACAAAAATCGCATAAATTTTGATAGTAACATTGCCTAGCCTTGTAGTAGACATAAAATTTGTACGCCAAAAACACTACCAAACCACAAACAATCAATATCAACGCAACTTTTAACATACCATCTCTCTACAAAATTGGGTTAAGATTTTCATCATACACTCCTTCTATCGTGCCTTTTCCCAGCCGATTTGACAGCACAACATATCGTTCAAACACCTTTTTTTGCAAAATCGTGGCAAAATCGGGTTTTAAAAACAGTTGTTTTAAATCGTTTGAATGAATAGTCGCCAGAAGCTTTACACCGCAACTCGTGGCATGAAAAATGCCGTCACAATCCTGCTTTGAACCGATTTCGTCAGTCACAATCACATCTGGACTCATTGAACGAATGCCGTTTGAAAACGCATAGGATTTGTTACAATCAACGATAACATCACTAAAATCACCAACATCAAGCCCACATTCGCCGTTATGAAATCCGCTGAGTTCGTTTCTTTCGTCAACAACAAGCACATTTTTTGTTAGTTTTATGCCCGAAATCTGTCTTATAATATCTCGTGCGAGCGTGGTTTTTCCAGCAGACGGCTTGGATAAAATCAAGGTGTTCAAAAACTCGCCGTTTTCGATAAGTTTGTCAATTATTTTTTCACTTGACCCCTTGATTTCGTGCGGGAAACGAATATTTAAAGAACTAAAATTTTTAATTGTCAAAACTTTATCGTTTTCGCTGACTACTTGTCCAACAATGCCAATTCTAATGCCACTGCTGAGTGAAATAAAGCCCTTTTTTATGTCTTCGTTTACTGCATAAACAGAAAAGTTTGAGGCTTTAAAGATTATGTTTTCCAAATCGCCAGCGTCCAAAATTAATGCTTGTTTTTTGTGTTGCATAAGCCCGTTTTCGCCAAGATAATAGTACTTGCTAAAATAACACACTGTTGCGGGTTTTCCCACTCTTAGTCTTAATTCCTGCAAGCCTTTATAGTCCAAGCAAGACAACGCACTTTCTACAAAATTTGGAAATATATCAAGCATAGCCTGTCCCCTTTTTTCCGTTTACTATTAATATGCAAAGGGCGTAAAATATAGAATTTTTAGCACAAAAAAAGTGCAACAATTTGCACTTTAATTTTTAATAAATATTTGTGGTTATACTACACTCTTTCCATGTATTCGCCAGTTCTTGTGTCGATTCTAACTCTGTCATCTTGGTTAACGAATAGTGGAACTTTGATTTCAAGACCAGTTTCCAAAGTTGCTGGTTTCATAGCGGATTTGCTTGTGTCGCCTTGAACTGCTGGGTCGCATTTTACAATGTTAAGTTCAACAAATAGTGGTGGTGTTACAGAAATAACTCTGCCGTTGCATGAGTTGATTGTAACATCCATATTTTCAACAATGTACTTCAATGCTGATTCGCAATCTGCCTTGTTAAGTGGGATTTGTTCAAAGTTTTCTTTGTCCATAAAGTAGTAAAGGTCGCCATCGTTGTAGAGATATTGCATTTCTCTTTTTTCGATAACTGCTTCGTCTACTTTTTCGTTTGTTTTGAAGTTTCTTTCCAAAACAGCGCCAGTTTCCACATTCTTAATTCTTCCACGAATAAATGCTGCAAGTCTTGGTTGACAAACATGTTGCCATTCAACTACAACATAAATATTGTTATCCATAATAAATGTGCTACCAATTTTTAAATCACCAGTTGTCATAATTTTCTCCTTTTCTCAATAAAAAACTTTTAGATATGTCTAAACTTTACTAGTATAAGTTATATAGACAAATTTGTCAAGAATTTTTGCTAATGCTTTCATAAATCTTATGCAAAGTCATTGCGTCTTCCATCATTTTTGCCTTGCTTTCGCTAATTACGGTTGGAGTCAAGTTGTATTCATGAAGCAATACTGCAAGTGGCTCAAACTCTGGACCATAAATATCGTCATCAAGTGTTAGGTGCTTGACTTCGCCCTTGCTTGTGTATTCAATCTTTGAAAAATGAATATGCATATTTTTGGTTTTAAACTCGCCGAGAGTATCAAAGCACTTGTCGATTATTTTTCGATAGTCGTCAATGCCTTTTAAAGTTCCACCAGTAACGGCGTTAATGTGTCCAAAATCAAATGTTGGAATCAAGCAGTCATCTCGCTTGCAGATTTCCAAAATCTCGTCAACAGAGCCAATTTGTTGCGACTTTCCCATGGTTTCTGGACATATATATGTGCCTAAGTAGTCGCCATCATGATATGCTTGCAAAACAAAGTCGAGTTGCCTATAAAGATTGTTTAATGCATCAGGTCTTGAAAGTTTGTTTTGACTTCCAGTGTGAACAACGCATTTTTTGCCGTTAAAAAGTTTAAGATAATCCAAACTTTTTAAAATATAATTTATGTTTTTGTCTATCGTGGCATCGTTTCCGTTAGCCAAATTAATGTAATATGGAGCATGAACGCTCATTAATATATCATTTTTTACGGCTTCTTCGCCAAGTTTTTTGGCGGTTTCTGTCCCAAGGACAAATCCCCTGCCAAACGAGTATTCATAGCAACCGAGTCCATGTTCTTTCAAAAACTTTGGGGCTTCAATAGAACTTTTATGACCCGCGTCATAAAAAATTTGACTATTGCCCGATGGACCAAATCTTATTTCATCTATCATACAAATTAACCCTAACCTTTATCCTATTATTTTTGCAATCTGAAATTCCAAAAAGAGTGTTTTTTGAATATAGCAAAAAGCCCGTTTTGTCGTCCGTATTGTACTTGATTTCGTTGCCGTTGGCAAGTTTGTCAAAATATTCTTGTCCAACTTCCACCTTGTCTAAGTCTTTCAACACTTCGTCCAAACTGATAACACTTTTTTCGCTGATATTGTCAATATCAACTGCCTGAGCAAGAGTAAATTCTCCGCTTCGTGTTCGATTTAACGCACTCATATATGCCAGCGAGCCAGTTTTTAAACCCAAATCACGAGCAAGACTCCTGATATATGTCCCGCTTGAACAATCAATCAAAAATTCAAAAGTGTCGCTAGAAATCTGTTTTGTGAGTTCGAATTTGAACACCTGAACTCTTTTTGGTTTCAATTCAAACTCTATGCCTTTTCGAGATAGTTCGTATGCCCTAACTCCACCAACACTCTTTGCTGAGTACTTTGGTGGCATTTGGTCGATTTCACCAGTGAGCGAAGCGAGTGCTGAATTAATTTCGTCAATCGTTGGAATTTTTGAACAAGTATCGGTTATAACACCTTCGCTATCCAAAGTGTCGGTGGTTTTTCCAAAAGTGAACTGTGCCACATAAGTTTTGGTTTTGTTTAGGTAGTAGTCAAAAAGTTTGGTTGCTCTGCCAACGCAGATTGGCAAAACGCCAGTTGCAAGCGGGTCGAGCGTGCCAAGGTGTCCAACTTTGGACTGATTTAACGCCTTTTTTACTATGCTAACAACCTTGCTGGACGAAACATTTAGTGGTTTGTTAACAACAATTATTCCGTTCATATTACTCCCTTTTTAGTTCCTTTTCGCAAGCCTGTTTTAGTTGCTTAAAAGCAGTGTTGCCGTCTGTAAAAATTCTGCAACCTGACGCTTTAAGGTGTCCGCCACCGCCAAATTCTTTGGCAATATTTTGAGCGTTTTTGTTTCGTGTCCTAATCGAAACCAAATACTCGTTTTCGTCATACTCCGTGAGCAAACAAGCAATCTCCACACCTTCGATATTTAGCAAAAAGTCAATAATTTTGTATGTATCATTAGGTCTTGTGCCTGTTTTAATAAGGTCTTGTGCGTCAATCTTGACGATTGCAATTTTGCCGTTTTCAAAGTAGTTGATTTTATTAATTCCGCACTTAAAAAGTTCAACTTCACTCCTTGTTTGCTGTTGAAACAAGTTGTAGTTTGCTTTAAGATAGTCAAAGCCAACTCTGTATAGTTCTGCCACCGCTTCAAATAGTTCTGGCGTTAGGTTTGAGTAGCAAAATCTGCCCGTGTCAGTCGACATTCCACTATATAGACAAAGTGCCATTTCGCTAGTTATTTCTGCTTTTATGTGCCTAAAAAATCTGTACAAAAGCAAGCAAGTTGACGCAGATGCACTGTCACAGTAGTTAATACTAGCAAAATTTTCAAAATCTGCGTGGTGGTCAATCGCAATCGAGTTTTTTATGTTTTGAAACTTTTTTTGATATATTCCAAACCTTGAACTATTTGGGCAATCCAAACAGAGTGCCAAGTCAAAATACTTTTGTTTTGACTGGTTTATGTGCTTGTCCACACCTAGAAAGTTGTAATTTCTGTGAATAGGCTTTTGAACAAAGATTGCCACATTTTTGCCCATTTTTTCAAGAAAAAGTTTGAAAGCAATACTGCTTCCAAGAGCGTCTGCGTCACTATTTTGATGAGTAAAAATGGCTACGCTATTAATTTTGGAAAGTTGGTCGTAGATTTCGTCAAAAATCATGTGTTCTCCTAATTATCTTTGTGAATTTTATTGAGCAAAGTGTCGATTTTTTGAGAGTATTCCAAACTGTCGTCCATATAAAGATGGAGTTCTGGTGTTATTCTAAGTTTTACATTCTTTGCAACTTCTCGTCTTAGGAAAGTTAGCGAGGACTTTAAACTATTGAACACTTTTTCCTTGTGCACATCTGGAAAAATGCTAACATACACCCTAGCATATTTTAAATCTGGGGTGGTGTCAACTTTTGTGATTGTAATAAAGCAGTTTTTTAGGTCTTCGTTGTGCATATCGTAAGTTAAAGTTTTAGAAAGTGACTTTTGGATTTCTGCATTAATCAAATCCATTCTGTTTTTTGCCATAAATATCTCCTATATTAAACATTCCCGCCAAAAAGCGAGAATGTAAAGTTAATTAATTCTTTCCTTTGTGTAGGCTTCAATAATATCAAGTTCCTTAACATCATCAAAGTTTGCAAGTTTGATACCGCACTCAAATGTTTTGTTAACTTCCTTAACTTCGTCTTTTTGGATTTTTAGACCGATAATTTGAGTGTCTACCACAACCTTGCCGTTTCTAATAACTCTTGCAAAGTTATTTCTTGCAATCTTGCCGTCTTGAACATAAGAACCAGCAATAACACCTTGTGATGACAAGTTAAACACTTTTCTAACTTCTGCATGGCCAGAGATAATTTCTCTGTATTTTGGAGCCATCATACCGTTGATTGTGGCTTCAAGTTCTTCAATGCATTCGTAGATAACATTGTATGTCTTGATTTCAATTTTGTCGTGTTCGGCAATTTGTTTTGCCTTTGGTTCTGGTCGTGTGTTAAAGCCAATAATAATTGCCTTTGATGCTTTTGCTAGAACAACATCGCTTTCGCTGATTGCACCGACTCCAACATGAACGCAAGTAATTTTGACTTCTTCGTTCTTGATTTTGGAAATGCTTTGTTTTAAGGCTTCGGCAGAACCTTGAACATCGGCTTTGATGATAACATTAAGGTTTTTGAGTGTGCCTTCTTTTGCCTTGTTCATAAATTCTTCAAGACTAACAGCACTTGTTGCGTTAACTTTGTCTTGCTTGATTTTGTTCTTTCTTTCCTGAATTAGAAGTTTTGATGTTTTCTCGTCAACAACAGTCAATTTGTCGCCAGCACTTGGAACTTCGTCAAGACCTAAGATTGAAACAGGTGTTGATGGTTCGGCTTTTTTAACATTGTTGCCGTGTTCATCAAGCATTGCTCTAATTCTACCAAAAGCAGTACCCGAAACAACTGTATCACCAATTTTGAGTGTTCCGTTTTGAACAAGAACGGAAGCAACTGGTCCTTTGCCTTTGTCAAGTTTTGCTTCGATAATAGTACCAACTGCACTACGATGTGGATTTGCCTTTAAGTCAAGCATTTCGGCAAGAAGAATAACCATTTCAAGAAGTTTGTCAATTCCTTCGCCCTTCTTTGCTGCAATTGGCACGCAGATAGTATCTCCGCCCCAATCTTCTGCCAATACATCATGGTCAGCAAGTTCTTGCATAACTCTTTGTGGGTTTGCTTCTGGCTTATCCATTTTGTTGATTGCAACAATCATTGGAACATTTGCGGCTTTGATATGGTTGATTGCTTCAACAGTTTGAGGCATAACGCCATCGTCCGCTGCAACTACCAAGATTGCAATATCTGTGATTTGCGCACCACGAGCACGCATTGCTGTGAAGGCAGCGTGTCCCGGTGTATCAATAAATGTGATGTTTTCGTTGTTGAATTTAACAGTGTAAGCACCGATACTTTGAGTGATTCCACCTGCTTCTCCGCCAACAACATTTGTTTTTCTAATAGCGTCAAGAAGTGATGTTTTTCCGTGGTCAACATGACCCATAACAGTAACAACTGGTGGGCGTTTTACCAAGAATTTTTCGTCTTCTTGTTCGGTCGCTTTTAAAGACTCAGCAAGTAATTGCTCTTGCGATTGTTGAATGTTGTTTTCAAGAGTAATTCCAAATTCGCTAGCGATAAGTTCGGCAGTATCATAGTCAAGTTTGCTGTTGATTGTTGCCATAATACCCAAAATGAAAAGTTTTTTAACAATTTCGGCAACTGGTTTTCCAATCTTTTCGCTAAAATCTTTAACAGTCATGTTTTCACTTGTGATAACTGCGTGGTCGATTTTTGCGATTTGTTGTTCAACTTGAACTTCTGCTTTTCTTCTTGACTTGTATCTTCTAGCAAGTTTTTCTTCGTCATCGTCTTCCATGTCGGCAACATTAAATCTCATTTGTGCCTTTTTGTTCATGGTTTTGTGTTCTTGTGGTGCATCGTGAGTTTTCTTTTTATTGCCAAAGTTACGATTTTGCTCTCTTGCAATAGAGTTCAAATCAATTTCTGGCTCTGTGTTTTTCTTTACAAAAGGCTTGTTAAAAGGCTTTTGTCCGTTAGCACCAAATGGTTTTTGACCAAAAGGTCTTGTGCCATTAAATTGTGGCTTGCCGTTTCTGTCAAATGGTTTTTTATTTCTATCAAATGGTTGCTTTGACTTGTCAAAAGTCTTGCCACTGTGGCTAAAACTAGAAGGTCGAGTCGTAGAAAAACCATCACCTGACTTGTGACTAACATTATTATTCGCTGGCACGCTGGCACTAACTTTTGGTTCTACAACTGGCGAAGGTTGAACAGTTGTTGTAGCGGGTTCAACTTTCTTTGCAAAAACACCAAGTTTTGTGTCTACTTGCTTGCTAAGGTTTGACAAAATTTGCTTGGCTTTGTGAATTTGTCCAACATAAACCGACACACTATTTGACGAGCAAAGTGATGCTAGTTTTTTCAAATTTTCCAAACTTGATTGTTTATTTTCTTTTTGTTCAGTTTTTTCTACCACAAACTTCTCCTTTTATTAGCCTATGACTAATTTTTCAAAATATTTAACAATTTTTCATATTCTTCTAAACTTATGTTACATTTAAAAGTTCTGTTTAATGCTCTTTGTTTTAGCAAATTTTCATGGCAAGCGGTGTTCTTGCAAACATAAGCACCCCTGCCGTCTATTTTCTTGCCATTTTGAACTGAGATTTGACCGTTATTAAAAACAATTCTGATCAAATCTGGTTGCTCAAACTTTTTTTTGCATACTATGCAAGTTCTTTCTGCCATTATTCTTCGTCCTTAAACAAATCGTCAAGACTAAGATTTTCGTCAATTTGGAACTCGTCAGTGTGAACTGGCTTGTTTTCAACTTGTTCGTTTTCTACTTTTGAAAGTGGCTTAACATCAATCTTGATGTGAGTCAATCTTGCTGCAAGTTTAACATTTTGTCCTTGCTTGCCAATTGCAAGAGATAGAACATCGTCTGGAACGATTGCTCTTGCTTGACCTTCTTCAATCATTTCAACTTTGATAACTTTTGCTGGGCTAAGCGCTCTTTCAATAAATACAAGTGGGTCTTCGCTGTATTCAATGATATCGATTTTTTCGCCGTTAAGTTCGTTAACAATGCTATTAATTCTCATGCCCTTGTTACCAACGCACGCACCGATAACATCAAGGTTTGGATTGTCGCTTGCAACAGCGATTTTTGTTCTTGAACCAGCTTCTCTCGAAATTGATTTGATTTCGATTTCGCCATTTTCGATTTCTGGAACTTCAAGTTCAAAAAGGCGTTTTACAAAGTTCACATGGGCTCTTGAAACTTGTACAAGTGAGCCTTGGAAATCTTCTGGAATTGGCTTTACATACACCTTAATTCTGTCGCCAATATGATATTTTTCACCGGGAATTTGGTCTCTTTCGCTAAGCACTGCTTCGGTTGCGCCAATTTCAACAAACACATTTTTGCCGTCAATTCTCTTAACGATTGTTGTGATGAGTTGGTCTTCCTTTTCAGCAATCTCGCTCATTGTTACTTCTTTTTCGGCTTCTCTTAGTTTTTGCATAACAACTTGTTTTGCTGTCTGTGCTGCAATTCTACCAAAATCCTTTGGGATTTCTTCGGTTTCAACCAAAGAACCGATTTTGTAAGTTGACTTGATTTGCTTTGCGTCTTCTAGTGAAATTTCTTTGTCTGGGTCAACAACTTCGTCAACAACAGTTTTGTAACTATATATTTTGATTGTATGTTTTTCTGGGTTGAGTTTTACCACTGCACTTTTAGCTTCGCCATAATTCTTTTTATAGGCACTTGTGAGTGCTGTTTCGAGTGCTTCGATAAATACTTCTTTTTTTATTTTTCTTTCTGTTTCAAAGTCTTCCAATGCTTGAAAAAAATCTTTACTAATCATTATATAAAACTCCTTTAAATTTGCTAATCAAACTTTGAGCACGGGCTGAACCCGTGCTCAAATAACTAGTCAATAGTATAATAACATAAATTTCAACATATATCAAGTATTTTTTATAAGTTTAGTTATTTTCTTTGTCTTGATAATTCTCGATTAGTTTTATAAAACATTTTGCAGTTGCAACGGTATCGTTAACCGCCCTATGTGCACCCACCAAACTAACTCCAAGAAAATCACACAAATTTGATAGTTTGTAGTGTTTTAGTTGCCACAAATATTTTTGTGCAATCAAAAGAGTATCTTCGGTTTTGTTAGAAATTGTGTAGCCAAGTGGCTTTGCGTGGTGGCTGATAAATGGCAAGTCGAACGATATGTTATGTGCAACCAAAATTGCTCCGTCAATAAACTTGTAGAAATCTGGGAACACTTGATTGAAAACGGGAGCATCTTTAACCATGTCGTCCGTAATGTTGTTTGTTAGCGTAGCATCATCGTCAATGTGTCCTTGTGGGTTAACGAAAGTTGAGAACACTTCCGTAATCTGCCCTTTAACAATCTTTACTGCACCAATCTCAATGATTTTACAAGTGGAATAATTTAGTCCAGTGGTTTCAAGGTCGAACACAACAAAAGTGTTGTTTAAAAGATACTTTGAGTGTATTCCCTTATCTTCGTTCAAAAAATTGATTTGCTCCATTTGAACATAAGGTTCTGGTTTTACAAACTTGTAGAACTTGCTAACCTTTTTTTCTTTCTTTTCTGGAAAGTCAAACGAGCATAGGCTAAGTCCCCTAACTCTAATTGAATATGTACCACGGAAGTTGTCGATATCTCCCAAAACCACAACTTTTTGACCGTCTTTAAGGTTCATCAAGTCGCTAGCCAGTTTCAAAAAGCAAACAGCGTCAATCTTGCTCTCCAAACTTGATATGTTAAATTTGTAATACTTGCTTTCCTTGCCGTCTTCGCTTGTTTTAGTATGTTCTGTAATGCCCGAAATTTCGCCACAAACATACGCATTTTTAAGTGGCTCGACAATTTGTTCTGGCAAAAGGGCCGTGTCGGTACTCTCCATTTTGCCAAGATAAACCTTATCAAACGAGAGTTTTATGTTGACAGGCTCTTCATAGTCGTCATCTTCAAGTTCCATCATTCTGTCTTGAATAACATTTTTTGTGATGGCTTTTTTTATGCCATATTCAAAATCGACTTTTTCGGGTTCTAGTTGCACGCCAGAGCAAAAAGCATTTTCAAACTTACGTTTTTCAAAGTCGGTTAATCCGTCTTTGTCTGCCGATATTTTTACAAACACCTTTTCGCCCTGAATTTCGACTTTTATGCTGTCTTTATCAAAAATTGTTTGATAAAACGGATTAAGTGCAATGATTTCTTGTAACTTGCTTTCACAAAAATCTTGCGAGAACACTTTTTGTTTGACTTTTACAAAAACTTCACATCTGTTTTCAACAAAATCACAAACGATTTTTCTTAGTTTTTCCAACTTTTCGTCATCATAACTTTCGCTAATCAAACTGGAAAAAACCACTCTCAACAAATTAGCGTCTTTTTCATATTTCGCACTAAAAAACTGCAAGTCGTCAAAATTACAATTTCTTTGCCTTTTAATATATTCAATAATCTTTTCCAAAACTTCTCCTTTGTTACAAAGCAATAAACCTATGTTATTCCATAGGTTTACGCTAACTTTATTATCTAAAAATTGCCACAAATATGTGATAGAAATCTGCAAAGAACACAAGTGCTAGTAGCAAGAAAAATCCTATCGAATGGATTAAGTTTTCCGTTTTTTGCTTGAATAATGGTCTGCCAATAATCCACTCAATCGTGGTAAGTAAAATTTTACTTCCGTCTAGTGCTGGAATTGGAAGCCAGTTAAAGACCGCCAAATTTGCTGCAATTAGTGGGAGCAATGTTAAGAAATAGCCCCAACTTTGACTCGACAAGTTTGCGATTGTGCCGATTGTATAGATTGGACCACCAACATCATTAATTCCAAGTCCGCCAGTAACTAGTGTTCCAAGTGATTTTAGCACCTGCCACGAAAAGCCAAAGGTGTATGGAACGCATCTAGCAAGCGACTCTCCAAACGAGAATTTGTAAGCACTGCTCTTGACTCCCATTTGTTTTGCATAGTTTCCTTCGCTATCCTTTATTCCACTTTGAAGCAAATCCATGGTTATGACTTTTTCTTCGCCGTTTCGTGTGATAGTAAGTTCGATACTGTCGCTAGATTCTGCCACTCTACCAACGAGTAAATTAAAAAAATTGTCCTTTATAAAGTCAACATTTGTTCCGTTAACTTTCCAAATAACATCGCCCTTTTGAAGTGCGTCATCGCCAGTCAAAAGATTACTTTGTTTTGTGCAGTAAATTATTGGCTTTATTCCCAAAACTTTGTTATCACGCTTTACTTCGATTGTGTATTGATAACCAGAGCCGTTTGGCAAAGTGTTTGTAACATCAACAAGAGCCGAGCCAACTTGACTGAGCGACAAGCCGTTATCGTAACTTTTTTCGCCGATTTTCACAATCAAATCGCCTTGTTCAAACACAAAATCTTTGGTTGTGTAACCGTCTGTTGCGTCAACATACACCGCACTATCAACCCTAACAACTGGGTCAACAGTGTATACTTGTGGAATATCATAGCCAACGCTAACTAGCATGATAAAACTAAAAATTATCGCACTGATAAAGTTAAAAAACGCACCGTTGAACAAAACGATTATTCTTTTCCAAGGTTTTTGCTTTAAAAACGCACCCGATGACTCACTGCCACCTTCTTCACCTTCAAACGCACAATATCCGCCAAGCGGACAAAGACGAATGGAAAAAATTTCGCCACTCTTGCACTTTCTTGAATACAAACTTGGACCAAAGCCAATCGAAAATTCGTTGATTTTAAACCCTAAAATTTTGCCAGCAACATAATGTCCAAACTCGTGAATTGTAACCATCATAAGCAGAACAAAGAGTGCAAGCAGAATGTATAAAACTATCAATATAAACTCCTAAACTTTCAATTAATTATAATCAAGTTTATGACTTTTTATAATCAAAATATCATAAAATTCGTCTAAATAGTGCTTGTCTAGAAAATGATTGCAAAGAAGATAAATGTTAGCACTGCGTTGAATGCAATTCCGTCACATCTATCCATAAATCCGCCGTGACCAGGGAAAATTGTACTAAAATCTTTGGTTCTAGCGGTTCTTTTTAGCCAAGAAGCAAAAATATCTCCTGCTTGACTCAAAACTGACGCAACCACGCTATAAATTAAGCATAGCCAAATTGTAAAGTTTGTGTTGTGGAAAATTGTCGAAAAATCGCCAACATTAACAAAAATGTAGTAGCAACAAATTGCTCCAACAACTGCACCTAAAACTCCACCAATAGCCCCAGAAATCGTCTTGTTTGGACTGATGTATGGGCAAAGTTTTTTGCCTTTAATGGTTGAGCCAACAAAGTAAGCACACACATCGGTTAGCATTGTTGTTGTAAACAAAATTACGAGTGCAAAAAAGCCTAAACTCAAATTTTGCGTGCTAGTAAGCCCTAGTTCGCTCATGTGGTTAATGTAACACAAAAAACTTAGCAAAAGTGTTGGATAAGCCAAAACAACGGTTGTCATGAGTGTTTTGTTCATAACATATTTTGACTTTTGAACACCTGCTTTTAGTTCTTCTTTTTCTGCCTTTTTGTCAAGGATTGTCCAAACAAAAGCAATCAAAACAAAAAGTAAAAATAGTCCTAATTCAATCAAGGCAACATACAAAAATGATAACTTAAAGTATGCACCAAGAATTATCGCCAAAAATACAGCAACTGGAAAAATTGTTGCAAGAAAAATGTTGTTGTATTTTCCGCTACGATTGAACACTTTTGAAACTTCTCCCGCACCGCAAATCATGATAATTCCAATCATAGCATCAAAAAAGTATGGGCTAACAAGTTGTCTTAATGCAAAAAATGCGATGACAACTAGTCCAATAATGCTACCTGTAATTATTCTTGTCTTCATAATAACTCCTAATTATTCTTTTATTGCGCCAAATCTTCTTGACCTTGCTTGAAAATTAATCAAAGCGTCTTCAAGTGCTTTTTTGTCAAAATCTGGCCAATATGTTGGCGTAAAATATAGTTCTGCATACGCCATTTGATATAGCATAAAATTGCTAATTCTTTGCTCCCCGCTTGTTCTAACAACAAGGTCAAGGTCGTGCAAAGTGTGACTGTACAAATTTTGCTCAAACTCGGCTTGCGAAATGGTTGTTTTTCCGCTTTTTAACGCCAAATTTACTGCGTGCAAAATGTCGTCCCTTCCACCATAATTTATGCAAAGATTAACTATCATTTTGTTATTGTTTTCGGTTTGCTTAACGGCGTCAAGTAGCGTTTGTTGCAAATCTTGTGGAAGCCTTGAAATATCTCCGCTATGCACAATTTTAACACCCTTTTCTTTGTATGGCAAAAGGTCATCACTAGTAAACTTTCTTAGCATATCAAAAAGAGCGTCAATTTCTTCCTTTGGTCTGTTCCAATTTTCAGTTGAAAAGCAAAAAAACGAAATTTCTTTTATGCCAAGATTGTAGCAATTATCAATCGTGTTTTTAACTGCCACAACGCCCTGTTTGTGACCTACCGTTCTAGGCAGTCCCCTTTTTTTTGCCCACCTGCCGTTGCCATCAATAATAAATGCCATGTGAACTGGCATTTTTGCTAAATCTAGATTAGTCTTTTTCTTTTTCGAAAACAATCCCATATTACTCCTTATCAACAAAAAATTCCCTTTACTAAATACTTATGAATTTTGGCTAATTTTTTGTTATAAGTCTTAGTAATTTTCTAAACTTCCATGATTTCTTTTTCTTTTACAGCAAGAAGTTGGTCGATTTTTTCGTTGTAACCATCAAGAATTTTTTGAACTTCTTTTTCTGCTTGTGCAAGTTCGTCTTCTGTGATAATGTTGTTTTTCTTTTGGTCTTTTAGTTCGTCCATGGCTTCTCGTCTTTCGTTACGAAGCGAAATTCTGTTTTCTTCGGCAGTTTTTTTGATGCCTTTTACAAGTTCAATTCTTCTGTCTTGTGTTAGTTGTGGGAATGTTAATCTAACATTTTTACCATCGTCACTAACATTAACACCAAGATTTGCTTCGTTGAGTGCCTTGATAACTTCTTTTAGCATACTTTGGTCCCAAACATTAACATACAAACTTCTTGGTTCTGGAACTGTGATGTTGCTCATTTGGTTTAGTGGTGTCATGCTTCCGTAGTAGTCAACCATAACTCTGTCCAAAATCTTTGGATTTGCTCTGCCTGCTCTTACTACTGCTAGTTCGCTTTGAAAATGCTCGATAACTTTTTCAAGTCCCATTTTAAAAGCGTCAAATGTTTCTTGTTTTGTTTGATATTTCATAAATTTTCTCCTATTTTATTATCACTAAGTATTTTACAAAACTATCACAAAAAAAGCAAATAATATTAACAATGTTATTTGCTAAAAAAGTAGAATTAAGACTTTTAGCCCTGCTTTACTAAATATTTTGAATGCTATGCTTAGCACCCAAACAATAAAAAGTGATAGGTTAAACGCTTTGATTTCAAGCATAATCGTATCAAATTTGCGTTCTAAGACTTTGCATAGTATGCAAATCACAAAAAAACAAGCCAAATGGCTTGCTTTTAGAACAAGTTTTCTGCTTGTTCGTTGTCGTCAAGTTGATTTTCTAGGTTTTGAATTAGGTGTTGTTTATACATAATTCCAAACACTTTGTACATTCCCTGACGATAAAGTTTGTTCACATTGAGTGGCTTAAAGTTGGAAGTTTCCTTTGGCTCAATAACGCTGTACATAAGGTGTGGAGTTCCAACGATTTTTAGTTGTGAGTCGTCCATAATTAGAACGCACTTTTCTGCTTCTGCATTCCTCAAATCGTCTTGACTAGCCACTTCAACGCCGTGTTTAAACGGTTGATTTGAACAAACTATCATTGTTAGAGTAACTCTTTTTAGTTGGCTATCAATTTTTGTTACGCCACCAAAATTGTGACCAATTTCTTTTACTGGACTGCAATCTGTGATAGCGAATTTGATATCGCACCTAATTTTCTTGCCGTTTTCGTTGAGTCTTTCAACAATTATTCTTTCCTTAACTCTTGTGAGTAGTGGGTTTAACGCTCTAAATAATATCTCGTTAGAAAATCTTTTATCATTAACAAACATCTTGTATTTCTCCTTAAATTCTCTAAATTGTACCATATAAAAAAGATTTGTCAAGACCCTTTTTAAAAAAATAATTTGCGAATTTTGGCGAAAAAAATCCACCTAAATTTTTGGTGGATTTTTTGATATTATAAAGTCTTTTATTTCACAAAATTGTTATTACTTTTTCATTTGACTCATAACTTCTTCTGCAAAGTTATCTTGTCTTTTTTCAAGACCTTCGCCCATTTCATAACGAACAAATCTTCTAACAGTGATTTTTTCACCAATGCTTAAAATTGCTTCGTTGATAACATCTGTAATTGTCTTTGATGGGTCTTTAATGAATGGTTGTTCCATCAAGCAAATTTCGCTGTAATATTTGTTGATTTTGCCTTCAACAATTCTATCAACAACTGCTGCTGGTTTGCCTTCGTTGAGAACTTCTGCACGCAAAATTTCTCTTTCTTTGTCAACATCAGCCATGTTTGCTTCTTCTCTACGAACACATTTTGGACTTTGCGCTGCAATTTGCATAGCAATGTCTTTTACAAGTGCTTTAAAGTTGTCTGAACGAGCAACGAAGTCTGTTTCACAGTTAACTTCTACCAATACGCCGATTTTTCCGCCCATGTGAATGTAACTTTCAACAAGTCCTTCTGCTGCAATTCTGTCTGCTTTCTTGGCAGCCTTTGCAATGCCCTTTTCTCTTAGGTAGTCGATAGCCTTGTCCATGTTGCCATCGCATTCTTTAAGAGCATTTTTGCAGTCCATCATACCTGCACCTGTTTTTTCTCTTAGTTTAACAATATCTTGTGCTGTAAACATAAATATTCTCCTTTATATTTTTCTAAAAACTATTCAGCCTTGTCAGCCTTTTTTGTTCTTCTTGTTGTCTTTTTTGCAGGTGCTTCTTCTGCTTTTGCTTCTTCCTTAACTTCTGCAACTGCTTTTTTTGCTTTCTTTGCTGGTTTTTGTTCTACTACTGGTTCTGCTTCAACAACTTCTTCTTGTTTGATTTCTTCCATAACAGCGTTCATATCAACATTGTCTTCTTCTGCTGGTTTTGAAGCCTTAACTGCTTCTTCACCTTCTCTTGCTTCGATAATAGCATCAGCAAGTGCGCCAACGATAAGTTTTACTGAACGAATTGCGTCATCATTACCTGGAATAACAACATCAACATCGTCTGGGTCGCAGTTTGTATCAATAAGACCAACAACTGGAATACCAAGTTTTTTTGCTTCTTGAATACAGATATGTTCCTTCTTTGAGTCAACAACGATGATAACTTGTGGAAGTTTTGTCATATCCTTAATTCCGCCAAGGAACTTTTCAAGTTTTGCTTGTTCTTTTTTAAGTTCTGCAACTTCTTTCTTTGGAAGAAGGTCGAATTCGCCTGTTTTTTCCATTTGACTTAGTTTGTTAAGTCTGTCGATTCTAGAACGAATTGTCTTGAAGTTTGTTAGTGTACCACCAAGCCAACGAGAGTTGATGTAGTACATTCCGCATCTTTCTGCTTCTTCTTTGATTGCGTCTTGTGCTTGTTTTTTTGTTCCTACAAATAGGAAAGTTTTGCCTTGTGCTGCTTGTTCCTTAACATAAGCATAGGCACTGTCGATAAGTTCAACAGTTTGTTCAAGATTGATAACATGGATATCATTTCTTGCTGTGAAAATGTACTTGCTCATTTTTGGGTTCCATTTTCTTGTTTGGTGTCCAAAGTGAACACCTGCTTCTAATAATTGTTTCATTGAAATAACTGACATAAAAAATTTTATCCTCCTTGTTTTTAAGCCTCCTTAGGCGTTTTAAAACTCTACTAACAACCTTGATTTCAAGGCAACGGCTAGTAAATATACCCTAAGTGTGTATTTTGAAACAATAAATAATATCATATATTTTGATTTAAAGCAATAATTTTTTTAAACTTTCTTTACAATGTAAAAATATTTTTTTCTTCACAAAAAAAGCATCACACTTGTGATGCTTAAAATTTTCTTACTTGTCTTTTCCTTCGTCTTCGGCTTCAATCATTTTTTTGTATTCATCGAATACTTGTTGAGCAACTTCTTCTTCCATAACGATATTCAAAACATCGCCATTTTCTGCATCGTCAACAAGTTCAAAAACAACGGCTTCGTCTTCGGCAACATCTTCCATTTTTTCAACTGGTTTTAAAATGCAATAAACTGAATTGTTAAGTGGAATAAGAGCGATTTGCTCAAATTCAACTGCCTTATCGTTTTCATCATACAAAATAATATTTTCTGTGTTTTGAGGGTCTAATAATGCCTCGATTGGGTCTTTTTCTTCCATGTTAATAATAACCTCCTAATTGTTTGCATCAAGATATGTTTGCAAAATAATACAAGCGGAAACTTGGTCCAAGACTGCCTTGCGTTTTTTTCCACGAGTGTTTGTTTGATTCAAATATTCTTCTGCTTCGACTGATGTTAATCTTTCGTCTTGCAAAACAATTTTGACATCAACTTTTTGCTGTAAGCACTGGACAAAATCTTTGGCATACTGAGTCATAAAACTTTCAGTATTGTCCATATTTAGTGGCAATCCGCACACAACAACATCTGCATTATAATCTTTGACGAGTTGTGCGATATGCTCGGCATCTCTTTCTAGGCCTTTTGACTGCCAAGTTTCAAAGGGACTAGCGAGTATTCCCAAAATATCGCTCATGGCAACACCGACTCTTGCCTTTCCCAAATCCAGTCCTATTTTCTTCATGCAAATCTCCAATATCATTTTAGCATAATTTGGCAAATTTGCAACCTATTTTTAAGCAAAACAAATAATTATTTTTCGTTTTCGTCAAAATCTGTTATGGCTGTGTTCTTTGCACAAAAAAAGTGCAACTATATGCACTTTTTTCTTACATTTGTTCGATTTTGTCTTTTATAATTTCTTTGCCTTGGTCGATGGCTTGTTGCATCTTTTTGCTACTATGAACAACGATTGCTCCAACAATAAAGCCAAGAGCCATTCCAATTAACAATTTATCATCTAACATAATAACCCTCCCTAATTCAATATTAGTTTGCGTCATTAATCCTAAGTCTATGACGATAAAAATTGGAAAAAATTAGAAATTATAGCACATAAGTTTTGTTATTTCTTGGCTTTTTCAAGTCTTCTGGAATTTCTTTTCCTTCGGCTTTGAGTTGTTTGATTTGTTCTTTTCTTAAAGTTTCTTCGTAGTCATCAAGAGCAAGATTAATTGCACAATAAACCAAATTTTTTGCATAGTCACTGCTAACTTGAATATCGTCAAAATATGAACCAATTTGAGTTGGAGTGATTTTTCTTGCATCACCAACTGAATTGTTAGCCAAAATTGAACTAACTTTGTCTACCAAAACGATTGTGTTGATTGAGCCAAATGCTTTGAATTTGGAATCCAAAATCATGCCGTTTTCGATTTTTAAGTAAAGTTTTACAATATCGCCAGTGTTTTCGTCTGTGGCAACACCAATAGCGTTTGCACCTCTTAAAAGACCATAGTTAGAAACTTGTTGAAAAATATCCAAAAATTTTGCGTTATACATTATTTACTCTCCTTTTCTACCACTGAAATGTGAAGTGGTGATATTTCCCTTAATTTTTTAACAATCTTTACTAATTTTTCCACAACATAGTCAATTTCTTCTCTTGTGATATTTTTCGCAAAAGAAAATCTAATAACTGTATTCAAAAGTTGTGGGTTTAAGTCCATTGCTGTCAAAACATGATTTGCTTTCAAGTTTTTGTCAAGACAAGCACTGTATGCTTTTACTGCAATTCCTTCCATATCAAGCATATAAGCAAGTGGTTCTGCGTTGACAAATTCAAAACTTAATGTTGAAATATTTGGAAGTCTTTGATGAGCATGACCGATAATATGTACATCTTCTATGCTTTCCATAACCTTTTTGTTAAAGTATTCTCTCAAACTTCTAGTTTTTTGAGCGTTGATTGTGATGTTTTGAGAAGCAAGTTCAACTGCTTTGCCAAATCCAACAATGTTTGCAACACTTTGAGATTCGTCACCAAGTTCGTTTTCAAATTTTACTTCTTTCTTAACATACAAAGCACCAGCGTTTGGTCCGTAGATTTGATTTGAAGAAATTGTCATTGCATCAATGTTCAAATCTCTAACATCAAGATTAATATTTCCAAAAGCAAAAGTTGCATCGCAGTGGAAAATGATATCTCTTTCCTTAACAGTTCTTGCGATTGCATTCAAGTTTTGGATTGTTCCAACATCGCCGTTTGCAATTTGCATACTAACCAAAATTGTATCTTTTTTGATTTCATGCATCAAACTGCTAAGTTTGATAACACCCTTGTCATCAACTGGAATGTATGTAACCTTAAAGCCTTCGCTTTCGAGTTGCTTGCACGCACTTAGAATCGACAAATCTTCCACTTTTGATGTGATAATGTGTTTGCCTTTGTCTTGATTTGCGTGAGCAAGTCCTATGATTGCCATTTTGTTTGCCTGAGATGCACTTGAAGTAAAGTGAATTTCGCTCGACCTAGCACCAATGGCTTTGGCTAGTCTTCTTCTTGCCTTTGAAACAAGTTCGTTAGACTCTCTTGAAAAACTGTTTATTCCGTCAAGAGCGCCCATTTGTGATGTTAAAACAGGCATCATTTCGGCGAGTACTTCACTGTTAATATATGTTGTTGAAGCACTGTCTAAGTATATTTTTTTGTCCATTAACTATCTCCTTGCACTAAAAATTTCACATAAATTTTAACATTATAAAACCGCTTTGTCAATATTAATATAAAAAATAGTAGCACAAAAAAAGAACATTTTTCATGTCCTTTTTGTTTTTATTTTAACATATCAATAATTGCTTGTTTTGGCTTTAATCCAATGCTTCGTTTTGATTCTTCTCCGCTATGGTCGAACAAAATGAGCGTTGGAACGCTCAAAACGCCGTAACTTCTTGCGATATCAAAGCAATCGTCAACATCAAGTTTGCCAATAATCAAGTTTTCATCGGTGGATTCGCTTGCAATTTCTTCAATGATTGGTGAAAGCATTTTGCATGGTCCGCACCACTTTGCATAAAAGTCAACTAACACTCTTTTTTTGCTTGCAAGAGCGTCTTTAAAACTTTCTTGGTTAAAATTAATTACTTCCATATTTTTCTCCTTAAATTTATTTTGCCAAATATTTTTCAAATTATTTGCTATAAAAATCTATTTTGTAAGTTCTTTGATAACATAGGCGGACAAAACGCAACCACTCATGGCTGGATAATAAACCAGCGAGCCAACCGTTCCCGTGCTTTTTAGTGGCTGTTCGTCACTGCACACCACCGTGTGATGCGTAACTCCCCTTTTTTTAAGTTCGTGCCTTAAAACTTTTGCGAGTTTGTCATATTTTGTTTGGAATAAATCACAGACCTTAAAGTTTGGAATCCCGCTTTTATTGCCTGTTCCCATGCTAGAAATAATGTTCACATTGTTATCAAAGCAGTATTTTATGAGCGCAATTTTGCTTGTGACCATATCAATGCAATCAACAACATAATCGTAACCATTAAGATTAAAACTTTCCAAATTTTCAGGCAAAAGTTTGCTGTTAAAAATTGTTACATTGCAATTTGGATTGATATCCAAAATTCTATCTTTCATGCACTCAACTTTTGGCTTGCCAAGTGTGGAATTTAGGGCAATAATTTGTCTGTTTAGATTGCTGTCGCTAACAACATCAAAGTCAACAAGCGTTATGCTTCCAACGCCAGTTCTAACGAGCATTTCGCAAACATATCCACCCACTCCGCCAACGCCAAACACGATGACTTTTGAGTTTTTTAGTTTGCTTATTCCGTCTTGCTTTAAAATGATTTCGGCTCTGTCTAACATTCCCATCTTTAACCCCTACAAAATATACTTTTTAAGGTCATATTTTTTGTTTTCTAGTTTGAGAATTTTGTCAACATACGCCTTGTCGATTTTAACCTTTGTTTCTGGATAATCTCCACTTGCATCAAACGAAAGTTCTTGCAAAATCTTTTCCATGATTGTGTGGAGTCGTCTTGCTCCAATATTTTCGCTTGTGTCGTTTTCTTGCTCGGCAACATATGCGATTTCTTCAAGAGCATCGTCCGTAAATTCTAGGTCGATGTTATCAACTTTAAGTAGTTCGGTGTACTGCTTGATTATTGCGTTTTTTGGCTCTTTCAAAATTCTAAAAAATTCTTCATGAGTCAAGTTGTCAAGTTCCACGATAATTGGAAATCTGCCTTGCAGTTCTGGGATTAAGTCTTCCATTTTTGCAACATGGAATGCACCCGCTGCGATAAACAAAATATAGTCTGTTTTGATAATTCCATACTTGGTTTGAACGCTTGTTCCTTCAACAAATGGCAAGATATCTCTTTGCACGCCTTCTCTTGACACATCTTGGTTGCTAGAATTTCCTTTGGCAGCAATTTTGTCGATTTCGTCAATAAAAATAATACCTTCTTGCTCGGCTCTTTTGATTGCTTCGCTGTTAACTCCGTCATTATCAATCAACTTGTCACTTTCTTCGGTTATGATAAGATTTTTTGCTTCTTTTATGGCAATTTTTCTACGCTTTTTCTTTTGTGGGAAAATACCTTCAAAAATGTTGCCAATGCTCAAATCTCCGCCAATTCCAGCAATCATTTCAACATTTTTTGGAGCATCTAGCACATCTATTTCTATCATGTCGTTGTCGTATTCGCCGTTTTTTAGGGCGGTCATGATACGCTCTTTTTCTTTGGCTACATCTTCAACATTTTCTTGCTTCTTTTGAAGATAGATTTCTTTGAAAATTCTGTCAAAAGCGATTTGCTCGGCTTTCTTTTCAACTTCGTGACGCTTTTCTTCCTTGACCATTCTAACCGATACTTCAACAAGGTCACGAATCATGCTTTCGCAATCTCTGCCAACATAACCAACTTCGGTGAATTTTGTGGCTTCTACTTTTACAAATGGGGCTTTTACAAGTTTTGCAAGTCTTCTTGCAATTTCTGTTTTACCAACACCTGTTGGTCCACGCATGATGATATTTTTTGGAGTGATGTCGTCCATGAGTTCTTGTGGCAACTTGCTTCTTCTATATCTGTTTCTTAATGCAACAGCAACTGCCTTTTTTGCTTGACTTTGACCGATAATATACTTGTCAAGTTCGTCAACTATTTGTCTTGGTGTTAAATCCATATTAAACCTCCTCAACTGTTATATGGTCGTTTGTGAAAATACAAATTTCACTTGCGATTTTTAGTGACTTATAAGCAATTTCTCTTGCAGACAAGTCTGTGTTTTCCTTTAATGCCTTGGCACTAGCAAAAGCATAGTTACCGCCACTGCCGATTGCAACAACACCATTCTCTGGTGCTAAAACTTCGCCGTTACCGCTGATAACAAACAAATTGTCGTGGTCGGCAACAATCATTAATGCTTCAAGTTTTCTTGCGATTTCGTCTGTTCTAAACTGAATTGCAAGTTCGACTGCACTACGCATCAAATTACCCGAAAATTTGTTAAGTAGTTCTTCAAATCTGCTGGATAATGAAAATGCATCAGCAACTCCGCCTGCAAATCCAACAACCACTTTGTCGTTATATATTCTTCTAACTTTTACTGCGTCATTTTTCATGATTGAGTTTTGACCCATTGTAACCTGACCATCGCCAGCAATAGCAGTAACTCCATCTTTTTTGACTGCACATATTGTTGTTCCTCTAAATTGTTCCATAATCTCTCCTATTTTTGAAATACAAACTAATTATATCACATAAATCAAATTTGTATATTAATTTTTAGCACTTTAAGCGTTTAATTGCTAATTTTTTTTAAAGTTTCTACAAATTTTGCTTGTAAGACTCAATCTCATTTAGTGCCGTTTTTGCCATATCTTCCTTGCTATCTCCTGCTTGTTTTGTGATAATTCCCCAATTTGAGTTCATTGGCTGAAAATAAACTGGACTAGCGTTAGCGATATAGTTTATGAGCGAGCCAATGGCCGTTTGCGATGAAAATTTTTGCTCCAACTTTCCGTTTAGTCTTTGAATAATGTTGAGTGCAACATTGAGTCCGCTTGCCACACTTTCAACATAGCCTTCCACGCCCGACAACTGTCCTGCAATATATATGTTTTTGTTGCATTTTAGTTGATAAAGGTCGTTGATGACTTTTGGTGCGTTTAGGTATGTGTTTTTGTGCATGACGCCATACTTAACAAACTCAGCATTTTTGAGTGCTGGGATTAGTGAAAATATTCGCTTTTGCTCGCCAAATAGCAGATTTGTTTGAAAGCCCACCATGTTGTATAGGTCGCTAAAATTGCTTTCTTTTCGTAGTTGCAACACAGCGTAAGACTTCATGTTATGCTTTTTGTCAAACAAGCCAACTGGTTTTAACATTCCAAAAAGCAAGGTTTTATAGCCACGCTTTGCCATAACTTCAACTGGCATACAACTTTCAAAAACCTTTTTGTTTTCAAAGTCTTTGAGTTCCACCGTCTTTGCGTTGATAAGTTCTTGATAAAACACATCATATTCTTCTTTTGTCATGGTGCAATTAACATAATCGCCACTATTATCAGGAGAGTCTGTTTTGTCGTATCTGTTTCCAACAAAATAACGATTTTCATCAAGACTTTTCAAACTAACAATTGGTGCTGCCGCATCAAAAAAATACAAACTTTCTTCGCCAATCATTTTTGCAAGATTTTTTGCCAAAACTTCGTCTGTGAGCGGACCTGTTGCAACAACTGTGATTTCGTCAGGGTTAAGTTCCGTCACGCATTCGTTAATGATTTGTATGTTTGGATTTGCCTTTAACTCGTTTGTTATTTGCTCCGCAAACAGTTCCCTATCGACCGAAAGAGCCGAACCCGCTGGCACACTGGTTCTGTCTGCAACCTTTATAATCAAACTGTCAAGAAGTCGCATTTCTTGTTTTAAAAGACCGCAAGCATTTGTGAGTTCGTTGCTTTTAAGTGAGTTTGAACACACAAGTTCAGCAAAATTTTTGTTGGTGTGTGCAGGCGAAAATTTGACAGGCTTTTGCTCGTAGAGCCTAACTTTTATTCCCGCCTTGGCAAGTTGATATGCACACTCGCTTCCCGCCAATCCTGCACCGATAACATTTACTATTTTTTCCATGCTTTGATTATATCAAAAAAAGTTTAAAAACAAACAAAAAAGATGGTGTTTTTCCATCTTTTTTTATTTTACTAATCTTGCTGAGTTGCATCGTCTTGCGTTTGCTCAGTCGTTTTTGCTAATGGCAATTTTTCAAAGTAGTCACAATCTGGGTTTGAACATTTTTTGAACTCACTAAACTTGGTTTTGCGGTCCAAAAGATAGCAACCGCACTTTGGACATTCTTCGTTCAAAGGCAAATCCCACGACATAAACTTGCACTCTTTTGAGTCTTCGCAAGCATAGTAGTTTGTGCCTTTTTTGGTTTTGCGTTCATAAAGATTTTTGCCACATTTTGGACATTTTCCAACAACTTTTAAAGGATTAATGCTTTGAATATTTTTGCATTTTGGATAGTTTGGACAAGCAAGGAATTTTCCATATCTACCTTCCTTGTAGACCATCATTGCTCCACATTTTGAGCACTGAACATTGCTCACTTCATAAATCTTTTGTTCTTTTGGCTCTCTGTCCAAATTGGCGTTTCTAAGTTCGGGAAGCAAATCTTGATAAAATCCGCTTACAACTTGATGCCATTCTTTTTGTCCTTCGGCAATTTCGTCAAGTTTGCTTTCCATATTGGAAGTAAAATCAACATTCATGATATCTGCAAAGTACTTTTGAAGCATATCGTTAACCTTAAATCCAAGTTCGGTTGGCTTTAAGGACTTACCTTCTCGTTCAACATACTTTCTAAAATATAACACGCTAAAAATTGCACTATATGTTGCTGGTCTGCCAATTCCGTTTTGTTCCATTTCGGCGTTGAGTGTAGCTTCGGTGTATCTTGGAGTTGGTTTTGTGTATTTTTGCTCTGGAATTAGATTTAAAAGGTTCAAAACATCGTTTTGTTCAAGGTTTGGAAGTTTTGCAGTGTCTTCGTTTTCGTCTTTTTCTTTATATGTTTGATATACTGCTGTAAAGCCCAAAAATTTGCTTGTTTTTCCTGTAACTTTGAAAACATAGTCGCCATTTTGAACTTCGCAAGTAACTTGGTCATACAATGCTTCGCTCATTTGGCTTGCCAAAAATCTTTCATAAATCAATTTGTAAAGTTTGTAACATTCTGGCTTTACAAAAGGCTTGATGCTTTCTGGGGTGCGTTCAATGTGTGTTGGACGGATTGCTTCGTGGGCGTCTTGTGCGTTGCCTTTGGTTTTATAAATATTTGGCTTGCTTGGGAAGTATTCCTTGCCATATTTTTCTGTAATATATTTTTTTGCTGATG
Source organism: uncultured Clostridia bacterium (assembly GCA_934777505.1). Classification (GTDB taxonomy): domain Bacteria; phylum Bacillota; class Clostridia; order Christensenellales; family UBA1242; genus CAKVNM01. The sequence goes on along the minus strand of CAKVNM010000001.1, from coordinate 101,882 downwards.
CTTGTGCAACTTCGCTAACTCTAACCGAGTCAGTACGGATATATGTTACAAGAGCCACTTTTCCTTCTTCGCCAAGGTTAACACCTTCGTATAGTTCCTGAGCCACTTTTGTGGTCATGCTAGAAGTAAAATTGAGTTTATTGGACGCATCTTGTTGCATAGTACTTGTAATGAAAGGTGCTGGTGCGTGCGACTTGCTAATTTGTTTTTTTACCGATTTTACAACAAAAGGATTTTCGCCAAGTTTAGCAACGATTTCGTCTTTTTGACTGGCGTTGGCAATCTTGACTTTCTTGCCTTTGCAAGAGTGCAAAAGTGCTTTGAATGTTGGCTTTTCGTTTGGTTTTTCAAGTTCTGCCTTGATTGTCCAATATTCTTCTGGCTTAAAGTTCAAGATTTCTCTTTCCCTGTCTACAACAAGTTTTAGGGCAACACTTTGAACTCTACCTGCACTAAGATTTTTTGTTATTTTTTTGCATAGTATTGGAGAAATTTTATAACCCACAATTCTGTCTAGCACACGCCTTGCTTGCTGAGCGTTAACAAGGTCTTGATTGATTGTTCGTGGTTTTTCGAGTGCTTTTAAAATGACATCTCGTGTGATTTCGTTAAACTCAACTCTGCACACTGCGTCTTTGTCGTAGCCAAGCAAATATGCCAAGTGCCACGAGATTGCTTCGCCTTCTCTATCAGGGTCGGTTGCAAGATAAACTTTGTTTGACTTTTTAGCCTTTTCTCTAAGTTTTTTTACAACCTGCTCTTTGTCGGGCATGATTATATAATTTGGTTCAAAATTGTTTTTTGCATCAAGTCCAAAGGATTTTTCTGGCAAATCCCTAACATGACCTTTTGTTGCAAAAACTTCCCAATCTTTGCCCAAATATCTTTTGATTGAATCTTCCTTACCTGTACTTTCTATAACTAATAAATTCATTCTAACTCCTAAATTTAATCATTAAAAATCACTGAGTAAAAATTTCCCGCAGATTTCTTTATTATTCCACTAAGTTCCAAAGTTGTCAACAATCTAACAAGGATTTTTGTGTCGTATTTTGTTTTGGCTTGTATTTCGTCAAACGATAGTTCATCGTTACTAATCGCATTGATTACAATCTGCTCATCAACCGAAAATTGTACTTGTTTGTAAACTTTTTGAGATTTGTTATCAATATTAAATACACGCAAAATATCATCCGCACAAGTAGTTATTGCCGACTGACAATTTTTTAAAACTTGATTGCATCCTTGCGAAGAAAAACTATCAATATTCCCCGGAACTGCAAATATTTCTTTGCCATATTCAATGCCATAGTTGATTGTATAAATTGCTCCACTTTTTAGTCCTGCTTCCGTCATTAATACTCCACTGCTTATCAGTGCAATAATTCTGTTTCTAACAGGAAAGTTGTATGCTAGTGGCAATGTTTCTGGATTGTATTCTGTGATAACAAGTCCGTTTTCGCATATTCGTTTGAATAGTTCAAAATTTGTCTTTGGAAAAATGTGATGAAATCCACTACCCAAAACCGCAATGGTTTTTCCGCCGTTATCAAGGCAAGTGGTGTGAGCCACTGTGTCAACTCCCGTTGCCATACCACTGATTATCGTCACGCCACTTTGAGTCAATTCTCGTGTGATTTTTTCGGTTACAAATTTGCCATATTTACTGATTTTTCGTGTTCCAACAACTGCGATAGAAAACGACTTTATCAAACTTATATCGCCTTTGCAATACAAACAAATTGGATAACTGTCGTAGTTCAAAAATTCTTGTGGATAATCCTTGCTTAAATAGGTTAAAACTCTAATTCCTTCAACATCATAACTAACAATTTGGTGGTCGATATACTTCTCGTCAAGGCAAGCAAGCATTTCGTCAAACTGCTGTTTTGTGATTATCTTTTTCAAGAACTCGTAGTCGTTTTTGAATGTGTCAAAAATATCTTTTGGGTCGTCATAATAACTCAAAAGATTGTGCTTTTTGTCTATGGTCATAAACTGAAAGAAATTTAGCCACACGAGTGCTTTTTCGCTGAGCGTATAATCCATTATTTCTCCTAATTAAATCCAAAATTTGCTGTCTAGACTTCGATAATTTATGGCTTCGATAATGTGGTCGGTTTTGATGTCTGGACTGCCGTCAAGGTCGGCTATTGTTCGCGCAACTTTCAAAATTCTGTCGTGCGCACGAGCCGTTAAGTTTAGTTTTTCAAACGCATTTTTTAGCAAGTTATCGCATTCCTTGTTCACTGCACAATACCTTCTACACATTGCAGGAGTCATTTCGGCGTTGTTGTGAATACTTGTGCCTTTAAATCGCTCGGTTTGAATTTGCCTTGCTTTGTTAACTCTTTTTTTAATTTCTTCGCTGGACTCTTCAATCGTTTCGCTTTTTAAGTCCTTATACTCCACACCGTCAACTTCAACATGAAGGTCAATTCTGTCCATAAGGGGTCCAGAAAGTTTGTTTAAGTATGAATGAATTTGATTTGCCGAACACTTGCATTGATGAGTTTTTGAGCCATAATAGCCACATGGGCATGGGTTCATACTTGCAATCAAAGTGAAAGATGCTGGGTATTCAATGCTTTGATTAAGCCTTGAAACTGTGATTTTTCCGTCTTCGAGTGGTTGACGCAAAACTTCGACCGTCTGCCTTGGATATTCTGGTAATTCGTCCAAAAATAGCACGCCATTGTGAGCCAAACTAATTTCTCCCGGTTTGGCTTTGTTTCCGCCACCAGTGAGTGCAATTGATGTTGTTGTGTGATGTGGCGACCTGAATGGTCTGTTAACAATAATGCCTTGTTTGTGGTCAAGTTTTCCTGCCACACTATGAATTTTTGTAACTTCCAATGCTTCGTCAAAAGTCATGTCTGGCAAAATGCTTGGAAACGCTTTTGCAAGCATACTTTTTCCGCTTCCCGGTGGACCCATCATGATAACATTATGTCCGCCAGCGGCAGCAATTTCCAATGCACGCTTTGCTTGTTTTTGACCTTTTACATAACAAAAATCGTTGCTAGAAGATGTTTGTTGCTTGATTGTTTCGTAACTATTTGTTTGCAATTTTTGGATTACTTCTTCGCCTTTCAAAAATTTTACAACTTCGATTAATGACGAACAAGCGTAAATTTCTATTCCGTCAATAAAACTTGCTTCCATAGCATTATCTTTTGGAATGATATACTTTTTATAGCCTTGATTTCGTGCAGAAATGAGCATTGGTAAAAGTCCGTCAATTTTTCTAAGCGAGCCGTCAAGCGAAAGTTCGCCAAGCAAAATATAATCGTCAACGCTATGAACTGGAATTTGACTTGTTGCAGAAAGCAAGCCAAGAGCGAGTGCCAAATCATAAATTGAGCCTTCTTTTTTGGTGTTTGCTGGTGCAAGATTTGCAATGATTTTGTAGATAGGATAATCAAGTCCACTGTTTTTTATGGCACTCCTAACCCTTTCTTTACTCTCCTTTACGGACGCATCTGGAAGTCCCACTATATCAAACGCTGGCAGTCCGTTGTTGATATCAATCTCGACTTCCACCAAATAACCTTCTAATCCAATCAAGCCATAACTTTTAACTTTTGAAAGCATAAAGCACTCCTATAAAACATTTAATTTTATCATAAAAAGCAATATTTTAAAAATGAATTAACTATCAAATGTGCTAACTTTTTATTTTACTAAATTCTTGCACAAAAAAAGACTCCACCAAGGAGTCAGTTTTTAAACAAAATCAACATCAAAATATAGTCCCAATTTAGCAAACATTTCGATAGTTTTGCGAGTCAATGCAATGACTGGTCGTTCTTTTGTTTGCGTAAAAATCAAACTAAAACTGCACCTGCCGTCAAACTCGTCTAGCACGCTTTTTAAATCTTTAAAGTTATCAAACATTTCGGTTGTGAACTGTTCGATTTTTTCGTCAACAAAAACTTCGTTATAGTCAGGCGACTTGTACCAAATCTTTGCACTCTTATGCTCGTCATCGCCCTTTGAGTCTTTTAGAAAAGTTAGTTTGTGTGCTTTTACGCCAAACAATTTTTCAAGTTGCTTAACATCAACATCCTTTTTGAATGATAAATGAAGGCTAAAATGATATGTGTACAGATTATTCATCACACTCCTCCTCTTGATTGCCATAAATTGCAAAAAACTCGTCTTTGGTTAGTTTGGTGTCGATAATATCACGACCGTCTTTACTTTCAATAGTAATTGTTTCGCCGTTGTAGATATCATAGTGGCTAATTTTGTCAACATATTCTTCCTTGACCGCTTCGGCGTCAACTCCGTTTTGTTTAAGATATTTTTCGCTAAACTTTTTACTTTTGCTACTCATAAATTTTTCTTCCTGTTTGTACTAACAAAATGGTACTATAAAATTTTTAAAAACACAACCAATTTGCTTTAAATTAATTTTTTGCACAAAAAAAGCAGTCATAAAAACTGCTTTTAAAATTATCTATCTTCTTTAACACGAGCAGATTTGCCAGTTCTTTCTCTAAGATAGTAGAGCTTTGCTCTATTAACTTTACCTTTTCTAACAACTTCAATTCTGTCAATTCTTGGACTATGAAGTGGGAATGTTCTTTCTACGCCAATTCCATAAGAAATTCTACGAACTGTAAATGTTTCTCTAATGCTTCCGTTTCTCTTTGCAATAACAATGCCTTCGTATGCTTGAAGTCTTTCTTTGTCGCCTTCAACAACTTTTACGAAAACTTTAACGGTATCGCCAACATTAAATTGTGGAACTTCTTTTTTAAGGTTTTCTTGTTCGATAACTTGGATTAAGTTCATATTTTCCTCCTTAAAAACTATTTGCCAGTAAATGTTCTTGCACCGTTTGCAGAGGACCACTCATACTGCACGGATTGATTTTATCATAATTAACAAATCAATGCAAGTGTTTTTCTAAAAAAAATTATTTTATATTCATAATATAACAACATTGTTTTTTACTGGCAATATTTTTGCTAAAAATTTGGATTATCCTTGCTTTAAAAACAGTTTTTGATGTGCGTTATTTGGTCACCCAAAATGTCTATACAGTCAAATCTAACTTTTGCGTTCATAAGTTTGTTATGTTTTAAATAAGCGGTTGCAACCTGCCTGATTTTGTATTGCTTTTGCGGAGTGATTGCTTCCCGTGGCAAGCCAAATCTTGCTGTATTTCGTGCCTTAACTTCAACAAACACAATGGTGTCGATATCTTTTGCTACGATATCAATTTCGCCAATCATATTTTTATAATTTGTCTGCAAAATTTGATATTTTTGTGCAATTAAAAACTGCTTGGCTACTTCTTCGCCTTTTGTTCCAATAATATGTGTATTCATACTAATCTAAAATAATTTTTCCTAGTCTTCCCTTTTTAAAATCATCCAAAATTGCCCTTGCACAACGCTCATAATCAAATTCTTTGTTTTTGAGTATGAAGCCACGGCGAGAACAGATTTTTTCGTAGACATCAAGAGCGAACATTTTGAGTTCATCATCGTCATACAACTGTACGCTTTCATCTTTAAAAATATGTTCTATGCTTGATGTGTCAATCGAAATATTATAGCGGTTTTCAATCAAACTTGCGTCTTTTTTTAAAATATCAATCAAAAAGTCAAGAGCGAGCGAAGAAACATCTAAAACTTCGTCTTTTATCGAGCCAATGTATGCCAAATTGTGAGCAACTTTTGTGTTGTCAAGATTGGGCCAAAGTGTTCCAGGGGTGTCCAAAACTTCTAGGTTGTCGGCAACTGTAACCCACTGCTTGCCACGGGTAACACCCGCCCTGTCGCCAGTGATTGTTTTGCCTTTTCCGCAAAGATTGTTTATAAGAGTGCTTTTTCCGCAGTTCGGCACGCCCAAAATCATCATTCTAAGGGGAATATTTACTCCACGCTTTTCGTTTTTAAGCAATTTTTTTATATGCAAATTTTTAACCGCATCAAGCAATTTTTTTGACGAGTTGCTTTCGGTGGAATTTAATGTTATGCAAACCTTGTTTTCGCCCGTAAAATATTTTTGCCACTTGACTAAATTGGTGCTATCAACCAAATCGGCTTTGTTCAATACAAACACGATTGGTTTTGATTTCAAAAGTTCTTGAAATTTTGGATTAACGCACGAAAAAGGTGCTCTACTATCAAGCACATACACCGCAACATCAATTAGGTCAAGTTCTGTTTCCATCATTCGTAGAGCCTTGTCCATGTGACCCGGATACCAATTAATTATCATATAATACTCCTATTTTTCATCAAGCAAATCTGGTCGTCTTGCCTTGGTTATTTCAAGCGACTGATTTTTTCGCCACTTTTCAATCTCTTTGTGATTGCCAGACACCAAAACATCTGGCACTTTTAGCCCCATAAATTCTTGTGGCTTGGTGTACTGTGGATATTCAAGCAAGCCGTTTGAAAAACTTTCTTCCTTGGTACTTTCGCTAGCGATAACGCCATCAACATATCTACTAACCGCATCAACAAGTGCCATTGCTGGAATTTCCCCGCCCGTTAGGACATAATCGCCAATGCTGATTTCTTTAACATCAAACAGTTGCAAAATTCGTTCGTCAATACCTTCATAATGTCCACATATTATGATTAGATGCTCTTTTTTGGCTAGGTCAACGACCATTTTTTGACACAAGGTTTCGCCCTTTGGTGACATATAAATAATCTGCGAATTGTCTGTTTTTACACTCATTATTGCATCGTATAATGGCTGGCAAGTCATGACCATTCCAGCACCACCACCAAAAGGCGTGTCGTCTGTTTTGTGGTGTTTGTCTTTGCTAAAATCACGAATATTTACAAGGTTAATTTGGAGCAAATTTTTTTCGGTGGCTTTACCAAGAATACTGCATTTTAGTGGCTCAAACATTTCTGGAAATGTTGACAAAATATCAATTTTCATACCATAACTCCCATCAAATCGTCTAGCACGATTACCTTTTTGTTTTCGGTGTCAACTTCGCCAAAAAATTGACTAACAAAAGGCGCTCTAAACTCCTTGTTTTCATGTTCAAAAACAATAATATCGCCCGCACCAAAATTTTCGGTATCGGTGATTTTTCCAAACAAAGTTCCGTCTTGTTTAACAAGGTCACAGCCAATAAGGTCAATGATAAAATACTGATTTTGTTTGAGTTTTACGGCGTCTTTGCGGTCAACATACACCAACTTTTCTCTAAGCATTTCGGCTTGTTGTGGAGTGTCAACACCTTCGATTTTTGCAACTGCAAAATCTGTTCTTATGCTCATTTTTTCAATACTCACAAGATTGTTTTCAACAAACAAATATTTTAGATTTTTAAACCTTGAAACATTGTCCGTTAGGGGCAGAATTTTAACTTCGCCCTTAATTCCAACAGGTTTTACTATTTTTCCAATACACATTTTTTGTTCCATAGTTTTATTTTAACAAAAAATCACGATTATAGCAATTTTATTTTACAAAAAAAGACTTGAAAATCAAGTCCTTAATTGTTTTTAGCCTATTCTTCAAACTTAACAAAGTATCTTGCTCTTGTTTCGTCCAACATGGAAGCAGTTTTAACAATGGCACGAATGCTTTGAGCAATCTTTCCGTTTTTGCCAATAACTTTTCCCATATCTTCCTTTGCAACAACAACTTTGATTACGAAAGTGTTTTCGCCGTCTGGTTCAACCGAAACATTAACTGCTTCTTTGTTGCTAACTAAGTTTTCCACAATATATTTTACTAAACTTTCCATAAAATGCCTCCATTACTCAGCATCTTTTGAAGCAGCCTTTTGTAGTAAAACTCTAACTGTGTCGCTTGGCTTAGCACCGTTTTTAATCCAGTAGTTTGCTCTTTCCATATCAATATTGATTTGTTCTGGGCTTGTCAAAGGATTGTAAGTACCAAGAATTTCGATAAACTTACCATCTCTTGCTCTTCTTTGGTCTGCAACAACTACTCTATAAAATGGAGTCTTTTTGTCACCAAGTCTGGTCATTCTAATTTTTACCATGATTTTTCTCCTTTTGTTTTTTTATATATCAAACATGTTTCTATGTGTGACAACGATTAAAATTTAAATTTTCCAAAGCCTTTTCCGTTTCTCATTTGTTTCATCATTTCTTTGGTTTGTTCAAATTGCTTCATCAGTTGGTTAACTTCCTGAATGGTTGTTCCACTGCCTTTTGCAATTCTTTGACGATGAGATGATTTGATGATTTCTGGATTTTGTCTTTCCTTTGGAGTCATTGATTGAATTATCGCCTTGTTTTTGGCAATCTGTTTTTCGTCAATCTCCAAATTTTTGATTTTGCTTCCAACCCCCGGAATCATTCCAAGAAGTCCTTTCAAATCTCCCATTTTTTTAACATTTTCATATTGCATCAAGAAATCGTCAAAAGTAAAGGAGTTTTCCCTAAACTTTTTTTCCATTTCCTTCATCTGCTTTTCGTCAACCGCTTGTTGAGCCTTTTCAATAAGCGTTAGCACATCGCCCATGCCAAGTATTCTTGACGCCATTCGGTCTGGGTAGAACGGTTCAAGGTCGTTCATTTTTTCGCCAATACCGCAAAACTTGATTGGCTTTCCTGTTACTGCCTTGATTGAAAGTGCTGCACCACCACGAGTGTCACCGTCTAGTTTTGTTAAGATAACGCCAGTGATGTCCAAACTTTCGTTGAACGATTGAGCCACATTCACGGCTTCTTGACCCGTCATGGAGTCAACAACAAGCAAAATTTCGGTTGGATTAACGCTTTGTTTGATGTTTTTTAATTCTTGCATCAAGTTTTCGTCAATTTGAAGTCTGCCCGCTGTGTCGATAATCACCGTGTCGAGCGAATATTTTTTTGCATATTCAACTGCTTCTTTGCTGGTTACCGCTGGATTTTGAGTGCCTTTTTCAAAAACTGGAACATCAATTCCTTTTGCAACAACTTTGAGTTGGTTGATTGCGGCTGGTCGATAAATATCACAGCCAACAAGTAGTGGCTTTTTGCCTTGCTTTTTGAGCATGAGTGCAAGTTTTCCGCACATGGTAGTTTTCCCTGCACCTTGAAGTCCGCACATCAAAATGATTGTTGGCGGATTGCTTGCGATAGAAAGTTTGGTGTTTGTTCCACCCATAAGTTCAACAAGTTCTTCGTTAACAATTTTTATAACCTGTTGACCCGGTGTCAAACTTTCCAGCACCTTTTGTCCAACTGCCTTGGCGGAGATTTTATTAACAAGGTCTTTTACGACCAAAAAGTTAACATCGGCTTCCAAAAGTGCCACCCTGATTTCTCTCATGGCTTCTTTGATTTCGAGTTCGGTTAACTTTCCACGCTTTGTTAGTTTGGAAAAAATGTGTGAAATTCTTTCGCTCAGTGAACTAAATGCCGACATCTAACTCTCCTTCCAAATATTTTTGATTTGTGCTAGAAGCACGGGATTTTTGCTTAAAACCTGTTCTTGCTGTTGAAGTTTGTCATAAAACTTCAAATTTTCTTCATATTCAAGCAGTAATTTTTCGGTTTTGTCCAAACAATCTTTTACTGCCTGCTTTGTTACTTTGTTAATCTCTGCAATCTCACTCAACGAAATATCGTCAAAATAGTAACACTTAAAAATTTGTTGCTGTTTTTTTGTTAGCATTTTGCCGTACAAGTCAAAAAGCGAGCCAAGATATATCATTTTTTCAAGTTTCATAACAACCTAGCGTAAAGTATTTTTGCTTTACGGTATTATTCTACACGCTTTTTGAAGCCTTGTCAAGAGAAAAATCAATAAAAGTTTGTAAAATTTTGAATTTTTCTGCACAAAAAAACCACCCAAAAAGGTGGCTTTTATCCAAAACTCAATGCTTTTTTAAAACGCTATATAAGTATATATGATATTGCATATACCATAGCAATTTTTTAAAACCTTGAAAATTGATTTTTTGGGAATTTTTAGATATACAAAGTTTTAGTTTTATTGCTAGCAAAATCTATAATAACAGCAAAAAACCGCCACAATTTGTAGCGGTTTTGGTATTACTTTTTGCTGATGAGTTTTAGGTCAACTCTGCCCTTGTCGTCAATTTTGATAACTTCGACTTCTACTTTGTCGCCGATATTAACAACATCTTCAACCTTTTCAACTCTCTTGTCGCTGAGTTTTGAAATATGAATCATGCCGTCTTTTCCTGGGGCAATTTCTACAAACGCACCAAATTGCATAATTCTAACAACTGTGCCGTCATATTTTTTGCCTTTTTCAATATCTTCGGCAATAGAAAGAATAATCTTCTTTGCCTTTTGGTTCATGATTTCGTCAGTAGAAGCAATGCAAACTTTTCCGTCATCTTCAATGTCGATTTTAACACCAGTTTGCTCAATAATCTTGTTGATTACAGCGCCTTGTTTTCCAATAACATCGCCAATTTTTTCTGGGTTAATGTTAAATGAAATAATCTTTGGAGCATAAGGAGAAAGTGACTTTCTTGGTTCTGGCAACACTTCTAACATTTTACCCAAAATGTGAAGTCTGCCAATTCTTGCTCTTTCAAGTGCTTCACGCAAAATAGGCTCGTCAATTCCATGAATCTTAATATCCATTTGAATTGCTGTGATGCCGTCTTTTGTTCCCGCAACCTTAAAGTCCATGTCGCCAAAGAAGTCTTCTAGTCCCTGAATATCGCTTAGAACAACAACTTTGCCTGTCTTTTTGTCTTTCATAAGACCCATTGCAATACCAGCAACTGGTGCTTTGATTGGAACGCCAGCGTCCATAAGTGCTAGTGTTGAACCGCAAACAGATGCCTGACTGGTTGAACCGTTAGAACTTAAAACTTCACTTACTGTTCTAATTGCATAAGGGAATTCTTCTTCGCTTGGAAGCATTGGTTCAAGTGCTCTTTCTGCAAGTGCACCGTGACCAATTTCTCGTCTACCTGGGCTCTTTAAAGGTTTTGCTTCGCCAGTTGAATATGGTGGCATATTGTAGTGGTGCATATATCTCTTTTCGTCTTCTTCGTCAAGACCTTCGAGTTTTTGCATATCACCAAGCATACCAAGAGTACAAGTTGTTAAAACCTGAGTTTGTCCACGAGTGAAAACGCCACTTCCGTGAACTCTTGGAAGAACGCCTGCTTCACACCAGATTGGACGGATTTCGTCAATCTTTCTTCCGTCTGGACGAATGCCTTGGTTGATGATTTTTTCTCTTACAATTTGTTTTTTCTCGTTGTATAGAGCATTAGAAATATCTTTTTCTTGTTCTGGGTATATATCTTTAAAATGTTCTTGAACTTCTGTTTCTAGTTGTTCTTCAAGAACATTTCTTTCTTGCCTGTTGTAGCATTCAAACACTTTTTGCATTTTAGCATAAGCATATTCGTCAATCTTAGCCTGCATATCGTCTGGCACACGATAAACATTTGGAACAATTTTTGGTTTGCCGATTTTTTTAACAATGTCTTCAATAAATGCAACTTGTTTTTTGATTTCTTCGTGAGCAAATAAAATACCTTTTAACATTTCTTCTTCTGTTACTTCTTTTGCTCCTGCTTCAACCATTAAAACGGCTTCTTTTGTTCCAGAAACTGTTAAGTGCATTCTTGAAATTTCTCTTTGTTTTGCGTCTGGGTTGATAATGTATTTTCCGTCAATGAGTCCAACAACAACTGAGCCTGTTGGTCCTTCAAAAGGAATATTAGAGATAGAAAGTGCGATTGATGAGCCAAGCATTGCTAGTGTTTCTGGCATAATGTCTTGGTCAACCGAAAGTGGTGTTGCAACAACTGCAACATCGTTGAAAAATCCCTTGTCGAACAAAGGTCTAAGTGGTCTATCAATCAATCTAGATGTTAAGATTGCTTTGTCACTTGCTCTGCCTTCTCTGCGTTTAAATCCGCCCGGAATTTTGCCAACTGAGTACATTTTTTCTTCGTAATCCACGCCTAGTGGGAAAAAGTCGATTGCTGGTCTTGGTTCTTTTGCCATGGTTGTGTTTACCATAACAACAGTATCGCCACATCTAACGATTACTGAGCCATTAGCCTGTCCACAATACTTCCCTGTTTCGACAGAAACTTTTCTTCCGCCGATTGTTGTTTCAAATTTGTTTCCTAATTCCATTTTTACTTTTTGAACTAATAATTTAGTCTAATTTTCTCCTTTTCTAGTTTAAACCATAACAATTATAACCCAAATATTTGCTAATTCAAAATAAAATTAATAAATAAAAAATTGCACCTTAAAATAATGCAATATTTGACAACTAATTTTGTGTTTTTGATTAGTTTCGTTTGTATTTTTTATCAATCTTGATAAGCAACCTATGAATTGCACAAAAAAGTCGCACAAATTGTGCGACTTTTGTTTTTACTATCTAATACCAAGTTTTGCTTTGATAGCACGGTATCTTTCGATATCAACACTTTCAAGATACTTTAAAAGGCTTGCTCTTTTACCAACCATTTTAAATAGTCCTCTACGAGAGTGATTGTCTTGCTTGTTAGATTTCAAATGCTCTGTTAAGTGAGCAATTCTTGCTGAAAGCAAAGCGATTTGAACTTCGGCAGAACCTGTATCACCATCTTTAAGTTGATATTCTTTGATGATTTCTTGTTTTGTCATACTTAACTTTCTCCTTTATAAAATTTTCACCAAAAACAAAGTTAGCCGTTAGGAGATAACGCACTCCTGTGCTTTTGGAACGCATTAATAATAACATATAAATCTAAGTTTGTAAAGTAAAAATTAATTTTTTTGCCAAATAAGTTGTGTAATTAATTTTTATGATTTTAACGCTCTTGGAATTTAATTTAAAATAAATTTTTCAAAACTTGAAAAAACAAAAACTATTTGAACTAAAAAAATAAAGATTGTTTTGAGTTAATTTGATTGTATAAATTATTGGCAATTTTTATTATTTTCTAGAATTAAATATCAAGCACAAAAATAACAAAAAACACTCATTTTTTGAGTGTTTTTTCTATTCAAACAACTTGCGTTTTTGCTTGTTGATTTCGTCAATTTTGCCAATATAGGTTTTTATATCTTTGCAATTAGCATAGCGTTCAATTCTGTTTTCAAGATTGAAAATTCGCTTTGAGATTGCATTTGCTCCGCAAGCCATAATGGAAACGGTTTCTTCCATGCTGTCGATGTTAAAATCGCACTTTGTTCCCTTTTTGCAGTAGCCGATATTTTGCAAACTGCCAACCATATTTTTTTGACGATACAAGTAGTATGGCAAGTAACCGTGTTTTGTTATTTGCTTGTGTGCATAGTCAAGCATTTTTTCAACTAGTGGCTTTGCAAAAATGTCTTTATTTTCGTTTGCAAAGGTGCTTCCACGCTTCAAAGCCAAGGTGTGAACAGTTATGTTGTCTGGATTTAGTTCCATGCAAATATCAATATTTTCCTTAAAACTCTTCAAAGTTTCCTTTGGCAGTCCTGCAATCAAATCCATATTGATTTGAAAGTCGTAAGTCCTTGCCAGTTTGTAGGCGTTTAAAGTGTCGAGAGCGGAGTGATTTCTGCCAATCGCTTTCAAAACCTTTTCGTTAAAACTTTGTGGATTAACGCTTATTCTGGAAACATTGTGTGCTTTTAAGATATCCAATTTTTCTTTTGTTATCGTGTCTGGTCTGCCCGCTTCAACCGTGAACTCTTTGACCATAAAACTTGTTGCGTCTAAAATTCGATTGAGTTCTTCCGGTGGCAAAGATGATGGTGTTCCACCGCCAAAGTAAACATTTTTAACCACCAAATGCTTGTCTTTGATTATCTGCTTTGCATACTCAATTTCTTGAAGCAAAGCGTCAACATAAGGCTTAACCAAGCACTCATTTTTACCAATCTCGGCAGAAATAAACGAACAATAAGAACACCTTGTTGTGCAAAATGGAATGTTAACATAAAAGTCAACCAAACTTTCGTTTGTTTCCATAGGTTGCTGATTTTGAATAATGTCTAGGCAAAGTTTTGCCTTTTCTTCGCTAACCGAATAGTAGTTTTTTAAGTGATTGACAAGCCCTAATTTTGTTACGCCTTTTTTGAGCAAATCGTAGCAAAGTTTTGTGGGTCTAATGCCCGTCAAACAACCCCAAGGCAACTCAACTTTTTTGTAATCACTCAGTGCCTTATATAAAAGGTGCTTTAAGATTGTTTTTTGAGATTGATACTCATTAAGGCTTTCTACAAACTGATACTCTTTCTCATTAACTTTGATTTTGCAATGAATTTTCTCGTCAATACTGTAATCAATGTCAATAATATCGTCATGCACTTCGTTGACGGGAAAAAACATATTTATAACTTCCAAAAAATCTGGTTCAAATTCTGGGTTTGACAAATTTAGTTGCATTAGTTTCCTCCTCTAACAACTGAGTGAACAATCGAAAGTGATTGCATTTTTTTGATAAAGTCGTCAAGTTCTTCCTTTCCGCTAACATAGAACGAAATGTCAATCGTTGCTTCTTCGTGGTCACTTGGGGTGCTGACAATTTTTGTGATATTGATTTTGTTTTCTGCAATCTTTCCAGAAATCGTTGCCAAAACACCCGGTGTGTTATCAACAAAAAGTCTAACACTTGCAACATAGTTTTGACCTGAATTTTTACCCCAACTGATTGGCATCAAACGGTCTTGTTCTAGTGATTTTAGAGCCACGCAGTCGCTTCTGTGAATTGTAACACCACTGCCACGAGAAACAAATCCCACAATATCGTCCCCCGGAATTGGATTGCAACATTTTGCATACTTGACCATTATGCCCGCAAGTTCTGCAATATCGGTGTTTTCCAAATCCTTTTCTTGAATAGGTTTAAGTTCCAAAGTTTGTGGCTGATTTTTCTTGTATGCATCAACAAGTTTGTTGATAATTTGCGTGCTTGTAACACTTCCGTAGCCAACTGCGGCTAACATCTCGTCTTCGTTGTGGAACGCATATTTTTCAAACACTTCTATCATCGCTTCATCATTCAACAAATCTTTGAGATTATAGCCCTTGTTCTTGGCTGCCAAATCCAAAATTGATTTGCCTTTTTTGATGTTTTCTTCCTTCATCTCGTGACGGAAATATTGTTTGATTTTGTTTTTTGTTCCGGCAGTTTTAACAAATTTTAACCAATCTCTTGATGGTCCTTTTGCGTTTTGGTTGGTTATAATTTCGACCACATCGCCGTTGTTAAGTGGCGTGGTTAAAGGCACCATTTTGCCATTAACTCTTGCACCAACACACTTGTTACCCACCTGCGAGTGAATTGCATAAGCAAAGTCGATAGGAGTTGATTGTTCAACAAGTTGAACGATTTTTCCCATTGGAGATTGAACAAAAATTTCTCCACTATAAACATCGGTTTTAAGGCTGTCGATAAGGTCGCTAGCGTTTTCGTTATCCTTGCTTTCGATTAGTTTTCTAATCCACAAAAGTTTGTCGTCAAGATTGTCAAGTTTTGATTTGTGTTCCTTGTACAAAAAGTGCGCTGCGATACCATACTCAGCGTGATTGTGCATTTCTGCCGTTCTAATTTGAATTTCTAGTGGTTCATTGTCAACTAGTACAACTGTATGCAAACTTTGATATCCGTTTGCTTTTGGTCTAGCGATGTAGTCCTTAAATCTGCTATCAATTGGCACAAATTCGGTGTGAATTGCACCCAAAATAGCATAGCAATCGTTTTGAGTTGGAACAATAACCCTTAAAGCACAAAGGTCAAAAATTTGAGTTAAGGTTTTGCCCTTTTCTTTCAACTTGTTGTATATGCTTGAAATATGCTTAACCCTGCCATAGCAGTCACCTTTTATGTTAAGGTTTTGCATAATTTGTTTGATTTTTTCGATAACTCTATCTAGTCTTTCCTTGCCATTTCTGCTATCTTCTGCCACTTGTTTGAGCAGTTTTTTGTATTCGTTTGGCTTAAAGTACGAAAGGTTTAGGTCGTTGAGTTCCGACTTAACATAAGATAGCCCCAAACGAGAAGCGATTGGCGAGTAAATTTCCCTGATTTCAAAATGCAATTTTTCGGCGTCTTCGTGAGATAATTCTCTTGTGTGACGAGCAAGATACAAAACTTCTGCAAGTTTTACAATCATAACCCTAATATCTTTTGCAATGGCAATCAACATACTTCTAACATTTTCGGTTTCTGTTTGCTGATTGGTGTAATCCAAATTGGAAATTTTGATAACAGTCTTTGCAATATCAACGCTTCCATTAAAAATATTGGTCATATTTTCGTCAAATTTTAGGTCAATATTTTCTCTTAGATATGGCAAAATCATGCAAGCAGAATATGTCTCAAAGTCCAGTTTTAAAGGCAAAATTAGGTTAGAAATATCTTTTGATTTTGTAAACACTTTTTCTGTTTCGTCTAGTCCACAAAGATGTGAACAAAGTGCCGAAAAATTTTCAAACTGTTCGTTTGAAAAAATTGATTTATAGTTTTGTAAAAATTCTTCCATAATTCCTCCTTTTAAGAGATTAAGTTCGCTAGTCTAGCATAAAGTTTAGACGAAGAAAGTTCTCGTTTTTCTTTTACGCTATTTAATGACAATGTGTATCCATTATCTTTGTTTTCTGTTATGAATCCAAGTTCTAAAAATGTGTTAACACAAGCCACAAATTGTGCATAACTAATATTTCTAAAAACTGGCACGAGCCTTTTAAATCCCTGATAATAATCAAACTTGCTGGCAACTATGATTTTGTCCATAACCCCAAGCAAATTTTTGTAGAAATTGCTAAACATTTCGTGACTTAAATCCACGCTAAGAGCAAGATTAACTTCGTGATTTTTTGGCAAATATAACGAGCCTTTAAAGTTGTTCAAATAGTCCATGTTAAGCAAAGGTTCAAGAAATACTATGTTGCTATAATTCGTTATGTTATTATAACTATTTAAACCAACAACAATGGCGTTATTCGTTGAATTTGACTTGATTTCGCCCAGGTGGAAATCATAACTGTGCGTATACAAAAATACGCTTAAATTTTTTGCAGTTTTTAGGTCGTTACAAACAAGCAATGTGCCGTATGACGATTTTGCGGAAAGTTTGTTTAAAACAAAATTTAGATTGTCGTAACTATAAAATGGATTTTTGTTGCTCTGCTTGTTCAAAACAAGTTGTTCGATATAATTTCCTTCAACATAATTGCTTAGACTGTCCTTATAGCCTGAGCATTTAAGGTTTTTAATCAGTCCCTTAACATAATATCTGTTTTTGAACTCGTTGAGTTGAAGTTCATACATAAGTTCGCAAACATAACTATTCTCGATTAAGTCCTTTTGACCACCCATATTGAACGCAATAAGTGGCAAGTTGTCTGGCGTAACAATGTTTAAGTGCTGAGCATAATTTTTCATGGTGGACACTTTCAAATTGCCGTGTTTGGTATAAAATAGTGGCTTTGGATTTCCACAACCAAATGGTTCTAAAACTTCAAGTTCTCTGGCAAGGGCAAGATTAACCTGCTCACTGCCGATTTGAATATCATATTCCTTTATAGCAACAAAATCTCGCTGAGAAAAATTCTTTAAAAAGTAGTTTTCAATTTCGTACTTAAACTTGGTTAAATGCTCAAATTTTAAAGTGAGTCCCGCTGCCATGGAGTGACCGCCAAAGGTTTCCAAAAGTGTGCTTGCCTTGGACAAAGCATCATGAATATTTATGGCTGGAATACTTCTTACTGAGCCTTTTAAAAAGCCGTCAACTTCGCTAAACAAGAAAGTTGGCTTGTTAAATTCTTCGGTGAGTCTTGCACAAACAATCCCAAGTAATCCACTGTCCCACTCGTTTGAGTAAAGAATTATGGAGCGTCTGTCGTTTTGATTTTCTTGCTTTAACAAATTAACCGCATCGGCATAGATTTTTGTGCAAAGTTCCTGCCTTTTAAGGTTCATTTCGGTTAATTTTTTTAAGTTTTCTTCAACAACTTTTTTGTCGCTTGAAATATATAGTTGAAGCGATATTGTTGCATCTCCCATTCTGCCCGCCGCATTGATTTTTGGAGCAATTTTAAATGCAATATCACTGCTATTAACTTTTGAAATTTTTAGTTCGGCAAAAAGTTGTTTTAATCCAAATGGAAGCAAATTTAAGTTTTTGAGTCCATAAGTTACGATTGCTCTGTTTTCGTCCGTCAAACTAACAATATCGGCGATTGTTGCGATTGCACAAATTGGCAGATAACTGGTTATGTCTTCACCAAGTGCTTGCACGATTTTTAACGCAACACCCGCTCCACAAAGGTCTGTAAAAGGATATGGTTGACCGCTTTGCTTTGCATCAATAGTTGGACAAGCAGGCAAAATTTCTGGGATTTCGTGGTGGTCTGTCACACAAACATCAACGCCATGACTGAGTAAAAAGTCAACTTCTTTATAACAAGAAATTCCGCAGTCAACTGTGATAACAAGTTCTGGATTATATAGTTCGATAACTTTTTTTGCGGTTTCGATTGTGAGTCCATAGCCGTCTTCGTATCGATTTGGCAAAAAGTAGTTGGCTTTTAATCCTTTTGACTCAAAATATTTATATAAAATTGCCGTTGCACTAATTCCGTCAACATCGTAGTCACCAAAAATCAAAACTCTCTTTTTTGTTTGAATGGCGTTTTTGATTTTATCGCAAACGGTTTTCATATCTTTAAGCAAAAATGGGTCGTGCAAATCGCTGAGTTTTGGGTGTAAGAACTTTTGTATTTTTTCTACTGTATCATATCCACGAGCGACCAAAATTTTTGTAACCACAAACGAGTGGTTTATTTGCTTGCTAAGGTTATTAATTTCATCATCACTAACTTCTATCTTTTTTTGTCTAAATAACATATAATATACATTTTTCCTTCATCTCTCTCTTTACAAAATTAGCCACTTATATCAAAGTGGCTAATTTTTACTTAACATAATCTTGTTCTAAATCAACTTGTTTTCTTTGTTTTTTCTCTTTTATAAAGTAACCACAGAATGGTGCGCACATAAATACTGTGCTATAAAATGTTACTACAATTCCAATCAAAAGTGGTCTTACTAGCATAACAATGTTTGTGTTAAATGTGAATATCATTGCAATAACTGTAACCAAAATTGTGCAATTTAGCAAAACCAAAGTTTTCAACTTGCTAGAAACCAAGTCGTTAACCATTGATTCTCTGTTGGTTGTTGATTTATAATCTGGCTTGCCAGTGAATAGGATAAATAAGTTAACCGCTGTGAGTCCTGTAACAATCATAATAGCGGTGGTCAAACTGTCTGTAACAGGAATTCTAAAAATGCAAACAAGTGCAACTGTTAACATAACATTGTGTAAAACCGCCAAAACCATTGTAAAGGCTGTGTAGAAATCATATTTTACTGTTACATAAATTAGCAAAATGATTTCAAAAATTAGAACTGCAAGAGTTGTGTTCAAAATTGAACTGCTTGCAATCTTGACATCACTATTAAGTCCCAAGATAAGTCCAACAACAAGTCCTGCAATTAGTAAAATTCCGCTAGCAATATCAAAGTATACTGCATTTTTGTACACATTAAATTTCTTCGAGTTCATGAACATTTGCCTCCCTTGTAAATCCATAATTCTTAACTTTTTCTTGATAGATATTCAAGCAAAGTTTGTTAAACAATTTTGAAACCAAGATTGCACATAGTCCATAAATAACTATTCCAATAATGGAAGCAAAAGCAAAGTACTTAACTGCGGTTGAGCCAAAGATGTAGAAAATAATATTTGCTACAAGATAACTTACAGAAAGTTCAACAAGTGGCATATAGTTTTTTAAGAAACCAAATTTGAAACTTGAATGTGCCTTCTTCCCTTGTGCGTACTCGCCAGCCATTTTGCTGAGCATATAGTAAATCATGCCAAAGCCAAGAACATAAGTGAGTACAGAACCCATAAATGCTTGCGCTGTGATAACAATTCCTGGAACTGCTTGAAGCATAATGATTTGAAGTAGTACTCCAACAATAAGTGCTAGGCAGTTTACAAGTCCAAGTTTTTTAAATCTAACGATTAGCATAATCATGCTAGCAACAATGATAACTGCTGTGATAACAAGTGACAAAATCAAATTTCTTTGTGCAACATCTGCTTGAATGACTGTTTTTGATTTTTGCTCAAAAGTGTAGTCATATTTTGTTGAAAGAAGTTTTCCAGCGTATTGGTCTGCTCCGTCTTTTGTGTTAAGAGTGCTTCCGCCAGAAATAAAGATATAATCTTGGTCGACTTCTTCACTTACAGGAAGTTGTTGAAATAGCGAATCTCCAATAAAGAAGTAAAGTGTTTTTTTACTGTTTGAAGAAGCACCCGAAGTGATAGTTTTGATTTGTTCTTTGCCATGCTGTGTAAACTTTACATAAACACCATATCTTGAAGTGTTTGTGTAGCCATAATAGCCGTTTTCCATTGCATAAGCGTCTTCGATATCGTCCTGAGTCAAGTAAACTTCGCCAGTTGTGCTGTTTTCAGTTCTAATTGCAAGTTTGTTGTTTGTCGCACTGATTAAATCACTGATTGCATCTGTGTCGTATTCGTCAAAGATTTCCATAACCAAACTTGTTCCTAGCGTTGTGTAAACATTGCTATTGTAATTGTTGTCAGCCAAAATACCTTTTATTCTAAGTGCGTGTGCTTCAACGCCCTTGGCAAAGTTTGTGTAGTCTGCTGAGTTGTTTTTTGCTTCGATGACTAATGTTGTACCACCCTTGTAATCAATTCCAAGTTCGATAGCGTTCAAAAATCCAACATATTCTTTGTAGTATGTGCCAGGGATTGTAAATCTAACAACCGATAACACCGCTAGCAACAAGCAAACAAAGATAATTCCAGCAAAATTTAGTATTGCTCTTTTCTTTTTCACGATTAGTTCTCCTAATAAACAAAATTTCTAATTAAGTATATATTAATTAGGCTTTATAGTCAAATTTTTTAAGCAAGTATTAATAAATACTTAACATTTTTGGCATTTTTTATAAGTCATAATTGGCTATTTTTGTTCATAGATTAAAGTATAAGGAGCAAAAAATGGAACAAGTTAAAAAAAATGAGAATAAAAATATCGTTTTGAGTTGTTTAAAAGGGGCATTAATCAGCGTTTGCGTTAGTTTGATTTGCATACTTGTGTTTGCTTTTTTTATTAAACTAACAAACATGAGCGAAACACTAATCAAACCCATAAATCAAGTTATAAAAGTGCTTAGTATTTTGATTGGAGTGCTTTTTGTAACCAAAAAAGACAAGCAAAAAGGATTGGTTAAAGGTCTTGTTATTGGCTTTCTCTACACCATTTTAGCATTTGTTGTGTTCTCTATTTTAAACGGACAATTCAAGTTTGATGTTACAATTTTGATTGACCTTGTGTTTGGATTACTAACTGGTGCAATTTGCGGAGTGATTGGAGTGAATGTTAAAAAATAAAAGCAACAAAAAACACTATCGTTTTGATAGTGTTTTTGAAATTTGCGAAATAAAAAAACAGGGACAAAGGCACTTATAATTCACAAAACAACATTTGTCCCATTATATTTATTCATTGCCATTTGTATATTATTTTCAAGTGCTAATTGTATTATATCAATAATTGCTTCAGAACAATGTTTAATATCTTTTATTTCATCCATAGAAAAGTTACTAACAACCCAATCTTTCAGATCAATAAATTTACTCGGTTTATCATTAACACCTATTTTAATTCTAGTAAACTTATTAGTTTTAAATGTTTCGATAATACTATTTATTCCTTTATGTCCACCAGCTGATCCATTCTGTTTTATTTTTATTTTACCAACTTTAAAATTTATATCATCGGTCAATATAATAATTTTATCCAAAGGAATCTTATAATAATGTGCAACATTGTAAACACATGTCCCACTATTATTCATATAAGTTTGAGGTTTTAAAAAAAAACATATCGTATTATTAATTATTGTTTTATAAATTAATCCATCAAATTTCTTGATTTCATGACTATATTTTAAGTCTTTCAGTATTTCATCAACAACTATAAATCCGGCATTGTGCCTAGTTGAGATATATTCTCTACCAGGATTCCCAAGTCCAACTATCAACCATTTATCTTTCATTTTTATTATTAAGCAATCCTCTTTTTTTTCTAAAATTATTTTTAATAAAATATTTAATCATTTTGCATTGATTATCAATATTAAAAATATTATTCGTATTCATGAAAGATATTGCAGGGCAACCACACGAACATATTTTATTAAAAAGACAAACCTCACACTTATTATTTTGTTTTCTTTTCTGAACTTTTTCCTTAAAACAATGAAAATCTTTAGAATTAATAATTTCATCAACACTATTATTTGAGATATTACCAAGAGAATTCTCTTCACCAAAAAAATAACCACAAAAGAAAACATTGCCATTAGGGTCAATTCTTGGATTAATTTCTATGTCACCTAAATTAAAAAGCGGACAACTTCTTTGTTCTTCTAAATTATTATACGATATATCTATAGTTTCTTTTAATTTAATGGATAACACTTTAAGTTTTTCCATTATGCCTATCATTTCAGATAATGTATGTTGATAACTAAACGCATATTCATACTCTTGTCCTCTTCCACAATTCGCAATAAATGCGATAGAAACATGTTTGACTCCATAAAATATCGACAAATTAATAAAAGAGTCAATTTTGTTAACATTTTTTTTACTTAAATTCATTCTCAGAACTATTCTTTTAGATAAATTAACTTTTTTTGCTTTTTCTAATAACTCAATAATTTTTTTGTAACATCCTTTTCCTCGAATAGAATCATTTTCTTTTTCATCTGTAGAGTCTAATGTTAACTGAAAATAATTACCATGTTTTAATATCTCAATAGCAGTATCTGTTTTAATGGTTGATAAATTCGAAATAATCCTAACATGTATTTGTTTATTATTTGCGTATTTAATAAAATCCATTATATTAGGATGTAAAAACGGTTCTCCACCAGAAATAGTTATTTCAGAAATTTTATTTTTATAACATTGATCAATTAAATCAAAAACATATTTCTTATCTAAATAAGTACCTTTACAGCCTGAATTATTATAGCAATAAGGGCAGTTCATGTTGCACACTGATGTCACTTCAATATACATACTTTTTAATTTATTCATATCTTACATTCCATATATAAACAACTTCTAATCATCCGAATCGTCATCATCTGAATCATTAGTTGAAGGTGACCCCCATTCTGGGCAGTAAATTGTACCCCAACCTTCAGCTTCACCACAATAACCATACATATAAGTACAAACAACTGTACATTCATTGGAATAATTACATTCTTCTAATGACATTTCTTCAAGCAAAGCTTCTTCATAATTTTCCATATTAAACTCCTATTATAATTTCATTTTTTAGTAAATTCTTAAAAATCTTTTCAAATTCGTCCGAAAGGAATATTTTATCTCTATTATAATGGTTAATAAATTTTTCCTTTGCATTTCCATATGAAGTAATGCAATTAAATAATTGGATAACATACCAAGTCGTTTTATTTAGTATGAAACTCCTTGGGATAGCCTTACCACATGCCATCACATCTCCATCATCAAATACTTCAAAATAGAATTCATTGTTAACAAGATAATTCAAAAGCTTTCTCTCCAATTTACTACAAGAGTAATATAATATAATTTTGACTGATTGTCAATAAATTTTAGTATAAAAATTTAACGAACTAATCATTTAATTAAATAAAGCATTTTTACAAAGACAATCATATCCAAGAATATACTCTCTGTAACTTTCAAATATGCTATTAAAAAAACCGCTAGTTTCAATTAGTATTGACTAACGGTAGTGTTTTTTTATTAATCTTGATTTTTTTCTTTTTTGGCTTTCTTTGCTTTTGGCTCTTCTGCTGGTTTTGAGTCTTCTTGTTTAGGTTCTTTGTTTGCATCTGCAACTGGTTCTGCCTTGACTTCTTCTGCGTTTTCTTCTGTCTTTTCAGCAGTTACTTCTGTTTTGTTGTCGATAACATAGATAGACCTAAAATCAACTTCCATAGTTGCTTTGCCGTCTAGTGACAAAATAGCAACTTTGCCGTCTGTTGAGTCGTACATTCCAACGATTGTTCCATAAACGCCTGCATAAGTTTTAACTTTTGTTCCAACTTTGATATCTTCAAGCATTTTTGCTTCTTGTTGTTGATATTTTTTTTGACGCAAAAAGTTGAAAACAAACATTGCGATAATCATAACAACTAAAATAATAAGCAAACCATATTTTTCAAAAAATCCTGGATTTGATGTGTTTTCTAATAACATTGACATAATTTTTCTCCTTGGGTTAATTTTATCATTAATGCGAATATTTTTGCAACAATTTTTAACCGCTTGTTTTAAATAAAGTTAAAGTTTCGACAAATTATTCGATATTATCCTTGTTATAACCCGTTTTTGCGTAAAATTCCTTTCTAAAATCGAGCAATCTATCGTTGTTGATAGCATCTCTAACCTGTTCCATAAGGTGTGTTAAAAATCTTATATTATGAAGACTAAGAAGTCTTGCACCCAAAATTTCGTTGGTGTGAATCAAGTGTCTTAAATATGCTTTTGTAAAGTGAGTACAGCAATAGCAATCACATTCGTCATCAAGTGGCGTAAAGTCTTTTTTATACTCAGCATTTCTAACAACAACTTTGCCGTGAGAAGTAAACGCAGTGCCGTTGCGGGCAATACGAGTTGGCAAAACGCAGTCCATCATATCAACATTTCTAAGCACACCTTCGATAAGATAGTCTGGACTTCCAACGCCCATAAGATAGTGTGGCACTTCGTTTGGCAAATGTGGAGCGAGAATATCAAGCATATCACACATAGTGCGAGTATCTTCTCCAACGCTTAGTCCGCCGATTGCAACGCCGTGTTTAACATAAGGCAATGTGCGTTTTAAACTTTCAAGTCGTAAATCTTTGTAGAAATTGCCTTGAATGATTGGAAACAATGCTTGTCGTGGGTTTTTGTGATAGTCATAGCATCTTTTTAGCCAACGCTCAGTTAGTTCCATTGCTTTTCTGGCATCTTCATAACTAACGCCATAAGGTGTGCATTGGTCAAACGCCATGATAATGTCTGCACCAAGGTCGTTTTCGATTTGAATTGCTTTTTCTGGACTGATAAAGTGTTTTTCGCCCGACAAATGCGACCTAAATTCAACGCCTTCTTCGCTGATTTTTCTAAAATCATTAAGCGAAAAAACTTGGAAACCACCACTATCCGTCAAAATTGGTTTGTGCCAGTCCATAAAGTTATGAAGTCCGCCCGCCATTTTTACAACATCTTCGCCCGGTCTAAGATACAAGTGATATGTGTTAGACAAAATTATTTGTGCTTTTGCGTCTAGCAAGTCCTGAGGACTGAGTGATTTGACTGTTGCCTGCGTTCCAACTGGCATAAAAATAGGAGTTTCAATATCTCCGTGTGGTGTGTGAAAAATACCTGTTCTCGCACCACTTTGTTTGCAAATATGTTTTGTTTCAAAACTAAAAAATTGTTCGTTTTCCATAATTATTCCTTATCTAATAGAGATTAACATATTTTAAAAATTTTAACAAGGGAATTTTAAAAAAACCTAAGCAAAACTTAGGTTATAAAATCAAACAAGCGTCCCCAAAGGAGTAAAATCTATATTTTTCCTTTACGGCTTCGTTATAGAATTTTAGAGTGTTTTCAATTCCACAAAAACTGCTAACAAGCATAATCAAAGTGCTTTCTGGAAGATGAAAATTTGTGATTAGGTGGTCAACAATTTTCCACTTATAGCCGGGGTAGATAAAAATATTTGTTTCGCCCTTGTCTGCCTTTAATTCGCCGTCAAACTTTGACGCAACACTTTCAAGCGTTCTAACGCTTGTTGTGCCAACGGCAATAACTTTGTGACCTTGTTTTTTTGCATTGTTGATTTTGTCTGCAACTTCCTGAGTTATTTCATAATACTCAGTATGCATATCGTGTTTTAAAATATTATCTTCACTAACTGGCCTAAAAGTTCCAAGTCCAACATGAAGCAAAACTTCGCACACTTCTATTCCCTTTTGCTTGATTTTTTCAAGTAGTTCTGGCGTAAAATGTAGTCCAGCAGTTGGCGCTGCACTACTGCCTTCTGTTTTTGCATAAACTGTTTGATATCTATTGCTGTCTTTTAGTTTTTCGTGAATATAGTGCGGAAGTGGCATAGTTCCAACTTTTAGCAAGTTTTCTTCAAAAGTTCCGTTATGCGAAAACTTTACAACTGCATTACCGTGGTCAAAGTTTTTTACAACTTCGCACGAAAAATCTTTTGAAAATTCAATGATTGTGCCTTCTTTTAGTCGTTTTTGTGGCTTTAAAAGCACTTCCCAAACATCAAGCGACTGTTTTTTTAACAAAAACACTTCTGCTTTTGCACCAGTCGAAACTTTTGTTCCATATAGTCTTGCAGGCAAAACTTTTGTATTGTTAACAACCAAAATATCGCCCTTGTTTAGATAATCAATAACATCATAAAAATGTTTGTGATTGATTGTGTCGTTCTGTCTGTCATACACCAACATTCTGCTGTGGTCTCTTGGCTCAACAGGAGTTTGTGCGATTAATTCTTCTGGCAAGTCGTAATAATAAGTTTTTCTTGAATAAATGTCCATATTTTTTCCTTTGTTAATCAATAATTGCATTTGCTAGCACTTGTTCCAAAGTGTCAACATACACAATATTCAAATTGTCTGTGATTTCTTTTGGCAAATCCAAAACATCTTCTTTGTTTTGCGATGGAACAAGGACTTTTGTTATTCCTGCTCTAACGCAAGCGAACAATTTTTCTTTTAGTCCGCCGATAGCCAAAATATTTCCACGAATAGTAATTTCGCCAGTCATGGCAAGATTATTGTCGACTTTTTTGCCTGAGAACGCACTAAAAATTGCTGTTGCCAAAGCAGAACCAGCACTTGGTCCATCTTTTTTTACTGCACCTTCTGGCACATGAATGTGAATATCGCTCTTTCTAAATAATTGTGGGTCGATATTGTATTTTTCCGCAATTCCAATAACAGCAGATAGCGCTGCTCTTGCACTTTCTTGCATAACATCGCCAAGTCGTCCTGTTAGAACCACCTTACCGTCCCCAAGAACCTTGTTAACTTCTATAGAAAGTACTCCACCGCCAACAGTCGAATATGATAGTCCGCTAACAACACCAACTTCTGCAAATGGGCGTTTTTCGTCACGAATAATTTTGTGAGCGCCCAAATATTCTTGCAAGTTTTCTGGCAAAACTTTGTAGCACTTGCTACTATCGTTTTCGGTAATAATCTTTACAGCCACTTTTCTCATGATTGTGCCGATTTGTCGTTCCAAATTTCTAACGCCTGCTTCAAAAGTATACTGCTCGATAATGTCATTCAAGGCTTCGTCTGTAATGCAAATTTGTTCTGGTTTTAGTCCATTTTTTTGAATTTCTTTTGGAATTAAGTGTTCTTTTGCAATTCTAAACTTTTCGCTAGTTGTATATGACGACAATTCGATAACTTCCATTCTATCAAGTAATGGTGCTGGAATATCGCCAATATTGTTAGCGGTTGCAATAAACAAAACATTGCTCAAATCAAAAGGAACTTCTAGGAAATGGTCCCTGAAAATTGTGTTTTGTTCTGGGTCTAAAACTTCGAGCAACGCACTTGTTGGGTCGCCACGATAGTCGCTTGCCATTTTGTCGATTTCGTCAATCAAGAAAACTGGATTCATGCTCTTTGCCATAATCATATTGTAGATTATTCTGCCCGGCATTGCTCCAACATAGGTCTTTCTGTGACCACGAATTTCGCTTTCGTCCTTAACTCCGCCAACGCTCATTTTAACAAAATTACGATTTAACGCTCTTGCAATGCTCTTTACAATACTTGTTTTTCCAACTCCCGGTGGTCCAACAAAGCAGATAATTTGCCCGCTGATTTTCCCAGTTAACTGCATAACTGCAAGGTTTTCAACAATTCTGTCCTTAACTTTTTCTAGTCCCGAATGGTCACTATCCAAAATTTCTCTTGCTTTTTTCAAATCCTTGTTGTCTTGGGTATATTTTCCCCATGGCAAGTCAAGGAAGGTTTCTATGTAGTTTTGAAGAATTGAAAAATCTGGCGAAGCACTAGGAAGTTTTCTAAGTCTAGCAAGTTCCTTCATAACTTTCTCTTTGGTTTCTGGTAAAAGTGTTAGGGCGTTGATTCGTTTTTCATAGTCGTCAAACATACTTGTGCCTTCGCCAAGTTCTTCGCTGATTGCTCTCATTTGCTCACGAAGATAAAACTCTTTTTGGTTTTTATCCATATTTTGTTTTACTTTTTCGCTGAGTTTTTTGTTGAGTTTTATGATTTCTACTTCTTCGTTAACATAAGCACTGAGTTTTGTTAGTCTACTCATTGTGTCGAAGTCGTTTAATAAAGCAAGTTGTTTGTTTTCGTCTTTTAGTAAAATTATTGCAGAATAATCAACAAAAGTATTGATATCGTCTGTGTTATTCAAGATATTAATCACTTCTGGCTTGATTGAAAAATTGCTTGCACTAAAATCAATTACTGCATTTTTTACAGACTCAAAAAGCAAGTGTTCTTCTGGCGAGTTGTAAACGATAGGTTCAACATCTTCGGCTTCAACAGTCAAAAACTGAGAATCCTTGTTAACTCCCACAATCCTAACTCTTTTTACTCCGTCCGCAACCAATTTTACGCTACTATTTGTTGTTGTAACTTTTTGGATTGTACAAACAGTTCCAATATGGTTTACGCAAGCCAAAAAATCGTCACCGATTGTGTTTGTGATTTGAGTAACCAAAATAATTTCTTCTTTGTTTCTTGATGCTTCCAAAACAGCTTCTTTGCTGGCTTGTCTTCTAACTTCGCACGCAATAGGCATTTTTGGAAAACTCACTACTCCCATGATTGAAATTGCTTTGTATTGTTTTACTGCCATAAATATAGTTTCTCCAAATTTAAAATAATACACACATTATAGTAGATTTTCCAAAAGTTGGCAAGCAATAAATATGGCAAAAAATTTTTGCTTTTTTGCCACTTTGTTTTTGATTAAATTAAAAATCAAACTTGAACATAGTTAACGGACGAATCTTTGCCTTTTAGGGCAATGTTTTGATTTTTACTAAGGCTTTTCTCGTCAAATTTTAGCACCTTAACGCAGTTGTTTTCGTCAACATCAAGCACTAGTTTTTTAATGCTACTATCGCTTGGCAAATAGTACATACTGTTCATGATTGTTTTTTCAAAAATGCTTCTTAGTCCCCTTGCTCCGCTTTCTAGTTTTATGGCTTTTAGGGCAATCTGTTTTAGGGCTTGCTCTTTTACTTCAAAGTCTATTCCGTCAATTTGGAACATTGTTTTGTATTGATTTACGAGTGAATTTTTTGGCTCAGTAAGGATTTTTACAAGAGCGGTTTCGTCAAGTTTTTGCAGGCTAACAACTATTGGCAATCTGCCAACAAATTCTGGAATTAGTCCAAACTTGATTAAGTCTTGCGGTTCGATTTCGTCACTAGAAATTTGCTGGTTTTCTTGCTCAATATTGTTATTAAAGCCAAGTGATTTTTTCAGTTTTTTGTCCTTTATGATATTTTCTAGTCCAACAAACGCTCCGCCACAAATAAACAAAATATTACTCGTGTCTATGCTAGCAGTTTCTTGAAAAGGAGTCTTTCGGCTAGTCTTTTCTGGAACACTTGCAATCGTGCCTTCGATAATTTTTAGTAGTCCTTGTTGCACACCTTCGCCCGAAGGGTCTTTTGGAAGCAATTTGTTTTCGGCTCGCTTGGCAATTTTGTCGATTTCGTCAATATACACAATGCCTTTTTCGGCTTTCTTGATATCTCCGCCCGCACTTTGAATTAGTTTTGTCAAAATGCTTTCAACATCTTCGCCAACATAGCCTGCTTCGGTCAAAGTTGTTGCATCAGCGTGAGCAAATGGCACATTTAAAATTTTTGCGAGTGTTTTGGCAAGGAGTGTCTTTCCGCTACCCGTTGGACCAATAAGCAAAACATTGCTTTTATCAAGTTCCACCTTGTCGGTTTTAGAAGTGCTTTCGTTATATCTCAGCCTTTTGTAGTGATTATACACCGCAACACTAAGCACTTTTTTGGCTTCGTCCTGACCGATAATATAGTTGTCGAGATGCTTTTTGATTTCTTCGGGCTTGATGAGTTTTAATCCAAGTTCGGTTTTTGAACTTTCCTTTAAAATGCTCGAACAAATTTGTACGCACTCGTCACAAATAAAGCACGAGCCGTTGGGACTTGCGATAAATTTTAATGCTTGATTTTGTTCTTTTCCACAAAACGAGCAAATCATGTTTGATATTTTGTTCATATATTGCTCCTTAAACTCTCTTTGTTAAAACCTTGTCGACTATTCCATACGCCAAGGCTTCATCGCTCGTTAAATAGTAATCTCGGTTTGTGTCTTGCTCAATTTGTTTCTCGCTTTTTCCTGTTGCATTAGATAGTATTTTGTTAAGACTGTCTTTCATTTTTAAAATTTGCTCGGCTTGAATTTTAATATCGATTGCCTGTCCTTGAACTCCTCCAAGTGGCTGATGAATCATAATTCTTGAATGTGGCAAGCAGTAGCGTTTTCCTTTTGTTCCTGCACTAAGAAGCACCGCACTCATAGACGCCGCCATACCAACACAAATTGTGGAAACATCGCACTTGATGTAATTCATTGTGTCCAAAATTGCTAGCCCTGCATCAACAACCCCACCCGGTGAGTTGATATAGAGCGAAATGTCTTTACTAGAATCCTTGCCTTCCAAAAACAGCATTTGAGCAATAATAGTGTTGGCAAGTTCGGTTGTTACTTCGCCTGTTAAAAAAATAATCCTATCTTCAAGCAATCTTGAATAGATATCGTAACTTCTTTCGCCACACATGGTGGAATCTACTACATAAGGTATAAGCATAAAAAAACTCCTTTAATAAACTTAAAAATCTTTGGTGCTTTTTAAATTTATCTTTGGAGTTTTTTAAATTACTTGTTGTTTTCTTTTAAGAATGTCAAAAGTTTTTCAACGATGATATCGTTTGCAATGTGAGCAAGTGCGTGATTATCAAGTTTTGACTTGATTTCTTCAACGGTTGTGCCCATTTTTAGTGCTTGTTTTTCGATTGCCTTTTCAACATCACTATCTTCAACTTTCAAGTTTTCTGCCTTGATAATAGCGTCCATAGTTAGTCTTGTTTTGCAAGTTTTCTTTGCATCGTCAAGTCTGCTGTTTTTAAGGTCTTCGACTGTTGTACCCATATATTTAACATAATCGTCAAGTTTTAAACCTTGATGAGCAAGTCTGTGTTCAAAATCATGGATAAATTCTTCCGCTTGTTCTTCAACCATGCTTTGTGGGATTTCTACTTCTGCATTTTTAACTACTTCTTCAATCAATTTTTCTTCGTAGTCAAATTCTGCTTGTGTTTGTTTTTGTTTTAGCAAATCTTCTTTAACGCTCTTTTTGTATTCTTCGAGAGTGTCGTATTCGCTAACATTTTGAGCAAATTCGTCATCAATTTTTGGAAGTTGTTTTTCTCTAACTTCGTGCAAAACAATTTTGAAAACTGCTGGTGCACTCTTTAATTCTTCAACTGGATAGTCTGCTGGGAAAGTAACATTGATGTCCTTTTCTTCGCCTGCTTTCATGCCAACGATTTGGTCTTCAAAGCCTTCGATAAATCTGTGAGAACCAATTTCTAGTTCAAAGTTTTCTGCATGACCGCCATCAAAAGCCTTGCCATTGTGGTAGCCTGTAAAGTCGATTACAGCAATGTCGCCAAGTTTTACTTCTCTGTCTACCTTAACAAATCTTGCTGACTTTTCTGCCATTTTTTCGATTTCTGCGTCAACTTCTTTTGCAGTAACTTTTGGCTTTGACATTTCAACTTTTAGACCCTTGTAGTCGCCAAGTTTTACTTCTGGCTTAACATCAATAGTAACTTCTAGTGTTACGCCACTGTTGTCAAGTTTTTTAACATCAAGTTTTGGACTTCCAACCATTTCGATATCGGCTTCCTTGTCCAAAATTTCGTTAAAGTAATGATAGAATGCTTCGTTTAAAGCGTCATTAAAGAAAATGCTTTCGCCATATTGTTTTTCGATAACTTTTCTGGGTGCTTTACCCTTTCTAAAACCTTCAACATTAAATCTTGATTTTTGGTGTTCATAAACATGGTCAAGTTCATGTTCCCATTCGTCATGTGACAAACTAATATTAAACTTTATTTGTTTGTTTTTGAGTAGTTCTTTTGTATATTCCATTTTATCTCCTTTTATCACCTAGGTGTGACTTTAAACTTGATTATTATATCATAAATAAAAAAATTTGCAACCAATTAATGACAACATTAGTTGCAAAATTTGTAGTTTTTAAAATCTAAATATCACTTTGATTAGCAAAAACGCCATGCAAAGAGCAACAAACCCGCTGAAAATAACAGGCATAAAGCGGTTAAAATGTTCTCTTCGTAGCATTTTACGATATTTTTTTGATGTTGGGCTGTTTTTCATAACATATTCTTCACCGTCTTCGGTGACCGAAAGTTCCATCAAAAGTTCTTCTTTTATTCTTTCGTCTTCCTTGCTCTTTTTTGAAATATCAAGATATAGTTTGACAGTTAGCAAAACAAAAGATATCAAAAGAAGTGACAACGCAACATAGACCATTACGGGTGTTACGCTACTAAGCATTACTGCCACAAACGAAAGCAAAAATGCAGATATTACGCACCAAGTGAGTGCCGAAAATTTTATCATAGTTAACTCCTTAAATTCCAAATAGTGGCAAAATAACAAACACTGCAATCATAATGCACACGATAATATAAAGTATCATATAGACTGAGTTTCGTTTGCTTCTAACAAATCCAAAAGCCGATATGCACGCACAAATATACGCTAGTGCCTGAGCAATTTGTTTTATAACATTGGCGATTTGCGAAAACACATCTTGCCCGTCACTGCCAAGTTTTGATGCAATCAAACTAACAAGCAATGCTACTGCAAGAAAAGTTATGGCAACAAAAGCCATTGCGCTAAAAAATCGTTTTTGGTTAATTTCCTTTTTCATGTTTTTCTCCTGATTGATAGAATTTTAACACAACTAAAAAATTTTATCAATGTATTTGCTATCTTATTTTATCCATAAAGTCAGTAAACTTTTGTGGAAGTGGACATTCTAGAATAATCTTTTCGTTTGTTGTTGGTTCAAAAAACTCAATCTTATAGGCGTGGAGCAGTTGTCCATCTAGTTCTGGGTGCGTTTTAAAACCGTACTGCATATCCCCCACAACTGGGTGGCCCAAATATTTTGCGTGAACTCTAATTTGATGAGTTCTTCCAGTTTTGAGTTCAAACTCGCAAAGCGTGTAGCCACTAAAACGCTCAACAACTTTAAAAAGCGTTAAAGCGTGCTTGCCCTTTGTGCTGTCGCATACTTCAAAAAGTTTTCTATTTTTCATGCTTCGTGCAAGATTTGTTTCGATTACTCCACTGTCTTGTTTTACATTCCCTTCAAGCAATGCAAGATAATATCTTTTGCAAACTTTTGACTTTATTTGGTCAGCCAAAATTTTGTGAGCATAATCATTTTTTGCAACAATCAAAAGTCCCGAAGTGTCTTTGTCTAGCCTATGCACAATACCAGGTCTAAACTCGCCGTTGATATGACTCAAACTTTTTGTGTAGAAACTGAGTGCGTTAACAAGCGTTCCGCTATAATTTCCACACGCTGGATGAACGACCATTCCGCTTGGCTTGTTAACAACAAGCAAATTATCGTTTTCAAACACCACATCAAGTGCGATATTCTCTGGTGTGGCGTTTAAAGTTCTATCATATTCGATTGTGCAAGATATAATGTCGTTAAGTTTTAACTTATAGCCCGCTTTTTGCACTTTTTGATTGACCAAAATATGCTCAGCATCTATCTCTCTTTTGATTTTACTTCTAGAAAACTCTTTTAAGTTTTCTTCCAAAAAAACATCTAATCTTTTGTTAACATCTTGCAATGTTACTAAGTAATTATAATTCATTATTTCTCCACTTATTGATACTTTTTCTCAATAACTTATTTACTTTTTTCTTCTGGCTTTTCTTTCGCTTGTTCCTGCTCTTTTCGTGCAAGTTTTGGTTCTACAAAAAGCAAGAACACAACAAGCAAAATAATCCCAATTGTTAAGCAACTATCGGCAACATTAAAAATTGGAAAGTTGATGAGTTCAAAAAACAAAAAATCCCTAACATAGCCAAAAATTAGCCTATCAATTAAATTACCAAATGCACCCGCAAAAATCAGTGCAATACTCCACCTAAAAAGTGCATTTTTTCGTTTTTGTTTGTAAGCAAAATATGCTATAAAAATCATAAACACAATCGTGATAATAATCAGTAGCCAAGTTTTGCCTGATAATATGCCAAAACCAGCGCCATCGTTGTGACTGCTTGTAAGACTAAACACTCCTTGAATAAGCGGAATTGTTTTGCCTTCAAATATGATTTTTGTTATTTGGTCGAACAGTAAAAATCCTGCAAATATCACATAAAAAACCCAGTTATGTTTAAAATACTCTTTCAATTTTTTCATGATTACATTTTACAATATTTTTAATCAAAAAAAAAGCAAACCACACAAAATGATTTGCATTTTTTAAAATATTTTCGCTAAATTTCAATATGTTCAATATCTTTTTTGTGAGAACGGCGATAAATGACAACGATTGAGCCAATGCATTGCACGCCTTCTGCTGAAAGTTTTTGACAAATAATTGAACTAACTTCTCTTGTCGAGATTGGGCAGTTATTAAGCAATCTTATTTTAATAAGTTCTCTTGCTTCCAAAACATCATCGACTGATTTTATAACTTGCTCAGAGACACCTTCTTTTCCAACTATAACAACGGGAGTTAGCGAATGTGCTCTTGCTCTTAAACTTGAACGCTGTTTAGTAGTTATCATAAAAGTTCCTCCCTTTTCATTTTACGCCAAATTATAACAAAATAAAATTTGTTTTGCAAATATTTTTAATAGCATTTTAATCAAAAAATTCAAATTCAAACGCACCGATTCTAACAGTGTCGCCTTCCTTAACGCCCATTTTTACCAACTTGTCGTGAACACCACTCCACACCAAACGCTTTTGGAAATATGCCAAACTTTCTGGTTCTTCCAAGATAATTCCACGAATAAGGTCGTCAATAAGGTCGCCCGAAACAACATAAACATTGTTTTCTTTTGTGATTTCAAATTTTGTGAAATCACGCTTGTCAAGGCTGAATGTTTCTGCTTTGAGTGGTTCAAGTGGCTTGATTGATGAAAGCGTTTCCACAATCGTTTTTAATAGTTCGTCCTTGCCTTCCAAAGTGGCAGCACTGAATGTTAAAATCTTGTATTTTTTGCCATAGGTCTTTTTAAACTCGTCAATTTTTTCGTTGTCGCCAGCAAGCAAATCAATTTTGTTTAAAACAACAATTTGTGGCGCTTTTGAAAGTTCAAAAGAATATTTTTTTAGTTCTTCGTTGATGACTTTAAAGTCTTCGATTGGGTCCCTGCCGTCAACACCTGCAATATCAACCACATGAACAAGCATTCGAGTTCTTTCAACATGACGCAAAAATTCAAAGCCAAGACCTTTGCCTTCACTTGCTCCTTCGATAAGCCCCGGAATATCTGCAATCAAAAAGTTTTGCGAGTGATAAGACGCAACTCCAAGATTTGGAGTTAAGGTTGTAAAGTGATAGTCAGCAATCTTTGGTTTTGCACTTGTTAAGACAGACAAAATTTTGCTTTTGCCAACGCTTGGAAAGCCAATGAGTCCAACATCAGCAATAGTTTTTAGTTCCAAATCAACAGCATATTCCTTTGTTTTTTCGCCAGTTTCGGCAAACGCTGGGGCTTGACGCCTAGAATTTGCAAACATGGCATTACCCCTGCCACCTTCGCCACCTTTCAAAACAACAACACGAGTATTTTTGTCGAACATATCGGCAACAATATTGCCGTTGTCGGCGTCTTTTACAACTGTTCCTTGTGGAACTTTGATAATCAAATCTTTGCCCGCTTTTCCGTTGCAATTAAGGTGTCCGCCATTAACTCCGTTTTCGGCTCTAAAATGCTTTGTAAAGTAAAAATCAACAAGGTTGTTACTGCCTGTGTCTACTTCAAAAATAATATCTCCACCCTTGCCACCATTTCCGCCATCTGGGCCACCAGTCATGGTTGTTCTATCACGCAAAAAACTAACAGAGCCATCTCCGCCATTTCCCGCTTTTAAGTATATTCTAGTCTTGTCTACAAACATATAATTTTCTCCTAAAAAAATTGCTACGAATTAATTTGCAATAATTATACACCAAAAAATGCAAATTTCATAGCAAAAAATCAAATTTGTTTTTACAGCGTCAAATTGTGTTGATTTTGAGCATCTTTTCAAATTCAAAATAGTCAATATCAAACGCCTTTGCAAAATATTTCACTTCCCAGTAGTAAACTTGCCTTGTGCCAAGTTCGATTTTAGACAAAGTGGCTCTTGAAATATCAAGACCGCATAGTTGAAGTTTTGCACTCATTTGTTCTTGCGTCCAACCCTTTTTCAATCTCAAATCAACAATCTTTTTGCCAAACAATTTGTTTTCTTTGTTCAAAGTATTCATTTTCATATAAAACCCTTCATGAAATAAAATGTTTCAATTAAGTTGATTTTATACAAATTTTTTGTTATATTTGAAATATAATGTTGCAAGGGTGAGTTTTAATGGAAAATAATTATTACAAGTTGGGAATTATGGAACTAAGGCAAGTCGCAAAGAATATGGGCATAAAATACACGGCTTATTATAACAAATTTGACCTAATTAAAAAAATCATTGATGTGGAAGATAGCAAAACAGTTAATCCAAAAAACTCCTACTGTTTAGAGAAAAAATGCAAGCATGAAAAATGCAAAGATTGTGAAATATTGCTCTATTATCGCAATCTTTTGTATGACATTGTTTTGAAAATCGACAAGTCGCTTAATAGGTAGTAAAAAAGCCTTATCTTTTTGATAAGACTTTTTTTTGATGCTAAAATTAGTTTTTGTGATGCTCGCTGTAATACTTGCAAAATGACTGAAACTCGCAGTTTTCACAAAGTGGTCGTTGACTTTTGCATTGATATCTGCCAAACAAAACCAAAAGAAAATGCATTTTTGTCCACAAATTTTTTGGAATGGATTTCATTAAATCTTTTTCGCAGTCTAGCACATTATTGCTCACCGAAAGCCTTAATCTGTTGCTAACCCGAAAAACATGGGTATCAACTGCAATAGCGTCACCGTTAAAAGCAAGACCATACACCAAATTCGCAGTTTTTCGTCCTACTCCCGAAAGCGTTTGAAGGTCGTCAATATTGTTTGGCACTTCCCCGCCAAAATCGTCAACAATTTGCTTCGACATTGCAATAATATTTTTTGCTTTGTTGTGATAAAATCCGCATGAAAAAATCATTTTTTCAAGTTCTTCTTGCTTCATGCTGGCAAACTGCTGGGGTGTGTTATATTTTTTAAACATCACTTGCGTTACTTGATTTACTCGCTTGTCGGTGCATTGAGCAGACAAAATCACTGCCACCAAAAGTTCAAAGGTGGAGTTAAACACAAGTTCGCTTTCTGCGTTTGGATATTTTTTTATGAGTACATCATAAATCTGCGTTGCTGTCATATTTCTTCTCCAATAAAAAACTCAACATGATTATATCACGCTGAGTTAAAAATTAAAACTAAAACTTATCGTATAGGCAAAACCAAAAGTCCAAAACTGGATTTGTTAACTTTGAAAAAGCCCACAAACGAGCGATAACCTGCCAAACTTGCTTTTTTTACAACATTAAACATTGCACTAGAAAATTTGACACATATTCCACATGAAGTATGTGCTTCTTTCGGCGTGTTCATAACTGTACTATTTATTCCAAGTCTATGCAAGTATTGATTGAACAAAAGTGTTTCTGTCCTAACTGAAAAAACCGCAATAACATACTCCATAAAACTTATTATCCTCCGCATGATGAAAAGCAAAATCGACTTGCCTTTCATATAACAATATATAGTTTTTTATACAAAAATGTTAAGGAGTAATTATGATATATTTAGACAACGCAAGCACGACCAACAAAAAGCCACTAAGCGTAAAGTGGGCGGTTTTTAAAGCACTCACAAAAAAATATTGTGCCAACCCCGGCAGAAGTTCACACAGGCTAAGTTTAAACGCTGGCAACGAGATTTTTGAAACACGGCAACTCGTCAACGATTTTTTTAATGTTGGAGCAGTTGAACATATAATTTTTACTAGCGGTTGCACCGAAGCGTTAAACACCGCAATTTTTGGCACAGTAAAGCCTTGCGGAAATGTTATAACCACTTCCAACGAGCATAACTCGGTTGCCCGCCCCTTAAAGCAATTGGAAAATGACGGCAAAATTACACTCACGATTGTTAATAGCAACGAAAAAGGAATTGTTGAGCCAAAAGATATTGAACGAGCAATCAAGCCAAACACCTACCTAATTGTTGTCAATCAAACAAGCAATGTTACGGGTGCAACTCAGGACATAAAAACAATCGGCAAAATTTGCAAAAAACACAAAATATTATTCATGGTGGATTGTGCTCAAAGTGCTGGCCACAAAAAAATTGATATGATAAACGACAACATCGACATCATTTGCGTTGCGGGTCACAAAGGACTACTTGCCATGCAAGGCGTGGGACTTTTGTGCTATCAAAGTCATGTTGACATCAAGCCAATCAAGTTTGGCGGGACTGGAACTTATGGCGAAATGCTACTTCCACCCGTCACTCCACCCGAAAGTTTGGAAGCAGGCACTGGTGCTAGTCCAAATATTTTTAGTTTAAAGGCTGGTATTAAATATGTGCAAAAGCATTTTGACAAGATTAATAGCAAGATTGAAAGTCTAACAAAATATCTGCTTGACGAACTCTCTAAACTTGATTTTGTCAAACTTTGCACACAAAAAGACTGCTATAATGGGGTTGTTTCGTTCACGATAAAAAATCATGAGCCAAGCGAAGTTGTGGACTTTCTTAACGAACATAACATTTGTGTTAGAAGCGGACTACACTGCGCTCCACTTGTTCATGAACGACTTGGAACGATAAAAACTGGCGGAACAATTAGAGTTTCAATTGGTCACACCAACAAAAAACGAGAACTTGACAAACTGATAAAATTACTAAAAGAGATGGAATAAACCATCTCTTTTTTACTGAATTATATAAAACATTTTACTCTATCCTAAAATAGCCATAGCCTTCGGTGTTTCGGTCGCCAGTGATTTTTTTGCAACCGTTCAAAATCATGCTTTTAACTTCAACAGGACTGATTGTTGGGAATTTTTCAACTATCAAAGCACAAAGTCCCGCAATAAGTGGCGTTGCAACGCTTGTGCCACTCATTTTTGTATAGAGTTCGTTTGGCTTGTTGGAACAGCAAGTTAGGTTAACACCGCTTGCGATAAGGTCTGGCTTGTAGAAATTAAAAGCAGGTCCACGAGAAGAAAAGTCAGCAACTTCAAACGATTTTTCGTCATAAGTTTCGGTTTCCAAATTTCGCTTGTCGTTTAACGCTCCAACTGTGATTATTTTTGTGCTGACCCCAGGGCTTTTGATTGTTGAAACATCTGGGCCACTGTTGCCCGCTGCCGCAACCACAACAATACCATCGTCCCACAAAACTTCTGCTCCACGAGTCAATGGGTCACTGGACTGCATTGGCTGACTTCCAAAACTCATGCACACAACTTTGATGTTATATCGCTTGTGGTTTTCGTGAATCCACTGCATTGCTTCGAGAATTGTAAACGCACCAGTTTCGCCGTTTTTATCCAGTGCTTTAAGCGAGATTATGTCTGCTTTTGGAGCAACACCTGAGTACTTTTTTGCGCTACACATTCCATTGCCCACCGCAACAGAAGCCACAAAAGAGCCGTGTCCGTTGTCGTCATACGCTTGCTGTTTGAAGTTTACAAAGTCTTTGAAAATCATGAGTCTGTTTTTTGGCACGACAAAATCTATGTGCGAGCAAACGCCTGTGTCGATAAACGCCACCGTAACACCTTTGCCACTAAGTCCTTCGTTATGCAAAAGTTTAACATTCATAATATCTTTTGCAACATTGACTTGTGCAAAAACTTTGGCTTGACTTGTTATGTAGTTGATATGTTTTATGGACGACATAATTCCAAGTTTTTCAGGACAAATATTTACGGCAAAAGCGTTAATAAACGGGAGTTCTGCAAAAACTTTGCAATGATTTAAACTATCCAAATACTTTTTTGTACGCAAAAAATTGTTGCTATAAACCAAGCAATCAACATTTTGTTTAACAAGCGACTGCGAACTAACATGGCTAAGAAGCGATGGGTCTATTTTACGCCTAATCATCTCAACCTTCTAAAAATTTCGTCCAAATTTTGTCTTTTTTCTGGCGGAATAACATTGTAGATTGTTTGATACATCTGCTCCATTTTTTGTGCGTCCAAACTGCCATTTTTCTTTTTTTCGTTGGTCTGCTTTATTAGTTCGTCCATGAGTTCGCTGTTAGAATATGAAGAATATTTGTTTATAATTTCTTCGGCGTTAGAATTAAATTCTTTGCTGGAATTAATATGTACGCTTTTGTTTTCTTGCTCGTTATTGTTGCAATAATTTTTAAAATCCAAAACTTTAATCTCCTTTTTTTAACTAATTTATTATATGAAAACATATATATAATTGATAATTTAAAAAGGAATTTTTGTATGAACGAAAACAAAGTGACAATCGAAAGTGGCAGAACCATTATTGGAAATAACACCCGAAAACAGACTGTTAAGTTTTTAAAGACCAATCAAACCATGCTCGACCAAATGCAAGAAAACTACAACAGAGCCAATCATTTTGGTCAAAATCAACCACAAGAAAGCATGAACGCAAACATTCTAAATAGCCCTATGCAAAATGGATTAGGACTAAACTTGGGTGCAATTTCTTCGCTATTGCCACTACTAACCAGCATGAACAAAGGTTCAAACGGCAACATTATGGAGTTACTACCAAAACTAATGCAAAACGGCGAAAATAACGGTCAAAACGCAAATGTGCTTTCTCAACTTTTGCCACTAATTAGTTCCATGCAGTCCAAGAAAAATCCATCAACAAGTGCAAAAAAAATCGACTCCTTAACAAGAGCCGATAGTTAACTATTCAACGATAGTTCCAAGTTTTATTTTAACGATTTTTAATTGCAATTCTTTTGCAATTTTTTCACTGTCTGTGGTCATAATAAAAGTTGCGTCTGGGTTTAGTTCCATCAAAGTTTTAATTCCTTCGATAACCTTTTGCTTGTCTTCCCCAATCGCATTTTTTGCAATGTTATCAATCAAAACAATATCAACCTTTCTCATGCTAACACGGGCAAGTTGAACAAGCATTTTTTGATGATAAGTCAAACTTTCAACTGGAATGTTTTTAAGGCTATCAATTCCAAACATTTTAAGTGCTGTGATAACTTTGAACGACATACTTGCTTGGTCGTAGCCCCTGATTTTTAGAACATATCTAAGATTTTCGATAACTGTTTTTTTGTTTTTGAAAACAGGCACTTTTGGAATGTAGCCAAGCGAAACATCTTGCTTAAAGTTGACTTTTTGAATTGGCTGAGTGCCAATAAAAATCTCGCCCTCAGCAAAACTTTGAAGTCCTGCAATGCTTCTTAAAAGTGTTGTTTTTCCGCTGTCGCTATCACCAACAATCGCAATCTTTTCGCCATCGTTCACTGTTAAGTTAACATCGTGAAGTGCGTCATATTCCTTTGTGAATGAAACTTTTAAATTTCTAATAGTAATCATATTTTCACCTTACCCATATATGATAACATTTTGTGCCAAACTAAATCAAGCAATTAAGAAACATTAAAATTTTTTTAGTAGACAAAAATGTTCATAAAACAAGAAAA
Organism: uncultured Clostridia bacterium; assembly: GCA_934777505.1. Lineage (GTDB taxonomy): Bacteria > Bacillota > Clostridia > Christensenellales > UBA1242 > CAKVNM01. The sequence goes on along the minus strand of CAKVNM010000001.1, from coordinate 59,891 downwards.
AAGAGCAATTTCTTGCTCTTATTCTTCCAAAGCAGGTGCTTCGATTCTTCTTTTTTGTCTTTTCTCGAATTTTTCTTTTGATATTTGTAGTTTTAAACAATCAACACAAGTATCAATATTTTTATACATATCGTCCGATTTTGCTTTTGCAACTAATTCAAATCTACGGCTTTTTAGAACCATTTTTGTTAGTTGTTCCTTGCCTTCCATTGACATATAGATGTCACAAACAAGGTCGTCTGCGTACTTGTCAAGTTTTGCGAGTTTTTTGTTGCACAAACTTTCTAGCGCTTGGCTTAATAATGCTCCTGCATGATAATTTTTAACCATAATATCACTCTCCTTTATTAATTGGTATTATTATAATACCACAAAATATAACTTTTAACAATTAATTTTGAGTCAATTTGCCAAATTAAACACAAGAATAACTAAACACAAGTTTTCCATCAAACGAAATTGTTATAACACAGTTGTTGCAAATTTTGCCACTTAATAAGTCACTTGCAATCACATTTTCAATCTGCTTTTCGATTACTCTTTTGAGCGGTCTTGCGCCATATTCGCTGTCTGCTCCTTGCTTGATTAGATAAACAAGAGCACTTTCGGTGAGTTTTAGGGTTATATTTTTTTCTTCCAGTTTTTGAGTTAGTTTTTTTAGTAGCAAGTTAGTGATTTTTGCAAGGTCTTCAAACGATAAAGGATTGAATATTGTGATTGTATCAATTCGGTTGATGAGTTCTGGTGGATAAACACTTTTTAACTTGTCAAGCATCATTTGTTTGTCTTTTTCAAAGTCAAACACTTCTTTATTCTGCTGGCAAGCGTTTTTGTGAGCCATCATCTCTTTTGCACCAATATTACTTGTTAATATGATAATTGTGTTTTGAAAGTTTACAACTCTGCCCTGACCGTCACTAATTTTGCCATCGTCCAAGATTGAAAGCAAAATATTTGTGATATCTGGGTGTGCTTTTTCAACTTCGTCAAACAGAACAACAGAATAAGGATTTTTTCTAACTTTGTCGGTCAACTGTCCACCTTCTTCATAGCCGACATAGCCCGGTGGGGAGCCGATTAGTTTGCTAATGGAATGTTTTTCCATGTATTCGCTCATGTCGATTTTTATCATTGAACTATCGCTATCGAACATGGCGGACGCAATCGCTTTTGCAAGTTCTGTTTTACCAACGCCAGTTTGTCCCAAAAATATGAACGAGCCGATTGGTCTTTTTTCGTCTTTCAAGCCCACTCTTGCACGCCTTATTGCCATGCTAACGGCGTTTATGGCTTCGTCTTGACCGATTACTTTTTGATGAAGAATGTTCTCCAAATTGAGCAACTTTTGCTTTTCTGTTTCGGTTATTTTGCTAACTGGAATACCCGTCCAACTTGAAACCACATTTGCAACATCTTCGCTTGTAACAAACATATTTTCTCTGCCTTGTCCAAAGATTTTTGTCTTGCTACACGCTTCATCAACAAGGTCAATCGCCTTGTCTGGAAGATTGCGATTTGTGATATATCTAACCGACAGTTTTACGGAGCTAATCAAAGCGTCATCAAGGATTTTTACTCCGTGGAATTTTTCATACGATGGGCGGAGTCCCTGCAAAATTTTTATGGTGTCGTCAACGCTTGGCGGATTAACCTTTACAGGCTGAAATCTGCGTTCCAAGGCAGGGTCTTTTTCGATAAATTTTGAATATTCGGTGGTGGTTGTTGCACCAATCGTTTGCATTTCTCCACGAGCAAGATATGGCTTTAAAATATCGGTTGGATTGATTTCGCCTTTCTCGCTTCCCGCCTGATACAAGGTGTGGATTTCGTCAATAAAAGTGATTATGGACTTGTCTTCTGTTATGATTTTTATAATTTCGTTCAACTTTTCTTCGAGTGCACCACGGAACTTTGTTCCCGACATTAAAGACGACAAATTGAGTGAATAAATTTTTTTGTCGTGCAATATTTCTGGCACTTGACCGCTTACAATTCGCTGAGCCAAACCTTCTACAACCGCACTCTTTCCAACGCCCGCTTCGCCAATCAAAATTGGATTGTTTTTTGTCTTTCGGCACAAAATTTCAACAAGTCTTTCAATCTCGCCATCTCTGCCAATGATAGTATCAAGTTTGCCATCACGAGCCTTTTTTGTTAGGTCAATTCCAAATTCTAGCAATCTTTCTGGCAAATCATCTGGTTTTTTTTCTTCAACGATTGTTTCGGCGGGTTTGATTTGACTAAGTTTGGCAAAAACGCTTTTTCTAATTTCGTCAATATTGATATGATATGCCTTTTCTAAAATCGTAATTGCAACTGCACCTTCGCTCATTAAAATGCTCATCAAAAGATGCAAGTTTGTAACAAAAGTATGTCCCATTTGACTTGCTGTTTGCTGAGCAATCAAGAACACCTTTTTAACTCTTTCAGTTAACTGCAAGTCAACTTCTATGGAATATTTTTCGGCTTGATTTTCTTTTAAAAGTGCAAGATATGATTTTTCGTTAACTTTGTATTCTTTTAAAAGTTGCTGTGCAGGCGAGTCAACTGTTAAAATTCCATACAAAAGATGCTCAGTGGCAACTTCGCTATTGTTATATTCTTTTGCCACTTCGCTTGCTTTTTTTAAAGCCAAGTTCACTTCTTCTGTCGCATTGATATTGTAAAACATTTATGCTCCTTAAATTTTCTGTTGAATATATTTGCATCTATACTTTTCGAGTTCTTGGTCGCTGATTTCTTCGCCATATATCACTCTGAGCGTGCTTGGAAGCACATCTTCTAGCAGTCCGTCTATTGTTTTGATGTCAACATTTTCTATCAGTCCAAGACTAACACCAAATTTCAACTGGCTTAAAAAGTTTATGGCTTCGGTGCTACTCATTTTTTTAGCATATTTTAAAACTCCATAAGCCCTAAAAATTTTGTCTTTTAGTTCGTCAAGATTTGCGGACAAAAGTTGAGAACGAGCTTCAAGTTCCTTTTGACAAATTTTGATAACGGCGGTCTTAACATTGTCGATTATTTGCTGTTCACTTAGTCCCAAAGTTTGACAGTTGGAAATTTGATAAAGATAGCCATCGGCTTCGGTGTTTTCTCCAAACTGTCCACGAACAGTGAGTCCAACATTGGAAAGCGTTTCGATTAGGCTTTTTATTGCTCCGCTAAGTGTTAACGCTGGCAAAAAAAGCATAACAGACGCCCTTAGTCCCGTTCCCAAATTGCTTGGGCAGGTTGTTAAAAAGCCATACGAATTTGAAAACGCAATCGGCAAATTTTCCAGCAATATATCGTCAATTTCGTTAAGTCTAGCAAGTGCTTCGTCAAGGTCAAAGCCCTTTAAAATACACTGCTCACGAATATGCTCTTCTTCGTTAATCATCACACAAATTTGCTCGTCATGAGAAAGTGACAACGCTCCAAACTCGTGATTTTTTGTTAAGTCTTCGCTGATTAAGTGCTTTTCTTTTAGGGAACTAAGCGTGTCGACACTAAGGTCTTTAACCTTGTAGTTTTCGTAGTCTTTTAGCACGCCAAAAACTCTGTTTATAACCACCAAAGCATCTGCACTTTTTTTGATTTTGTTTGGAAACACAATATCACTAAAATTTCGTGCAAGCCTTATTCTTGAAGAAACAATAATTGAATCAAATTCGTCCATTATAGTTGCTCCTTTAACGAAATTATTTTGTTTTTTAAGGCACGACAGTCTTCAAATCTTTCTTCTTCGATAGCAAGTTTTAGTTGCTTTTCGTAGTACGAAATTTTGTCCAAAATGGATTCATGCGTTGGCTTTATGTACAACTTGCCTTTGTGCGACTGAGCAAACTGATTTTCGTCAACATACGCTTTGATTTCGCTTGCAAAAGCCTTGTAGCAATTTGGACAGCCAACAAATCCAGAGTTAACAAACTCGGTTAGAGTTGTAAAACACTGGGAACAGAATTTTGGCTCAACATAGGATTTTGTAAGTGTATCGTTAATATTATCCATATTTTGATTATAACACGAAAAGTTTAGAACGGAAACAATTTTAAAAAACTAGCATAAAATTTTTGCTAGTTTTTGTTGATTTAAAATTGTAAAGTTAACATTTATGTTAATTTTTCTAAAATCTTTGCTTTTTTATTCTATTTTTCGTACAGAATTTTGCCGTTAACCATAGTCATCAAAACATCTTCTGCCCCGCAAGCATACACCAAATTGCTCTTTATGTCCCTACACACTTGATTGTCGACAGAATGCATATCAATCATAATCATGTCGGCATAGTTTCCAACTTTTAACGAACCTATCTTGTCGTTACAAAGGGCTTTTGCTCCGTTCGTGGTTGCCATTTCAAGTGCTGTTTCTGGATTAATCAAAGTTGGGTCGTTCAAAAGTGCTTTTTGAAGCACGCTTGACAAATACATCTCCCTAAACATATCAAGTCTGTTGTTGCTAGCAGAGCCATCTGTTCCAAGGCATATGTTTATGCCATGATTTTTCATGCTTTTTAGGTTGGCAATTCCAGAACCTAGTTTTAAATTACTGCTTGGATTATGTACGATGTTTACATGGTATTTTTCCAGCAAAGCATAGTCTTCTTTTTGCAAATGAACACCATGTGCGACCAAATTTTTGCCGTCAAAAAATCCAAAACTTTCCAACACCATTACAGGAGTGAGTCCGTTGTGAGTTTGAGTGCAAACGCCAATTTCAGTTAACGATTCGCTCATGTGACAACTTACTATTTTGTCGTATTTTCTGGCAAGACTAATTGTATCAGCAAACTGCGACTCGTTGCAAGTATACACCGAATGACAGTAAAACAAATAGTCAACAAGTGGCGACTTTTTGTTTAACTTTAAAAACAAATCTTCTAGTTCTTGCTTGCTCAAAAACTTGTCTATGGAATAGTTTTGCGAAAGTGCTATCACTGCCCTAATGCCACAATCTTCCACTGCTTTTGCAATTATGTCAGGATAAAAGTAGCAGTCTTGAAAGCAAGTGATGCCGTTTTTTAAGTACTCTTTGATTGCTAAAACTGTGCCGTCATAGATATCTTTTTCGGTGAAATTTTTTTCAATTGGATTAACTTTTTTGAGCCAATCTTCCAAACTATCACTGTCGCTAATGCCTTTTAAAAGCGACATTGCACTGTGTGCGTGACAGTTGATAAATCCAGCCATTAGCAGATTTTTTTTGCAGTCAAAAACTTTATCAACTTTGCCTTGATACTTTGTCCCAATAAATTCAATTTTACCGTCATTAATGACGATTTCTCCAAGAAAAATATCGTCTGTTGGAGATGTTAAAATTAGTGCGTTTTCAAATTTTGTTTTCATAGATAAATTATATCAAATTTTTAAAATTTTTTACAATATTTTTTGATACACTGTGCAAAATGAATTGATTTTGTCGACATATTTTTTTGTTTCGGCAAAAGGAATTTTGTCAAGAGATTGTCCGTCCAGCGAATATTCTTTTGTGCTTAGCCAATTTCTAACTGTCGTTTCGCCCGCATTATATGCACAAAGCACTAGTTCCACGCTATCAAATTTGTTAAAAAGATAGTTTAGATAGAACACGCCAAATTCAATGTTTGTTTCGGGACGCAACAAATCGTTTGCATTAAAATTGGTTTTTTCAAGTTCGGTTGCAACAAATATTGCTGTTTGTGGCATTAGTTGCATAAGTCCCATTGCTCCCTTTTTGCTAACCACAGACGGATTAAAGCCACTTTCGGCGTTGATGAGCGAAAACACAAGCATTTTGTCAATATCATACTTAGCGCACTCGCTTGATATTATATCGTTATACTTCACGGGATATTTAATTTTAAACACACAAAAAAGAGCGCCAAAAAGCAAGATGATTAAAAGTAAAATCAAAGTTACTTTTTTTAATCTCTCACTTTTTACGCTCTGTTTTTCCATACTTTTATTGTATGAAATTTTGTGATATTTTATTTATTCTTTATTGTTGCGATAGCACTTGACAAGATTGCCATTGGGATTCTATATGGACTGCATGAAACATAAGATAATCCGTTTTTATAGAAAAATTCCACGCTTTCTGGATTGCTTCCTTGCTCTCCGCAAACACCAATTTTCAAATCTTTTTTAACGCTTCTACCCTTTTCAACTGCCATTTTGATTAGTGAGCCAACGCCCTTTTCGTCCACTCTAACAAATGGGTCGTAATCGAGCAATTTTTTTGAATAATATTCGTTGATAAACTTTCCTGCGTCATCTCTACTAAATCCAAAAGTCATTTGTGTTAGGTCGTTTGTTCCAAAACTGAAAAACTCTGCTCTTTCGGCTAGTTTGTCGGCAATCACTGTGGCTCTTGGAACTTCAATCATAGTGCCAATCTTGTAGTCAAGATGAAGCCCTGCTTCTTTTAGCACGCTGTCTGCTGTTTTTACAGCAATATTCTTAACATAGTCAAATTCTTTTTCTTCGCAAGTTAAAGGAATCATGATTTCTGGCTTAACATCAATGTTATCTTCTTTTTTAACCTTTATGCCTGCCAAAATGATTGCCTTTGTTTGCATTTCTGCAATTTCTGGATATGTTACAGCAAGTCTGCAACCACGGTGTCCCATCATTGGGTTAAACTCTGCAAGGTCGTCAATAATTTCTTTGAGTTCTGCCATGCTTAGACCAGTTGCTTTTGCCAAAATTTCCTTGTCCTTTTCTTCTTTTGGCAAAAATTCGTGAAGTGGTGGGTCGATTAGTCTAATTGTGCAAGGCAAGCCTTTTAGTTCTCTAAAAATTCCAACAAAATCTTCCATTTGCATTGGCAAAAGTTTGTCGAGAGCCTTTTGTCTTTCTTCCTTGTTTCTTGCAACAATCATTTCTCTAACAGCCAAAATTTTGTCTGGTTTAAAGAACATATGCTCAGTTCTAACAAGTCCAATACCTTCTGCTCCAAATTCGATTGCTGTTTTTGCGTCTTGTGGAGTGTCTGCATTGGCTCTAACGCCCATTTTTTTGATTTCCTTTGCCCAATTCATGATTGTTTCAAAGTTGCCACTAAGTTTTGCTGGAACAGTTTTGATTTCGCCAACATACACATTACCTGTTGCTCCGTCAACACTGATAACTTCGCCTTCGTTAACCCTAACGCCGTTTAGTGTTATATATTTTTGTTCTTCGTTAACAACCAATCCTTCGCAACCAACAACGCAAGGAGCACCAAGTCCACGAGCAACAACGGCAGCATGAGATGTCATTCCGCCACGAGCGGTCAAAATGCCTTCGCTTGATGTCATGCCTTCGATATCTTTTGCACTGGTTTCTACTCTAACAAGCACGGTTTTTATTTTGTGTTCTTTGGATTTCTTTGCGTCATCACTATTTAGAACCAATTTTCCACAAGCAGCACCCGGACTTGCTGGCAAGCCACTTGCAACTGCTTTTGCTTGTTTTAAAGCGTTAACATCAAATTGTTTGTGAAGCATTGTGTCAAGTAGTCGTGGGTCGAGCGAAAGCAAGGCTTCTTCTTTGCTTTTTAGTCCACTATTTACCATATCAACAGCAATTTGAAGGGCTGCACTAGCAGTTCTTTTGCCGTTTCTGGTTTGAAGAAGATATAGTTTTCCGTTCTCAACAGTAAATTCCATATCTTGCATATCTTTGTAGTGCTTTTCCAAAGTTTTAGCATATTTTACAAACTCGTCATAGATATTTGGCATGATGTTTTTGAGTTCTTCGATATGAAGTGGAGTTCTAATTCCTGCAACGATATCTTCGCCTTGTGCATTGAACATAAATTCGCCATAGATTTCGTCTTTTCCGCTTGAAGGGTCACGAGAGAAAGCAACACCTGTGCCAGATTTTTCGTTCAAGTTTCCAAATACCATTTCTTGAATGTTAACGGCTGTTCCCCAACTTGCTGGAATTTGATTGAGTTTTCTATACACAACGGCTCTTGGGTTTTCCCAACTAGCAAAAACGGCTTTTACAGCACCAAAAAGTTGTTCTCTTGGGTCTTGTGGAAAATCATGTCCAAGAGCGTCTTTTACAGCCTGTTTATACTTCAAAACGATTGTTTTTAGAGCATCGGTATCTAGTTCGATATCAAGTTTTACATTGTTTGCGTGCTTTACGGAGTCGATAATTTGTTCAAACAAATCGCCGTCTACTCCCATTGCCACTTCCGCATACATTTGAATAAATCTGCGATAGCAATCATAGGCAAATCGTGGACTGTTACTATTTTTTGCAAGTGTTTCAACTGTAACATCGTTTAGTCCAAGATTAAGGATTGTGTCCATCATTCCCGGCATACTAACTCTTGCACCCGAGCGAACGGATACTAAAAGTGGATTTTTGTTATCTCCAAAAATTTTGCCAGACTCTTTTTCTTGCTGAGCCAAAGCGTCCAAAATTTGCGACTTGATTTCGTCACTGATTTTTTCGCCTTGTTCGTAGTAGTTTGTGCAGGCTTCGGTGGAAACTGTAAATCCGCTTGGAACAGGCATTCCAAGATTTTTCATTTCAGCAAGGTTTGCACCTTTTCCGCCAAGCAAGTTTTTCATACTAGCATTTCCTTCGCTAAACATATAGACATATTTTTTCATTTAGTAATCTCCTTTTTGTTATTATTGCCAAATATAATCTATTTAACGCAATCATTATATTTTATAACCACATATTTTCTAAAACAAAAAATAGGCAAAAATCAAAATTAATAAAAAAAATCCTAACAAAGTTAGGACTTTTACAAAATCATTTTTTTTGACGACAATTTTCGCTCCACTCTACATTCAATATTTGTCAAAAGCGAACTCAAAATTTCGTCAAGTGCTACTGGTTGAATTTTGATTGTTTCAAAGCGTTCAATGGGCGTTGAATTGATAATTTTTAGCGAATTAAACGCAAGATTGCTGACCTTTTCGCAAGAAAGATTTTTGCAATTAGGGCAAACAAATTCTCCACTAGACATATCCAAAAATTTGTCGTGCATAAAAGGCATATTGCATCTTGAACAGTCGTCAAATTGCAGTTTATAACCCAAATTTTCTAGCGTTTGCAAGCAAAATTTTGCCAGCACAATTTTTGCATTTTTTTGTTCATAACAAATGGATTTAAGGCTTCCAAGCAGTGCAACAAAAAGTGGATAATCAGGCTCGCCGAATTTTACAACATTCTGCGTGATTTCTAGCATAACGCTTGCCAAAATATAGTTGTCATAGTTGGTGGAAAGGTCAAAAAACGAGTCGATTAATGTGGCATTAATAATAGTGTTAAAATTGCCTTTTTGCACAAGTTGGAACTCGGCAAAACAAAATGGACTAAACGCAAACTTTAACTTGGCTTTTGGGTTTTTACAGCCTTTTAAAACAGCGGTAATCTTACCGCTATCTAGTGTAAATAATGTTACCTGCTTGTCCTTTTCCTTAAAATCAACGCTGGACAATACTATTGCCTTAGTTAAAAATTCTTCCATTAATATGCTAATTCGTTTTCTTCTTGATTTTGTTTGTCCATCAACTGAGATTTTATAAATTCGACAAAAATTTCAAACTGTTTTTTGTCACGACAAAGCACTGCATCTTCAAATGCTTTCCAAAGCGACTGAGTTCTCTTTGACCATGACATAATATTATTCTCCATGTTAATAGATTTTGTTATTACATAAATATTATACGAAAATTTTTATAAAAAGTTTACTAAAATCAAGCCAATTTGCAAAATTTTTAAGATTTTACAATTTTTTTATATCGTAGCCCAAATTGCCAACATCAAGACTGTTGTCTCTCCACTTGTCTTTGACTTTTACCCAAAGCGAAAGGAATACTTTTTCGCCAAAGATTTTTTCCATTTCGACTCTTGACTTTTCGGCAATCTCTTTTAGTTTTGCTCCGTCATGACCGATTATAATTTTTTTATGATTTTCCTTTTCGCACACAATGCTTGCGTCAATCTTGGCAAGATTTTCGTGCTGTTTAAAACTATTAACCACAACCGCAATTCCGTGTGGGATTTCTTCGTTTAGAAGCCAAAGTGCTTTTTCCCTAACGATTTCGCCAGCCAAAAAAATTTCGCTTTTGTCGGTTGGAATATCTTGTGGATAGTAGCAAGGGCCTTCTTTTATGTATTTTAAAATCACGCTTAGTAGGTCTTCGGTGTTCTTGCCTGTTTTTGCAGAAATTGGCACAATTTCCTTAACCTTTTCCAAACTATTAAGTTTTTGAAGTTGTGGAAAAAGTTTTGCATAATCGGCATCGTCAATTTTGTTAACAACCACGATTAGTGGCACATTACTGTTTGCGTAGTAAGTGATATTTTCGATTTCTTCGGCAAAAAATGGCTTGGTTGCATCAAGAAGGTATAAAATAAGGTCAACGCCTTGCGAAGACTGCTCAATTTCTTTTGCCATGTAGTTGTCTAGTTTGTTTTTTGGTTTGTGAATACCCGGTGTGTCCAAAAACACAATTTGATAATCCTTGCCGTTCAAAATGCCTGTAATACTATTTCGGGTCGTCTGTGGCTTTGGCGAAACTATCGAAACTTTTTGCTTTAAAAGTTTGTTGAGCAGTGTGCTTTTGCCAACATTTGGGCGTCCTAAAATTGATACAAATCCTGATTTAAACATAATTTTCTCCTAGAAGTAGTATATATCAAAAGGCCTGATTTTTCCAACAAAAAAGTGACAAAATGTCACTTATGCTCTTTTTAATTTGAATTTTGCAAGTACTCTTTCGGTTTGCGCAAACATGAGTTTTGCATCAAGTTCGTCAACATGGTCGTAGCCCATCAAATGTAGAAGTCCATGAACGAGCAAATAGCCGATTTCTCGGGTCAAACTGTGGCCAAAACTTCCTGCCTGTTCTTCGGCACGATTTAGATTGATTACAATATCACCAAGCATAACTTTGCCGTTTTCTGGGTTAACATCATCTGGGAAAGTTTTTGCGTTGATGTCTTTGTTAAATTGGTCGTTAAGATTTGGAAACGACAAAACATCGGTCGCACTGTCTATTCCACGAGTTTCCTTGTTAAGTTCCTGCATTTCATCGTCATAAACAAATTTTACACACACTTGAATTTTGTGTGGTTTTTGACCTGCCATTTTTAGTGCCGTGTTGCCAATTCTTTTGAATAATCTTAGTTGCTTGCGTGATAATTGCTCGCCTGTAAATTCTATCATATTTAACTCCTAAATTTCTTCTACTACTTCAACAATATACTTAACATTGTAGCCATTTTCGATTTTTTCAATCTTTTCGTACTCGTTTTCAATCTTTTTGTCCTTGACCAAATCGTGCGTTTTAGATTTCAAGTTGTCAATTATCGAATTTTTGTCGTTTTCAAAACTTTGTTCCACCAATTTTTGTTCCAACTCAAAATATGTTGTCGAAATAATTTTTAGTGGCAAAAAGTTGTTGTTAAAAAGCATTTTTTCGGTTTTTACAACTTCATAGTTCTCAAAACTGACCTTTTTGTTTGATGACAAAAATTCTTTGCCAAAAATAGAAAAACTGCTGTTTGTTATGCTTTTGCCAGTCCTAACATTCGCCGTGTAACTTCCAAGATAGTCTTGCGATGTTTCATACGATATCAAGGCTTTTATGCTAGCCTGTGCCTTGCAATCTACCACATTGCCGTGAATATCTTTAAACGAGCCACTAACCAAAATATCGCCCGCTTTAAAGCACTCGCCTTGCTTAAAGTTTGCCGTTCCTTGCACCACATTGATTTCCAAAATTTTGCCGTCCTTGGTGGCGATAATGTCTTTATTCGACACATCAAAACTTTCGTCTATCGTCTGCTTTTCTTTGATGTTAATAACAACTTGCGTGCCTTTTTTTATAACACTAACAAGGCTGATATTCTCAAAGTTTTTGTCTAGGATTGCACAAATTTCGTCTGTCGAAAACTTGCTAAGAATTGCACCTTTTTTTAGTCCGCTTTTTTCCAAAGTTAGCAAAATTTCGGCTGGACTAATTGTTTTTGTGCCATAGACCTTAACATCGCTCACGAAAAAGTTGCTCAAAATCAAAATGCTTGCAAAAACAACTGCACCGATAACATAGCCAAATCGTTTTTTTAAAAACTGCAAATATTTTATTGTTCCGTAGTATTTTTCTACGCTAATAGTATAGCATGAGTTTTTTAAAATAGCAAAAAGTTTTTTTAGTTTGCTTGCCTTGACGGTAAAAAATATGGTTTTGTAGTCCGTTCGCTCAATGCCAAACATTTCGATATTGTTTTTTTTGAGCAATTTGAACAGTTTTGATATGTTCACACCGTGAATTTTTACTCTGCACTTGCCCATCACGCACCCACACTTTCAACGCTATCAATTTTGCCTTTTATGACAATCGAATTTGTGCTAAACTCGGTTACACTAAGATTTTTGCCCATAACTTGCAGTTCGCCAGTTTTGAGTTTTAACACTACATTTTCGTCTTCCAAAAGCAGAATATCTTTGTAGCCCTGAACCACCAAAATCTCGCCACCAAAATTTTGATAGCGATAACCTTTGGTTATGTTTTTTATTTCTTCAATCTCGTTAATAAAATCAAACATATAATATTTATATGACCAACTTTTTTTAAAAAGAATTAAAATAGTTTTTGATTAAAAAAACAGATTTTTAAAATCTGTTTTAATATTTTGGCTTGATTATATCCGTTAAAAGAATTGCTTTGAGTTCTGGTGAAAGGTTGTCGATTTGCTGTTTGATTGACTTAGTTTTCTTTGCTTTGGCAGGAGTTTTTTCTTCCACCTTTCCGTTTAGGGTTTCGGTGCTAGGTTGCTCTTGCTGAGTGTTTTCTTCAACAATTGCAACTGCTGGCTGAGCCGAGTTGTCGGCAACGGCTTCGACCACATCTTTTTTTGAAGAAGCTTTTTCCTTTTCGCTATCTTTTTTGGCCTTTTCTTCGGCTTTCTTTTCTTCTTCCTGCTTTTGTTTTTCGGCTTCTGCTTGTTTTTTCTTTGCCTTTTTTATCTTTTGAGAATTAATAAAATACAAAAGGAAGGCTAGTAAAGTCCCAGCCGAAAATATTACAATAATGCTAATTTCTAATGGTGACATATTAAGCCTTCCTATGATTAATCGTTGTCGTCATCTCTGCTATCTTTTTGAGGATTTGCGATTGACTTTCTCATGTCTGTATCAGCCATGACATTTTGAACTCTGTAATAGTCCATAACGCCAAGTTTGCCGTTTTTGAATGCTTCTGCGATTGCCTTTGGGACTTCTGCTTCTGCTTCGACAACAGTTGCTTTCATTTCCTGAGTTTTTGCCTTCATTTCTTGTTCGGCAGCAATAGCCATTGCTCGTCTTTCGGCAGCCTTTGCTTCGGCGATTTCCTTTTCTGCTTGGGCAGCAAGCTTTTTAAGTTCTGCACCGATGTTATCGCCAACATCAATATCGGCAATATCAATAGACAAAATTTGGAATGCTGTGCCGTCATCAAGACCTTTATCCAAAACTGCTTGTGAAATCAAATCTGGGTTTTCCAAAACTTCTTCGTGAGTTTGAGCAGAACCGATTGTTGTTACGATACCTTCGCCAACACGGGAGATAATTGTTTCTTCGCCCGCACCACCAACAAGTTTGTTAAGGTTTGTTTTTACGGTTACCTTTACCAAAACTTTTAGTTCGATACCATCTTTTGCAACTGCGCTGATTGATGGAGTTCTAATAACCTTTGGTGTAACACTTTCTTTAACCGCTTTCAAAACATCACGACCAGCAAGGTCTATTGCCTTGGCTGCGTCTGTTGTTAGCGGAATTTTTGCACTGTGTGCGCTGATTAATGCAGACACAACGGCACTAACATTACCGCCTGCCATTGCGTGAGTTTCTAGTTCGTTGATATTAATATCAAGACCTGCTTTTTTTGCGTTAATGTAGGCGTCAATAACAAGGTCTACATTGATTCTTCTAAGTTTCATGCCGATTAGTCTTGACATACCAAGATATGTGCCAGAAACCAAGCATCTAAACCATGTTCTTAGTGGTACTACTGCAAAGAAGATGATGAGTAGTAGCAAAACGATACCGAGAACAACTGCTATCCAAATTTGGAATTGTCCTGCTAGTAATAATCCAATATTCATAATATTCTCCTTATTTCTCCTTTTTTACGACAATCGTGTCGCCGTCAACTTCAACAACTCTAACCTTTTCGCCCGCTTCGATATAATCTCCGTTTGAAATAACCTGATATTCGATGTTGTCAATTTCCATTTTGCCAATAGGTTTGCAAATGGTTTTTGTTGTTCCAACTTTATTAACCAAAAAGCCAAAGTTTTTTTCGTTTGAACCGTAGTCTTTTGGAATTGCTGTTGAATTTTCTACAATCGGTGTTTTGGAAATCAACCCATATCTTGCACTCCTGATTGTTATTAGCACCACAAGTCCCACCGCAAGTAAGATTATGATGAGCAAATACAAAAAGTGAAGAAAGTTTCCGCTTGTTGCAATCCTGAACACAACTGAGAAAACTAAGAGTACAATGCCAGTAATTCCACAGACTCCAAATCCGGGAATAAAAATTTCAATCGCGAGTAATACAAGCCCGACTGTTAAGCATATTGCCGTAACCAATCCATAAGTGCCTGCAAACAAAGTCGTTAACGCTTCTAGCATGGTATCTCTCCTTTATGATGATATTATACATTATGATTTGCAAAATGTAAATACTCATTTTAAAAATTTTTTTAATTTTTTTGCTATTTCCTACTTTTTGCTGGAACGCTGATAGTAAAACAAATATTGCTGAGCATAGCCAGACATATTTCCAAACCTGCTGACCAGATTTTTGCGTATTTGTTTTCGGTCAAGTTTTGAAGAGTCGCCAGTGCCAAAAAAGTACTCTTTGTAAACCTTTTCAATCCAAGTGTCGACTGGAAAAACTGTCATGTTGTGATAGCCAAAAAGCAAAATGCAATCGGCAACTTTTGGACCAATCCCGTTAACGGAAAGCAAAACGCCGAGTTGCTCATCTTGCGACAATTTTTCAAACGAATTACTATCAAAAGTTTGCAAAAATTTGATAACATTAACAAGATATGTGGCTCTATATCCAGCACCCATGTTTTTAAAGTTGTCACTTGTGGCTTTTGACAGTTGTTCTATGGTTGGAAACGCATAAAATCCACCCATGTTTGTGCCAAATTTTTGACAAATTTTTTCGATGATTTGTTGAATTCGTTTAATATTGTTGTTTTGTGAAATTACGAACGAAATTATGGTTTCCGTGTGGTCTTGATTAAGCAGTCTTATGCCACTGCCAAAGTTGATTGCGTTACGCATAAAATCACTGTTTTGAATTTTCAAAATCTGCGATTTTAAACTAGCATAATCTTGTTTTAAGTCAAAGTAATTTTCAAAATAATCGACATCGTCTGTTACAATTTCGTATCCGCAAAGTTGCGACAAATTATCTTTTGTTGGAACGATATATGCAGTTTTGTTTGCACTAAAAACTTGATAGACTTCGTCACACTTTGTATACCTAAAAACTTGACCACATTCTAGTATTTGTTCGGGATTAAATTCGGTTAAATCTTGAATTATAATTTTGTTTGATTGCTTTATGTATTTCATGTGAACATTATAGCATATATTTGCAAATTTTTCATTAGTTTTGATGTTTTTTTTGCATTTTTTATGCCGTTTTGCACTTAAAATCACAAAAATTTTAGAATTTTTCAAGAAATCATAAAAAAATATGTGATTTTAAAATGATATAAATCAAAACACTTTTTTAAATCATAATGTAAAGTTTTGTGAGTAAAAATAAAAAATTTTAAACAAAAAAAATCGAGAAAACTTCCCGATTTTTTATGTATTAAATAATAGCGTCAACAAATTCTTCTGTGTTAAATGGAAGCAAATCGTCAATGCCTTCGCCAACGCCAACAAACACGATTGGAATGTGAAGTTTGTTTACAATTTCAATCACAACTCCGCCCTTGCTTGTGCCGTCAAGTTTGGTCAAAATAATTCCGTCTAGCCCAACTGCTTCATTAAAATATTCAACTTGAGGAATGGCATTTTGACCAGTTGTTGCGTCAAGCACGATGAATTTTTTATAGTTACATTCTGGCCACTGATTTGTTACAACTTTGCTGATTTTTTTAAGTTCTTCCATAAGGTTGACTTTGTTGTGAAGTCTGCCCGCTGTGTCGATTAAAAGAACATCATCTTTTTTTGCTTTTGCACTTGTTACAGCGTCAAAAACAACACTTGCACTGTCTGCCCCTTCGGCTTGCTTAACAATCCTAACTTTTGCTCTGTCTGCCCAGATTGTAAGTTGGTCGCTTGCGGCTGCTCTAAAAGTATCACCCGCTGCCATGACAACGCTCTTTTTTTGATTTTTATAGTAGTTTGCAAGTTTTCCAATAGCGGTAGTCTTGCCAACGCCGTTAACTCCAAGGAGCATGATTGCTTTTGGGTAGTCATCGCTGATTGCTTCAACTTCGTTCAAAATTTTGACGATTGAATTTTTTAAAACTTGCTTAAACTCATCCTGAGTTTTGATTTTTTTCTTTTTGCACTCAGCACGAACATCTTTGATTATTTCGCCAGTTGTTTCAACGCCAATATCACTTGAAATCAAAGTGTATTCAAGGTCTTCAAAAAACTCATCAGTGAGTTCGCCATTACCAAAAATCATTGAAAGTTTTTTTGCAAGGCTGTCTTTGGTTTTTTTGAGTCCTGAGAAAATTTTACTAAAAAATCCCATATTTTCTCCTTATTTTTTAATATTTTTGTGATTTTTTAAGGTTTTTATGCACCAACTGACTGTTTGCTCTCGCCGTCAATCGCATCACTAAGTTTAACGCTAACGATTTTTGAAACACCTTTTTCTTGCATAGTAACACCATACAAACTGTCGGCAAGTTCCATTGTTGGCTTTCTGTGAGTGATAACGATAAATTGAGTTTCACTCGAAAATCTTTGCAAGTACTTTGCAAATCTTCCAACATTGGCTTCGTCAAGAGCGGCTTCAATTTCGTCTAGCAAAACGAAAGGCATTGGTCTTAACTTTAAGATTGAGAACAAAATCGCAATCGCAGTCAAGGCTTTTTCACCACCAGAAAGCAATGTGATGTTTTGAAGTTTTTTGCCCGGTGGTTCGGCGATAATATCAACGCCTTGTTCAAGTGGATTGCCACTTTCGGCTTCGGTTAAAACAAGTTCTGCTCTGCCACCGCCAAATAGTTCCTTGAACACTTTTCCAAAGTTTTGATTAACGATATTAAAGGCGTTAGCAAATCTGGTTGTCATTTCGGTTTCAAGTTCGCTGATGATTTTTGTCAAGTCTGCTTCGGCTTTTAATAGGTCATCGTTTTGAATAGAAAGTTCGTTGTAGCGTTCTTCTTGCAACTTACTATCTTCAATAGCGTTAACATTGACATAGCCAAGTTTGTCGATTTCTCGCTTAAAAATGTTTGCTTGTTTCAAGCCGTCTTGAAGGTCATAGTTTTCAATCTTATAGTCAACTGCTGTTGCATAAGTTAAGCCATAATCTTCCCAAACTCTTGCTTGCATATTTTCAAGTTCCGTGCCAATTTTTGATAGGTTCAAGTTTTCTTGGAACACTTTGTCTTGCAACTTGCCAATCTTTGATTGAAGAAGCATTCTGTTCTCGTCCAAGGTTTTCAAGTCTTTTTGCAAAGACAACTTATAGTCGTCAAGATGAGCAAGTTTGTTGTTGATATTTTCAAGTTTTGTGTTGATTTCTTGGTACTTGCTATCCTGTGTTTTTGCACTGATAATTTGTTCAGCGGACTGAATTGTTTTTGCATTTTGAGCAATATATTCACTGATTTGGTCTGCGTTTGTCAAAGCGTCTTCTCGTTCTAGTTTTAGTCTTTCAATATCTTCGTCAATGCTAGCAATTTCACTCTTTAAAGACGCAATTTTGACTTTTACATCTAGCACTTTTGTGTTGTATTCGTCACGCTCACGCTTCAAGTTTTCAAACTTTTGTTGCCTTTTTGCAAGGCTTTCATCTGCGTTTGACTTGTTGGAATTAATGCTATTTTTTGCTTGGTCTGTTTGGTTTAGACTAAGGTCGATGGCTTTTAATTTTGCAGTCAAAGCGGAATTTTCTTGATTTAACGACTCGATTGTTTGAGTGAGTGAATCAATAGTTTCGTCAAGGCTTTGCTTATTTTCGGCACACTTAACATAATTGATTTCGGCAGTGTGACTTTGGTCAAGCAGAACTTCTTGTTCTTGTTTGAGTTCAGCAAGTTTTTGTTTTGACGACTGCAAAGTTCTATTTGTTTCGGCAAGTTGAAGTTTTAGGCTTTCAAGTTGCTTTTCGATGTCTTCAATCTCTCTATCTCTGCCGACAACACTGCTTGCAGAATATTTTTTGCTACCGCCAGTGATTGAACCTTGTGGGTTGATAACATCGCCGTCCAAGGTTACAATTTTAAAGCCATATCTTGTGCGTTTTGCAAGTTCTACTGCGGTTACAAGGTTATCAACAATAACTGTTCCACCAAGCAAGTTTTCAAAGACATTGGATAGGTGCTTGTCGAACGAAATCAACTCGCTAGCAATGCCATAAGAGCCTTTTTGCGAACGGATTTCGTTAAGGTAATTGTTAAGATTTCTTGCTCGCATTGAAGTAATTGGCAAGAAAGTTGCTCTGCCAAGACTGTTATCTTTCAAGTACTTAATAAGTAGTTTTGCATTGTCTTCGTTTTCGGTTACGATGTTTTGAACTTGCGAACCAAGAGCCATTTCAATAGCGGTTTCGTACTGCTTTGGAACGGTCATAAGCGAAGCCACAACACCAACAATATTTTGTTTAAGTGGAGCGCTGTTTTCTAGTCTTTGAAGCAAGATTTTTACTGCCCCGTTAAAGCCGTCATAGTTCTTTTGCATATCAACAAGCATTTTATGTCTTGCGTCCAAAGATGCGATTGTGGAGTTCAAATTTAGAACTTCGGTTTGAGCATCGTTCACTTGATTGGAAAACAAAAGATAGTCGTTTTGATTTTGTTTCAACTTTGCACTACTAGACTCTTTCATTGCTGAAAAGTTGGCTAGTTGACTGTTTGCATTCAAAAGTTCTTGATTTAAACTTTCAAGTTTTTCTTCGGTTGAACGCTTTTGCGAGATTACGACCGCTTGCCTGTCAAGAGCATTTTCTCTTTCGGCGTTGAGTTTTGAAATATCTGCCTTAATGTCCGAAAGTTTATCAAGTGCACTAATCATGAGTTGTTGATTTTCTTCGGCTTCGTCTTCGCTCTTTGTTAATTCGTCAACGATTGCAAGATATTTTTCGCTAATCTTTTGTGATTCAACATTTAGTGATTCGATATCAATTTCGTTTTGTTGCTTCTTGCTAGTTTTTTGTTTTAAAGAATTTTCGATATTTTCGATATTCTGTTGTTCTTTGAGCAAATCTTGTTTAAACTTTTCGGCTTGCTCTTTTAAAAGAAGTAATCTTTCACGATAAACATTTGTTTCGCCAGATGATTTTTCAAGTGCTACTTTCAAGTCGGTTGTTTGGCTATATAACGACTTCATGTTTTCGTCAATCTTGTTGATTTCGTTCATGTTGCTATTATATTTTTCGATTGTTGAAGTTAATTCTTTTTGCTTGCTGTCGCTTTCTTCGGTTAAAGCATTAATTCTGTCGTTGATAACTTTTTTGTTATTTTCGGCATTTTCGTAGTTATAAACATAGTTATTAACTTCGTATGACTTCAATTTTTCCTTAAAGTCGAGATATTTTTTTGCAGTCTCGGCTTGTTGTCTTAGTGGCTTCAACTGCCTGTCGATTTCAAGCAAAATATCGTTTACACGACTAAGATTGTCACGAGTTCTGGCAAGTCTTCGTTCGGCTTCGATTTTCTTATACTTAAACTTGGAAATTCCAGCGGTTTCTTCAAAAATGCTACGCCTGTTTTCTGGCTTGGACGAAACGATTTCTTCAACCTTACCCTGTCCAATAATTGAGTAGCCGTCACGACCAATTCCACTATCGTGCAAAATATCTCTAATATCAGCCAAACGACAAGTGTTTTTGTTAATCAAATATTCACTTTCTCCCGAACGATAAAGTTTACGAGTAATGCAAATTTCGTCATAAGGAATATCAATCAATCTTTCGGTGTTGTCGAGAACCATGCTAACTTCGCAGTAAGAAAGTGACTTTCTTTTTTCCGTTCCGTTAAAGATTACATCTTGCATACTTGTTCCACGCAAAAGTTTGCTACTTTGCTCTCCAAGTACCCATCTAATTGCATCGGCAACATTACTTTTTCCGCAACCGTTTGGCCCAACAATGGCTGTAATTCCACCAACGAAATCAACAACTGTTTTGTCGGCAAACGACTTAAATCCCTGTAATTCTATTCTTTTTAAGTTCAAAATTTTGTTCTCCAATTAAAATAGTCGAATTTATTATATCATAGATATAATAATTTAACAAGTACAAAACAAAAAAAAAGCAAAATTTGTTTTGCCAAAATTTGCTTTTATTTTTACCACTTTTTTAAATTTTCACAAGCCTGTTTTGCACACAAAATTTCTGCTTGTCGTTTGGATTTTGAAGTGTTTGTGCAGACAACTTCGCCACCAATTTTAAGCGTTATTGTATATGTTTGATTTTCGCCACTGCCTTGCTTGTTTGTTAGCACATATTCAATGGTGTTTTTGCCGTCTTTTTGCACTATTTCCTGCAACTTAGTTTTATAGTCGTCAACCTGATTAAACCTTTGCAAAACACTTTTTGTTTCAAGGCCTAATTTGTCATAAATAAACTTTTTTGCACTCTCAAATCCGCTATCAAGATATATTGCCCCGACAATGGATTCAAACAAGTCGCACATGACATTTTTACTACTGTGAGCGTTAAAATTGCCATGACTAAGTTCTTTGATTACATCGAGTTTGTCGATTATTTCACTCAAACTGTCAGCCGAAACCAAGTAGGCTTTTAGTTTGGAAAGATAGCCTTCTTCTTCACTAAAATTTTTTATCAAAAAATCGGTCGTAACAAAATTCAAAATACTGTCGCCTAAAAATTCCAATCTTTCGTTGCTACGAACATGGTGAGAATTTGCATAAGAACTATGCGTGAAAGCAACAGTTAAAAGTTCGTCATTTTTAAATTCTACGCCCAAATTTTGTTTTATTCTTTCAATATTCATATTCACTCTTTTTTAGTCTTCCAAATTAATGTTAAGGGAAGAAATTTCTTTTTCAATCAACTCATTGCAGTTGGAATTTTTCAGCATAACTGCCTGTCTAACACATTCGCAAATGCTCTTTGCTTTTGACGAGCCGTGAGCCTTGATAACCGTCTTTTTTAGTCCCAAGAATGGCGAACCACCATGGTTGGAATAATCAAACTGTTTGAGCATTTTTTTGAGTGGTTTTTTGATTAACATTCCACCAACTTTTGTTGATAGCGAGCCAGATTTTAGAGTGTCTTTTAAAAGTTTTACAATGCCAAGCACCGCTCCTTCTGTGGATTTTAGCAAAGTGTTACCAGCAAATCCATCACTAACAACAACTTGATAGTCGCCCGACAAAAAATCTCTTGCTTCCATATTTCCAACAAAATTTATTGGCAAATCTTTCATGTGTGGGAATGTTTTTTTAACAAGTTCGTTGCCCTTTTCGTCTTCCGTTCCAACCGACAAAAGTGCTACTTTTGGATTTTCTTCGCCAAACATAGCCTTGTAGTAATTTGAGCCCATAACCGCAAAGTGTAGCAAGTTTACTGGCTTGCAATCCATGTTTGCACCGCAATCAATCAAGATTACAGGCTTGCCACTGAGTGTTGGAATTGCTGGGCAAAGTGCTGGACGAGAAAGTCCTTTTAGTCTGCCGATTTTCATAAATCCGCCAGTCAAAACAGCGCCCGTGCTTCCTGCTGAAATAACTGCAATAACATCTTCGTCCTGCTTTAACAAATCGAGTGCCTTAACAAGCGAACTATCTTTTTTTGTTCTAATAACTTCGGTTGGCTTGTCAAAGTTTGTGATAACTTCGGTTGCGTGCAAAATTTCTAGTCTTGACTCGTCAAAATTTGCATACTCTTTTTCGGTTTTTAGATTACTTATTTCGGTGTTAATAATCTCTTGATTTCCGCTAAGAACTATTGTTAAGTCCTTAAACTCGTTTAGTGCCAAAATTGCACCTTTTATTATCTCTTTTGGAGCGTTGTCGCCACCAAAAGCATCTATTACTACTTTCATGATTTTCTCCAAATACAGTTAAATTTAATCTATTGTTATTATATAACAAATTTTTTGTTTAATCAATAAAAAAAACAAAATTCATTTGCTAATAATATCAGCACAAAAAAAGCAGAGAAAAACTCTGCCTTTTCAACTACTATTTCAAGAAAATTACTTAGCCTTCTTTTCTTCCTTTTGCATGCTGATAACTTCTACGCCATCGTAGTATCCACACTTTTTACAAACTTTGTGTGGTTGTTTCATTTCATGACAATGAGGACATTCTGTCATTGAAGGTGCTGAAACTTTCCAGTTGCTTGCGCGTCTTTTATCGCGTCTTGCTCTTGAAACTTTCTCCTTTGGAACTGCCATATTGTAAGAACCTCCTATTATTTTAGGTTATTTTTTTCATTAACTAAGTGATTATATAACTTTTTTTTGATGTTGTCAATCACTTTTATTGTTTTTTAGCCAAAACATCAACTGTTTCTCTTGCGATTGCAAGTTCTTCGTTTGTTGGAATAACATAAACTTGAACTTTGCTACAATCGGTGCTGATTTTTCCTGCTTGACCACGAGGCACTGAGTAGTTGGCTTTTTTGTCAAACTCAATTCCAAGATTTTCCATGTCGGTCAAAACAATTTCTCTTAGTTCTGGTGTGTTTTCGCCAACGCCTGCCGTAAAGCAAATTGCGTCAACACCGTTCATTGCTGCATAGTATGCACCAATATATTTTTTTACTCTGTAAGCGAGCATATCTAGTGCAAGTTTTGCTTGATGATTGCCTTTGTCAATCGCTTCTAGCAAATCTCTCATGTCACTTGAAACTTCGCTAATTCCAAGAAGTCCACTTTCCTTGTTAAGCATTTCGGTTACTCTTTGGAGTGACCAACCTTTTTTCTTTGCAACAAAATTCAAAATATTTGCGTCAAGGTCGCCTGCTCTTGTTCCCATAATCATGCCTTCAAGTGGTGTCATACCCATAGAAGTATCAACACACTTTCCGTTCTTGATTGCGGTGATTGAAGAGCCATTACCAAGGTGGCAAGTGATAAGTTTGCACTTGTCAAAAGGCTTGCCGATATAGTCTGCTAGCATTTGTCCAACAAACTTGTGCGATGTGCCGTGAGCACCATATCTTCTAACCTTGTAGTCACGATATAATTCCATTGGCAAAGCATACAAATATGCTTTTTCTGGCATTGTCGACAAAAATGCTGTGTCGAACACTGCAACATTTGGAATATCTGGTGCACAAGCCATGCAACCTTCAATTCCTGCTGCATTTGGAATTGCGTGAAGTGGTGCAAAATCAACAAGATTTTTCAAATCCTTGACGATTTCTTTGTTAACCAAGCATGATTCACAATATTTTTCGCCACCAGAAACAACTCTGTGACCGAATGCATCAATTTCCTTGATGTCGTGAATAACACCAATTTGTGGGTCGCAAAGTGTTGACAAAATAAGATTGATTGCAACTGCGTGATTTGGAAGGTCTTTTTCGATAATCGTTTCAAGACCTTTTGCTTTGTGTTTTAAAAATGATTTGTCTAGTCCAATTCTTTCGGCATTGCCTTTGGCAAGCACTTCTTCTGTGTCCATATCAAGAAGTTGATATTTCAAACTTGAACTTCCAGCGTTTACTACGAGTACTTTCATAACTTCTCCTAAAATTTTTACTAAGTCTATTATATATTTTTTAGAATATTTTGTCTATAATTTTTTTCAAATATTATTTTTCTAAACCTTTCCAAGTTCTTTTTTGCGTTTTGTGATGGCTCTTTTGAGTTTTAGAATGTTTTTCTGCGTGATTTCAACTCCAAGTTCATAAGCACTATTCATGGCTTCCAACGAATAATCTTGCTCATTTCTGGTTGACGAGATTTCTAGCACAAAGCCAACTTGTTTAAGTTCTGCTCGGCGTGCAAGTTCGTGCTTGTTTTGAATTAGTCCAAACGAGTTGGTTATAACTTCGACAATATTGCTAATCTTTTCCTTTTTAACATACTTTGGGCATACATCAACTGCTATAACGAAATCAGCACCCATTTGTTTTGCAATATTAAATGGAATATTGTTAACAACACCGCCGTCAACAAGTAGCATATTATCTTTTCTAACTGGTTTAAACAACCCCGGAATTGCACTGCTAGCCCGAACTGCCTGACCCAAACTACCGCTTTTGAAAACATATTCTTTGCCAGTGTACAAATCAACAGCATTGCATCTAAACGGAATTTTTGTTTGTTCAACAAGTTTGGTGTTTGCCAATGTTTCGATGTATTCTTCCAATCGTTCGGTGTTATAAAGTCCTTCCTTTATAATCCTAAAACCATTAAGTTTTGTGATTTTTTTGATATCAAAAGTTTTGACTGCTTCAAGCATTTTATCAACAGTCATTCCGCAAGCAAAAAGCGAGCCAATAACAGACCCCATGGAAGTGCCTGCAACATAGTCGATATTTATGCCATTTTCCTGCAAAACTTTGATTACTCCAATATGAGCAAAGCCAAGTGCTGCTCCGCCTCCTAGTGCTAGACCAATTTTTAAAGGTTTGCCGTTTTGTTGTTTCATATTCTCTCCGTTAACTAAGTATAATACTATACAATGAATAATGCAATTACACAAAGCAAAAAAGTAAATTTTTCTATTTTAATAACATCTGCATTTTTAATTTTATTAACCGCAATGCTCATAATTAATCCCGCAAAATATATCAACTCTTGCTATAACGGACTTGTTATATGGGTTAGTTGTGTGTTGCCTAGTCTTTTCCCGTTTTTTGTTATTACAAAACTTTTAACTGAATTAAAAAGTTTGGACAAGTTTTTTGGCAAGTTTGAAAAAGTTAACAAACTGCTATTTAACGCTCCAAGGTGTTCGGGCTACATCTTTGGCATGAGCATTATCTCTGGCTATCCCGTTGGGGCAAAACTAATTAGCGACTTTTACGAAAACGGAGTGATATCGTCTAGGCAAGCCAACAAGTTAACAACCTTTTGTTCAACAAGTGGGCCACTATTTATTATCGGCACAGTGGGAGCAATTATGCTTGGCGATATTCGTCTTGGCTATATTTTATATGCTTCTCATATTTTAAGTGCAATCCTAAACGGCATTTTGTTTAGGAAAGCATACGCCAGCAATGACGAAAACAAAATGGACAAATCTAAGCCAACCGATTACTCCACCATGCTATCAAGAGTTATGACAAACTCTATTATGTCAGTTATGGTTGTTGGTGGATTTGTTGCAATGTTCTATATGATTATAGATATTCTTGCCGACACCAACATAATTCTTCCTTTGCAAAAACTTTTGGAATTGATATTCTCTCCGCTAGGATTAAAACAAGTTGCGAATAGTCTAAGTTTTGGAATTATCGAAGTTACTCGTGGTTGCAAAGAACTTACTTCTCTTCCCATTCCGCTAATAACAAAAACCACCATTTGCAGTGGAGTTATAACATTTGGCGGAATGAGCATTCATGCACAATCGTTATCTTTTTTGACCAAAGCCAAAGTTAGCACCAAATTTTACTTTGCACAAAAAATAACACAAACAATATTTGCCTGTGTTATTTGTTATCTTTTGTGTTTAATATTTTTGTGATTATTTCATAAGTTCGTAGTACTTTTGAATTTCACTTTTGATTTCGTTTAGAATAATCTTGATTGTGTGAGATTTTGCAGTCATAACTTCCACCGCTAGAACAAGAGCGCTGATAAGCCTCATGTCTTTATACTTTGTTGCATATTTAATTGTCTTCAAAGTGTAAAGACTGTTTTCTTTTGCTTCGCCTTTTACTTTTCTGTCAATCATAAGGTTTGAACTTGCGTTGTCCACAAGCACGCCAATATTCTTCCAAACAACTTCGTCTTCGGCTGGTTCTTCTGGCTCTGGGTCTTCTTGTGTTTCGCTAACTTGCGGCTCAGGGCGTTTTTCAAAAGGAGAAGTTTGTTCCTTTGGAGTGTTCACAGCGCCACCATCAATCAGTCCAAAACGACTAGCAATGGCATCTCTAAACGGAATTAAGAGAGTCCTTGCAAAGTTTTCATATTCTCCGCCCTTTGTTAAAGTTGCAAAGTTTGTATTGATAAAGTGATAAAAATCAATATGTTTTTTGTCAAACTCAACCAAAAGCGAAAACACCATGGCTACAAGTGCTTTTGAGTTGTCTGGTGCTGTAAAGTTTGCATTATTGATGCGATTTTTGACTTGTGACCTTGAATATTCTCTTTCAAAGTTAAAATCAATCATGCACTCTTGGATATAACGATATAGTGGCTCGCTAGACGCAATCATGTTGAGTATCTTTAAAATTTTGATGTCTGCCAAGATAAATTTGCCATTTATCATATCATCGCAACTTGTAATAAAAGCCTTGATTTTTGAAAGTTCTTCGCTTGTGATTTGTTCCATAATTTTTCCGTTCCTTTTTTATGATATGATTTATTATAGCATACATTTTTGGAAAATTAAATAATTATAAAAAGATTTTTTTATTTACAACAGCATTTTTGTGTGATATACTTGCTCTAATTAACGAAATTGGAGAAAAATGATGGAAACAGACTTTGTTGCAGACAGTACAGTTAACAAATTAATACTACTTTTTGTGCTTGATAAAATGGAAATTCCACTAACCGAAAACAGCATTATTGACATTTGCACAAACAAAAACGACTGGCTAAACTACATGGATTGCAAAGATGTTATGTGGCAACTTATTGATGTAAAATTCATATACAAGACCATTGATAGCGACAGCGAATGTAGATATAACATAACTGTTAGCGGACGAAATTGCTTGTCGCACTTCTTTCAAAAAATTCCTTCGAGCATGAGAGAAGAAATCACAACCTTTGCCAAAGCAAACCGCATGAACTTTAAAAAAGCACAAGAATATGTTGGCAAATTCCTAAAAAACAAAGACGGCTCATATCTTTGCACTTTGCAAATAAAAGACCCCTTAGAAGGCAAAAATATCTTTGAAATCAAGGTTATTATGCAAACAAACGCACAAGCCACAAAAGTCTGCAAAAAATGGAAAGATAAAGCCCCAAATATTTACGAAACAATCTACGAACTACTCACCGACAACAGCGAAAACTAACTAAAAAAACCGCAAGTGGGACTCTCCCCTGCGGTTTTTATTTTAACATAAACAAAAAAGGCGTGTGAAACGCCTTTTTTACTACAACCAACTTTATTATACTGTTAAATAACAACTACTTTTCATTCTTTGTCAAACAATCTAGTATTTTAAATAAAAATTTATATGGAATAACAGAAAGTGGATAATTCTTGTATTTGTAGAAAATGTTTTTGCAATAATCATCAAAAGGAATATCTGTTATTTCCAGTTTGTTTTGCACAAAATTAATGAATTTGTTGAGCATGAGATTATGTCTTTTGATAAGTTCTGCATACAAATTATTTAGCAAACTTATTTTATAAATATTTTCGTTTTGTTCAACATTTACAATCTTTGTTAGACTTGCGTAGGCAACAATTTCATTTAATTGTTCCTTGCTTTTAAAATACAAAGTTTTAAAATTCATATTAAACAAAAATTGCACAAAGTTGATTTTATAATCTGCAAAATTTTGTAAATAACATTCTTTTGGAAGTGCAAAGTTATCGCCATTCAATGATGACTTTATTAGAGTAAAAATATTAAAACTCTTGCCGTCATCAACCCTTACTATCATAGGCATATTGGCATATTGTTCCATTTGATACATACTTTCGTTAGACATAAAGCCATGAGTATAAATATTTATTTCGTTGTTAAGTTTTAAACTATTTTTAGTGTAGGCAAAATTTGTTAATCTTAGCACATATAAATCGGCAGTGTAACCTAGCGATTCAGCAAAATTATACTTATTAAATTTATGCAAAATCTCCTCAATATAAAGTCCACTATCAAGTATCATTCGTTGAACATTTAGACCGTTTTTTATAGACAAATCGCCACAATAATATGAACATAAAATAACAGAATAAAGGCTTTTTTTACACAAAATTTTAGCATTTGTCAAAAAGCAATCCATTCCATTTGTTGTGTATGGTGGGTCTGTAAAAACAAGGTCAAATTTGTCATTAAAAATCTTGTTGATCCCGAATCTAAAATCAGCATAAAAAGTCATGATATTCTCATTAAAGTTTGATATGTGATTTAAAATATCATTGTCGATATCAAAAACAGTCGTTTTAAAATCAATCAAAATATTTAATGCAATACTTGTAAAATCATGGTCGCCTAAAAAAGCAATATTTAATTTTTCCACATCATAGTTTTCAATCAAATACATTGCTCTGTTTATTGCTGTTTCGGCTGTTGCAGAAATATGGTCCAAATCTTTTTTGTCGCTCGTAAATTTTGATGCATATTGCAAATACTTTGCTTTTGCTTGTTCACGGTCAATATTTTCTAAACCTGCAAAATAGTTTTTCAAAAAATCAATTTCTTGCTTTAATTCACTTTTAACATTGTATAAGCCTTGATTACTCGCTTGAATATCATTTGAGAAAAAGTTTACAAGTTCGGTTATCATTTTAAAAGCATAGTTTGTTTCCTTAGCAATTTCACTCAAAGTAAAATTATCTTTTTCACTCATCTTGCTTAAAATTTCAAAATACTTCTTACTGTACGCACCATAATTTTTATATAATTGTTCTCTTAGTGTCATTTTATTCTCCTTTTAAAAATCCGCTTTTTTGATATGCTTCTACTAACTCATTAACATTATAACCGCTATTTTTAATCTTGTCCAAAATATCTTGAAGATTTTGTATTAAGCACAAAAAAAGAGTCTAAATGTAGACTCTTTTTAAACTAGACTTGCAATCATTAATAATAATCCAATCATCATTAGCACTAAACCTGTTGCTCTTAAACCTAAAAGTAATTTGTCGTCTGCTGGAATTTCGGTTGTTTTTCTAACTGCAACTGTAATTCTTTTTGCCAGAATACTAAGTGCTAATCCAATAACCAAGAAAATTAGTGATGTTATAACTGTTGGATTTGTGAACATATCTTTTAATGAATAACAAAGTTGATTAACCATACTTCCTCCAAAATTTAGTAATATTATACCAGTGCATGGTTAATTTGTCAATATTAAAATAAATTTTTGAAAGAATTTTCTAGCCTTTTATCTTTTTTTCGATAAAAGCCACCACAGAATACATAAGTGACGCAAGTAAACAAAGGATTACTGTGCTACTCATAACAAGGTCTAGTTTGAACACCTGACCACCATAAACAATCAAGTAGCCAAGTCCTGCACGGCTAACCAGATATTCTCCCATGATTGTTCCTACCCATGTCATTCCAACATTGATTTTGAGAATGCTAACAAAATCTGGAAGCGAGTGTGGGATTATCAGTTTTAGAAGTATTTGAGCCTTGCTTGCTCCCATTGATTTTAGGAGCAAAATTTTGTCTTCATCGCACGAAACAAACGCTGTTAAAAACGACATGATTGTTATGATTATCATAATCAAAAATGCCATAAAGATAATAGACTTTGTTCCTGCACCAAACCAAACAATAATGATTGGCCCAAGTGCAATTTTTGGAAGTGAATTTAGCACTACCAAATATGGTTCTAAAACCTTTCGAGTAAAGTCGTTCCACCAAAGTATTACCGCA
Organism: uncultured Clostridia bacterium; assembly: GCA_934777505.1. Taxonomy (GTDB): domain Bacteria; phylum Bacillota; class Clostridia; order Christensenellales; family UBA1242; genus CAKVNM01. The sequence continues at coordinate 30,061 of CAKVNM010000001.1, read as the reverse complement.
ACAACAAAGCCAATTCCAGTAGCTAGCAAAAAGCCCAAAACTGCTTCGTAGAGCGTGACTCCAATATGATACCACAAGTTGCCTTCCCTAAAAAGTTCGACAACCGTTTTTACAATTCTTGAAGGCGAACTTAAAATGAAACTATCCATCACGCCAACTGCCGTTAGTAGTTCCCAAAGTCCAAAAAATGCAACTAAAATTATCGCCTGAGTGGAAAAAATGAAAATTTTTCGATTTTTCTGCTGTTTAAGATATTTTTGATGTTCTAGTGAAAAATTATTTTTTGATTTTTTCATCGGTTACCAACTCCTTCCAAACCTTGTCAAAAATCATTGAAAACTGTTTGTTTTCTCGCCTTTTTAAAGGACTTTCGGTTTTAAATGGAATTTCTACAATCTTTTTGACTACGCTTGGTCTTGGACTCAAAACAATCACCCTATCGCTAAGACTTATGGCTTCGCTAATGTCGTGAGTAACCAAAATTGCCGTTTGCTTTTCCTGTTTGATAATATTCCAAACATCTTCGCCAACCAGCAATCTTGTTTGATAGTCGAGTGCCGAAAAAGGCTCATCTAAAAGCAAGAGTTTTGGATTTAATGCAAGAGTGCGAATTAGTGCAACTCTTTGTCTCATTCCGCCCGAAAGTTGCCTTGGTTTTTGATTAGCAAATTCTTTTAAACCGTATTTTTCAAGCAACTTCATAACTCTATCTTGATTTTCTGCCGTTTTTGTTTTGGTGATATCTAGTCCAAGACAAACATTTTTCCAGATTGTAAGCCAGTCAAACAAGTGGTCTTTTTGAAACATATACCCAACATTTTTGTTAGTGCCAGAAGACTTGTTCCCGTCCAAAATAATCTCACCACCGCTGGATTTTATTAGACCAGAAATGAGCGACAAAATGGTTGTTTTTCCGCAACCGCTTGGACCTACTATACTAACAAGTTCTCCGCTTTTGACATTAAAACTTATGTCTTTTAATGCTTCGTTTTCACCTTCCTTGGAATGATAAATTAGTTTTAATTTTTTAATCTCTAAAAGATTTTTATCCATGACTTAGTTTAAATCTCCTCACATTGTATGGGTATATTCCATTATATTAAAATCGCAAAAAAATGTTAAAAAAGAGCATTTTTATATGCCCTTTTCTTAACTTTTTGTTATAGCCTATTTTGCCATAATTTTGTTTGCAAAAGTGTTGTTGACTGCGTCTGTAAATTTTACTCTATCTGCTGTGCTTAATGTTCCAGCGCCAACCAAAACATCTTGCAATCTTTCAAAATCACTTTCTAGCATTGCTGGATTATCTTTCCAAGCGTCAATTTTTTTGTAACTTTCGATAGCAAATTTCAAACTATCTCTTGACGAACCATTGAACGATGGAACAAGTGCGTCAATAATATCCTCGATATCTGCCGTCATGATAAAGTTGTATGCTTTTGTAATGGCTTTTAAAAATAACTCGATTTTACCCTGATTTTTTTCAAGATAACTTTTGTTAGCACTAAAACAAGTGAATGGAACTTCGCCACTCTCTTGACCTACTGATGCAACGATATAGCCCTTGCCAGCTTTTACGAACTCGCTTGCAATTGGCTCGAACATTGTAACATAATCACCAAGACCGCCTTCAAACGCACCAACTGTGTTGTTGAACGAAACGCCAGTGTCAAAAGTTAAGTCTGTTTCGATGTTATATCCATTTTTTTCAAGAGCGTACTGCAAACTCATTGCTGGACTTCCACCTTTTCTGCCTGCGATGATATATTTTCCGTTAAGGTTGCTCCAATCAAAATCTGGTTCTGGATTTCTACCCACAAGGAAACTGCCATCTCGCTTGGTCAACTGTCCAAAAATCACTGGATAATCTTGTTTGCCTTGACTGATTACATACACATTTGTTTCTGGACCCATAAGTGCAATATCGGCTGAGCCAGACAAAAGTGCTGTCATACTAGCGTCACTTCCGCCACCAGTTGTGAGTTCAATTTCATATCCTGCGTCCTTAAAGTAGCCCTTGTTGATAGCAACATAGAATGGAGCATAGAATACACTTCTTGTTACTTCATTAACTCTAATAACATTGTTATTTTTACAACCCGCAAACATGAAGGTTGATAGTCCCATGACCAAAGCCAATAAAAAAATAGTAAATTTCTTCATTTTCCCTCCTTTCAATTTACTATTTTATTCTATTCGTTTTTATAAAAATTTGTTAATGTGAAACTCCATCTATTTAACCTAATAATACAACTTTGATGAGAACTGAAAGTCAAGTTTTTTGCTATTATTATGCTTAAAGTAAAACATAGAAAACGCCAAAATTAGCACTATTCCAAGCACGCCTTTTAGTGGATAGAAAATTTCTACGATATTTGAAAAACCAAACCTTGAAAGCAAAAATCCAACGGCAACAATTATATTTGTGCTAAGGAATTTGTTTTTTACAAATTGTTTTAGCCACGATGTCATTGTGTAAGTTGTTGAAACGGCAGTTGTAAATATTGCAAGAAGCAGCACAAAAGCATAAGCGTTGCCAAGTCCTGTGCCGACCAAATATGAAAGTTTTAGCATTGGAAGAGAACTAGCGTAAACATCATTACCTGCAAAAGTTAAATCCACCGAAATCAAAACGGCAAACACAATAACCACAAGTGTGCAAGAAATAGAAGCAATCATGCTTTGCTTTTTGTTCATTTTTTCACTAACTCTTGCAACAATAAAACTTTCGCTAATAGTGTTGAGTCCAACATACAAAAATGCGTACATAAATCCTTTCAGTTGCCTAGACACTGGCTGAATCATCTCCAAGCTAGACATCTCTTTTGGGCTAACGCAAAAGAATGCAATCAAACTAGCAAATATCATAACAACAATGATTGGCATGATTATTTTGCTGGTGTTAAACATTGATTGCTTGCCACCACTAAGAACAAGAACTATGCACACTGCAAGCAAAACGGACGCCCACGGAAACGAATAGCCCGAAAACACCGTTTGAGCAAGCCCGTCTGTTGCACCTAGCATTGCCGATAGAGTCACAAACATGGAAAGCATAAGAAGAACATCAATCACGCTTGACACCTTTCCAAGAGTCGCTCTTGTGATATCTGCAATCGAGTGCGGTTTTACGATTTTTCCAATTCTAGCAAAAAGATAGAAAGTCCATGCAAACAAGACGCAAGCCACCAGCATTAACATATAGGCTATCACGCCATAGTTTGTAAAGAAAGTTTGAATTTCTTTGCCCGAAGCAAACCCAGCGCCCAAAATTGCACCAAGGATTGCCATAATAAAAGTGAATATCAAAGCAAAGGAATTTGTTTTCTTTTGCATACTTTCTCCTACTTTGCGTCAAACCAAGTTGTTCCGCTACTGATATCAACAACAAGTGGAACATTGAGTTTTACAACATTTTCCATGCAGTCTTTTAAGATTTGTTTGACCAACTGTTCTTCGTCACTTGTGGCGTCAACAATTAGTTCGTCATGAATTTGCAATATAAGTTTGCTTTGTAGGTTCAACTCTTTGAGTTTTTTAGACACTGCAACCATTGCAAGTTTGATTATGTCCGAAGCCGAGCCTTGAAGTGGCATATTCATGGCTACTCTTTCGCCAAACTGACGAGTAAAGTAGTCGTGAGCAAAGAGTTCGTCTATTTTTCGTCTACGCTTTAAAAGTGTGATTGCATAGCCATTTTGCTTGGCAATCTCCACATTTTGAGTCATGTACTCCTTAACCTTTGGATATGTTAAAAAATATTTTTCGATATACTCTTTTGCTTCCTTTGGTGGAATTTTTAAATTTTCGCCAAGTCCAAATTCGCTAATGCCATAGATTATTCCAAAGTTAACGGCTTTGGCTTTTCTTCGTTGCTCGTAACTAACATTGTCAAAATCTTCGCCAAACACATCGGCTGCGGTTTTGGCGTGAATGTCTATTCCGTGATTATAGGCATAAACAAGAGCGGGTTCGTTGGAATAATGAGCCAAAATGCGTAGTTCTATTTGCGAATAGTCCGCCGACACAATCTTGCCGTTATCAAATCTTGACACAAAGAACTTTCTTAAAATTTTGCCTTCTTCGGTTTTGATTGGAATATTTTGCAAGTTTGGTTCTTGGCTTGACAATCTGCCAGTTGTGGTCAAAGTTTGATTGAACACGGTGTGAATCAAGTCATTTTTATCGAGCATTTTTTGGAATGCCACCAAATATGTTGTATATAGTTTTGATATTTTTCTATACTCCAAAATTTTTTCAATCACTGGATGTGCACCCACAAGTTTTTCTAGTACATTAACGCCAGTCCCTGATTTTTTTGGCTTTGGAAGCATGAGTTTATCAAACAAAACTTCACTGAGTTGCTTTGGCGAATTTACATTAAATTTTTCCCCGCAAAGAGCAATAATTTCGTCATTTAGATTGTCCATTTTTGTTTTGTACTCGCCTGTCATTTGTTCAAGCAAAGTTCTGTCAACCTTAAAGCCACTTTGCTCCATATCAAACAAAACATCAATTAGCGGAAATTCAAGATTGTAGTAAAGCGAAAGCATATCTTCGTCTTTCAACCTTTTTTCGTACTCGCTTTTTGCGTAGAGCAAACACGAAGCAAAGCAATCTTCGTTGTAACTAAAATTGGACAAGTAATAATCAATTTTTTGACTACCATTTTTGCCACCGTTAACCAAATATGACGCAATGGAAACATCAAACACTGTTCCGTTAAGATTTATGTTATAGTCCACCAAAATATGTTTTAAGTGTTTGATATCAAGGCAAACTTTGTGATAATTCTCGTTTTCAAGGAAAGGTTTTAGTTGTTGCAATATATTATTAAGACTAAGTCCCAATAAACTATCTTGCTGTTCGTACTTTACAATATATTCCTGCTTAAAATCGAACGATATGTGAATATCGCCGTCCATATAAAAAGCAAACAAGTTGTGGGATGAAAGTTCGCCTATCAAATCGCTTAATTGAGATTGAGTTTCAATAACGCTGATATCTGTTTGTCTAAAATACTTTACACTAACATTTGGCACATACATATCAAGCCTTGAAATAAGTGATTTGAACTCGTATTTTCTAAGAGTTTCGTAAACTTCTTCGCTGAACGGAAAATCATACTTTAAATCTTGCAATCCAACAACGATTGGCACATTAGTGTTGATTGTTGCAAGTGTTCGACTCATGTAGCACGAAGTTTTGCCGTCAATCAATTTTTCCTTCATTTTGCCTTTGATATCGTCAATATGCTCATACAAATTGTCGATGTTTTGGTAATCGCAAACAAGTTGTTTTGCAGTCTTTTCACCAATTCCACTCACGCCCGGAATATTATCGCTAGCGTCACCCATGAGCGCTTTTAGTTCAACAATTTGATATGGCTCTAAGCCCATTTTTTCTTTTAGGGAATCAAGTGTCATGCAATCAACTTCGGTTACGCCTTTTTTGGTCAAATGAACTTCGGTGTTCTCATCAATCAGTTGCAACAAATCCCTGTCCCCACTAACGATAATGGTTGGGATATCAAATTTTTTTGAAATTGAGCCAATCAAGTCATCGGCTTCTATTCCCTGTTGTTCAATGATAAAAATGTTCATTTTTTTGAGCAAATCTTTGAGTTTTGGAAGTTGCTCGGCTAGTTCGTCTGGCATTCCCTTTCGAGTGCCTTTGTAGTCGGCGTAGATATCGTTCCTGAATGTGTGCTTGCCAGCGTCAAAACAAATTGCCAAATAATCTGGCTTGTCTTCCGTGATAATTTTGGTTAAAATATTGCAAAAGCCATAGATTGCATTCAATCTTTCGCCGTTTGAATTTGTAAGATTTGGCAAGGCGTAGAACGCTCTGTTTATCAAACTATTTCCGTCTATCAAAACTAATTTTTCCATTTTTTCTCCATTAAATTATATTGTTAATTCTAAGCCCTTTTGGGTAGTGATTTTTTAGCATATTGTCCACCACTTTTACTCCGCCAAGACACACTCCGCTAGCAAAAATCACGCCGTAGGCATTGCCAGCAATTTGAGTGGACAAAGTGTCGTGACTTGTCAAAATTTCATCTAAACTAAGTTGCTCGCCTTTTAGGTATTTTTTCAAGATATCGCTATCACTTTTGATGTTAATCTTGTTGGCAAAATATTCGCCGTATGCTTTGAAAAATTGATGAGCAGGCTCAAAGCGATTTTTTATGATTTCGCCAAACATAACCCCAAGACTTTTGATTTTCAACCTATCAAAACAGCTGGCTTCAACATTTTTGTTCACTAAAAAATATTTTTGCCCAATTTTGACGATATTAAAATTTGATAAGTCGAAATTTTGCAAAGTTTTGCTTACAAATTCGCTAAGAATCTTGTATTCCGCAGTTAAGGCAGATATAACGCTAAAACTTTGTGGTTTTTTTTGAATTTTGCTCGTATTTTCGTTTGGACTAACCTTTTTTAACACCGCAACATACTGTCCTTCCCCACGGGACGAAAACGGAAAAAAGTGCCTAGTCTTCGTTAGGTCAATATTGTCAAAAAGCAGTAGCCCCGCATTAGTAAATGGTTTGATTTTTGTGTTAACATTCAAAATTTCATAGCCAAAGCCAGTGGAAAACTCATGCACTGTGGTTTCGTTTTCGAGAGTATTAAAAGTGCAAGTTGAGTACACCAAAATGCCGTTTTGTTTTAGCATTTTGTTGGCTTCAAGCAGGATTTCCAGTTGCCTATCGTGATTGTAGAACTTCAAATTTTCGTTCCATTCCAAAATGGCGGTTTCGTCTTTCCTAAACATTCCTTCGCCCGAGCATGGAGCGTCAACAAAAATCATATCAAACTTGTTTGACAAATTTTTGCTCAAATTTTGCGGAGTTTCGTTTAAAATAACAGCGTTAGTGATGCCCAATCTTTCAATATTTGAAAACAAGGTTTCGGCTCGTTTGGAGTCGATTTCGTTGCTAACAAGTAGTCCCGTGCCGTGCATTAGGCAAGCAATTTGAGTGGACTTCCCACCGGGGCTAGCACACAAATCAAGAATGGTTTTGTTTTGAAAATCCAAGTCTTGAACGCTTGCAACTGGAATCATGCTTGACGGCTCTTGAAGATAGAATGCACCCGCTTGATGAAGCACTGAGTTGCCAAGTTTGTTTGAAGTGTTGAGATAGTAAGCACCGTCAAAAAACTCAATTTTTTCTAGCGGAAGATTGCTAATTTTTTCAAACTCATTTAGGCTAATTTTGAGCGTGTTAACCCTTAGTCCCCTTTCGCCAGAATCGTCAAATTTTGAAAGATACTCACGCAAAAAATCGTTTCCAAAATCTTGTTGAAAACTTTGCAAAAATTTTTCTGGTGGCATCAATTTTTTTGTCATAAATAAATTATATCAAAAATTGTTACACATTAAAAACAATTTACATAATTTAGATTTTGAGTTAAAATTATTTTATGCAGAAGTGGTGGAATTGGCAGACACGCAAGTTTCAGGTACTTGTGAGCAATCATTGTGGGTTCAAATCCCATCTTCTGCACCAATAAAAAACTATATACTGAGTTATCTCACTTTTGCTTATCGCTTTATATGGCACTCATTGGGATTTGAACTAAGCGTTAAGAAAAACAATATGTTATATTGTTTTTTAGCGCCGGCATGATAGTGCGAAGTGACGCTTTGCTATTGATAGTTAAAACTTAACTCGCTAGTTAGATACTAATTTAGTTATAGCAATGCAAAATTGCACCACTTCGCTAATCTAACAAACTACAAAATTAAACTTACAAAATATTGTTATTCCCGTCTTCGCACGGAGTGAATCCCATCTTCTGCACCAATTTAACAAATAAAAAAAGACCGCTGTAAAAGGGGTCTTTTTTATTACATTGTTAGTTCGTCTTGCTTGATTGTTGACGAAAGTCTTTGATATTCTTCTCTTGACAAGTGAATAACCTTTCCGCAAGTTGAAACAAACTCGGGATTATCGTAAACAATCCAAATTACATTTGATAAGTACCTATCAGTGCGGGACATATCGCAATATCCGTCTGTAAATACAATTTTGTTAACCGATAAATCTTTTGAAAAATGTACAATCGTGTTATCAAAGTCTGTTCCGCCACGACCAATAATCTCAAAGTTGTCTATATCTTTCTTGCTTTTGATTTTTTTAAAGCCATAAAACCTTGTATCAAAGCAACCAACTTCCAAATCACTATCTTTTATTAGTGGTTTTAACTCTCTCTTTAAAACGCAACTACTGCAAAATGATATAACTCTGGCGATACATTTTTTATAGCCGATTTATCTTTTACTGTAAATACGATTACACAGTTGTTTGGAAGCGTGTAGTCGTTGATTTGCCTGTCCTTAACAAGTCCAACAAATCTGTTTTGCATATCCATTGGAACGCTATCGAGTTCGGTTACAACAAAGTAGCAAATTTCGCTTTTTGCACTTTTTTCGTCTATCTTGTCGGCAAAAGGTGGTCTGTTTTCAGCAAGCAAAAATTTATCGCTAACACTCGCTTTCATGGACACAACAGGCGACAAAGTATTATACTCGTCTGTTTTGATAATCGCACAAGTTGCTTTTGAATTTCTTTGCAAATCAATTAATTCTTTAATCATAATTCAAGACCTTCTTCTTTTAATGTTGTTTATTCTTATTTCGCTAATTTTTTTAATCTTCTGTCGTCATTTCCTGCCCAGTAAATATCGTAAACAGACAAATATTCTGGGTCGCAATACTGACGAATAAACTTTCTACACTCGCCAACTTGGTCTTCTGTTGCACTCAAAAGCGAAGCAACACAAGCAAATTTTTCGTTGATTGTTGGTAGATAATCGACTTCGTTGTAGTTTTTGTTAGCAATATCTTCGGCAGTTACCGTTGGGTGGTTGTATAAATCAAAAAATTCTTCTGCCCACTCGGCTGTTCAAGATAAACAGAATCTTTTGTTTCAAGTCAACTTTCCTATATATCCAGTCATAACTATTGTTATCAAGTTAAGTTTGTAAAATAAATCTTCTTATATTCCTTTTACTCATATTAGCCCAATTTGTTATGAGAATTATATCACACCTTAAAATATTTTACAATATCTAAGCATAATTTTTAGTTAAGCAATTTTGTTAATATTGCAGTATGGAATAATGGTTTTAAAACCACAAATTATTTAACTTTTGATAGGCAATTAAATGCCTATTTTTTGTTAAATATAAGAACTTTTTATTAAAAATTAATGCAAAAAAATCGCACCATTAACTGATGCGATTAAAATTAAAGAATTTGTTAGTTATGTGTTAAAACTAAATACTCCTAATACAATCAATAGGATTAAGTTTGTTAAGTCGCTTTATTGGGAGTATACAGCCAATAACGCAAAGTATAAATGTTACAACAAGAGATATTAAAACGATTTTCAAGTCGTAGAACAGATATTTTGTCCCAATAACTGAATTTTGTGAAAAGATAGTGTTCATTAGCAAAATTGCTATGCTAGTAAGCACCTGCGAAACCAAAAATGATACAAATCCAACAAATGTGTTTTCGAGCAAAAATATTTTTTCAACATCTTTACTTTTTGTTCCAATAGCCCTTAAAATTCCAATCTCTTTTTTGCGTTCATTGATACTTAAAGTAACAACATTGATTGCCACAAAAACCGAAATTAAACTTAGAACAATGCTAATAGACAAAAATATAAAACTGATTATTTTTGCCGATTGCTCTAACGAATAGACATCTTTTGCAACCACACTAAATACGCCAATATTGTAATCATTTCGTAGCGAATAAATTTGTGAAATTTTGTTTTGCCCTACCTGCACCTTTGCCAAGTTATTGCAATAATTTAAAATATAATTGTTTTGAATATCACTTTCTTTGGTATAAATTTCAAACCCGTCTGTCGCCTGTGACGAATAATCTTTTATAACAACACCAACAATCTTTTTGTTTGCAAGATTGAGTAATGACTGGTTAAGCGTTGTTTGATTGAATGTTACTGATATAGTTTCGTTTAAATGTAAAAAATTATAATCGCAAATTCTTGTCCCGTCTTGATTAGAGATATGTTGAAGTAACTGCAAAAACTTGATTTTGTTACCAAACAACTGATTGTAAAGTTTTAGGTTAACAAGCACTTCATTTTCGCCAAGGGCGATAGAAGAAGCAGAAACAACTTCGCCATTAAATACTGTATCGTAGTTATACGAAGCCGTGGAAATAATCAAGTTTTGAAAAGAATTATCTTTTGTTGTCTTGATATTTAACGATTTTTTCGAGTTAGATTGCAAATCCAAAGTGTATACTTCTTTGTAATTATTCTTCAAGTATTCATTGTTGAAATAAATTGGAAGATAGTATACATTTTTCTGTTGACAAACAAACTGTTCAAATGAGTCAAAATTAGCAAAATTATTTTGAACATCTTTTTTTATTTCAAAGTCTTCGGTGTAATATTCTTTGTAGTCCGTTTTGATAATTCCGTCTATTTTATACTTGTTTTCATAACTATTTCCAAACTCGTTATAACTTTGAATATATTTTCCAATCATGTCTTGATAATCATTCAAAGCCACTGTTTCGCTAAGAATATAGTCATTTGCTAGCAAATAATCAACAACATAATCTGTTAAATAAACTCCATTATTTGTGATTTCTTCTCCGCCGTAAAATTCGTAGCCTAAGTTAATCAAATCTTGTTTAGAGTTAATCAAATAGAAACAATCTTCAAAGTACTTTGAGTTATTAAGTTCTAGCGTTATGTTGTAGCCTTTTATATAATTTTGGTTGCTTAAAACATTGGAATATACAGCCATGTTCAAGTCCGCATAAGTATCAAATACCATTGGATTAAATTCTTCACTGGTTGTATAAATACTTTGTGCCAAATACACATTGCTATTATCTAACGAATGAGCAACCGCCTTTTGAGCGTCAAAGAACAAAAGTGAACTGCCTACACAAAGCGTTAATGCTGTTAAAGAAAGCAGAATTATTGCAATAATAGTTTTAAACTTGTGACTAAAAATGTTATGCATTGTTAAACTTGCAATATATTTGAATTTCAACGGTTTTGAAGTTTCGTTTGACACAGTTGTGTCTTGTGTGTTTTCAACCAATTTCTTTTGCGTATCACTAACAATTTTGCCGTCTTTTAACTCTATCAACCTGTCTGCAAACTGTTTTGATAGTTTTCTGTCGTGCGACACAACAATAACAAGTTTGCTATTTGAAATTTCTTTTAATAATTTAAAAATTTCCTTGCTTGTTTCGCTGTCCAAGTTGCCAGTTGGCTCGTCTGCAAGAATAATTTGACTGTTTTTTACAAGCGCTCTTGCGATAGCAACACGCTGTTTTTGACCGCCAGAAAGTTCATTGATTTTTCTGTTTTCAAAGCCTTTTAAACCAACTCTTTGCAAAACATCAAGCACCAACTGTTTGTTATTGCTTTTGTCTTGAAGCGAAAGAGCAAGATTAATGTTATCAAAAACATTCAAATTCTCAATCAAGTTATAATCTTGAAAAACTATTCCTACAACTTGATTCCTAAAATCGTCTAACGACCTAAAATCTTCAACTCGCTTTTGGTTGATAATATATTCGCCAGATGTTTTTTTATCAAGACCACCCAGAATATTAAGCAATGTGGTCTTTCCACATCCGCTTTCTCCGTTGATGATGACTAAACCATGCTCTAAAAACGATAAAGAGATGTTATTGACAGCAATAACATCTTCTTTACTCTGTGATTTATAAATTTTTGTTAAATTTTTGATTTCAATCATTTTTTACTCTAATTAATAAATTCATCGGAATCTAACTTATCGTTTTTTTTTGCTAGGTTTTTTTCTCTTGCTTTTAACTCTTCACTAGTTGTTGCAATTGGAGTTACTTCAAAGTTAGTTGGAGATAATGCTTGTAGGTCATCATATAACTTTTTAGATATAACATTAGTTGCACCATACTTAACATCAAAATAATTATACTTATCAGGAATGTTATCCACTAAAATATTTCTCATTACACCCAAAATTGGATCTATTGCATTATAAAAAGTTTTATCTAAAACATCCAACTGTTCCTTTCTTCTTAGAATATAATATGGTTTTAAAATCCCTTCATCATTTGCAAAGCATTCATAAAAATCTATTTCACTTGAATATTTTTCTTTTAACATCTTATAAATTCTTTCTGAAACAATAATTTCAGCCCAATCATTTAATAGAAAATCAGAAATAGGCTCATTATTTTTATATCTTTTATCCCTCTCAAAAATAATTGGAGTATTAGAAAAACCTTTAAATTCTTGACCTATTCGACCAAAATCTCTAATCTCTTGATAAGGCTCATAATCGTTTAAAAAATTCGCATATTTCCTTGCACAATTTGTTATGCTTTTAATCTCATAATACATTATGGCAACATACCTCCCATTTTCCAAAATTTTTTATACAGTGCATCTGGATTACTTTTAATCACATCTTTTACTTTCTCAAATAAATCCAAAAATACTTTTTGGTTTCCATCAGCAACCCTATCAATGGTCTTTAATTGTCTTAGCATATATTGATGATATTCAGTCGCATGCCTACCATGATGTTGCATTGGTTTAATATTCCAATCCTTGTTTAAATCTAGACCATATTTGTCAGTAATTTTTTTAAATTCTGGAGTCCATTTCTTATTTTTATTGGTCAAAAAATGATGATCTTCAATAGGTTTACTGCAGTCATTGTGAACTAAGATTTCGTCTCCACCTACAAAGTAGTTGTGATATTCGTCTGTATCTTCTTCACCAACTGTAATGTTATAAACATCAATAGGTTCATCTAGTTTTTCTCTATGAACACCTAAGATTTTAACAGATTCACCAGAATTTGTCAATAAATTATCTGTTTCACAAAGAGCATACGCAGGAACCCAGCCTTTGCCTTGAACATACCATGGATGCAAAGCAGTTGAAGTGATTGTGTCGCCACTAGAAAGTGCAATATGACAAATATCATTTGATGTGTTATGAAGCACATCTGTTACTTCTTTTGCCACAATCATTCCAGTAAGTTCGCTATAACTCAAAACTTTATCGCCAATCTTGATGTCGTTAATTGCTTTGTAGCCACTTTCTGTTAATACTGGTGTGTCAGCAGTAAAGCAGGCTTTTACAAGTCCACTACCGACCATTACAGCGCTCATAATGGCAGATGTCATAAATGTTTGAGCAATATTTTCAATAGTAAATGTTGATTTTAATGCTCCTGAAAGTGATTCAAAGAAGCCTTTTCCAGAAATTACTCCTGAAATTGTTGAAATAAGTGTTTTTGTTAGCAAGTCAGTTACAACTGCAACAGCAGTCATCTTCATGATACAAAGAAGTGATGCACCGAATGAGCAACCACCTGTTAATGGAGCAAGTGCTGCACCAATAAGCATTGCCGCACAACCGCCCAAGAACATTAAGCCAACTTTAAGCCAATTTGTTGTTTCTATAAACTCGCCTTGTTTTACTCCGCCGTCTGCATCAAATTGCAATGTGGTGTTAGCACCAAAAGTTGCGTTTAGTTGTTCCAAGTCGTAGCCAAAGAAGGTTGTTTTGTCTTGACTTCTCTCCCATTCATTTAGCAAATCCAAATCAATATATGTTATGGTTACTTCTTGAACATAATAGCCATTTGCCTTTTGTTCTTCATTGATTTTATCAATGGTTTCTTGAAGCAAGTCAAAGTCGATATTGTTAAACATAGACACAACTTCTTGTGAAGTATATGTGAAATCATTTTCATAGATATATTCCACATTGTCATAAGAAAATAGTTTTCCAAGAGTCAAATCATAGTTATTTGAATCGTTATCTACAATAGTATACTTTACCGTTCTATCATTAATCCAAGTGTACTTTACATATTTGTTACAATACACAAAGTGACTATTTTCTTTTGCAATATCGAAGTCTGTGATAAGATATCTGCAACCATCAGCCTCTCCATTATTAATTGTAACAAGATTTAGATTTGTATCTACAACAGAATCGTCACTTACAATTCTAACAAATCCAGCCATGATATAATTATCTTGAACAACAACATTTTCTGTATATGTTAATCCAAAATACTGCATATTATTTTCTAAATCTAATGCAGTGGATTCAAAAATTTCAAAACCTTGGTCTGCAAGTGAATATGCAATATCTTCATATACCATTTGTGTTATCGCATAGTTGATGATATCTTCTTCGGTCAATTCGTCTTCTGTGTCTGTTTGAACATTAAGAGTTTCTTCATAAGACGACAAACTACTCTCAACACTTTCTTTAATCTCGGTGTGCTTGTCGTACTCATCTGCGATAGTACTATCAAAGTTTTTGACTTTAAATTTGGTTTCTGGTTGTTCATTTGTAACCGTTTGAGTTGTGTTAGAACTTGTTTCACTTGCAATAACAACTCTAATTGACATAGTGTTAAATGTCATAACGATTAAAAGAGCAAACAGAATAATAGGATTAAATATTTTTTTAATTTTTTCCATATTTACCTCCTAATTTGCCAACTCATAAGTATTTGTTAAGCTGGAAACTTTTTGTTTAATAACATACTTATATAGTTCCTGATTTTCGTTTTTAATCATTTCTACGGCTTGACTAAGTGATGTGATTTTTTGGCTGTTGCAGTTGATAACAACATTGTAAGTATTTCCTGTTCTGTCCATAAATGTTAACAAATAGTTGTCATTTTCAAGTTTTACATCTTTGGCGTCTTCGTTGTCGAGCATAACAACTTTGTTAGTAGTAAGATTTGCTACTACAACAATTCCGTCAGCATCTAGTTGATTAACAATAGATTTGATTGTTACGCTAGTGCCATTAACAATTTGATAGTTGTTATTTGAAAGCACAACTTCGTTACCGTCAACATCAAGCGTTATAGAAGCGGTGTAAGTTTTGCAATAGATAATTTTGTACTGAATACTCTCGTTGTTTTGATTTGTTTCGGTAATCAAATATTCGCCAGACTCTTTTAACATTGAACCAAGTTTTGTATTGTATTCAAGTTTTGTTACTTTGTTGTTTGAAAGATTTTTTGCTGTTATTGTGTCACTTTCGTAAGTACCTGCTTGAACAAATCTAAAATTTGAGTCCAAGATATTTTGTCTTAAAGACATTCTTCCCTGTTCAACTGCTGTGGTTAGGTAAACATCTTTGTCGTAGTTTAAGTCTTCAATATTGATGTAAGCGCTCAAATCGCTTGTGTCAATAAAGATATTTTTGTTTATGTTTGTAAAGAAGTTGTAAGATATCTTTTTGTCGATATTATCGTTCATATCTTCTACCAACTCCAAAGTGTTTGTGTAAGTTTTGCCGTTATAAAGATAAGCATCGTCAAGTTTTGTTATATACTTTTTCTCTACGGCAAAGGCAAATTGATAAGCAGTGGCGTAGTCATCTTTATTAAAGCAAATATGTGCAATTTTTCCACTATCCATTTGATATTTTACTTCAATAAATTTTGAAGCATAATCTCTTACAGACGCACTAGTTAAAATATTGCTAATATTAATACTTGGCTTTGCTGATTTTTCGCTCACAATAAAAGCAAAGTTATAAGTAAAGTATGTGCCCGGCAGATTTGTATCGCCATTTACAAGCCTTACAGAGTAAACACCAGCGGTATTCAATGCAAATGTTTGTTCGTCAATAGAAGGATTAACCGCAATTACTGCTTTTGTGGAATTGTTAACAATTTCGCCCCTTAATGCTGGAATATTACCAAGTGTTGCTTTGAGTTTTAAAACTACTCCAACTTGATATGTTTCTAACTTTTGTGTTAAATCAGCAAGTTGTTTACCTTTTAAAAGACTGTCACCAAAATATGAAGCATATCCTTTGTCCATTCCACCATTGAAAACATAAATTACAGTGGAAATTTCTTTTCCAAACAAACTTTTAACAGTCATAACATACTTGCCGTTTTCTTTGAGTTCTTGACCGTCTCTTACTTCTCCTACATACTTGTTGTTTCTTGAATAAGTTACATTGTAACTCTTGTTTCCAAGATAGTTAACCTTAAAGCCTTTAACGGTAACAGAATCATTGATTAAGGTGTCGCCGTTTTTAATGATATTCTGCTGGTCATTGTCGCCATAGCCAGAATAGTCTTTTTCGGCTAAATCCACGAATTGAATTTTACAAGAATTTCTGCCAACAAAGAAATTATAACTTTCCAAGCAGTTTTTATATTCTGTTTTGGTTTCTGTCCACTTCCACCACAAGAATCTTTTTTCTACTTGATAATTTCTATATATTTCGTAAGCCACAGTTACTCTATAATAGCAACCAGTGTTGATTTCGTCACCGCTAAGCGAGTCAATATTAACTGCAAGTTTGTTTTTAAAAATATTGTTGAGAGTTTTGGTTACAGTATAGTTGGATTCTCCAACTTGTTTCTTTTCCAAAACAAACAATCCTTTGCAAACGCTCGCTTTTTTAAGTGAGATACCATTAACTTTTGTTGCAGAATCTTTGCTTATGTTCCAACTTGTTCCATTTATGGAATTATTGCCAAACAAAGCAGTATAAGTTAGAGAAACTGGCGAATCCCCTTTTAAAGAATATGCCAAGATATTATCGTAATTAGATTCGGGATTAACTCCACCAATTTCTAATTTCCCAAATGTGCTTGAATTAAAGGACATTTTGTTCCATTTTTCTGCGTGTTTGGAAAGATAATTTTTATTGTCTGGGGTTTGATAAGTACAAGTTGCTGAAATTGTATACTTTCCGTCACCGTCAGCCAATACTTCTCTTTTGTTGACACCAAGACCAATCAAACAACTAGAAAAAATCATCAAAATTAGCACTGGCAAACAAAAGATTAATAATTTTCTTTTTTTAATATCCATTTCTACCTCCTTTTTAGATATTACAAATTTTTGCTTATATTTTTTACACCTCCTTTTTAAATTCCAATTTATCAATAGAATCAATGCTAAAAATCTTTAACAAGTAAGCATCGTTATCTTTTACAGGATTGCTTGACACTCCATAAAGGCAGTTGTAACAAAAATCTTCTCGTGTTGCATCTATATAAATTTTTTTAATGCCATTACAACCTTTAAAACAAGTTTCGCCAAGATATTCCAACTGACTTCCAATGTAAACATTTTCAAGACCACTACAACCTTCAAAAACATAATAACCAAGTTCTTCCAAACTGCCTGGAAGCGTTATATTTTTCAATGATGTGCAATATGAAAATGCATAAGATTCAATTAGCGTAACACTTTCAGGAATAGTGATTGTTCCAAGTTTTGCACAATTTGCAAAGGTAGAAGGTTCAATAGCTTCAATGTCACTTTGAATATCTACACTTTCAAGATTTGAGCAGTACTTAAAAGCACCTTCACCGATAGTACTGGTCCAAGTTGGGATTACAATGTTTTTTAAAGAAACGCATTGATAGAAACAATACTTTCCTATTTCGGTTAAATTGTCGTTTAAAGTGACTTGTGTTAACTGTTCGCAATTTGTAAACACTCTGCTTTTGATTACACTCAAATTTTTTGGAGCAACAAATTTGCTAAGTTTTTTACAGTTAAAGAAGGCGTAATCTCCAATTTCGGTGATATTTTCGCCAAAATTGACATTTTCCAAATTAGAATTATCTGCAAACGCATAATTTGCGATTGATACGATATTTTTGCCTAAGTAATTGTTTGGAATTGTGTAAGAAGTTTTTTGTTCAAGTGGCTTAATAAGTTTTAGAGAGCCATTAACTTCTCTATACAAAAAGTTGTCATCACTTAGTTCAGTCAACTCTACTGAATCGCTAAACTGAATTGAAGTGGAATCTATATAGTTAAAAATTTCACAAACATCATCAAGAGAGTACAAAGCATTGTCTTTGTTGTTATTATCCAAAAATTCTTGCTGAGTAGAACTAATAACAACTTTTTGCAAATTATTGCAGTTATCAAAACAACTTGCAATATAATTACATTCCTTGCTTTGGATTTGAATAGTTTTTAAATTTGAACAATTTGCAAAAGCATAAACATTAATTAGTTGAACCTTGTCTAACAAAGCAATACTTTGCAGTGATTTTGCTTCGGCAAATGCAAAATTTGAAATTGTTTTTAGGTTAGTTGACAAAGTAACACTGTTTAAACTTGTACACTTGTTGAATACATAACTTGGAACTTGCTCAACACTATTATTCATTGTCAAAATTTTTAGCGAATTGCAGTTGTAAAAAGCATATTCGCCATAGGCAGTGATTTTTGATGTATCAATCAAAGCAAGTTTTGTGCAGCCATAAAAAGAGTTTTCGCTAACAGCAATTTCATCACTCTTGATTGTTACGCTTTCCAAGTTAAAGCAATTTTCAAAAGCGGATTGTGGAATAGTTTTGCAGTTTTCACTAAGTGTAATTGTTTTTATTGCACTGCAATTAAAAGCATCTTTTTCAAAGCTGTCAACTTCTCCTTCAAAGTTAAAATTAACGAGATTTAAACAGCCGTTTAAAACTGACTCTTTAAAAACTTTGATTGTGTTTGGAATGTTGATATTTTGCAAAGATGTGCATTTGAAAAATGCTTTTGAACCAATACTTGTTACAGAATTTGGAAGTGATATTTTAGTGATGTTTGTGCAGTTTGCAAAACATTCGTCTTTGATTGACTCAACACCACCAAGCACTTCAACTTCTTTTGTGTTTTTTAATATTCCTGACTCTTGAATATTGCCAAGAGAGCACAATTTTCCAACCTTAACTTTTGTTAAAGTACAGTTTGCAAAAGCATTCTTTTGAACATTAACCAAATCAAGTGGCAAATTAACATTTTTTAAGTTTTCACAATTTTTAAAAGCGTTTTCCCCAATAAGATTATAGGTGCTTGGGATTGTTACGGAAACAATCAATCTGTTACCCAAAAATGCGTTATTAGAAATTCCACTAATTGTGTGACCATCTAGTTCGGTTGGGAACACAATTTCGCCACTTTGCACCGCTCCACCCGTAATGAAATAGTCGTTGCCATTCTTTTCATAAATAAAAGAATTTTCTACGACTGGTGTTTCTGGCGACTGGGGATTGTTATTATCATCGTTGCCACAACCAACGAAGCATAGTGCGCTTAAAACTGTTAAGCAAAAAACAGCGCACACTTTTAACATTCTTTTAACCATAAAAAAACCTCCTTTTTTGGAGATTATAATGATTATATTAACAAATTACAATTATCAATATTTCATAAATGATATAACAAAAAGTTAACCCTATAACGAGTGGTTATAGGGTTATTAACTTTAATTATTCAATATGTAATTTTCTATGAAATATTTTGGAATATTTGAAAGATATTTGTCGAAATATAGCAAGCAAATATCTATCTTTGGAAGGTCCTCATTAAGTTGCAATTCAAAAAATTTGTTAGCGTCAAGATATTCTTTTACAAAATCATGCAAAATATAACCAACTCCCAAGCATTGCATAACGGCGTCCACTATCATTTCGCTGGTTTCTAGTGACAAAACATTTTGCGGAATCATGTTGTTATGCTCAAAAATCGCATTCAATTTCTTTCTGTGAGTACTATATCCAACAGGCAAAATTAAAGGTGCATTTTGCAAACTTTTAATATTCCTAATATTAACATACTCATCTTTTAATTTTTCACTAACCACAAAGCAATGTTCAACTGTTGTGATTTTCTTTATCGTTATATTTTTGTCATCAAAATTAACTGGAACGGAGTCGATAATAAAATCAATTTCGTGCTTATTAAGCATTTCAAGCAAATCTTTTGTTGGTCGACTCATGATTGAAATTCTAATATTTGGATACTTCCGTTTAAAATCTTTGACTTTGTCGAACACCAAAAAAGATGCAATGTGTGAAGGAGCACCGATTCTAAGAAAACCCCTTGCAAAAGATTGACCATCTCGAATGCTTCTTTCTGCCGTTACAATTTCGTTATATGCCATCTCAACACGAGCAAACAGGTTTTGTCCTTGATTGGTTAAAACCATTCCGTTGTTAGTTCTATCAAACAATTTAACATTAAGTTCACTTTCAATTTTTTTGATTGCTTTGCTGATTGCAGGTTGAGAAATGAGCATTTTGTTGGCAGCAGAATTGATACTACCAGTTTTGGCAACATAAAAGAATGCTTTATAAAGATTCAAGTTGATGTTCAAATTATCTTCGTTGTTTGTTTCTAAAATTTCATCTTTTATGACATCAATATCTTGATTTTGCAGTTTGGTTAAAATAACTTCATCTTTGTTATTTTGTCCTATAACTAAATCTCCGTTTGGAGCAATAACAAACTGGTTTTCGATTTCGATAATATCTTTTACAACCACATTAAGTTTGTCACTACTTTTTAAGTTCGCTCTAATCATTTCAAATTCTGCATTTGATATTTCAAGTTCATCAACCATGTGGGAGTCATCTTGCCTATATGGGCAGTATCTCATAACCTGCCAAGTTTGAATACCGCACGAAATAGCAAAGTCTTGAATTTGTTTTAAATCATCTTTGTTTTTGCTAGTTACAACTGTATTGAGTTTTATTGGAAAATTATAATCAATAGATTTTATTGTTCTTACAACTTCTCTTAAATGATTGATATAGCCAGTGCCTCTACCCCAATTCATATTGTCCAAATCGCAGGCATAGTCAAGCGAGAAAGTTATTCTGTCTAGGTACTTCATAACTTCCCTAATCAAGTCCTGATTTAAAAGCAAAGCATTGGTTGTTAGCGAACATTTTTTACCTAGTTTTTTGGCTTCCTTTAAAAGTTCAACAAAATCTTTATATAAAAACACTTCTCCGCCTGAAAAACTGATTTCGTCAACAAAACCCGCTATTTTATGCAAAATTAGCAAGTTATCTTCTAGCGAAATTTCTTGCCTAACTTTGTCCCTAAAACAATGTTTACAATCAAGATTACATCTGTTTGTAATATTCCAACAAATTTTCATAGTAACTCCTAAAATGTTAATTCTTTGATGGCTAGCAAGTCTATGTTATAAATTTTTGAGTAGATTGAGCAAACATCAAGTTCTGTGATTTGCTCAGGCTTTATATTGAGTTTTTTCAAAACATTTTCAATATCTTGTTTTGTGTCGGCTTCGATTTCTGCATAAGGCTCAATCTTTGGCCAAGTGTCGATAGAAATTTCTGCTCCGTCAAGCATAAAAATATGTCTATAATTTTCTTGTCTGTTGCGATAGTGATAGCCAAGTTCGTTTAAAATTCTGTTTGTTTCTTCAAAATTAGAAACTTCGATTTCCAATTCCCTTGCGCCCATTTTGCTACTACCGTTTGTTTCTTTGATTGTTAAAGTGGATTTTTTGCCGTTTGTTCTTAACCTAATCCATTTGTGTTCGTTAACCGGATTAAAGTCATAAACGCACCTGATTTGTTTGAGTTCTGGGGATACTTCTTTTCCGCCAGCCAACAAAATTTTTTTGATAAATTCGTCTTTGTTAATGTTTAAAACAGTAACTTCGTTTTCAATTTTCATAAAAATTCCTCCTTTACTTCAAACATTATAGCACAATGCAAAAAAGTTTGTACATACATTTATTAAAAAAAGTTATCACAAATTTGAAATTATTTTTTTAGTTAAAACAGCATCAAAATTGATTTTAAAATAGTTTTGAAAAATAAATATGCACAATATGTCATTTATGAATTTAATACTAGAATTTATACTATATTACACTCATATTTTGCTTACTTTATTTAGGGTTATTGATACTAATTCTCAACTGGAAAAATGTAATAAAAAAAACTGAGAATATTCTCAGTTTTAAGTTCCCGTGCTTTGATATTTTCTTAAAGCCCAGTTCATAAAAAGCAAGCATGGAACGACAAATAACATTCCAAGAACAGGAGAAAGTGCACAAAGAACTTGTGGCACTGAGCCTGTTCCTAAAAGATATGAAACTGGAAGATAATTGAAGCACGCAACAGGAATAACAAAAGTAAAAATTCTTGCAAACCATTTTGAGTAAATATTGATTGGATAGAAAGCAATTTCTTTGCTTCCGTTTGTGATAATGTTGATAAATTCAAGATTTTCAACCGTGAATACGCTTACTCCCGCCCCAATCATGAACAATCCCCAAATAACAAAAGTTCCGCAAAAGAAAGTTGCAATAAAAACTAAAACTTTTAGGAAAGTCCATTGAATGTTTAGGTGGCAAATTGCGATAATGGAAACGATTAATCCCAAAATTATTCTGCCAAACTTTGAAAACTCAATCTTTGACGAGAAAATTTGTTTGTGAATACCGACTGGTCTTGTTAACATTCGGTCAAAGTCGCCGTTTTTAATAAGCGAAGAAAATTCGTCATAGCCCCGAGCAAAGCACTCAGCAATCGCAAACACTGTGGTTACGATGCCAAACATCAAAAGTGACTCGTAAAATCCCCACCCGCCAACAGTTTCAAACTGCTGAAACATTATATAAACCGCCAAGATTTCGCCAACCGATATGAACACCGAAGACAGCGTTACCATGAACAAATTGTGTCGATATTCTAGTGACGATTTTAGGTGCATTGAAAGATATTTAAAATACATACTAACCCCCTTGAATAACAACTTTTTTGAGTGATTTGTTTAAGAATAATTTGCCAATAAGAACAAGAACGATTAACCACGCTAGCGAAATTCCTGTGAAGATTAATCCTTGAATGATATCAATATTGCCGATGTAAATTCTAAATGGAAGGTCGGAAATAAACCTAAATGGCAAGTAGTTCAACACATTCTGCACGCCTTGTGGAAGCATTGGAAGTGGCACGATTGCACCGCCAAGCAAACTGCATACAGTTGTTACCATTGATGCTGCTCCCTTTGGCGAAAGCGTTTTGAAAACGATGTTGACAATGAACATTGAAATTGCACAAGTCATTAAAAATCCAATAACCAAACTAACTAAAAAAAGCAAGAACGCCCAAATGCTAACTGGAAGGCAAAGTTTAAATCCAACAGGCAAAAATAGTGCGATGATGAATATTAGTGGAAATCTTAGTATTGTTGCCGACAGTTTGTAGCCCGCATATTCACTAAACCAAAGGTTGTAAAGGTCGATGGGTTTGGTGAACTTGTAGCACACATCTCCGCTTATGACTTCCTTGCTGACGCTAGACAGCATGAAAACATATCGAAATGCAAAAAATGCTTGACCCAGCCAAACATAAGATGTCATTTGCGAAAGAGTAAAGCCGTTTACGGTGCCGTCTTTCATGAACGCAGAGTAAAGCAATATGTACATTAATCCCCAAAAAAACTGAGTCATCATTCCCGAAATTGCTTTTGCTCTGTATTGCAATTCGCCTTTGAACTGCATTTTGAAAACGCCAAAATATGACTTCATATATTCTTCTCCTTT
The DNA here is from genome assembly GCA_934777505.1 of uncultured Clostridia bacterium. Classification (GTDB taxonomy): domain Bacteria; phylum Bacillota; class Clostridia; order Christensenellales; family UBA1242; genus CAKVNM01. Next base: position 6,675 of record CAKVNM010000001.1, on the reverse strand, counting down.
TTGTTTAAAATACTGAAAATATAAAGTTATAGTTTGTAATCTTTGTATAGGCTCGCCAAGATTTCGTCAACGCTTAAACTCTCGATTGAAAAGTCAACGATTTCGTAGTCTTTGCTGATTGCCGAGATAAAATCTTTGGCATGGAAAACTGTTCCGTCAAGGTTTTTTAGAACCGCAATATTTTTGTCGTGCGACACAACTTCGTAGCCGTCAAGGCTCACGCTATCGTACGCTTTTGCAAACTGCACTTTGATAGTTTTTGTTGCACCATATTTTTCTTTGATTGCACTAAAACTGCCGTTGTACAAAATTTTGCCTCTGCCAATCAAAATAATTTTGTTGGTTAAAGCGTCAATATCGCTCATATCATGAGTGGTTAGAATAACCGTTGTTCCCCACTTTTTGTTGATATCTTTAATAAAATCTCGAACCGCAAGTTTTGTTACTGCATCAAGTCCAATAGTTGGCTCATCAAGGAACAAAATTTTTGGCTTGTGCAAGAGTGAGCCCGCCAGTTCGCACTTCATTTTTTGACCGAGTGAAAGTTGTCTTAGGGGACGGGACAAAATTTCGCTAAGGTTCAAAGTTTTTGTGAGCAAATCCAAATTTTCCTGATATGTTTGTTCGTCTATTTTATAGATGTCTTTTAGTAGTTCAAAACTTTCGATGACAGGCACATCCCACCAAAGTTGAGAACGCTGACCAAAAACAACGCCGATGTTTTTTACATAGGCTTTTCTGTCTTTCCAAGGAGTGTAGCCGTCAATCTGGCAACTGCCACTTGTTGGATTCAAAATGCCACTCATAATTTTAATTGTGGTGGACTTTCCTGCGCCGTTTGGGCCGATATAACCAACAATGTCGCCCTGCTCAATTTCAAAAGTGACATCGCTTAGTGCTTGCACGATTTTATGTTTTGGTGCAAACAGGTTTTTTAATGCTCCCCTTATGCCTTTTTCTCTAACCGAGATTTTGAATTCTTTGCTGATGTGTTCAAATTGAATAATCTTTGGCATACAACCTCGCAATTTTATATTAAATTTTAAATGTAGACAAACATTATTATATATTTTTCGACTTATGTCAATAGTAATTTTAAAAAAATTTAAAAATTGATTAACTTTTGCACATAATATCATGTATAATCAAATATTATTGGAGAAAATATGGAAAAAATTGAAGCAGTAATTTTTGATATGGATGGACTAATGTTTGACACCGAAAGAGTTTGGCTAAACTCTGTTCTATATATCAGCAAAGAGTACAATTTGAACATTCCAAGGCAATCGTTGATTGATTGTGTGGGACTTGGCTCAAAGGAAAGCAAGAAACTAATTCTTGGAGTTATGGGAAGCGATTTCGACTTTGACAAATACAACAAACTGGCGTGGATTTATATGTATGACTGTTTGGACAAGCTTGGACTTGAATGCAAAAAAGGGCTTGTTCAACTTCTTGATTTCTTAAAGCACAACAACATAAAAATTGGGATTGCGTCTTCAAGTTTTTATCAAACAATTTTGGCTGATATCAAGTATGCAAAAGTGAGCATGGACTATTTTGACAGCATTATTGGTGGCGACATGGTTAAAAACACAAAGCCCGACCCAGAAATTTACTTTGAAAACTGCAAAAAACTTGGAGTCAATCCAAAAAACGCACTTGCGCTTGAAGACTCAAACTATGGAGCGCTTGCTGGAATTAATGCTGGCATTAGAACAGTGTGTGTTCCCGACCTAACCACCCCTACCCAAGAAATCAAAAAAAGAGCATTTGCAATCAAACACGATTTGCTAGAAGTGATAGACCTAATCAAGAAAATTAACGATATTGAATAATAAAACAGTGACATAATGCACAAAATATAAGCATGAAAAAACTTTTGCTTTATATCAGTGCGTTTGTGCCACTTTATTTTTTGGTCACGATAAAAATTTTAATAGATATCATTTTTGGCAATCTGCACTTTAACTTTTTAAACACATTTTCGCTGGTGCTGTTATTTTTGCTAATCGTGTTTGGGTGCTACGGAGCATACATTGCAGTTAAGCACAGTAACACACCAAAAAACAGTATAATAGTAATGCAAAAAACAAGCATAACCGAGCAGTACTTTTTGGGATACTTTTCGCTATTCGTGCTATTTGCGCTCAGTTTTGAACTGGAAAAAGTGAGTATGTTTGTTGTGTTCATATTGATTATCGTTTTGATAGGCATTGTGTATATTAGAAACGACCTTTTTTACATTAACCCATTTTTAAATATTTTGGGCTATAACTTTTACGAACTGACATATAGAACGCAAGAAAGTGCCGAAACTCAAACGGCAAAGTTCATCTGCAAAGGCAAAATCAAAATGAATGGCGACATAAAATATGCAAAACTTAGTCACGAAAATTTTAGTTTAATTGAAAATTGAAAACATAAGTCAAACACTAACGCTTGAAAATAATTTGTGATATAATAAAAGTATGAAATACAAAAAATACGACAAGAGTTTTGACTACTCCTACACCTTTGGACAATTCCCAACAATCGAGTTAATCAAGAGCAAAAAAGCAAGAATTATTGCCCTTATTTGCCACGAAAAACTTGTTATGAGTGACGAAATTAAAAGCATTTTGGACTATGCCGAAAAACATAGCATAGAAGTAATCCACTCCACCAAGCAAGTGGAAGCATTGTCGAGCAAAGACAACTGCTATTTGGTTGGCGTGTTTGAAAAATATTACGACAAACTTTCAAGTGGCAATCACATTGTTTTGGTTAGTCCGCAAGACAGCGGAAACCTTGGCACAATCATTAGAACCATGCTTGGACTAAACCTAACCAACCTTGCAATTATTGAAAACGGCAAAAACACAACCAACAAATTTGAACTGGAAAAATCAAAAACCAGCCTTGATATTTTTAATCCAAAAGTTATTCGTTCCAGCATGGGCAGTATTTTTGGAATGAATATTGAAGTCTTCCACACCTTTGACGACTACGAAAAGGCGTTTGCAAGTAACGAAAAATTTGCTTTTTGTTTGGACAGTGCAAGTTTTCTAAGCAACACCACCTGCGATAAATCCAAAAATTTTAGTCTTGTTTTCGGCAACGAAGCCACTGGGCTAGGCAAAGAAATTTACAGCAAATGCAAATGCGTAAAAATTGAGCAATCAAGCAAGATTGACAGTTTTAACCTTGCAATCTCGGTTGGAATTGGTGCATATCACTTCTGCTCACAGAAAAAAGGAGATAAAAATGAACAATAACGATTTGTTAAAACTCAGCGAATACTTTGACGAAGGCATAAATCTTGGCGACTTCACCACCGAAGAACTTGAAGAAATGCTTGAAGATTACAAAACCGACAAACAAAAATTCAAGGAAAAATATTTTGAAATCCACAATGATGTTAAGCATAGTTCTTTAAAAAAACAAGATTGGTAGAACAAAAAAAGACTCTTTTAAAAGAGTCTTTTTTAATACTAATCGTTAGAGTTCAAGTAAATAATTCCAAGAGTATTCTCTCCGCAATGGCTACTAACTGTGCCACCTGCGTGAGTCAGGTAAATGTTTTTAAAGCCTGCATTTTTCAAAGCATCAACAGCGTTTTGCACCATTTCGTCTGACGCAACTGTGTATGTCACAAACGCAACTTCTTTGTCTGGTGTGTTAAACTCTTTTAAAGTGTCACGGCAATAATCTGCAACAACTTTTTCCATTGTTCCACGATACTTGTGATGAGAAATCAGTTTGCCGTCTTTTGCGATAATTTGTGGTTTGATGCCAAGCAAGTTTGCTCCAAAATACATCAAACTTGAACATCTGCCACCCTTGTAAAGATAGTTGAGTTTTTTGAGTACAAAACTAATTTGGATGTGTGGCACTTTTTCTTCTACTTTTTTTACGACTTCGTCAAGAGATAATCCCATGCCCACAAGTTTTTGAGCAAAAATAGAAATTACGGCAATACCAGTTGAAAGTGACCTTGTGTCGATAACCCTAACATTACCCAATTTTTCTGCTGCTTTTTTGGCGTTTGAGCAAGCACTTGATAGTTCACTGCTCATACTAAGATGAATAACTGCATCATAGTCTTTTAAGAGCGAGCCAAAGTGTTCCAAAAATTGTTCTTCGTTGACCGCACTTGTTTTTGGAAGTTGCTTTGTTTTTTCAACAAACTCAAAAATTTCGGCTGGTTTAATGTCCCCGTCTAGCCTTTGCTCTTCTCCTAAAATAATTGTAAATGGAACAACATGAATATCATATTTTTCAAGTAGTTCTTTTGGCATATCAATCGCACTTTCGGCTGAAATTGCTATTTTCATAAAAATTCTCCTTATATGATATATTGTATCATATAAAAATTAATTTAACTACTTTTCATAAGCAATTAGTCAAAAAATTTGATTTATGGCTCAAAAAAAATGGCATTTGAGCCATTTTTCTACATTTCTTCTACGCTATGTTTTTTGCAAAGTAGCAATTTATGTCTTGTTAGCCATGGCGAGATTGCAAGCCATAAACCAGCAACAAGAACCAAAATGTAAACTACGATTGAACCTGCATTGTATCCGCCAAAAATGGCCTCAACTAAGTTCCAGTTGAAAATTCCAACAAGTCCCCAGTTTAATGCACCAATAAGCACTAGAATGTAACTGATAACATTTGCGATAATCATAATTTTTTTCTCCTTCTAATGATAGTTTAACCAAAAGGAAGAAAATTATGTAAAATACTTGGGGGACAACAAAAGTTCTTGACGCCAGCACGCAAGCCTTGCTTGCTAATGGCTAAACTTTCGTTTTCCCACCAATACCCCTTTCACTTTAAGGGCTCGCTTAAAAATGTCTACGGAGCAAAGCCCCTTGTTAGCCATTTTTTCGCTCCGTGAAATGAAAATCATATAATTGCAAAAAAATATTTTATCGACATTTAACTTATTATTTTAATATTACAGCGTTAAGAACTTTTGTTGTCCTTCAAATCCAAAAGACTCTCCTTCAAATCAAAGTCGGGTATAAATTCCGTTGACGAACTTTCCAAATCCTGAGCAAAGCCGTTTTTAAAGTCAAGTTCGACAACCTTTTTCAAAACTTCGTCATATTCCTTTTCACGCAGTCTGCGTTTTAGTTTTTTATGTGTTTTGGCTTTGTAATAAGGCGTGTATTGACTCATAATGCTAACATAGACTTCTTGTCCAAGATTTTCAAAAATCCAGTTTAGAATTGTTTTTGAGTCCGCCATGTGAGTTGGAAGCACCATATGTCTAACAATCAGTCCTTCTTTCATGAGCCCATCTTCTATCACATCAACGGGTTGATTTTTTCGCATTTCCAAAATCGCTTTGGTGGCAACATCAAAGTAGTCCGTGCAACTAGAATACTCGGTCGAAAGTGCCTTGCTAAAATATTTTAGGTCAGTCAAATAAACATCAACATAATTTTTGAGTTTTTGGATTGTTTCCACCGATTCGTAACCGCTAGTATTCCAAACGATTGGAATTTTTGGGCGATAAATGTTTAGTGCTTCGATGATTTGGTCAGTAAAATGTGTTGGCGTTACCAAATTTAAGTTGTGAGCGCCCATTTCTTCCAGTTGTTTGAATATGTTAACAAGTTCGTCAATCGTTACTTCTGTGCCTGCTCCAAGCGAAGAAATTTGATAGTTTTGGCAGTATATGCATTTTAGGTTACAGCCACTAAAAAATATTGCTCCGCTACCATTTGTGCCACTAATGACTGGTTCTTCCCACTTGTGAAGCATGACTTTTGCAATTTTTACAGTGTTTGATTGCCCACAAAATCCCGTTTTTTGATTTCTATCAACTTTGCAATGTCTTGGGCATATTGAACAAAAATTTTCCATAGCAAAATTATATCTCAAACACGCAAGATTATCAAGCAAACAAAATAAAATAATTTTTGGCAAACTCTTGAAATCTTAGCACAAAAAGTATATAATATTTGTGTTAAAAAAACAAAAAGCAAAAGGAGAAAATTATGGAATTTTTAAAACAATATTGGTGGTGCTTTTTGATTCTTGCAATCGTTGTTATAGCAGTGATTGTTGCATTAGTAATCGGCAACAAAATTACTAAGAAAGAATCAAATAAAGAAAGCGTAGAACCAAAAGACGAACAAAAGGAAGAAAATGCTTCCGCTAGCGAAGAAAAACAAGAAGAAGTTGAATCGCCAGCCTTAGAAGAATCAACAAGCGAACAAAACAAAGAAACAACAAAAACAAAAAAGCGTTCGTCAAAGAAAAAAGAAGAAACAGCAGAAGTTAAGGAAGAAACAACCGACTCTGCCCCAGAAAAAGAAGAAAAGGTTGAAGAAATAAAGGAAGAAGAAATGAAACCAGAAACAAAAGAAGACGCCAAAGAAGCAGTTAGAAAACAAAAATATATGGTTACTTACGACAAAGAAAAGAAAGATTGGATTGTTAAGAAAACCGATAGTTCAAGAGCAAGCAAAAGATGCAAAACAAAAGCAGAAGCACTTGAAGTTGCAACAAGACTAAGCGAAAGCCAAGAACTAAGTTTGACTGTTAAGAAAAAAGACGGCAAATTCCAAAAACAAAGATAATTAAAAAAAGCCTTGCAAAAACGCAAGGTTTTTTTATGGCGAAGCACTGGACTAGCCCCGCTGGGCTAGTCCGCCACCGCACGCCCGTGCGGTGCTGGGG